>DASZXK010000055.1:0-49130 GCA_035545855.1 Polyangiaceae bacterium
ACGGTGACGCTCGACACCGCGTCGGCGCCGTCGGTCGCGGAGGCGCTCGCGGCTTCGAGCGGCGCGCCTGTCGAGTCCGTCACGAGGACGGTCGCCCCCGTGTCCGGCGCCACGTCACCGACGGTCGCCACGGCCGTGCCCGCCGGCAACGTCACCCGGTACCAGTCCGTCCAGTCGGCGGGCGGCGGATTGTCGGACGTCCGATGGCCCGCGAAGAACCGTCCGGAAGCGGCGCTTCCCACGGCGATGTCCGTCGCCTGCGAGCGCGTGTCGTTCGGTTCTCCGGCCTCGACCGCGTCGAGGAACTTCGCCGTGATCGAATAGGGCCCCGAGTTTCCGTCCGAGCCGTAGGCCGGCGCCACTTCCGCGCGGGCCGTCACTCCGGGAGAAACGGCGATCCACAGCGTGACGTCGCCGCCGCCGGACGCGCTCGAGGCCGAGACGACCTCCGTGCTGTCGGCGGCGGTGGAGAGGCCGACGCGGAGCGACGCGTTCGGCGCCACGTCGGACACGCGAACCACGAGAAAGCCGCCCTGGACGCTCGTCGGCGGCGCGGAAAACTCGAACCAGTCGAGGTCGGCTCCGTTCTGGATGCAGGCCGCCGTCGCGTCCTCGATGGCGATGTGCGTCGCGTGCTGTCGGTCGTCGTTCGGCGCGGCCTCGCGGGCGAAACCGCCGTCCCCGGGCTCGCACGGATCCGCCGCCGGCTTCGCGCCGCCGGCTCCCACCGTGCCGCCCATCCCCGAGGCTCCGCTCGCGCCGCCGCTCCCGGTGGTCCCGCCGCTCGACGCGCCGCCCCCGCCGGCGTTCGCCGACGTGCCCGAGTCGAGTTCCGGAGGACGGCCGCCGGCGCCCGGTGCGTGAGGATCCATCGCGAGCACGACCTTCAGGTTTCCGTCCGCTCCGAGTTCCTCCGGATCGGCGCAGACTCCGGAGGAAACGCACTTCTGTCCGGTCACGCAGTCCCGATCGCCGTTGCACTGGTTCCGGCATTTCGCGTCCACGGCGCACGCGAGCGGCGCCACGCAGTCCGTGTTGTGCAGGCACTCCGCTTCCTGCTCGAGCTGGCAGACGTGGTCCTCGCCCGTGTAGACGCAGCGTCCGCCGCCGCTGCAGTCCTTCGAGGTCTGACACGCGACGTGGCAGCGCCCGAAGGTGCAGACGAGCGAGGAGTCGCAGTCGGACGAGAGCGTGCAGCCGATCGCGACCCTGGATTTCGTCGCATTCGAATCCGCCGAGCAACCGCCGAACGCGAGGCTCGACGCTGCCGCGAGCGCTCCTGCCGCTCCGTACCGTGCGATGCGTTCTCCGACGGACTTCCTCTTCACGTGTGCCACGCGCGGACCATAGACGCCGAGCGGCGCTCGCGTAAACGGGGACTCCGCTCGCGCGACGCGGGATCCATTCGGCTCACGAATGAGGGAAGGGAATGCCGGCGCGAAGCGTAGGGTCGGGCTCCGGCGCTCCGTGCACCGTCCGGAGCGGAACGACCCCCGCCCAGTGCGAGAGAGCGAGGTCCGCCTCGAGGTCCATCGGAGGCCCGGAGCGGATCTTCGCGGATGCCTCGACGACGGGGAGACGGACGATCGCCGTCGCGCGGAGCTCCTCCGGCGAGGGCGGGCGGCAGCCGCTCCAGCGCCCGGGCTGGACCTTCTCCACGAGCGCGTGGAGCGACGCGAGCGCCTCGTCCGCGTCCGTGACGGCCTCGGCGACGCCCAGCACGACGACCGACCGATAATTCAGCGAGTGCCGGAACGCGGAGCGGCCGAGCACCAGGCCGTCCACGAGCGTCGCGGTGAGACAGCAGGGAACTCCGCGGGAGAGCGTGCCGAGCATGCGGTTCGCCGGCGCGCCGTGGAAGTAGAGGCGGTCCTCCAGCCGGACGTGCATCGTCGGGATGACGTACGGCTGTCCCCGGGCGACGAACCCGACGTGTGAGACGAGAGCGGCGTCCAGGATGCCGAAGATCGTGGCCGGGTCGTGAACCCCGCGGCCCTCGCGGCGGCGAAGCTTAGTGCGTTCGGTGAGCATGGGCGGAGTGTCGGGTACTAGTGGTCTACTAAAAAGTACCAGTTCTTATATTCTCGATAGACCAGTGGCCCGCCGTCCGCTCGCCCTCCAGCTCGACGACTCGAGCACGCTTCCGATCTTCGCGCAGATCGCCGCGGGCATCGTCGGGGCGATCCGGGCGGGGCGGCTCGCTCCCGGAGCGCCGCTTCCCGGCTCGCGCGCGCTCGCGGCGTCGCTGTCCGTGCATCGGAACACGGTCATCGCGGCGTATCGGGAGCTCGAGTCGCAGGGGTGGGCGAGTGGCGCGCAGGGAAGGGGCACGTTCGTCTCTCGGGCCCTGCCGGAGTCGAGGGACTCGTCGTCGGTCGCGCCCGGCGCCCTCGCGGCGCGGCCGCACTTCCCGCTCGCTCCGGCGCCTCCCGCGCCCGCGGTCCCGTCGTCCATTTCGCGCGGGCTCCTCTCGCTCCAGGGGGGCGTGCCCGATCTCCGGCTCGCTCCCGTGGACGAGCTCGCGCGCGCCTACCGTCGCGCCGTGCGGGCGCCCGGCGGCGCCACGCTGGACTACGGATCGGAGTACGGTCACCCGCGGCTCCGCGCGGCGCTCGCCGCGCAGGTGAACGAGGCTCGCGGTCTCGCCGCCACGCCGGAGCACGTGCTCGTGACCCGCGGCAGTCAGATGGCGTTCTACCTCGTCGCGCGCGCCGTCGTGGAGCCGGGCACGGTCGTCGCCGTCGAAGAGCTCGGCTACCAGCCGGCGTGGGAGGCCTTCCGTGCGGCGGGCGCCCGGCTCGCGCCGGTCCCCGTGGACGAGCGAGGGCTCCGGGTGGACACGCTCGAGCGGCTCGTGCAGGCGGAACCTGTCCGGGCCGTATACGTGACGCCTCACCACCAGTACCCGACGATCGTCGGCATGGCCCCGGAGCGGCGTGTGGCGCTCCTCGCGCTCGCGAAGAAGCACCGCTTCGCCATCGTGGAGGACGACTACGATCACGAGATCCACTTCCACGGCCGCCCGCTCCTCCCCCTGGCGAGCGCCGATCGGCACGGCTCCGTCGTCTACGTCGCGACGCTCTCGAAGACGCTCGCGCCGGGCGTGCGCGTCGGATACGTCGTCGCGCCGCGGCCGCTCGTGGATCGGATGGCGCTTCTCCGCCGCTGGGTGGATCGTCAGGGAGATCCGGCGCTCGAGCACGCGGTCGCGGAGCTCCTGGAAGACGGCGTGGTGCAGCGTCACGCGCGGCGGATGCGCCGGGTGTACGAGGAGCGGCGGAATCACCTGGTCGCAGAGCTCGAGGCGCGGCTCTCGTCCGTGGTGTCGGCGGAGGCGCCGTCGGGTGGGCTGGCACTCTGGGCCCGCGTCGCGCCGGAGGTGAACGTGGACGAGTGGACGGAGCGGGCGCTTCGGGAGGGCGTGTACGTGCGACCCACCCGGCACTTCGCTTTCGACGGCAGAACGCGCCCCTTCCTCCGGCTTTCTTACGCGCCGCTCACCGAGCGAGAGATCACCGAAGCCGTGAAGCGCCTCCGCCGCGCACTTCCGTGAAGAGCCTCGCGCTCGAGGTTGGCGGCGGGGAGCCGAACTAGCGCGGGGCGGCGCCGTGCCCGCCGAGGCACTGCTCGAACCGAGCTTGCTCCGCGGTGCACCGGCCCTCCACGACGGTCGGGAGGCCGTCCTCGTCGCAGCGCCAGTCCGTGGTCGGGACCTTGGAGATGCACTCGAACGTCGCGCGCACGGCCGCGACGCAAGACGGGAGGGAGAGCAGCTCGCGGCAGTGCGCGCTGCAGTCGTAGGGGGCCTTGCAGTGGAGCGGCTCGGACCGCTCGCAGACGCGCCCGCAGAGCGCCGCGTCGGCGGGGGAGAGCTCCGTCGGCGCCGCGGATGGCGCCGCGGACGGGACTGGGGCGGCAGACGGCGGCCCGGACGCGACGGGAACCGCCGACGGCACCGCGGCGGATGGAGCGGCTTTCAGAGGCTCGGCGCCCGCGGTCGACGTGGGTGGTTCGCGGCTTTCCGGCGGAGGCGGCTCCGGCACCTTGCTGCACGCAAGGGCGAGTGCGCCGAGCGCGAGGCTCACCGAGAGGGCACGTCGGGCATCGCGGATCACGTCGCGGACGGTCGCAATGGTCGGCCCGTGCCGTCAACCCCGACGTGGAGCGCCGAGCGCCCGAGAATCAACGGATGCAGCCGATCCGGCGCTTCGCGAGCACCATGTCGTCGTAGTGGACGCTGCCGCCCCCGGCGTCGGTGATGTAGTTCTGCGGCCAGAAGTAGTTCAGGCGGAGCGCCGACGTGTTCCGGTACTGGAGGTCCAGGGGGACGAGCGTCGGGTTCGCGGGGCGGTAGTCCGTGCACTCCGTCCCCACCGCGGCGTCCATGCAGAACTTGTCCTTCACCCAGTAGCCGAGCGGCGCCGAGTCCGTGAACGCGGCGAGGGTGCGATCGTCGAGCCACGCGCCGAGCTCGGCACCGAGCGCGCTCGCGGGGTCCGGGTTCAGCTTGATGTGTACCTCGAAGCATTGCCACGTGTCCTTCGCGGTGAACGTCGGGTCGTGGATCACCGCGTTACCGTAGTAGGCCGTGTCGCCGGAGGGGACGTCCATCCACGAGTGCATGGTCATCCAGTAGTCGTAGGTGTCCATGCGCGGCGCCGCGGTGTTCTGTTCCATGGGCTCGAGGGACACGGCGAAGCGATCGTCGCCGTTCGGCTTCAGGCCCGCCTGCGGATTCGGGTAGGAAGTGGGCGGATTGTAGCCGCCGATCCAGACGCCGGTGTGGTGCCAGGGGACGTTCGCCTCGTACTTCGCGTAGTAGCGGACCCAGAGCTCGTCCACGTCCGGCAGACGCTTGAAGAAGTCGACGGCGTTCGGCCCGGCGCCGTTCGCGGTGAGCTTGCCGCTCGCCTTTCCGGAGCTCTTCGCCGGCACGTCGGCGTCCAGGCTCAGCCCGTCGGGCTTCGAGTCGTCGTAGCGGGCGAGGAGCGTCGCGACGGAGTCTTCCTCGAAATCCTCGGCCCAGATCACGTCCGGGTCGGAGGCGATGCCGACGTCGCCCGGGTACTGACTCGCGAGGTCGCCGCTCTCGCCGCCCGGGCCTCCGCCACCGGAAGACGCGCCGCCCGCGCTCGCACCGCCGTTCGCGGAGCTGCCCCCGGTGCTCGTCCCACCGCTTCCGACGCTGCCGCCCGCGGGGCCTCCGCCGGACCCGGCTCCGCCCGATCCCGACGCCCCGCCGGCAGCGGAGCCGCCCGTGGACGCATCCGGGGGCGGCGCACCGGTGCCCGACGACGAACTCCCGCACGCGACGAGCGCGGCGGCAGCCCAGGTTGCGACGGTCCATTTCGCGGCTCTGGTTACGCTCACCCTCATCCGGCGAGCGTCTCACGTTTCACCCCAAGGTCGGAAGCGGCCCGGTGTCCGACGGTCCCATGAAGACCCTGCTGCTCGCGGCCTCCCTGCTCCTGTTCGCGCCCCCCGCGCTCGCGGAAGATGGCTCCCCCGGGTATGCGGTCGCCGGTGATTCCACCCACGAGGACGTCGCGTTCGACGACGACGATCTCCTCGCGGCGGGAGAGAGCCCCTACGGTGACTGGTTCAAGGTCCCTCCCACGGCAAAGCGCGTCATGCTCATCCGGCCGCGGACCTCGTTCGTGACCGAGCTCTTGATCAGCATCGGCGCGTTGTGACGCGCGATCCGGCGTGGTCGCTCGACGGACCCGAGCCCCGCCCGGATCGAGGCGCGAGCTCAGTGTGAGCGCGGCGAGCCCGGGTCTGCATCGAGCGCTTTCGCGTGCTTCGATGCGTACATGTTTCGATCGGCCTGGGCGAGGACCTCCTCGATCGTTCCGCCGTCCAGGGGGTAGCGGGCGGAGCCGACGCTCGCCGTCACGTGGAGGGGGCCGCCGTCGGACTCGAGGGAGAGGTCGACGGCCGCGACGAGCCGCTCGGCGAGGAACTCCGGATTGTGGGCGCCGGGCGCGAGGACCACGAATTCGTCTCCGCCGACTCGAAAGGCGAAGTCCGTGGCGCGGAGCGTCGCCTGGATGTACGTCGCCACCTGGACCAGGACGTCGTCGCCCGCCAGGTGTCCGAGGCAGTCGTTCACCGACTTGAAGCCGTCGAGATCCAGGACGAGGACCCCGAGCGGCTCGCCGGAGCGTTCGGCGACCTCGGCGAGTGCCTGCACCCGGTCGAGGAAGAGGCTTCGATTGGGCAGGCCGGTCAGCGTATCGAGCACCGCGCGGGACTCGAGGTCCGTCTCGTGGGCCTTTCGTTCGAGGCAGGCGCGAATCGCGCAGGCCAGGGTCGGGCCCGCGATCTGCTCCTTCACGAGATACGACGCGGCGCCGAGCCTCGCGGCGCAGGCGGCCATCGCCTCGTCGTCGTTCCGGCACACCACGAGGAGCGGCACGTCCGGCGCCGCCGCGCGGAGCTTCGCGACGGCGTCGAGGCCGCGCGCGTCCGGCAGGGAGAGCTCGGTGAGGATCGCGGAAAAGTCGGTCTCCCCGAGTCGCGCCGTCGCTTCGGCGAGGGTTCCACAGAGCTCGGCCTGGTAGTCGCCGCCCGCATCGCACAGGACGTCGCGCGTCGCCAGGGCATCCGGCGGAAAGCCGTCCACGATGAGCACCCGACAGGGCGACCGGCGTCGGCGGATGCCGTCCTTCGTCGCGTGATGAAGCGCCGCGCGGTCGATCACCTCACGGAGCTCGGATCGGGACGCCCCCCGCCTGAGCGCTCCCACGGTCCCAGGGAAATCGAGCAGGGGCTGTCCGTCGTTCGCCACGACGACCAAGCTCGCCCGCGCCGTCCACTCCCGGAGAGCGAGGATCTCTTCCGCTCGGGCGTCCTCGTAGAACCCGACGTCGAGGACGATGATCGGAAAGTCGTGCCGCCAGAGCATCTGCGCGGCTTCCTCGCGCGAGCTCGCCCAGTGGACGCGATGCCGGGTGCTCGCCGCGGACGTGACGTCCAGGATGAGCGCGTCGTCCGCCGCGATGACCGCGACGTCGAGGCCCGGCGCTTCCTCCGCGCTCGCCCGCCACGGCGGTCTTCGTGGCGGCGAGGACACGCGGAACGTTGCCGATGGACGATGCCCCACGACGTCACGAACGACCGACGCGGCCCGAACTTAAGGAGCCGAGATCGGGTGGCGAAAAGCGCCAGGCCGCCTTTCCGTCGGGAGCGCCGGACTGCCACGTCCGGGCCGCCCCTCGGAGTCGCATCGCGCCCGCGGATCCCTCGGAGTCGCATCGCGCCCCCGGAACGGAGTAGAATTCATGATTCTGGTCCGGACGGCTCCGGGGTGGGATTGACCACCAGGAAAGTCGCGGACTCCGAAGGTCGGAAGGGGAAACCATGAATGGACTGATGGGCTCGTCGCCCAATCGCATGGTCATGCTCCAGTTCAAGCCACTCTGGGGCTACATCGATGACGTGCGGGACTTCTGCGCGAAGTTCGTGAGCCGCGGGTTCGGGGACGGCGGCGTCGGCGAGCACGTCGGGATGATCGTGCACGAGCTCGTGGAGAACGCGATCCGTCACGGCGACGAGCGGGAGCTCGTCCTCCGCATCGAACGAACGGAAGACGCCCTGGTCGTCTGCGTGGCCAACACGACCACGGACGAACGAGCGGCCGAGCTTCGTCGGGTGGTGGCGGAGCTCGCGAAGTGGTCGCCGGAGGAGGGGTATCAGCGCGCGCTCGGCCGCTGCACCCAGCTTCCGAAGTCGAGCGGCGGCCTCGGCCTTCCGCGCATCCGCTACGAGGGACGCGCTGAGCTCCAGGTCGACGTTGCGCCGGGGCGAGTGAGCCTCATGGCGCGAACCGCGGTGTAGCCGGCTCCGCGCGGTCACGGCATCAGCGCCGGCCGGCAGAACGCCCGAACGTCGAACGGTGGGAGGACCGTCGTGCCGCCGTCGAGCGCCCCGGTGCGGAGGAAGTACTGGCCGAGTCGATTGTCGGCTGGCCCCGCGTCGGGGCCCTGATCCGTCGGGAAGGACACCCCGACGCTGAGGTCCACGCCGACGTGGGCGCCCGAGACGAGCGAGAGGCTCGAGAGGGAGAGATCGGCGGCGACGACGAGCGCCTCGACCACGTAGCCGTCGCTCGTCGCGAACGAGCCGAACAGGGACGATGTCCACTCGACGGGACCGCCGACGCCGAAGGCCCAGAGCTGGCCCCGGGTATCCGAAGTCAGCGGGGGCGGAGGCGCGGCGACGACGAGCTGGCGTGAACCCGGGTCGTCGTAAGCGGGAGGAGCGACGTAGTCGCCGTCGTCGTCGGCGTAGAGTTCCACGCAGTCTCCCTGCCAGTTCTGTCGCTCGGGAGCGGCGGGGACGAGGCTCGGGTCGCGGACGCGAACGAAGTAGTAGATCCCGTCGGGACGCCATGCGATCGCGTAGTCCGCGCTCGCGTCAGGAGCCGTCGCGCCGCCCGTCCACCCGACGGGCGTGAGCGGCCGAAGGACGAGCCCGCACTCCGGAACGCCGTCGATCACCGGCGGGGACGGAAGGAACGGGAGCCCCTCGCAGTAGTCGGGCGCCTCGATCGCGGGACAGCCGGGCGCGTCTCGCGGTGACGAGTCTCGAGCGCCCGAATCGGTGACGCCTCCGGATTGGCCACCTCGGCCCGCGTCGACGGCGGATCCGGCAGCGCCTCCCTCGTCCGTCCCGCCCCCGCCGGGCGGCGCGCCACCGGTCTCCGTGCTTCCCCCCGCGCCCGGCCCCGCGTCCGGAGCACCGCCGGAGCCTCCGCTGCTCGCGTCGTCGCCGGGGGCGCCGTCTCGAGCCGCTCCGCCCCCGACGCCGTCGGGGCTGCCGCGCGACTGGAGAGAAAAGCCGATGCGCCCGCACGCCGTGAGCCACACCAGTGTGACCACGCAAGTGCCGAGGCGCGGTGCCGCTGGGCGCATGACCTCGAAGGGTAGCACGCGACGCTCTCGCCGGACGGACCCTGGGCGATCACGCGAAAGCCGAAAAGTCCTTTGGATGTGTGGATCTTGCGCATGCAAATGGCCCGAATTGGCCCCCCCGATGGCCGCGATCGTCCAGGCCTTCCTTGGTAGCTTGAACCTCGCGGCCGAGATGGTGATCCACACAGATGCCCCTCTCAACTCGACGTGCGAAACCAGGGTTCGTTTTCAGTGCTGAGATCGCTCTGGCGCTCGCACTGCCCCTCGCCGGGTGCTCCGCAGCCCCGGCGGACGACCCGAACACAGGCGGGGTCCAGGGCGCGGGCGGGCAGGGGATGGGGACCGGCGGGGCCGGACTCGGCGACGGCGGCGGCGGCGGCGCCCCGGGCAGCAGCGGCGGATCGACCGGCTCCGGCGGGGCCGCTCCGACGACCGGATGCGGGACGGACGGGACGTTCGCGTGCATGGCGCCTCCCATGCTCGCGCCGTTGACGCGCACGACCGCGGGCCAGTGGACGTACCAGGAGATCGACGGCGCGATGTGCCGCGACGGGTCTCCGGCGGGCTTCTACACGCGCTTCAGCGACACGTCGAAGAAGCTCGTCATCTACCTCGAGCAGGGCGGTGCTTGCATGAACACCGCCGTCTGCACGTTCAACCCGAAGAACGTGAACGAGTCCATCGCGGGCCGCACGTTCGCGGAGGTCACGAACCCGGGCGTCACGCAGACGAAGCAAGCGCCGCAGACGACGGGCATCTTCGACTACACGAACCCCGAGAACCCCTACACGGACTGGAACGCCATCTGGATCCCGTACTGCACGGGCGACGCGTTCGGCGGTTCGAACCCGAACGGATCCATCCCCGGCGTGGATGCGACGAAGTTCGTCGGGTACATGAACATGCAGAAGTTCGTCGGTCACATCGTGCCGACGTTCTCCGACGCCGAGCGCGTGGTGCTCACGGGCACCAGCGCCGGCTCCTTCGGCGCCGGCCTGAACTTCAACCAGGTGCAGGACGCGTTCGGCAAGGTCCCGGTCACGCTGATCATGGACTCGGGCATCCCGTTCTCGGACGGCTTCATGGCGCCGGCCCTCCAGCAGCAGTGGCGGGACCTCTGGAACTTCGCGCCGATGATTCCGCCGGACTGCACGGACTGCACGCAGCCGGACGGCGGCGGCCTGCTGAACCTCGTGTTCTACAGCGCGAAGAAATACAAGACGGTGAAGGCCGCCATCATCTCCGCGGAAGAAGACGACATCATGAAGTTCTTCTTCGGCTTCGGTGAGACGAGCGGCTCGTACCCCACCGGCAAGTATCCCCAGGGGCTGGAGGATCTCCGCACTCGGTCGCAGCCGTACGCCTCGCAGTTCGCCTCGTACTTCATCGCCGGGAAGAACCACATGTACGAGCAGTTCCCGGATTTCTATCAGCCGCTCTCCGGTGGCGTGACGCTCGCCAGTTGGACGAAAGACGTCCTCGCCGGGACCATGAACAACGTCGGGCCCTGAGCGCGGGCCCTTCGCAACGAGCGCGGCGCACGTCTCTTTCGAATCCATTCTTTCGACTCCCTGGTGAAATCGATGTTCAGCGAAAAAGTTCGGTTCGGTTCGGTACGGCCCTTCGCGACCCTGGCCGTCGTCGTGCTCTCGGGATGCGCGACGTCGGCGGAGGGCCCGTCGTCCGGCGGCGGAGGAGGCAGCGCGGGCTCGTTCTTCCAGACGGGCGGCTCGGGTCCCACGAACTGTCAGGCGAGTCCGGAGTTCGGCTGCGGCGGAGCGCCCGCGGGGTCCGGCGGAAGCGGCCCCGGGAGCGGTGGCTCGAGTCCCGGCGGCGGAGCGCCGGGTGGCGGCGGATCCGCCGGAGCGGGCGCCGGATCGGGCACGGGCGGCATCGGCGTTCCGGGCACGACGATCGTCGTCTGCGAGGGCCAGACGCCCCCGAACATCCCGCCGGACTCCTTCCCGAGCTGCACGCCCATCGCCGGCTGCGGCGTGTCTCGTTGCGTGCCGGTGAGCGCGCTCCCGAAGGGCGTCCCGGCCGATCTGCTCGGCCAATGCGGCGACGCACAGCACGTCTGCGTGCCGGACGAGTACATCAAGACGTACGGCGAGTTCCTCGCGAAGACCTGCACGTCGCTCGCGGGCGTCGAGGGGCGCTGCATCTCGACGTGCGTTCCGCAGGTGAACGGTCTGATGGACGCCCTGCCGCAGGACGTCTGCGGAGACGCGGAGCGCTGCGCGCCGTGCATCAACCCGAACGACGGCACCGACACCGGCGCGTGCTCGCAGGGCTGCGATCCGGGCCCGAAGCCGGAGACGACGGCGAACCCGCTCATCTTCCCGACCTGTCAGACGGACGGGCGCTGCGTGCCGCAGGACATCGTGCCGAAGGCGCTCCTGAACCGCCTCACGATCCTCACGAACACGGGCTGCACGGACACGAGCACCGTCTGCGCCCCCGTCGTGAAGACGCAGAACCTGAAGTACAACTTCGCGAGCTGCGTCCCCGGGAGCTTCGCGGCGATCGGCGCCCCGAACACGGACAGCACTGGCGTCGTCACCCAGTGGGGTGGCTGCGTTCCGGCCTGGCTCGCCGGTGGCGAAGCCGCCTTCCTCGCGCAGATGACGTGCAAGGCCGGGGAGCTCTGCGCCCCGTGTCACGACCCACTCACGCCGAACCCGAACGTTCCGATCGCGCTCGAAGATCCGACGGGCGCGTGCCCGGTGCCGCTCCCGACCGATCCGAACGGCGGCAATCCGCCGGACGGTTCCGGTGGAGTCGCGGGCATCGGTGGAACGCCCGTGGTCTGGGGCACGCCGGGCACCGGCGCGGCTCCCGCGACGGGAGGGAGCGTGGGTGCCGGCGGGACGACGGGCGCTGGCGGAAGTCCCTGAAAGCGCCCTCGTTTGGCCAGATTCGACCCCCTGGAATTGGGTACACGTGGTCAGTTTTGCGACGCGGCGGGGACTCCTCCCCGTCGCGTGAAAGGAAGGTTCTTCGTGCGATCGTATCGACTCCTCTTCTCGAGCATTCTCGTCGTCTCCTCCGGTTTCGGCATCGCGGCCTGTTCGGCGTCGAGTGACGCGTCCAGCCCGTCACCCTCCGGTACGGGCGGCGGCTTCAGCACCGGCGGTTCGATGGGTGGCGGTACGGGCGGCGCAGGAACCGGCTCCGGCGGCGCGACCCCGGGCTCCGGCGGCGGCAGCGGGCAGATGTACACGTCGAAGGACGCCGTCATCACCGGCAGCGTCACGCAGTGCCAGGGCACGACCCCGGTCACGCTCCCGACGGACGTCTCCGTCCCCGCGTGCACCCTTCCTACCTGCGTCCACGCGGCGTGCATCACGCCGGCGCAGATCCAGCAGTACGCCCCGGGCATCCCCGCGGCGACGCTCGGACTCCAGGCCAAGTGCCCGGGATCGGACGCGTACTGCACGCCGGGCGACTACATCGCCACGGGCGGCCAGTTCCTGTTCAAGAAGTGCACCTCCCTCGAGGGCATGGAGGGGCGCTGCGTCTCGACCTGCATCCCGCAGATCTACAACCAGGCGAACTACCTCCCGAAGGCGGATTGCTCCGACGGCGAGCTCTGTGCGCCGTGCTTCGATCCGCGTCTCCCGGCGGGTCAGGACGAGACGGACGCCTGCAAGCAGTCCTGCGACCCCGGCCCGGACCCGAGCGCGCCGAAGGTGAAGTTCGACACGTGCGGCAACGGCGGCGGCATGTGCGTGCCGGCGAACCTCGTGCCGAGCCAGTACCAGTACGTCGTCCCGAAGGACACGTGCAAGGACGGCTACGTCTGCGCGCCGACGGAGAAGGCGAAGGACATCCACTTCGACTTCCCGCAGTGCACGCCCTCGAACCCCACGACGGCGTCCGCCGCGGCCGGCCCGAACGGTCAGAAGGGCGGCTGCGTGCCGAAGTACCTCATCGACGACTACAACGTGCCCGGCGTCCCGGCGATCCCGGACGGCTTCGTCCTCCAGGACACGTGCGGGGACGGCCAGCTCTGCGCGCCGTGCAACAACCCGCTCGCGCCCCCGAACGACACGGCGAAGTCGTTCACCGGAGCGTGCCACGACGATCAGCTCCCGGCGCCGACCGTGGCTGCCGGCGGCTGAGCTCCGAGAGCCCGGACTCCACGACCCGCGTGACGCGCCCCGGCCGGTGCGTGTCACGCGGGGTTTCCTTTTCGTGGGTCCTTCCGGACGCACCCCGGCGGTTGCTACCGTGGCCGGATGAACGGTCACGTCGATCCGACGAAGGAACAGTTCGCGGTCTTCAAGAGCCTGACCCGGCCCGGGCCGATCCACATGCTGAACCTCGTCCGGTTCCGCGAGAAGGCAGCCTACGCCGACGGACGGGTCGCGACGGGGGAAGAAGCGTACCGCGCCTACGCTCGCGAGAGCGGGCCCGTGTTCGAGCGCGTGGGCGGGAAGCAGTTCTGGCTCGGGCGCTTCGAGTGCACGGTCATCGG
Organism: Polyangiaceae bacterium; assembly: GCA_035545855.1. Lineage (GTDB taxonomy): Bacteria > Myxococcota_A > Polyangia > Polyangiales > Polyangiaceae > DASZVB01. The sequence continues at coordinate 13,396 of DASZXK010000055.1, forward strand.
TCCGCCCGACGAGCGCTGGGACGCGGTCTTCATCGCGGAGTACCCGAGCTACGAGGCGTTCGTGGAAATGCTCCGTGACCCGGTGTACCGGGAGGCCGTGAAGCACCGCCAGGCGGCGGTGGAGGACTCACGGCTCGTGCGGCTCGAACCGCGGCCGCCCGGCGCGCACTTCGGCGAGTGACTTCAGAGCTTCTTGCCGTCCACCTGCGTGACCGTGAGCCCTGCGAGGTCGACGCCGTCGAGGCAGCGCACGTTCACGGAGAACATCTTCTGCCCGTCCTTCGTGATGCCCCAGCCGAAGGACTGGATGCCGCACGTCGAGCAGAACTGATGGTGAACGACGTGCTTGTTGAACTGGTAGTCCGTGAGCGAGTCCGCGCCGGAGAGCAATTCGAACGCGCTCGCGGGCACGAAGGCCAGGAGATACGCCTTCTTGGAGCAGATGGAGCAATTGCACTCCATCACGCGGGCGAGGTCCGTCTCGACCTTGTAACGGACCTTGCCGCAGTGACAGCCGCCTTCGTACGTCCGCGCTTCGGGCATGCGGGAGGTTCACCACCGCGGTGGGCGCGGGTCAACCGCGAGTAGAAGACTGGATCAGAGGCACGGCGGCGGCTTGTTGTGCACGAGCACGCCGCCGGCAAAGTAGTCGTGGTCTCCCTCGACCTCGAGGTTCCACGTCTCCTGCTCCCCGCCGAGCGCCTCCACCGAGCCGATCATCGCCGTCGCCGCGGCCGCCCCCGAGAGACGGACGAGGCGATCCCCGGCGCGGAGCTCGTCTGCGCGGACCCAGCGCCCGTTCGCGTAGAACGGGTGATTTCCGGTCGCGACGAGCGCGCCGTCGACCAGCACGATGCCGTCCTGGTTCTCGCGGGCCGCGTGGTGGAACGTCTCCGAGACACGTTGCGGGCGCGTCGTCCCCGTCGTGACGTCGTACGCGAGCACGCGGTCTCCGACGCGGATCCGTTCGATCGGGCGCGTCGTTCCGTCCGCGAGCGTGATGGGCGTTCCGGTCGCGAGGCACGCGGGCGCCGAGTACTGGCAGGTGTTGGACACGCAGCGAACGAGGAGACACGGGTCCGACTCGCACGCGCCGCAGGAGTAGCTGTGACCGCAGCCGTCCGACGCCGTCCCGCACTCCTTGCCCGAGCAGGCCGTCGCCTGCGGGATCGGCACGCAGGGGCCCCCGCTCCCCGCGTCCGCCGGAGGGGGAGTGGACACGCCGCCGTCGTCCACGAAGTCCGACGTGATCGTCGCCTGCCCGTTCCGGTGGAGGACGAGGCGTACGGCCGCCACGACTCGCGAGACGAGCGTCACTGCGACGGACTCGCTGAACCAGGTCGGGACCGAAGCGGACGTCACGCTCGAGCACGCCTCGGCGAACGCGTCCTCCTGGAAGGTGACGGCTCCGAGCGGGAGCCCCGCGAGCGTCATCGTCGTGGCGTGGCCGGGCATGACGTCGAACTTGCGGACGTCCGTGCGGCTCCCGGCCACCGTCACGCGGACGCACGCGACGTCGGCCGGCACCGTGGTGAGGGTGAGAGACGCAGTCCCGCTGTTCTCGGCGCCCTCGGGAGGCTTCGTGTCGTCGCTTCCGCAAGCGGAGACGACGAGTCCGGTGGCGAGGATGGCCGACGACACACCCGCGAGGCGAGACGCTGCGTTCTTCATCACTGACCTCCATACGGGCGAGCTGCCCGCGACGATACGAGGGGGAGAGGGTCCTCCACACGGGACCGCTCCGTCAACTCGCGGAGTGACTTCGCTGCGCCTCCTGGCCCTTACGCCCCGCGAGAGTGTCCACTGGAAGAGACGCTCGAGCCCGCTGCAGGCACGAATGCCCCGGCGGTTCGGTGACGTTCACGCTACGATTCTCGATCATGCCTTCGTCGCACTGGTTGTTCTTGGCCGTTTTCGCCTGTGTTCCCGCGTGTTCCGAGAATTCTCGCGCGACGTCAGGCGGTCCGTCCGCGTCCGACGGAGGCGGCGACGGGTCGGTCGGTGCCGATCTCCGGATCACCCAGCTCCAGGCCAAAGGGACCCACAACAGCTATCACGTGGAGACGCCGGGCACGCCCATCCCGGACTGGCAGTACTCCGAGAAGCCGCTCGACGTTCAGCTCGAGTCGGAGGGCGTGCGCGCGGTCGAGCTCGACACGCACTTCGACGAAGCAGCGCACCTGCTCCGCGTCTACCACGTGCCGGGCGTCGACCAGGGAACGACGTGCCAGCTGTTCACCGACTGCCTCACGACGATCCGCGTTTGGTCCGACGCGCACCCGAAGCATCACGTGCTCTTCGTGCACATCGAGCCGAAGGAAGCGGCGCTGAACCAGACCGTCGACTTCGCGGCCTACGCGGACCTCATGGACGAGACGATCCTCTCCGTGTGGAGTCGCGAGCGCATCGTCGCGCCGGCGGACGTGCAGGGGACGGCCGCGACGCTGCGCGACGCCGTGACGACGACGGGATTTCCGTCGATCGAATCCACGCGCGGCAAGGTGCTCTTCTACCTCAACGAGCGCGCGGGCTTTCACGACGCCTACACGCGCGGGGGAGACGACATCTCCGGCCGCATCGTGTTCCCCGAGTCCCACGTCGACGAGCCGATCGGCGGCGTCGTGATCTTGAACGACCCGCTGAACGATCCGATCGCGGACGCGGTCGGGCAGGGGTTCCTCGTGAGAACGTCTTGCGACGGCGTCCCGCGTCCCGCCGACACGGACGCGCGGCGCGAGGCCGCGCTCGCGAGCGGCGCTCACATCGTGTCGACGGACTATCCCGATCCGACGGCCGTCGACGCGGGCGGCTCTGCGTTCGTCATGCCCGGCGGCACACCCTCACGGTGCAATCCGAAGACCGCACCCGAGTCGTGCACGTCGGAGTCGATCGAGAAACTCTGAGGTGAGTTTCCCCGACCGAGCAATCGCTCGTGCACGTCGGGTCACACACGGTCGGCCGGTTCATGGTGTGCGACCGGCGGGTCTAGGTAACCGCTGAACTTCATTGCCTGATCGTGCATCGAGGTGGGTACCTTCGATGTGGCGAGTGAAACCGCACTCGCGAAGGGATGGCTGCGCTGGTGCAGCCGGCGGCGCGCCGCCACGGGCGGCATTTTCGAAACAGGAGACCCAACATGAGAAGAAACCAGCACCGCGTGTCGTCGATCCTCCGGCTCGCCTCCGGAGCATCGATCGCACTCTGCACCTTCATCGGTTGCTCGGCGGAGAGTCCGAGTCCGAGTCCGACGTCACCCGGCGACGTCGCCGCGTCGTACGACAATCTGACGACGGATCTCTCCGTCTGTCAGAAGGCGCACGACACGTGTCTCGACGCCGCGGACGGAGACGCGCCGAAGGTCGACGACTGCGAAGCGGAAGCGGCGGATTGTCGCGACGCCGTGCGGGCGTCGAGGCAAGAGGTCCACGCCGCGCTCCGCGAGTGCGTGAGCACGGCGCGGACCTGCGTGCACTCGATCGGCGACGGCGGAATGGCTGCGGTCCGGAAGTGCGGGGACGCATTCCACGAGTGCGTGAAGGCTGCCCTTCCGCCGCCGCCCCCGCTGCCTCCGTGCGTGCAGACGCTCCGCGATTGCCTGTCGCCCGGGGCGGACGGCGCCGCGCCCGATCGCGCTGCCTGCTTGTCGGAGTTCCGTACGTGCGCGATCGCGGGCCTGCCACCGTGCATGAAGGGTCTCGCGACCTGCCTGAACGACGGAGGCAGTCTCAGAGAGTGCCTACCACCGGCGAGGGAGTGCCGAACGTATCGGCTCACCCACGACGGTGGCGTGCCGCCGATGTGAACGGAGAGCCCGGCGCGACGCTTCGCCGTCGCGCCGGGCACGGTCGTGCTCGGGACGGATGTCCCGGAGTTACGCTGGGCGCTCGACGCTCAGCGCGCGACGGCGGGTTCCGACTTGCACCCGACCAGGACCTCGACGTGGACCTTGGGGTCGGACTGGATCTGGGTGCATGTATCCGGGCAGGTGAGGATCCGCGTCGGAGCGTCCTCGACGTCGTAGTACCAGCCGCCTGCTGCCGTGCAGTCTCCGGCGGACGCGACCTTGCCGACGCGCGTCGTCGCGTCGGCGATGCTGTAGCTGACGTTCACCAGGTCCTTCTGGAACTTCTTCCCGTCCGTCGGGGTGGGGATCGTCCACTGGCAGGGGAGGGTCGACGTCTGCGTCGTCGTCACCGTCTGCTGCGCCGCGCTCGAGACCTGCACGGTGCTCCGGATCGTGTTCAGCGCGTCGAGGAAGCCCTTTGCGCCGCCCGTCGTGATGTTGCAGGCCTCGTTTCCGGCGGAGCCCGGCGTGCAGTCCGAGCCACCGGCGACCGCGATCGCGTCGAGGAGCGTGAAGCCGTCCGCCGTCACGCCCGACATTCCGACGGTGAACGTGACGACGCCGTTCTGGAGGCCCGTCTGCGCGATGGGCGTCAGCGTGCTCGCGGAGTTCGGGTCCACGCAGTCGGTGCCGCCGCCGCTCGGGCAGTCACTGCTCAGGCCGCAGCCGTTCGGCTGTCCGTCGGTCACGAGCACGACGACGCACTTCTTGCCGGGGTTGTCCGCCTGGTATCCGGCGCAATAGTTCGTCCCGCCGGTGAGCGCGCCGACCGTCGGCGTGTTGCCCCGAGGGCCCGTCTGCCCGAGCGACCCGACGATCGCTCCGCCGTTCGCGGGGATCGGCCCCATGGGGACGGCCGGCTTCGCGTGACTCGTGCCGTCACACTCGTTCGGGTTCGAACCGACGTTCTGCGGGTGGAAATACTGGATGGCGACGCTGATGGATCCGGAACCCGGGGGAGCGAGATCCGGCGGGGGAGGGACCGTCTTGCCGTCCTTGTCGACGCAGGTCCACGGCTTCCCGGTCGCGGAAGGGTCCGACTGGACGAACGTCGTGAGCGCGGAGACCGCGTCCGTCCACTTGCTGTCGTCCTTCATGCTCCCCGAGTTATCGAGGACGATGTAGAGCGCGATGGGCTCGGGCGTTTCGGCGGAGCAGTTCAGGTCGATCTTCGTCTCGACGGTGATCGCCTCCGGTTCGAGCACGAGCTCTCCGCATTTCGCGTCCGCGCCGCCGCCGTCTCGGCCGTAGCTCGACCCGTTGCCGATCCCGAGGAGACCGCCGCCGTCGTAGGCGAGCGTCGCTCCGCTGCCGGAGGTTCCGTTCGCGGAGCCCCCGCTGGACGCTCCGCCGCCCGCGCCCTTCTGCGTCGCGGAGGTGTCGTCGACGCTGCCCGACTTCGGCGCGCAGGCACCCGCGGCGGCGAAGGCAATCCCCGAGAACACCACCGCGTGAGCCGAAAATCGTGCCATTTGCGTCTTCCTTCCGCCCCGACGGATCGAAGCCCGACAGTAGTGACCCGAGGTGGCCACAACAAGGCGAGGCGGCGCACGAAATCGACCGAGAAGATGCGGACGATCTCGCGTCGACGGAAGTCTCCGGCGAGAGAGCAACGGCGAGCTCGACCCGGCACCCGGCCGGCGATTCTCCGGAGAGCGAGCAATGCTCGCAGCGAACGACGGACCTCCGAATCGGTGGGGCTCGCCGGCGCGCGGGTGGGCTCGACGAACGACGGTGACCTCCGAGGCTCGTGTGCTCTGGTCCCTTTGGTTTGTATACAAACTATAGCCGCGAGGTGATACCCCCCGGCCCTGTCGCCCCTCGTAGGGGCGCGCCACCTGGGCCCGGTCGCCGTCGTGGAGGCGCCCACCTGGGCCCGGTCGCCGTCGTGGAGGCGCTACTTGGTCTCGTAGTTGAGGTTCTGGGCGAGCCAGCGCTCCACCTCGGAGACGGGGAGCGCCTTTCGTCGCGCGTAGTCTTCGATCTGGTCGCGGTCCACCATGCCGACGGCGAAGTACCTGGATTCGGGGTGCGCGAAATACAGGCCGCTCACGCTCGCTCCCGGCCACATCGCGTAGGATTCCGTGAGCTTCATCCCGGTCGCGTTCTCCGCGTCGAGGAGCTTCCAGAGCGGTCCCTTCTCCGTGTGATCCGGACACGCGGGGTAGCCCGCGGCGGGGCGAATGCCGCGGTATTTCTCGTGAATGAGGTCCTCGTTCGAGAGGTCTTCCTTCTTCCCGTAGCCCCATTCGCCGCGGGCGCGCTTGTGGAGGGCCTCCGCGAACGCCTCCGCGAGGCGATCGGCCAGCGCCTCGGCGAGGATCGCGTCGTAGTCGTCCCCCGCGGCCTTGTACGCAGCGCAGAGCTCCTGGATGCCGAGGCCCGCCGTCACCGCGAAGGCGCCGACGTGGTCCGCGACGCCCGAGCCCTTCGGCGCGACGAAGTCCGCGAGGCAGCGGTGGGGTTCGCTCGCCGAGCTCTTCTCGCGCTGCTGGCGGAGGAAGTGGAACGTCTCCCGGACCTTGGTGCGGGATTCGTCCGTGTAGATCTCGACGTCGTCTCCGACGGAGTTCGCCGGGAAGAAGCCGTACACGCCGTTCGCGACGGCGCGCCCTTCCGCGATCCACCGGTCGATCATGGCGTTCGCGTCGGCGAGGAGCTGCCGGGCCTGCTCGCCGAGCTTCTCGTCCTCCAGGATGCGCGGGTACGAGCCCTTGAGCTGCCAGGTGCGGAAGAACGGCGTCCAGTCGATGAAGTGCCGGAGCTCCGCGACGGACTGGTTCCGGAGCACGCGCGTGCCCGTGAACTCGGGCGTGGGCACGTCCCCTCCGCCGTAGGTCAGCGCCGGCCGGTTCTCGCGCGCCTGGGCGAGCGTCACCATGCGGAAGTTCGGCGCGGAGTACTTCGCGCGGATCGCCTCGTATTCGGCCGCGTGGTCGGCGAGGAACGCCGCCCGCTTCGCGTCGCTCATGAGGTTCGTCGCGACGGGAACGGCGCGGCTCGCGTCGAGGACGTGCACGGTGGCGCCGCTGTAGTGCGGCGCGATCTTCACGGCGGTGTGCGCCTTGCTGGTCGTCGCTCCGCCGACGAGGAGCGGCACCTTCCACCCCTGACGTTCCATCTCCTTCGCGACGAACGCCATCTCGTCGAGGGAAGGCGTGATGAGCCCCGAGAGCCCGATGACGTCGGCGCCCACTTCCTTCGCCTTGGCGAGGATCTTCTCGCACGGGACCATGACGCCCATGTCGAAGACCTCGTAGTTGTTGCACGCGAGCACGACGCCCACGATGTTCTTGCCGATGTCGTGCACGTCCCCCTTCACGGTGGCGAGCACGATCTTGCCCTGCGCCTTCACGGCCTGGCCGGTCGCGGCGAGGGCGGCCTTCTCGGCCTCCATGAACGGAAGCAGGTACGCGACCGCCTTCTTCATCACGCGCGCCGACTTCACGACCTGGGGAAGGAACATCTTCCCGGAGCCGAACAGGTCCCCGACGACGCCCATCCCCGCCATGAGCGGTCCTTCGATGACGGAGAGCGGCCGGCCGAGCTTCGCTCGCGCCTCCTCCGTGTCCTGATCGATGTACGTGTCGATGCCCTTCACGAGGGCGTGGGAGAGGCGCTCCTCCACCGTGCCCTTTCGCCACTCCTCTTCCTTCTTCGCCGCCGTTTCTCCGCCGCCGGCGTCGCCCTTCAGCTTCTCGCCGTACTCGACGAGCCGCTCCGTCGCATCGGGACGGCGGTTCAGGAGGACGTCCTCGACGAGCTCCTTCAGCGCGGGCTCGATCTCCTCGTAGACCTCCAGCATGCCGGCGTTGACGATGCCCATGTCCATCCCCGCGACGATGGCGTGGTAGAGGAACGCCGAGTGCATCGCCTCGCGGACGCGGTTGTTCCCGCGGAAGCTGAAGGAGATGTTCGAGACGCCGCCGCTCACCTTGGCGTGCGGGAGGTTCTTCTTGATCCAGCGAGTCGCCTCGATGAAGTCGACCGCGTAGTTGTTGTGCTCCTCGATGCCGGTCGCGACGGTGAGGATGTTCGGGTCGAAGATGATGTCCTCCGGCGGGAACCCGACCTCCTCCGTGAGGATGCGATAGGCGCGCTCGCAGATGCGGATCTTGTCGGCGTAGCTCGCGGCCTGGCCCTGTTCGTCGAACGCCATGACGACGACGGCGGCGCCGAACTTCAGGACCTCGTGGGCGCGCTCCCTGAACTTCTCCTCGCCCTCTTTCAGGGAGATGGAGTTCACGATGCCCTTGCCCTGGAGGCACCGGAGCCCGGCGTCGATGACCTCCCACTTGGAGGAGTCCACCATGATGGGGACCTTCGCCACCTCGGGCTCGCTCGCGAGGAGGAGCAAGAAGCGCGTCATCGCCTGGACGCCGTCGATCATTCCTTCGTCCATGCAGACGTCGATGACGTTCGCGCCGTTTTCGACCTGCTGGCGCGCGACCGACACGGCCTCCTCGTACTTGTTCTCCTTGATGAGCTTCGCGAACTTCGGAGACCCGGCGACGTTCGTCCGCTCGCCGATCATCAAGAACGTTCCCGCCTGCTGCGTGAACGGCTGAGACCCGGAGAGTCGGAGCGGCAGGAAGTCCCGAGGTTTCGCCTCTTCCGGGGGCGTGGGGAGGGGGCGGGGCGCCTTGTGAGCGAGCGCCTTCGCGATGGCGGCGATGTGCTCCGGCGTATTGCCGCAACACCCGCCCGCGATGTTCACGAGCCCGCCGTCGGCGAATTCGCCGAGGAAGCGGCCCATGTCGGCCGGTCCGAGATCGAACCCCGTCGGGGAGAGCGGGTTCGGGAGTCCTGCGTTCGGATAGCAGGAGATCGCGGCGGAGGACTTCTTCGCGAGCTCCGCCAGGAAGGGATACATGAGGTCCGGTCCGAGCGAGCAGTTCAGACCGACGGACATCGGCTTCACGTGGCTCACGGCGTTCCAGAGGGCCTCCACCGTCTGCGCCGAGATCATCGTCTCGCCTCCGCGACCGACGGCCGCGGACACCATGACCGGAAGCTCCTTCCCGTCCTGATCGAACACCTCGCGGATGGCCACGAGGGCGGCCTTCGCATTCAGCGAATCGAAGATGGTCTCCACGAGGAGCACGTCCACGCCGCCGGCGATGAGCGCGCGCACCTGCTCGACGTACGCCTTCTTCACCTGATCGAACGTGACGACGCGGAAGCCGGGGTCGTCCGCGTCGGGGGAGTTCGAGAGAGAGACGGTGAGGGGACCGATCGCCCCCGCGACGAAGCGAGGCTTGCCGTCCGCGTTCGCGACGCGCTCCGCCCACGTTCGGCACTGTCTCGCGGACGTCTCGTTGATCTCCCACGCGAGGCGCGAAAGGAACGGATCCTCGATGATCTTCTGGAAGAAAGCCGGATCCTTCCGGCCGCCGTGCTCCCGGGGGTCATCCACGAAGAACTCGCTCTGCGCGATGCTCGTCGCGCCGAACGTGTTCGTCTCCACGATGTCCGCCCCGGCTTCGAGGAACCTTCGGTGGATGTCCCCGACCATCTCGGGCTGCGTCAGCGAGAAGAGGTCCCCGTTGTTCAGGAGGTCCTTCTTCGAGTCCGCGAAGCGCTTTCCGCGGATGTCCGCTTCCTTCATGCCGTAGGAGCGGATCGTCGTGCCCATGGCTCCGTCGATGATGACGATGCGCTCACGGACGGCGCGTTCGAGCGGGCTCAGGGGGCGGTGGGGATGGGTCAAGGTCTCTCTCTCTTCTTTTTCGGTGCGGCGCCCGGCTTCGTTCCGATGCCGAGGACGACCTCCAGGTGCGGTTTCTTGCTCTCGCGGCAGGCGACCTCCGACGTGCGGACGTCGAAGCCGGTGGACTCGAGGAGTTTCCGGAGGGCCCTCGGGGAAAATCCACGGTGACGCTCGCCGTACGGTGTCGTGACCTCCGGCCGTCGGTGGGCGTTCAGGCACTCCACGACGACGCGCCCTCCCGGCCGGAGAACGCGAGCCGTCTCGGCGAGGACCCGCTCCGGATCTTCCGCGTAGGTGAGCGTGTGCAGGACGAGCGCTGCGTCGAACGACCCGTCCGGGAAGGGCAGGGCCTGGGCGTCCGCCACTTTCGCCCGGGCGTTCTCGAACTTGGAGAGCCGCTCGCTCGCCGCTTCGATCATCTTCTCGTTCGAGTCCACGCACGTGAGCGAGCCACAGTACGGCGCGATGGCGCTCGCCGCCGCGCCGTCCCCCGAGCCGACGTCGATCACGTCCCCGAGGTCCAGGAGGGCCGCGACGCCGAGGGCGAGGGAGCGCCAGGTGCGCCCGGGGGAATAGTCTCGCTCGATCTCGTCGATGAAGGACTCCGGGACGCCCTTCTTCCGCTCGCGCTCTAGCTCGGCGAGCCGCTCGCGATCGCCCTCGATCGTCGGATCATGCGACCGCGCCGCGTCGTCCACGACGGAGCGCACCGTTTCCGACAGCGCCTCCGTCGCGAGCGCGTAGAAAGATTGCGGCCCCTTCCGCCGATCCCGCACGAGCCCCGCCTCACGGAGCCTCCCGAGGTGCGTCGAGACGCGGGACTGGGCGATGCCCGTGACGCGCACGAGGTCCGTCACGCAGAGCTCGCGGTCCTTGAGCAGCGCGCAGAGCCGCAGGCGATTCTCGTCGCCGAGGAGGCTCAGGGTTCCCGCATAGTCGTCGAGGCGCATGTAATCCGCGTATTCAGATTGGCGGATTATGGTCGCCCGCGCCCTACCGGTCAAGGACCCCGGCGATTTCACGCCGGATATCTCCGTTCGGGAAGCCCGCGGCCCCCGGCCAGTCCGGCCAATACACGGTCCCCCGGCGAACCACGGGAGGGGGTATCTCCGAACCGGATGGTTTGTATACAAACGAAACTGACGAGCCCCATCGCCGCGAGCCCCTCGAGCTCGCCCGAAGGGCGGCGAGTCGCCCCCCGATTGGTCCAGCCGATTCACGGCTACCCGCGAGCACGGCGAGCGCGCGCCCGTTAGGGCGCGGCAGGGGGAGCGGTCCGAGGACCGCAGGCGAAGCCGAGGACCGCAGGAGCCGCGGGGGACAAGGTCCCCCACAAACAAAGCCCCACGACGCGATTCGACGTGAACCATGGCGCTGCCGTGCTTGCGCCGGTGCGACACCGGGGGTACCCGAAGGTTTGGCTCTGGCCCGGACCGCGGGTCCGGAATGAAGGCGCGAGAGAGGCCCCCATGAAATTCTTCATCGACAGCGGAGACATCGGCGAAATTCGCGAGGCAGTGGCGATGGGCGCCGTGGATGGCGTCACGACGAACCCCTCGCTCCTCGCCAAGGCGGGCGTTCCGACGAAGAAGGCCATCCAGCAGATCTGCGAGGTCGTGGACGGCCCCGTCTCGGCCGAGGTGATCGCGACGGACACGAACGGCATCCTGGAAGAAGGCCGCGTGCTCGCGAAGCTCCACCCGAACGTCGTCGTGAAGGTGCCGCTCATCGTCGACGGCCTGAAGGCCGTCTCTCAGTTCACGAAGGAGGGCATCCGCACGAACGTGACGCTCTGCTTCTCCCCGACGCAGGCGATCTTCGCCGCGAAGGCGGGCGCGACGTTCGTCTCGCCGTTCATCGGCAGGCTGGACGACATCTCCGAGGAGGGCATGGAGCTCATCGAGAAGATCGTCGGCATCTACGGCAACTACGACTGGGACACGGAAGTGCTCGTCGCGAGCGTGCGGAACCCCGTGCACGTCGTGCAGGCGGCGCTCCTCGGCGCCGACGTCTGCACCGTGCCGTTCTCCGTCATCAAGCAGCTAGTGAAGCACCCGCTCACCGACGCCGGGCTCGCGAAGTTCCTCGAGGACGCGAAGAAGATCCCGAAGGACTGAGCGCGCCTCGTCGCCCGCGAAGATGGCGGTCATCGTCGTTCGGGACGCCCGGAACGCGCCGCGGCTCGACGCTCGCGTCGTGAAGCGTCGCGCCGAGCGCATGCTCGCGGAGCTCGGCGAAGCGGGCGCGGAGCTCTCCGTGTTGCTCACGGACGACGAGCGGATCCACGAGCTCAACGCGAGGCACCGGCGGAAGGACAAGCCGACCGACGTGCTCTCCTTCCCGATGGATGCGGGGGACGGCGAGGCCTCGCGGGGGCCCAAAACCCGGCTTCCCGTGCGGCTCCTCGGGGACGTCGTGATCTCGCTCCCGACCGCCGCGCGGCAGGCCCGGGAGCGCCGGAAGCCGCTCCTCGCCGAGGTCACGGACCTCCTCGCGCACGGAATGCTGCACCTGGTCGGGTACGACCACCGGACGGACGCGGAGGAGCGAAGCATGAATCTAGCGGCAGAAAAGCTGACTTTCGCTGCGACCCGTCGCGCGCACGTTTCGAAACGTTGAAAGCGGACGAGAGATGGCGACCTAACGTCGCATGCTCGTTGAAAAAGTCGGCGACGCGATCCGGCCATTTTTGGGCCATTTTTTGGCCCTTTTCACGAGTCCATGGAGGCCTTCGTCGGCCCCATGTGTGTCCATTCGGCACATGCGAACGGCGCGCTCGGAGAGCGCGTGCGCGAGGTGCGGAGGCCGGATCCCCCTTATTTTCCCTTGAAAGGGTGGGATGGGCCTGTTATCGCTGCCGTGCCTTTGGTGGTTCACTCACCTCGGAACGTGTCCTGGCGAAGTGACCCTAGAGGGCGGGAATCGGCGTCCAACTAGGACTTTTTCAGGAGGAATTGGCATGGCTGGAAAGAGACTGACCAAAGCTCAGGTCATCGCGGAAGTTTCGAGCACGACCGAGCTCGACAAGAAGAGCGTCGCTCGCGTGTTCGACGCGCTCCAGGATCTCATCCGGAAGCAGCTCACGGGCCGCGGCCCCGGCGAGTTCGTGGTTCCGGGCCTCGTGAAGCTTCGCGTGGTGAAGAAGCCGGCGACGAAAGAGCGCCAGGGCATCAACCCCTTCACCAAGGAGCCCATCACGATCCCGGCGAAGCCCGCGAGCAAGAAGGTTCGCGCGACGGCGCTCAAGAACCTCAAGGATCTCGTTCAGTGATCCGAGGTCGGTAGCGGGACTTCCGCTGCCAAAGAGAGTCCCCGGCGCTACATCGGCGTCGGGGATTTTCGTTTTTGTGCTTCCTTCCCCTCGCCCATGCGCTCGATCGCATCACTCGAAGCCTCCGAAGCGAAGCGCCTCCGCGTGTTCGCGTTCGACCTCGACGACACGCTCCTCACGGACGGCGTGCTCGAGCGCGCGGCGTACGACGCCCTGTTCACCCTTCGCGACGCGGGGCTCTCGCTCGTCGCCGTCACGGGGCGACCGCTCGGGTTCGCCGAGGTGCTCGCGCGACAATGGCCCGTCCTCGGCGTCGTCGCGGAGAACGGCGCGGTCGCCTGCCTCCGCCGGAACGGGCGCCTCGAGGTCGTGGACTTCGCCGGCGACGCCCGGAAGGAGCGGAGCGCCGAGCTCGCCGGGATCGTCCGCACGCTCCGGGAGCGGTTCCCGTCCCTCGTGCCGAGCGACGACGCGCACCTCCGGCGGAGCGACTTCACCTTCGACATCGCCGAGCACGAGCGGGTCCCGCGTGGCCTCGTCGACGCCGCGGAGCGGACGGCGCGGACGCTCGGCGCGCGCACGGTGACGTCGAGCGTGCACCTTCACGTGACGCTCGACGGCCTCGACAAGGCGTCCGGCACCGCGCGTTTCCTCGCCCGAGCGCTCGGGATGGATCCGACGGAGACCGTCCAGCGCACGGCCTTCATCGGGGACAGCGAGAACGACGCGGCGTGCTTCGCCGCTTTCCGGACGACGCTCGCCGTCCGGAACCTCCGCGGGCGGCCCACGGTGTCGCCGCGCTTCGTGACGCGGGCGGAAAAGGGAGAAGGATTCGCCGAGGCGGCGGCGAGGATTGCGGCTCTGCGCGGCCTCCCCGGTCGCGCCGGGGATCTGGATCGCGCGGCTCCCGAGGGGATGGTAAGGGAGCGCTTCATGAGCGCCACTCAGGCCGAGCTCGTCGAATCCGCGGCACGCACCCTCTACCCGAACTACCGGCAGCCCCCGCTCGTCCTCGAGCGCGGCAAGGGCACGGAGGTGTGGGACGCCGCCGGAAAGCGATACCTGGACCTCGCCGCCGGCATCGCGGTGAGCTCGCTCGGCCACGGCCACCCGGCGCTCGTCGCCGCGATCGCGGAGCAGGCCGCGAAGCTCATCCACGTCTCCAACTACTTCTACAACCGCACGAACGTGGAGCTCGCCGCGCGCCTCACCCGGGTGACGAAGATGGACCGCGTGTTCTTCTGCAACTCCGGGACGGAGGCGCTCGAGGCGTGCCTCAAGCTCGCGCGCCGTCACTTCCACGCGAAGGGTCAGACGGAGCGGTTCCGCGTGATCGCGTTCGAACAGTCCTTCCACGGCCGTACGCTCGGCGCCCTCGCGGCGACGGGGCAGAAGGCCTACCGCGAGGGCTTCGGGCCGATGGGCGGCGTGACGCACGTGCCGTACGGGGACGTGGAGAAGGTCCGCGCCGCCATGGGCCCGGACGTCGCGGCGATCCTCGCCGAGCCCGTCCAGGGCGAGGGCGGCGTGCTCCCGGCGCCCGCGGGCTTCCTCGCCGCGCTCCGGAAGATCGCGGACGAGTCCGGAGCGCTCCTGGTCGCCGACGAAGTGCAGACCGGCGTGGGTCGTACCGGGCGCTTCCTCGCCGTGGAGCACGCCGGCGTCGAGGCGGACGTCGTCGCGCTCGCGAAGGGCCTCGGCGGCGGAGTGCCGATCGGCGCGATGCTGGTGAAAGAGAAGCTCGCGGATGCGCTTCCGCCGGGGAGCCACGGGTCGACCTTCGGCGGCAATGCGCTCGCCTCCGCCGCGGCGCTCGCCGTGCTGGATACGCTGGACGAAGAGCGCCTGATCCCGGCAGCGACCGAGAAGGGCGAGCACCTCGCGCGCCTCCTCGCGTCACTCGCAGCGCGCCACGAAAAATCCGTCGAGGGGGCCCGCGGGCTCGGTCTCCTCCAGGCGCTGGTGCTCCGCGAATCGGTGGACGCGCGTGCGGTCGTCGGGAGTCTCCGGGACGCGGGCGTCCTGGTCACCGTCGCGGGGAGCCGGGCGCTCCGGTTCTCCCCGCCCCTCACCGTGAGCCTCGCCGAGCTGGACGAGGGCGCCTCGATCGTCGACCGCGTCCTGTCCTCGCTGTAGGCTCGCGCCTTCGTTCCATGGGACACCTCCTCCGCCTCTCCGATCTCGGCCCCCAGGGACTCGTCCAGCTGCTGGACGCCGCGGACCGACACCTCGCCGTCCGGGGCACGCCCGCGGTGAAGAAGAGCCTCGAAGGGAAATCGATCGCGCTCCTCTTCGAAAAGGCGTCCACCCGCACCCGGCTCTCCCTGGAGGTCGCCGTGACGGAGCTCGGCGGCCACCCGATCGTGCTCACCTCGTCGGGGTCGCAGCTCGGCCGGGGCGAGCCGATCGCGGACACGGCGCGCGTCCTCACGCGCATGGTCCACGCCATCACGTTCCGGACGTTCTCGGACGAACGCCTCCTCGAGCTCGTGAAGCACTCCACCGTGCCCGTCCTGAATACGCTGACGGACGGCGGTCACCCGATGCAGATCCTCGCGGATCTCCAGACGGTGCGTCGCATCCACCGGACGCTCTCGGGCCTCCGCTACGCCTGGATCGGCGATGGCAACAACATGGCCAATTCCTGGATCGAGGCGGCGGGGCTGCTCGGCCTCGAGCTCGCCCTCGCGTGTCCCGCCGGCTACGACCCCGATCCCAGGGTGGTCGCGGAGGCGCTCGCGCGCGGCGGAAAGGTCCGGATCCTCCGGGACCCGGTGGCGGCCGCGAAGGGCGCCCACGTCGTCAGCACGGACGTGTTCGCGAGCATGGGCCAGGAGGACGAAGCGGCGAAGCGCCTCGCGGCCTTCCGCGGCTTCTCCGTGACGCGCTCGCTCCTCGCGAACGCTGCGCCGAACGTCACCGTGCTCCATTGTCTGCCGGCACACCGCGGGGAAGAGATCGAAGCGGAGGTCATCGACTCCCCCGCGAGCGCCATCTGGGATCAGGCCGAGGCTCGCCTCCACACCTCGAAGGCGGCGCTGGAATGGGCGCTCGGCCTGGCATAGTCCCATGACCGAGGCCGTCTCCGCCGAGCGCCCGCGCGGGAAAGACGTGCCGTGCGCGACGTGCGGGACGAGGGTGGATCCGCTGCGCGCCGCGCGTGTGGCAATCTTCGACGATCGGTTCCGCTACTTCTGCAGCGGCGGCTGCCGCGAGAGCTACGACGCGAACGCCGGGCGGACGCCGCTGCCTCTTCCGCGCCGCGCCGCGAACCGGAGCGTGGACCGAGATTCCGCGATCCCCGAGGAGGAGGCCGCGCGCTGGGCGGCACGACGCGCCGCCGTGGCCCTGTCCGAGGTGGAGGGAGACGGCCTCTCGGACATCGGAAGCGCGCTCGCCGGCCTTTCGGCGCCCGCGCCGGAAGAGGAGGCGGCCGCGCCGGTGGGCCCCCTGGACGTCCCGCCGCCCACGGACGTGGGGACCTTGCTCGTGGCCATCGCGCTCGTCGCGGGGCTCCTCGCGGCGGCGCTCGCGCTCGTCGGGCCGTCGCCCATCGCGCTCACCGTGCGCGTCGTGCTCGTCCTGGTCGCCGCCGGCGCCTTCGTCGCCCACGCCGTGACGACGGCCGGAGACTCGAGCGAGCTCCACCCGGCGCTCGCGTGCGTCGCGCCCATCGGCGCGGCGGCCGTCGCCCTCGCGGCGCGGATCGCGGGGGATCCGCTGACGTCGGACGCCGCGAGCTTCGGCGGCATCCTCGTCGGGAGCGTCGCGGTCATCGTGTGGCTCGTCGATCGGGCGCGGCACCCGCTGGACGTGGAACGCGCCCTCGTGAAGGAGGGGCTCACGGTCCCGGGTCACCGCATCGTCGGGGAAGACGTCGCGCGAGCCTCCGCCGACGATCTCCGTCCGGGCGAGGAGATCATCGTGGAGGCGAACGAGGTCGTCCCGGCGGACGCGACCATCGTCGCCGGAAGCGCCACCGTGCATCCCTGGCTCTCCGCGACCTCCACGATCACGCGCGAGGAGGGAGATTCCGTCGTGGCCGGCGCGCGCGTCGTTTCGGGTCGCGTCCGCGCAGTCGCCGGGTGGGCCGGCGCCGATCGGGCCTTCATGCGCCTCACCCACGACCCGCGTCGGCGCGCCGACGTCCACGCCCCGCTCGCGAGCTTCGGCCGGAACGCGGCCGCCCGCGGCTCCATCGTCGGCGCGGTCGTAGCGGCGCTGTTCGCCTTCTCCTCCGACCGCGAGCTCGTCACGATCGGCATGTACGCCTGCGCGACGATCGCCGTCCTCGCGAACCGCGGGCTCTCGCAGATCGCCGCCCTCCACGTGATGGAGACGGTGCTCCACGCCCTCCGGCGCGGCGTCGTGTTCCGCACGGCGGAGGCGCTCGACAGAGCGGGGCGGGTCGGGATCGCGGCGTTCTGCGCGCGCGGCACGCTCCTCCTCGGTGAGCCCGAGGTCGCGAGCATCGAGGCCTTCGCCGGCTCGGACCCCGAGACCGTGCTCTCGCTCGTCGCCGGGACGGAGGCGGGGAGCTCGCGCCCGACGTCGGTCGCCGTGCAGCGAGCCGCGCGTGCCCGGGGCGTCCGACCCGACGGGGTCCGGAGCCCCACCGTGCAACCCGGGCTCGGCGTGACCGCCGTCGCGAGCAGCGGTCAGACGCTCGTCGTCGGGAGCCGGGGCCTGATGCTCCGCGAGCGCATCAGCGTCGCGCTGGCCGAGTCGAAGATCGGCGAGCTCGAGGCGATGGGGCGGACGGTGCTCCTCGTCGCGATCGGCGGGAAGCTCATCGGGCTCGTCGGGCTCCAGGACGGCCTTCGCCCCGGCGCGCGCGCCGCCGTCCAGCACCTGCTCGACGTGGGCATCGAGCCCGTGCTCCTCTCCGGAGACACGCGGGAGACCTGCGAGGCGCTCGGGCGTGCGGTGGACATCGATCACATCCGTCCCGAGGTCCTGCCGGCGGATCGCGGGGACGAGATCCGGAGGCTCGCGGACGGCGGAGCGGTGGTCGCGGTCCTCGGACGGAGCCCGAACGACGACGTCGCGCTCTCCGCGGGCGACGTTTCGGTCGCGCTCTCGTCGGCGGGCGGAGCGTCGTCCGAGTGGAGCGTCCAGCTCTGCTCCGACGACGTCCGCGACGCGGCGTTCGCGCTCAGGCTGGCTCACGACGGCCGGCGCCGCGCGGCGCTCGGGCTCGCGTGGTGTCTCGCGCCGGGACTCGTCGCCGCCCTGCTCATGGCCGTCGGGATCGTCCCCGCGTGGGCGACCGTCGTGACGGCCCTCGCCGCGACCGCGATCGCCCTCGGGCGCTTCCCGACGGGGTGATTCCGTCTTTCTGGGTCAGGGGTAGCCCGTGACCAGTCCCGCCGGAATCACCCGCATTATCCAGGACTCGGCCGGCGTGGCTTGACCGGACCCGGGCAGGGCGCGATAGCTCCTAGTCGTGTCAGGGGCAGAGCGTCGCAAAGAAGCCCATCCGGGCCACCGTCGCCCGGACGTGGAGCGGCTGCGTCGCGACCTCGAAGTGTACATGGCGCGGGAAGGGCTCCGCTCCACCGAGCAGCGACGGCTCATCGTCGAGGCGTTCTTCGAGAGCCCCGAGCACGTCACGCTGGACGAGCTCCTCGATCGCGTCCGATCCGCGGATTCGCGCGTCGGGTACGCGACGGTGTACCGGACCATGAAGATGCTCGCCGACGGGGGCATCGCGAACGAGCGAAAGTTCGGGGACGGCTTCACCCGCTACGAGCTCGCGGACGGCGGAACGCACCACGATCACCTCATCTGTCTCCGGTGCGGGAACATCCAGGAGTTCGAGGAGCCGCGCATCGAAGAGCTCCAGGAGCAACTCGCGGCCCGGCACGGGTTCGAGGTGCACCACCACAAGCACGAGCTCTACGGCTTCTGCAAGGCGTGCGCGCAGAAGGCTCGCGCCGAGAAGGAATGACCGTCCCGGTCAGCGCGCCGGGCGGATCTCGCGCCGATCCGTGACGACGACGGCGCACGGGACGTCCCAGGCGTCGACCGGGAGCTCCGCGAGGAGCTCGAAGTCGAAGGCGACGACGACGGACAGGGCAGGCGGCGCGATGGCGGGGAGCAGGGCGTCGTAGAACCCGGCTCCGTATCCGAGGCGATGCCCGGACTCGGAAACGGCGAGGGCAGGCACGACGACGACGTCCACGGCGCCGGGCTCCGCGAGCGCGGCCTCCGGGGAGGGCTCCAGGTAGCCCTGACCCTGCTCGGACAGCTCGGAGAGCTCGTCCACCCGGACGAGCGCGGGAGCCCCTTCCCGGGAGGTCGGGTAGTACACGCGCACACCACGCGCCCGGAGCACGTCGTGGAAGCCGCGGAGATCCACCTCCCCCCGCTCCTCCATGGGGTGGAACAGGGCGACTCCCCGCGCGGTCTGCACTTCCGGAAGCGCGGAGAGGCGGTCGGCGATGGCTCGGCTGCGCTCGACGCGTGCCGCCACGGGCAGTGCGCCGCGGAGGGCTCTCCGTGCGCGCCGGAGCTGCCGCTTGGCGAGCCGGACGAAGGCCTCGCGTTCTGCCGCGTCGAGGAGGTCGGGTGGCGCGGGGGGCATCCGTGATCCGAAAAGGGCGGCGGAGAGCCACCGAGAAGGGGCGCTCCGGCGAATTCACGTACTACACTGCCCGGGACTCGCGAGATGGAGTTTTCCTGCGGACAGTGCGGTACGCGGTACTCGGTGCCGGACGAGAAGGTGCGCGGCAAGCGCGTCCGGACCAGGTGTCGCAAGTGTCAGGCCGAGATCCTGATCGAGGGCGCCCCCTCGGCACCGGGCGCGGCTCTCGTCAGTCAGCAGCCGGTCCCGCCGCCGGCGGCAGCGCCCTCGGCCGCCGCGCCGAAGCCCGCGGCGGCAGCCCCGGCGCCGGCGGCGCGCTCGGAAGAACGCTGGACGGTCGCTTTCAACCGGACCGATCAACGGAAACTCACGACGAGCGAGATCGTCGATGCGTTCGTGCAGGGCTCGCTCACGAACCAGAACCTCGTGTGGAAGCACGGCATGCCGAAATGGGAGCCCCCGTTCGACGTGCCGGCGCTCGCGCTTGCACTCGGGGCTCGGGGTCTCGACCGCCCGCCTCCGAGCGACCAGCGCGTGTCGGTGCCGCCGCCGCCCGAGAAGAAGCCGTCGCTTCCGCCTCCGCCCGTCGTGTCGCCTCTGAAAGCGCCGATCGCCTCCGCGCCGGATCCCATCGCGCAGGGCTGGGACGACGAGAACGAGGCGACCCGGGTGTCCGAGGGCGCGATTCCGTTCATGGCGCGCCGGATGCTTCCGAGCACCGCGAAGCGACCCGCGCCCGCTCCGGCTCCCGCTCCGGCACCCGCTGCGCCGAAGGCGGCGCCCGCCGCGCCGAGGCCGCCGCCCGTCGCCCCGGCGACCAAACCCGCGACGCCGGCGGCGAAACCCGCGCCCCCTCCCCCGAAGCCCGCTCCCGCGCCGGTCGCCGCCTCTCGCACGGTGGCCGTCGGCGCGGGCCCCGGCGCGAACGCGCACGCGCTCGACACCAAGCGTCCGCCGCCGTCCGATCGCGCGGACGCGCTCGGCTCGTTGCCAGCGCCGCCGTCCTCTCCGTCCGCTGCGGGCTTCGACTTCGAGGACGAATCGACCGCGGTGATCGCGCCGGACCGCGCGCGCGAGCTCCTCGACGCGGAGATGGCGAAGGGCGCCGGGACACCGGTGCCTCCGGCGGAGACGCCCGTGGAGACGCCGCTCGCGTTCTCGTTCGACGACGAGTCCACGAAGGTCATCGAGCCCGGGAAAGCCGAGGAGCTCCTCGAGGCCCAGGCGAAGCGCTCTCCCTCGGAGAAGCCGCCAGCGTTCCCGGAAGTCGCGGCAGTCGGGCCGCGGCCGCTCGCGAAGTCCGAGAGCGGTCGCTTCAAGGCCACGGAGGAAAACGCTCCGAGCATCCTCGTCAAGAAGGAAGAGGAAAAGCCGAAGGAGCCCGAGAAGTCGAAGGAGCCCGAGAAGGCTCGCCCGACCGAGCAGAGCCACCACGAGATCATCCGAGCGTTCCAGAACGAACCCACGCGGGTCGTGCGCGTCGTGCAGAAGCCGAAGAAGGGCGAACGGAACCTCTGGGTCATCGCCGTGCTCGCGCTCATCGCAGCGGGCGCGAGCGGCTTCGTCGCCGCCGAGATCCTCGCTCGACACCACCCGGCGCATCAGAAGGCTCCGTGAGCCCGCGGGTCGTGGCCGTGGTCCCCGCGTTCGACGCGGAGGCGAGCGTTTCGGAGGTGGTCCGCGGACTCGTCCAGGTGTTCCCGCCGGACGGCGCGCCCCGCGTCCTCGTCGTCGACGACGGCTCGACCGACGGAACGAGTCGCGCCGCGGAGGAAGCCGGCGCCCTCGTGGTGCGGCACCCGCAGAATCGCGGCAAGGGCGCGGCCCTCCGCACCGGCTTCGAACGAGCCGCCCGGATGTCCGCTCGCATGGCCGTCACCGTCGACGCGGACGGTCAGCACCGCGCGGAAGACGCTCGGCGTCTCGCCGAGCACGACGCGCCCCCGGAGGCCCTCGTCCTCGGCGTCCGCGATCTCGTGCGGGACGGCGCGCCGAAACCGAACCGGTTCTCGAACGGGATCTCGAATTTCTTCCTGTCCCGGTTCAGCGGGCTGCCGCTCGCCGACACGCAGTGCGGCCTCCGGCGGTACCCGCTCCCGCGCGCGCTCGCGCTCGGCGGGAGCGCGAACGGCTACGCCTACGAGGCGGAGATGGTGCTTCTCGCGGCGCGCGCGAAGATCCCCATCGTGGAGGTGCCCGTCCGGGCGTTCTATCCGCCCGAGCACCTCCGCGTGACGCATTTCGACTCCGTGAAGGACCCGGCGCGGATCGTCTTCCACGTCGTCCGTACGGTGCTCGCTCCCCCGCCGCGGCCATGAACGGGCTGCGCGCGCTCGTCTCGGGTCTCGCCGCGCTCGCCCTCGGCCTCTTCGCGGCGCACGCGGTGGTGCGACGGGTCGGCCACATCGACGCGCCCGAGGTCCGGATCCCGGACCTCCAGCTCGGCACGGAGGGCGGGGTCCGTCGCGCGGGGAGAGGGTCCGTGACGACGCTCGGCGGGATCCTGCTCGTGCACCTCCGCGGGCGCCCCGAAGAGCTCGGGACCGAGCACGCGCGGCTCCTCCACGACGAGATGGTGCAGACGGAGAGCGTCGTGTGGGAGCTCCTCGACCGGAACGTGCCGAACGCCGCCGCGCGCGCTCTCCTCCTCGACATCGGACAGGTCGCCTACCGGCACGTGGACGAGGGCTTCTCCGAGGAGCGCCGCCGCGAGCTCGCGGCGTCCGCGCTCGCGTTCCGCCCGGACCCGTTCGAGAGCCGCTTCCCGACGTTCCAGCGCTTCGTCTATCTCGCGGCGCTCTACGACATCTCGCTCGCGTACGAACATTCGCCGCTCATCGGCTGCACGACGTTCACGTTCTCCGGGGAGAGCGCCGCGGGCTCGCCGCTCCTCGCGCGGGCGTTCGACTTCGACGTCGACGACGTGTTCGACCGGAAGAAGGCCGTGTTCGTCGTGGAGCCGGAGGGAGAGATCCCCTTCGCGTCCGTCGCGTGGCCAGGTCTTTTGGGGGTCGTCAGCGGGATGAACGCGGAGGGCCTCGCGGTGGTCGTGCACGGGGCGCGAGCCGGGCCGGTGCGAACCACCGGGGAGCCCGTCGTCGACGAGCTCCGGCGGCTCCTCGCGCGCGCGAGGACGACGGACGAGGCCGTTCGCGATCTCGGGAAGACGGACGCCCTCGTGAGTCACCTGCTCATCCTGAACGACGCCGGCGGACACGCCGTGGCGGTCGAGCGAATCCCGGGAGCCCGGTCATTTTCACGCGAGCTCGGCCCGCGGGCCGCCGTCACGAACCACCTCGAAGGACCGTTCTCTTCCGACCCGAGGAACGAGCTCGTGCGCCGCACGAGCTCCACCCTCGAGCGGCGGGCGCGCGGCGACGAGCTCGTGAACGGACTCGGCCATCCGGCGACGGCGGAGGACGCCGTTCGGCTCCTCCGCGACCGGAAGGGCGCGGGAGGCACGGAGCTCCCGCTCGGAGACCGGCGCGCCGTGGACGCCCTGATCGCGACCCACGGCATCGTCGCCGAAACGGGAAATCGGACGCTGTGGGTCAGCGCAGGGCCGCACCTCCTCGGACGATTCGTGGCGTTCGACCTGCCGGCGCTGCTCCGGGAAGATCCGCCGGCGGAGCCGCCCCGGACGATCGCCCCCGACCCGCTCCTCGGCACGGACGCAGCACGACGCGCCATGGCAAAGCACCGGTGAGCCCGGGCCGCGAACGGCGATCGCGACGGAGGTCTCGCGTCCGAGCGCGCGCTTCGGTACGAAGGCCCCATGAAGAGACTCGACGGACGCACCGCCGTGGTCACCGGAGCGGCGAGCGGCATCGGACGCGCCCTCGCCGAAGCGCTCGCGGAAGCGGGCGCTCACCTCGCCATCTGCGACGTGAACGAGAAGGCGCTCGAGGAGACCGCCGAGCGCGTCCGGGCGCGCGGACGCCGGGTGAGCACGCACGTCGCGGACGTGTCGAACCGCGCGCGGATGGAAGCGCTGCCGGCGGAGGTCCTCGCGTCCCACGGCGGCGTGCACGTGCTCGTCAACAATGCCGGGGTCACCTCCATCGCGAAGTTCGAGTCGCAGCCGCTCGCGAATTTCGACTGGGTGATGGGCGTGAATTTCTGGGGCGTCGTGCACGGGTGCAAGTTCTTCCTCCCCGAACTCCAGAAGGCGGACGAAGCGCACATCGTGAACATCTCGAGCGTCTTCGGGATCCTCGGCGTTCCCATGCAATCGGCGTACTGC
The DNA here is from genome assembly GCA_035545855.1 of Polyangiaceae bacterium. Lineage (GTDB taxonomy): Bacteria > Myxococcota_A > Polyangia > Polyangiales > Polyangiaceae > DASZVB01. The sequence continues at coordinate 37,050 of DASZXK010000055.1, forward strand.
TCGAGCAAGTTCGCCGTCCGGGGGTTCTCGGAGTCGCTTCGAGCGGAGCTCTCGGACACGAACGTCGGCGTCACGAGCGTGCACCCGGCAGGCGTCGCGACGAACATCGTCCGCGACGCCCGGTTCGGGAACGAGACCACGAGCGAGATGAAGTCGGGTCTCCTGGATCAGTTCACGAAGCACCTGCCGCCGGAGAAAGCGGCCGAACGGATCCTGGAAGCGATCCGCAAGAACCGGCCGCGCGTGCTGGTCGCCAAGGGGTCGGGCGCGATCGACGCGCTCCAGCGCCTCTCGCCCGTCCTCGGCAGCAAGATCACGGTGCGCGTCTGGAAGCGCATGCAGCGCGAGCGCAAGAACGGCTGAAGCCGTTCACGCGACGGAGCGCGGCGGCCCCGCGGACGGCGGCGGCAGGCTCCGTCGCTCGACGAGGTGCCCCGAGACGAGCACGTAGCCCGGCACCGAGAGTCGGTCGACCAGGATCTCGCGGTTCGTCGCGACGACCATGGTGACGTCCGGGTCGTCCCGGTACCCGCAGAGGATCTCGTGGACGAGCGCGGCGGTCTTCGGGTCGAGCCCGACGTCCGGATCGTCGAAGAAGAAGAAGTTGGGCTCGATGGCCATCGCCCGCGCGAGAGCGACGCGCTTTCGCACGCCGAAGGAGAGATGCGCGGGGATCTCGTACATCTGGTCTTCGGTGATGCGGACTCGGTCGAGCGCGTCCCTCGCGCGCTTCTCGATCTCCGCGACGGTGAGGCCGAAGAGGTCCGCGTGGTAGCGGAGCGCGAGCGCGACGTTCGCGAGCGCGTTCATGTTGGAGAGCAGGCCGCCTTCCTGGAACACGAAGCCGCGCCGGACGTTCTTCCGCATGAGGTCGCTCGGGTTCCTCGGATCCGGCACGTGTCCGGCGACGGTGACCGTCCCTTGCTGGACGGGGACGAGCCCGGCGCAGATGTAGAGCAGCGTGCTCTTCCCGGAGCCGTTCGCGCCGGTGACGACGCACGTCCCGCCCTTGGGGACGTCGAACGACGCGCCGTCGAGGATGAGCGATCGCGGATAGCGAAACGACGCCTCCTGGAGGCAGATGCCGAGTTGCGGCGTGACGGCCGCGCCGTCCGTCATCGCATGGGCGGCCCGACGACCATGTAGAAACCGGCCGTCACGAGGGTATTGAAGATGACGCAGGTGAGGAGCGTCATGATGACCGCCTTGCTCGCCTGCTGAGGGACCTCCGTCGGGGACACACGCACCTCGAGCCCGTAGTGGCACGCGAGGAGCCCGACGAGGAGGCCGAGCCCGGTGGCCTTGAGGAGATAGAGCGCGGCATCTTCGACGACGAGCGCCTCCGCGAACCCCGTTTGCAGCGCCTGGAACGTGGACGCGCCCATCCAGACGCCGACGAGGTACGCGCTCGTGATGGCGACGATGCCGAAGTACACCGTGAGCACGAGCACGCTCACGACCGCGCCCGTCATCCGGGGCCAGACGATGAACCGCAGCGGATCGATCCCGAGGGAGGAGAGCGCGAGGATCTCCGAGTTCGCCTTCATGTTGCCGAGCTCCGTCGCGATGGCCGTCCCGGAGCGGCCCGCGACGATCGTCGCCGTGGTGAGCGGCGCGAGCTCCCGGAGCACGACCGTGACGATGACGCGGCCGATCATCTCCCCGGGGAGCTGAGCGGCCATGAGCTGCATCTGGATGACGATCGTCGCGCCGACGAAGATGGCGATGACGCTCACGAGGGGCAGCGCCTCGAACCCGGTGAAGAACACCTGGCGGATGGCGAGCCGGCTCGCGACGTCGTGAGCGGCGACTCCCGGAGAGAAAGGCGCCGAGAGGGCCCCGAGGAGCGTCTGGGCGAGGCCGGAGCCCCGCGTGTACGCGCCGAGCGCCCGCTTTCCGACGTTCTGCAGCGCGCCGGGCCGTTCCGTCCGGGGATGACGGGGGAACAGCGACATCGGCTCTTCGTCGGCCATTCGACCGAGCACGATATCAGATCAAGAATCCGCGCCGAACCAGGCTCCCCCGCAGGCGAGGCCGAAGGCCACGGGCGCGAGCGCGATGGCGAAGATGACGGCCGCCGGGGCCGTCACGGAGAGCAGGACGACGGCGCCTGCGATCGCGACCGCCGCGGCAAAGGCGGGCTCGAGGACCCCCCGGACGCCGCTCGCGCGCGCGACGAGGTACCCCGAGACGGGGAACGAAGCGAGGACCGCCGCGCCGAGGAGCAGCACCGGCCCGTTCGACCGCATGTCCGCCTCGTCCGCGACGGAGAGATCGACGCCGAGCTTCCTCGCGACGAGCGAGGCCCCGAGCACGAACAGGATGACCGCTCCGAGGTTCACGAGCGCGCCCACGACGATCCACCGGAAGAGGAGCGGCTCTTCCGTGCGCCGGAGGGCGCCCCGGACCGCCCGGAGAGACGGCGGCTCCGGCAGGTTCAGGGGGAGCGTGAGGAGGTGCACGCCCTCGGCGCCGGAGAGATCGCGAAGCGCGCCCCACGCGACGGCGACCATCGCGGCGAGCAGCGGCAGCACCATCGCGAGGTAGCCGGGACCGCGCCCGAACACGATGTGGTCGTACACGGCGTGGATCGCGACCGCGAGGAGGAACGCCGGCCCGAACCAGAGACGCCCCTGGACGCGCTTGCCGAGCCCGTAGCCCCAGAGGCCGGCACAGAACGGATGGGCGAAGAGGCCGGCGAGTCCGCGAAGGAACGGGAGACTCGCGGTCGCTCCGGAGAGGTAGAGGATGCTGTCCGTCACGGCGAAGCCGCACGCCGCGACGACGGCGTAGGCGAGCCCGCTCGGCGGATCGGTGAGTCTCCGGGTGAGCATGGTCGGCCACACCGCGACGAGCTTCGCGGCTTCCTCGAGCGGCGCGACGAACAGGAAGAGCGCGAGGAGCGCGGAGGTGCTGGTGCCGCGGGAGACCTCGACGGAGAGCTCGCCGAAGGAGAGCACGGCACGCTCGACGAAGTACGTCGCGACCCCGCTCAGGGCGCCGGCTCCGGCGAGGAAGAGCGCGATCCCCGTCGAGAAGTCCCGCTCGCGCCTCACGCGGCGCACCAGCCACGTCGCGCCGCCGGCGGGGAGCGCCGCGAAGACGAACGCCGCGGCGACTCTTCCGAACGTCAAAAGTGGAGTCCGGCGACGGCCGTCACCGTGACCCCGAAACCGAGGCTCGATCCGTCCGCCTTGTAGACGTTGTCGGCCGTCACCGAGCCGCCCGCCGCAGCGGAGAGCTGGCTCGCGTCCACGCCGGGACGGGTGAGTCCGAGCATTTCTCCGGTGACTGCGCCGCCGATGGAGAACACCGGGGTGACGTAATAGTCGAGCCCGCCCCCGATGCGGACGTCGTAGCCCTTCACCTTCACGTTGCTCGAGCTCGTGCCACCGACGTTCGCGGCGTCGAACGAACCGAGCGCGGCGTAGCCGCCGGAGAGGCCGAACCAGGGCTCGAGGTTACCGAGCGGGATCCGGAACGCGAGATCGAGGTTCAACGTCCAGAGCTGGTAGTCGGAGAAGGACGCGAACCGGAACCTGGGCCCGATGGTGAGGAAGACCAGCCTGAGCCCGAGTCCGGCTCCGACGGCGAGGCCCGTCTGCGTCGTCTTCACGACGGCGGAATCCACGAGGTGGTTCGACGAGAACGTCTGGAGACCCAGGTGCTCGAAGCCGATCTCGCCGTTCAGGTAGAACCATTCGAGGCCGCGGCCGGCGTCCTTCTCGTCCGCGACCTCGAGCTTCTTCTCCGTCTGCGCGGACTCGTCCTCGGAGGTGCTGCCCGACGGCGGGGCGAGACCCCCGGCCTGGAGCCCCCCGGCCTGCTGCTGGCCGTAGCCCGGTTGCTGGCCATAGCCCTGAGCGTAGCCCTGCTGTCCATACCCCGGCTGCTGCCCGTATCCCGACGACTGGCCGTAGCCCGGCTGCTGGCCGTAGCCCTGAGCGGACGCGATTGTCGGAAACAATCCGGCGACGGCGCAGGCGAAGGCGAACGCGGGACCCTTCATGGACTCGAAGCCTACCACGGGCGCCCGACGAGGCTCACAGGAGCGGCCGCTTGAAACACCACATCATGTGGTCGCTCGTTCCAGCCGCGGACGCCATCTCCCAGCCCTCCTTGCCGAGCTGGTTGGCGGAGTGGGTCACGCCGGCCCACCCATCGATGCAGAGGTACTCCCAGCGTGTCCCATGCGCGGGGGACGACGGAGTCGCGTCGGCGTCCGCGCGCGCGACGGGAACGGCCATCCGGGACGCGACGCAGCCTCCCGCGAACGCGAGCGCCAAGAGGAGCCCGACGGTGAGTGACTTCATGGTGGACCTCCGAAAGTGGGAATGAGCCTCATACCACCGTCGCGCATGCGCGCGCGTTCCGTGCGATACTCCAGGCGTCGTCGTGTCGCCTCGGAGGCTCCGTGATCGCGTCGTGAGAGTCTGGGACCGGGCCCTCCACCTCGGCGCCAAAGTCGCGTATCTCTCGCCCGCCGCGAACGTCCGGCTCCACGGCGTGGAGCTCGTGCGGGACGTCCCGTACAGGCAGACGGGTCGCCGCGGCCATCTCCTGGACGTGTACGTGCCCGAGGGCGTGACGAACCCACCCGCGCTCCTCTACGTCCACGGCGGCGGCTTCGCACTCCTCAGCAAGGAGACCCACCGGGTCATGGCGCTCGCGCTCGCGCGCCGTGGCTACGCGGTGTTCCTCGCGAACTATCGGATCGGGCCGCGCCACCGGTACCCCGCTCCGCTCGAGGACGCGGCCGCGGCGCTCTCCTGGGTGATGGATCACGCGAGGGCGTACGGCGCCGACGCCTCGCGGCTCGTGCTCGCCGGAGAGTCCGCGGGCGGCAACCTCGTCACGGCGCTCGCGTACATCGCGACGCACGCGCGCCCGGAGCCCTTCGCGCGGGCGATCTTCGATCGCGCGCCGCCGATCGCGGCCGTCCTCTGCGTGTACGGCTTCCTGGATCTGGAGAACCTCGATCGCTTCGCGAACCCTCGGATGCCCTGGTACGTGAAGCAGATCATCCTGAACGCCGCGGCCGCCTACGTCGGGCACCCCGTGCGCTCGCGGGCGCGCTACTCGCCGCTCGCGAGCCCGCTCCGTCTCCTCGCGCAGGAACCGCCGCCCGGCGCGCGGCCGCTCCCCCCCTTCTTCATCGCGTGCGGCACCGCCGACCCGCTGCTCCTGGATTCACGAAAACTTCACGCCATCCTCGAGTCTCGCGGCGTGAGAAACGACCTCAGCATCCACGAGGGCGAGATCCACGGCTTCAACGCGATGATCTGGCGGAAGGAGGCCCGGTCGATGTGGCGCGGAGCGTATGCCTTCCTCGCCCGCGAGGTGCCCGTCCCCGGGCGGCGAAAGCACGGAGCGCTGTGAATCCGCCTGGACAGCGCCGCGAGCGCCTCTATACTGATCGGTACAGTCCGCGCTAGCCGGCCGCGAGACGACGAAACGGACCCGTGAACCGCCTCGATCTTTCCGGCCTCGGGAGGCTCCGCGCCGCGAGCGCGCTCGCCCTCGCCGCGTGCCTCGGAACCGCCTGCTCCACGCCGGAGAAGTCCGGGGAGCGCGCGTCCGTCGACAGGAGCGACGCGGGCCACCCGCAGACGGGCCCCGAGACGGACTGCGCGAGCTGCCACCCGCAGCAGGTGGCGGAGTGGAAGGTGTCCTCTCACGCGTACTCGATGAAGGACCCGGTCTTCCACGCCATGGTGAAGCTCGGGCAGGAGGAGACGCAGGGAGAGCTCGGGGACTTCTGCGTGAAGTGCCACTCGCCCATCGGCAACCGCTCCGGCGAGACGACGGTCAGCGCCGATCCGGCGACGGGGATCTTCTCCCAGAAGACGACCGGCCTCGACACCGCGGCGATGGACGGCGTCTCGTGCATCGTCTGCCATTCGATGACGAACGTCAGCGCCGTTTCGAATGCCGGATTCGATCTGGGAAGCGGAGCGACGATGTTCGGCCCGATCCGGAACCCGGATCGGAGCCCCGTGCACGAGGCAGAGCTGAGCGCGCTCTTCGAGGACACGGAGATGTGCGGGACGTGCCACGTCGTCCTCAATCCGCGCGGCGTCGCCCTAGAGCGGACGCACATCGAGTGGGTCGAGAGCATCTTCAACGGCTCGAAGACGTGCCAGGACTGCCACATGCCGTCCTCCAAGGGCCCGGCCGCGGTCGGGCACGGCGAGCGCACGCTCCACGACCACCGCTTCGTCGGCGTGGACGTGTCGCTGCTCCCTCCCGCGGAGTTCCCCGGCTACGACGATTTCCGGGACCGGGTCGGAGAGCTGCTACGCGGCACGACGAAGTTCGACGTTCATGCGGACGAGCCCGGGAGGCGACTCGCCGTAGACATCCAGAACCTCGCCGGGCACTCGCTGCCGAGCGGCGCCACCGCCGACCGCGAGGTGTGGGTGGAGGCGATCGTGAAGAACGCCGCTGGCGACGTCGTGTTCGAGTCGGGGACGCCGGACGAGCGCGGCGATCTCCGCGTCGCGCACGCCGAGCGCACGACGAAGCCGGGGACGGACCCTCAGCTCATCCTGTACTCGCAGGAGATGTTCTTGGTTCCGAAGGACGCCGAGGACGCGGCGATCGGCGAGCCGGCCCTCGTGGACTTCCTCTGGCAACCGAACCAGGAGACGTCCCATTTGATCCGCGCCGAGGAGATCGCGCACCGCGGATACGATCTCTCCGCGCTTCCGGACGGGGCCTACACGGCCACGGTGCGACTGCTCTTCCGTTCCTTCCCTCCCCACCTCCTCCGGCGGCTCGAAGCCGAGGCGGACCTGTCGCCGGACGTCGCGCCCCGCGTCCCGACCGTGGAAATGGCGTCCGCGAGCGCCAGCTTCCGGTTCGGCGCGAACTGACCGACGAAACGGCCCGGCGGCGGTCGGAAGAAACCCCCGGGAATCGAGGCTCGCGTGGTCGGTCGGCCCATCCGGCGATTACCGGCCTTGCGTCTTCGGGAAAATCCGGGTCAGATTCGAGGGAGTACCATGGCATCGCTGAACCGCTTCGCCGTCCTTGCCTTCGTCCTGCCCTTCACCGCGGCGTGTACGCTCATCGTCGACGTCGATCGCAGCAAGATCAACAAGGGTGGATCGGGCGCGACGGACGCCGGCAGCTTCGAGGACGGAAGCACCGCCGGTAGCGGCAACGGCGGCGGCGGTGGTTCGGGCAACGGCGGCTCCGGCAACGGCGGCACCGGCGGCGCGAAGGAAGCCGGTACGGCGGGCGATTCGGGTGTCGCGGGTGAACCGGGTGACACCGGCACCGGCGGAGCGCCGGGGAGCGGCGGCACGGACGCCGGCCAGATGGATTCCGGGAGTGGCGGCGCATCCGACGGCGGCTCCGGCAACGGCGGCGCGAGCTCCGGCGGCACGGGCAACGGCGGCGCGAGCTCCGGCGGCGCGGGCAACGGCGGCGCGAGCTCCGGCGGCGCATCCGGCACGGGCGGCGCATCCGACGGCGGTGCATCCGGCACCGGCGGCGCATCCGACGGCGGCGCATCCGGCACGGGCGGCGCGTCCGACGGCGGCGCATCCGGCACCGGCGGTGGCCCCACGGACGCCGGCCTCACCGACTGACCGCGGCCCACTCCGCGCGAGGCCGCTTCGGCCTCGACACCTGGACCTACGGGCTTCTGCGACGGCGGCGCAGAAGCGCGACCCCGACGAAGATCGTCACGAGGGCCGAGACGCTTCCGACTCCGTCTACCGGACCTTGCTTCGCGACGCGGACGCAGCCGAACTCGGGACCCGCGTTCGCGCAGGCGTACTTCGCGCCGGGCGCGGGATCGTTCGGATCTTCGCCCGCGACGAGCTCGTCGTAGTCCGTCTTGCCGTCCCCATCGACGTCGTCGGGGTGCGCCTTCGCGTCGTCGAACGTCTGCTTCCACGTGGACGGCGTGTAGACGTTGAGATCGTGGTTGTTCCGGAGGTTGTCCCCGAAGCCCGCGTTGCCGTTCGTCGTCGCGCGGATTCGCCCCGGGCCGCCGCTCGCGTCCAGGTGGCAGATGGAGCAGGAGGGCGTGCACGGGAGACCCCAGTCGGAGGTGATCTCCGCCGGGAGGCCCGGGTCCGCGGAGGCGGGGAGGCCGAAGGACAGCGCGGCGAGAGCGAGCGCGCTCGCGTAAAAACGACGGGCGAGGAGGGCTCGGTTCGAGAGGGTGCGGCTCATCGGCGTCGTCCTAGAAGTAGTAGTGGATCTGGGACTGGATGCTCTTCTCGTCCCGCACCACGAAGTCCACGCGCGCATCGAAGTGGGTGAAGAAGAACCAGCCGACGCTGAACCAGGCGCCGAACTGCGGTTTGCCGGCGCCCGCGATGGCGACCGCGCCCTTGGAGTTCGGCTTGCCCGTGTCCACCACCTCGCCCGTGACGAGCCCGTGGAACCCCTGGATGAACTCGTAGTCGGCCTGGACCATGCCGACGTACCCGGTCGTCGAGATCGACGCGCCCGTCTTCGGCGTCTCCGTGCCCAATAGGAGGTCCGCTTCGGCGAGGACCGCGAGCTCGGGGAGCGGCGCGACGCGCGCCGTGAGGCCGTGCGCCTGACGGAGGTAGGGGTTACCCGTCTGGAGGAAACGGTCGTCCTCGGCGGTCGTGACGAGGCTCGAGACGCCAATCGCCGTGCGAAGACCGAGGAGATACTCGCCGTACAGGCTGTAGCCGCGTTCGCGGAACTTGTCGGGACTGATCTGGTAGTTCCCGAGGATCCCCATGACCTCGCCGCGGATGCGGCCGGAGCTGTACGAGAGGGCGATGCCGTGCTGCTGGGCGGACTCCCGGTCCGTCCGCGTCGCCTTCCGGACGTACATCACGTGCTCGGGGATCCGCACGCCGAACGGGAGATTCATGCGGCCCGCCCGGACGAGAAACTCGTCCGAGATGTCGTAGCCGATCCAGTGCGTGCGCGAGATCGCGTTGAACTGATCGCCGTCGTTGTTCTTCGTGATCTGCGCGGCGGTCGCGTACGGCGAATTGAGCGGGACTCGAGACGCGCCGATGCTGCCCGAGATCCGGAGACGGTCCAGCGGGCGGAGCTCTCCGTAGACGTCCGCCTGCATCGGGAACTGCCGGAGCTTCCCCTTCTGGTTGCCCTCGGGGAGCGTGTAGAGCGCGTCCATGTACCGGACGCTGCCGCCGAGGGAGAGAGCCCGGGGCTCTTCCACGCCGAAGAAGAGCTCCGCCAGGGGACGCGGGTCCTTCCCGCCGTCGTACCGGGAGGAGAGCGTCGTGTCGCTGATCACGCGACCGAAGCCGGTGAGCGTCTCTCCTCCCATCGGGTCCGTGTGGCAGGAGGCGCACTTCGCGAACCCGTGTTTGATCATCCACGGGTAGGCGTGAGAATCCCCCGACCAGGAGACGAGGAAGAGGAGCGGCAGCGCGAAGAGCAGCGCGCGAAGCGCCCGGGTGACCCGGCCCACGCGGCCGAAGCTCGACATGGGCGGTACATTTCCTCAGCCCTTACGCCGCCGTCAACTTCGGCGTGGGGATGAACGTCGATGAACGTCGTGTGCATTCGCGGGGTCATTTCCCGGGGGGCCTTGGCCCCCCGAGGCTTGCTTCGTCACAACGGGGGCCTCGTGCGGCCCCCGAGGCTTGCTTCGCAACCTCTCCCCCTGCGCTCTCCCTCTACACAACCCTTCGGGCGCGCGAGCTCCGCTCGCGAGCCGTGAATCGACTCGGCGCGGACCTACCGACCCGTCGCCCGAGTCACCGTGTAACGCACCGCGCGACGCGACACGCCCGTGAGCGGCCAATCGTAAGCGGCATCGGTGACGACGACCGCACCGGGCTCTTCCGGCGGCGTCTCGCGAGCGAGGAGGACCCAGACGTCGGTCGAAAGCCGTGCGCCCTCGCGAAGCCATTCGGGCGGAGCGAGCGTCGCGCGCGCCAGGGCGACGTCGAACGACGCGGGGGGCAGCGTCTCGCTCCGGGCCCGAACGACGTCCACCGACGGGAGGCCGAGCTTGCCGATCACGGTGCGGAGAAACGCGACGCGACGGGAGCGCGGCTCCACGAGCGTCATTCGGACGTCCGGGAGGAGCAGCTTCACGACGAGCCCCGGCGCCCCCGCGCCGCTTCCCACGTCCACGTAGCGAGTCGCCCCCGCGGGAGCACGCGAGGCGAGCACCCAGGCGTCGGCGAGCATGAGATCCACGAGCTCCTCGGCGCTGCGAGCGGCGGTGAGGTCCGTCCTTTCGTTCCAGCGGGCGACCTCGTCCAGGTACGGGACCAGGCGGACGGCGAAGTCCCGTGCGGGCGGCCGCGCGATATTTTCCCCGGCGAGGGCGGCTCCCGTACGTTCGGGCCCATGGAATCCTTGCCGGGAGAGCCCCTCGGTCGCCTCGAGAGCGAGCGGAATCCACCGTTCTCCGAGCGGCACGAGCGCCATCGCCGAACGTCTACCGCCGGGGCCGGGAGCGCGGTAGTACCGACGATTCCGATGAAGTCCGGAAGCCCCGTTCCGCTCGACCGCCTCGCGCGACTCGTTCGCCGCGTGACCGGGACCGAAGCGGACCTCGTCGCGGAGGAGATGCCCGGGGGCGCGTCGACCCGACGCTTCTTCCGGGTCGCGCTCGGAAACGGCCGCACCGCCGTCGCGATGTACGTGCCGGAGGCAGGGAAGCCGGACGAGATCGCGAAGGTGAACGAGGGGGGACGGAGGTGGCCGTTCCTGGAGGTGCGGGACCTCCTCGCCGACCGCGGCGTCCGGGTGCCGGCGATCCTCGGGACCGCGTGCGACGACGGATTCATCCTCGTCGAGGACCTCGGGGACGACACCCTGGCGCGCTACCTCGAGCGCGAGCCCGACCGCCGGGAGTCGATCTACCGGCTCGCCGTGTCGGACCTCGCGCGGGCCCAGCAATCGCTGGACCGCCTCCCCCGCGGGTCCATCGTGAACGAGCGCGCCTTCGACTACGACCTGCTCCGCTGGGAAATCGACCATTTCCGCGAATGGGCCCTCGAGGCACGCGGAACCACACTCGCCCCCGCCGACCGCTCCGTGTTCGACGAGGCCGCCCACTGGCTCGCGCGCACCGTGGCGGATCTTCCACGGGGATTCGTGCACCGCGACTATCAGAGCCGGAACCTCATGGTCGTCCCTGGAGCGGCCGGGGAGCACCTCGTCTGGATCGACTTCCAGGACGCGCTCCTCGGACCCCGCGTTTACGACCTCGTCGCGCTCCTCGGAGACAGTTACCAGACGTTCGACGACGCGTTCGTCTCGGCGCGTCTGGACGAGTTCGCGGCCCATCACGGCCTCGACGCCCGCGAACGGGAAAGCGTCGGGCGCGAGTTCGATCTCGTCACCGTGCAGCGGAAGCTCAAGGACGCCGGTCGCTTCGTGTTCATCGAGCACAAGAAGGGCGACCGGAGCTACCTCAAGTTCGTCGACCCGACGATCGCGAAGGTCCGCCGGGCGCTCTCCCGACTCGGAAGCGAGCCGAAGCTCCGAGAGCTCTCGGCGCTGTTCGACAGGCTGTACTAAGTGACCGATCGCGATTCGGAGACGGCCGGATCGAAACGCAGGAGAAGTCGAGGGGGATGAGCTGCCCCCCATCGCACGGCGTCGGCCGAGAGCCGGCCTCCGGCGCGCGATTCGCCCCCAAAGCCGGGCGGCAGCCCGCCCGGCAGGGGGGAATGCAGCCTGCTACCTGACGCGTCCCCGCGGGGACGTTGAAGTGGACGGTGTCGACATCGTGGGCGAGCGGGGCTTGGCGCGCCCCGCACCCGCGCTGCCCGCTTCGCGGGCTCGAGACGATCGAGGAAGGAGCCGAAGAGGAGGTCGCAGCTCGGCACTTCGTCTCGAGCCCGCTCGGGGCCCAATTGGGTTTCGTGCCGCAGCCCCGTGGCCACGAGCCTTTCGGAAGCCACGGCGACGCGCCGTCGAGGTACTCGGCCACCGCGCCGCAGAGAGAAGTCAGCTCCGCGTGCTTGTGGTTGCGGGTCACGTTGGCGTGCAGGTCCTGCCAGAAGCGCTCGATGACGTCGTGTTCGGGACTATACGGCGGAACGAAGTGCAGCCGAATTCCGGATCTTCGCCAACGTTCGTCGCCGGTGCCGC
>DASZXK010000056.1:0-31387 GCA_035545855.1 Polyangiaceae bacterium
GCGTGGGCGCCGCGGGTCGCTCCGTGGGTCGATCCGCTCCTCGACGCGCGAGATCCGCGAGGAAAACCCCGCGGCGCGAAGGACTCGGAGTCCGATGGGCGAGGAGCGCGACCGGGGACCGCCGAGTGTACCGAAGCCCGGCGGCCCCCATGTCGCCCAGAGGGGAGTGAAGCCTCTGGCTCGAAGCCGGCGCCATCTGCCGGCGTGAGTTGTTGGAGCTCGAGTGACGGCGCGCCTGGTTCCGGGCGGCGCGGGCCGCGCGCGAGGGGCTGGCGACCGTGCGGGTAGAGCAGGGCGCCGCGGAGGTAGAGCAGCGCGCCGCGGGGGAAGCAGCGCGGGGGAGTTTCCAGAACCCATGCGGGGCGCGATGGCGAGCGTCGGACGGACGACCAACGGACACCTGGACACCCCCCCTAGGGGTGGGGTTGTCCGTCCAGTGCCCGCCAACGGACACGTGTCCGTTGCTCTTTCGAGCCTGTTCGATGCTCGTCCGTGAGAGCAACGGACAACGGACGAGGGGGGCAACGGACAGTCCGTTGCTGAGGGGTTGTCCGATGCTTTGTCCGTTGCTCATTTCGCGTCTCCGAAGAGCTCGCCGTCGGGGACGCGCACGCCGAACTTGGTGCGGCGCCTCCCGTGGATGGTCTGGTCGGTCGTCACGATCCTCTTCGCGGCGAAGAGGACGGAGAGCGCCTTCTCCAAGCTCGCCCCCGAGAGGTTGAGGGCTTCCCGCATCTCGGCCTTGCTGCGATGGCCTCCGGCGCGGAGGAGCTCGAAGACGCGCTCGTGAGTGGGCTGGTCCTCCGGGCGCGGCGCGCTCTCCGCCGAGAGCATCGGGCGCCCGCCGGCCGCGCGGAGGATCGCGAACGTCATGGGCAGGGGATGCTCCTCGCCTCCGTCGTCCCGTCGCTTGGCGACCACCAGCCGCGTCGACCCGATCGATCCGTCCGGGTTCCGGTCCGCCGACGCCAGGAGCACCACGTCGGCGCCGGCGGCGCGCTGCAGGCTCCCGCTCACGTCCTCGAGCGAGAGGTCGCCGCGCTGGCCGTTCTGCCCCTTCCTCGTGTGCGAGACGACGAGGACGGGAGCCCCGCTCGCCTCGGTCATCTGGTGGATCGCCGCCTGCGCCTGCGCCGCCTCGGTCTCGTCGCGGGAGTCGGCCGCCGTGAGCACGCGGGCTCGCGAGTCGAGGACCGTCAAGCCGATCGCCCCGGTCCTCGCCAGCGCCACGGACTCGGCCCAGAGGCCCGTGTCGTCGCGTCCGACCAGGTGCGCGTGGATCGGGGCCCCTCTGGCGATCAGGATCACGCGGTCGAGCGTCTCGGCGACCGGCAGCCCCAGCATCTCGACGGACTCGCGGAGCTTCCGCTTCGCCGACGACACGGAGTTCTCGACGGAGACGACGAGCGCTCGTCGTCCGGCCGCCATCGGCGCGATCAGTCGACCGAAGAGCTCGATCGGCTCGCCGGGGTTCGCCATCGCCGCGGCGATCAGAAACGCCGCCGTGGTCTTGCCGCTGTAGGACGGTCCACTGAGCTCCACGTGGTCGTGCGCCTGGACGACGCCCTGCCAGATCCACTCGGCCGGCTCGTCCTCCGCCAGGAGATCATCGGACCCGACGAGCGCGTGCTTCCGGAGCGTCGCCATCTTCGCCAGCGGGTCCGCGGGGCGCGGCGGCTGAGCACCGTCCACGACGCGGAGCTGGGCCGCCTTCGTCCTCACGTCCGCCTCCGCCGCTTGCCGAGCTTCGCCCTGAGCTTCGCGAGCTCGTCGACCTCGCTGACCTCTGGCTCGTCCGCGGGCTCGTTCGCCCCGGCGCGCTCGATTGCCTCGAGGAACGGGACCGCGGGAATGAGCGCGACGCGGCCCACTCGTCGCACCGGGACCCCGAGCTCGCGTGCGAGATCCATCGTCGCCCGCCAGGAGCGCCCGACGAGCGCGACGCAGTTGTCGCGAGCGATCGTCAGCGGGAGCACGGCGGGCGTGGTCACTCGGCCGCCCTCCGCTGGTCGGGATGCAGGCCATAGCGCGCGAGCACCAGGTCGATCCGTTCGGCCGCGAGGCCCCGGACCGGCTGCCCCCTCAGCCTGCGCCGAACAGTCCTCGGATCCGCTGACGCCTCGACCGCGAGGCGGCGCAGGGTCGCGTAGTCCCACGCCTCCGCGGCCGGTGCAGGCTCAACGGGCGTCGTGGGGAGAGGCGTGCGGCGCGCGGGGTGTCTCGACATGCGCAGCATGATGCCGCCATGCCGCAAACACCCTCGCAATCGCGATCGCGCGAACCGCGATTGTCCGCCGAGCGAAGCGCCTACTCTTTTTTCAGGATCCCATCGGAGACGAGCTGGTCGAGGAACGCTCGCAGCGCTTCATCTCGCTCGCGCGCGGGTCGAGCGTAGGACTCGAGCACGTCGATCGGCCACGTGAGGAACGAGATGGGACGCGTCGCCGCGCGCGCCCTGAGCTGGTCGGCAAGATCCTTTGAGTTCGACACGCCGTCGACGCGCGCGCGGCGCATCAGGTCCGCGAGGATCGCGTGCCACGTGCGTTCTCCTGATGGACGGCGTCCGAGGGGGCTCACCTTCGGGACTCCCTGCCACTCCGCTATCAGCTCCTCGAGGTCGGCGAGGTCGACCGCGGCGAGCAGCGGCGAGTCCTTCAGCGTGCGTGCCATCGCGGGCACCGTGCTCGTTTCGCGCCTGACATCGTGGAGCGCGCGGTTCAGAAGGCCGATGAACTGCTCGGCCTTCTCGACGACGGTCTCGGGGGTCGTGCCCACTGGGTTCAGCGCGTCCCACAAAGCATCTATCCGCTCGTGGTCCTGGGCGAAGATCGGCGGGCCTCCGTCCTGGCTCCTCAGCACGCCGTCGACATACCTGCGGATCTGCTCGGCGCGCTCGATCGTGGTTGCGATGCGGTTCTCGTCGGCCTCGCCGTCGCCCTGCGCGGTATTCTTCTCGTCGGTCATTCGCCTGACCCTCCGCCCCGGCAGGCGCCATCCTGCGCGGGGCGTTCTTGTCCCCGACCCTTACCACCCGCGGGATGATCCGCCGTCACCCTCGAAGGTGACCGTCCGCGAGCGGATGTACTGGATGTCGCGCATGCGCACTCGGGCGCCCGGGCCGACCGCGATCATGCCCCCCTCGCCAACAAGGGATCGATAGTAGCTCTCGACTTCGCGCTGGAAAGCGTCGTGGTTGAACGGACCGTGATAGTCGGCCACGTGCCCCACTTCGAGGGGGGACGTCGCGTAGTCGCTGCCGGCCGTCTGCTTCACGACAACGTGGAGATCCCGGTGCATGGTGCCGTTCACTTCGAGGTCAAATGCCACCCTCGAGAACGCGTGCTCGTCGTCGCTGCCGAACTCTTGGACGTCCTGGATGCACCCGGTGAAGTGAACTGTGATGGTGAGCATGCCTGTTCCTCCCTTGCGCCTAACGCTCCCGCCGCCGCCGCTCGGCGTCCAGCGACACCACGGACGAGCTCCGCCGAGCCTCCCGCCGCGCCTCGAGCTCCCGCGCGAGCTGCGCCACGGTCGCCCATTCCCCGGCCGCCGCAGCCCGGCTCAGGGCGTCGCCGAGGGCCGCCTCCACGGGGTCACCATCGGACCGGGAGCGGGTCGGCGCAGGATCTCCGCGTTGCTCGGCGTGATCGTCCGGAGCACGAATCGCAGGGTCCTGCGATTTCTCAGGGGCAGGGGACCGCCTGGGGGTCTGAGGGTCGTGGGTTCGAATCCCGCCGCCCCGACCATTTTCTTCGAGATTTTTGAGGGGTGCGGTGGGCCGTCCGCTTGCGAGCGAGCCATGTCCGAACCGCCTGGACCCACGATCATTTCTCACGCCGCCACTTCCGCGCGCCAGTCCTTCGGGCTCGCGTATAGCTTCATCCTCGTCGGCGTGGACTTGTCTTGCAGATCGGCGAGAGCGTCGAGGGAGTAGTCCGCGACCGGCGCTTTCGTAACGACCATCAAGCGAAGGAGCCGATCGGCGACGGGGTTCATGCGTTCCTTCTCGTTCTCCCACCGGGAGATGCTCTCTGGCGTGACGCCCATGTGCCGCGCGAAGTCGGCGCCGGACCAGCCGAGGTACTTCCGGAGGAAGCGGATCTCTTCGGCCGTCAGCCGTGTCTTCTTGCCGACGACGGCCATGGCGATGGTGCGATGGAGCTTCTCGATCTTGGGGATCACGACCTCATGCTCGCCGCACTCCGTGCACCGGCGCACCTCGACGCCGACGAGGGTGACGTTCGGCAAGCCGGAGGCCGTGTAGCTGTAGTTCTCGTGGCTGACGGTCACCGGGCCACCACACTGTTCGCACTTCATTGCTTCAACCTCCACGCGGTCACGACGCGAAGCTCGGTCTCGGAGCGGAACGCGACGACGACGTACATGCGCTGGGTCCGAACGCGGTACCGCCACGAGCCGTTCTCGAATTCGCCGGGCTCGACGACTCCGCCGCGGAGCACGTTGATCGCATCGACCGCCGTCAAATTGTCCTTCGCCAGCTCTCGCTCGGCGTGTCCGGAGAACGACACCGAGCCGTCTTCCAGGATGTCTCGGATGAGCTGCTTCGCCCGCGGGGGATCCAGCGGCTCATCCAGCATGGAGGCAAGATAGCTCAGATTGACGTAGCGTCAAGTATCAACGATGCATCAATTTTGGTGCCCGGCGCTCGCTATTAGGCATCACGACCTCATGCTCGCCGCACTCCGTGACCTTCGCACCTCGACGCCGACGCGGGTGACGTTCGGCAAGCCGGACGCCGTGTAGCTGCAGTTCTCGTGGCCGACGGTCACCGGGAGGGATCTTTCCGGTCGTGCGAAACGCGGATCTGATCACCGCCGGCGTGCGTGGTACCCTGACCAAGATGAAGCTCTCTGCCGCAGACGTTCGCGCGTTCGTTCAGCGCGACCGTTCTGCCGTTCAGCGGGCGAAGCGTGCTTACTGGGGCCGCGCCGCGCGGGTCGCACCGGAAGTCGGCGTCGCCCTGTCGCACGCGCTGTACGAGCACGCCAGAGCGGTATCACCCGGTTTCCCGTCGCAACGGTCGCGGGATGACGACTACGCGCATCACCTCCGATTGAAGGACCTGATCGATCGTGCCTCGCGCGCGCTCCCCGTTCGCCGCCGCTCTCGCTGACCTGAAGGTCGCGCTCGGCGCGCTCGGCGTCGACTGGTACCTGTTCGGCGCTCAAGCGGCGCTGGTCCACGGGGCGGCGCGGGTCACGGCGGACGTGGACGTGACGGTTCGGCTCGGGACGGTCACCCCGGCGCGCCTGGCGACCGCTTTGAAGAGAAACGGCTTCAGCCTCCGCGTCGAGAACCCATCCTTCGTGAGGACGACGCGCGTGCTCCCCGTCCTTCACGTCCGCACGGGCGTGCCCGCCGACCTGGTCCTCGCGGGCCCCGGGCTGGAGGACGCGTTCCTCGAGCGCGCAGCGATTCGTGACGTCGGCGGCGTGGCGGTGCCCGTCGCTCGCGCGGAGGATTTGATTGTCATGAAGATCCTCGCCGGGCGCGACAAGGATCTCGACGACGTCGCCGCCATCCTGGACGCTCGCGGCGCCGAGCTGGATGCGCGGGATGTCCGCCGCACCCTCGAGCTCGTCCAGGACGCACTCGGACAGAGCGATCTGATCCCGACGTGGGAGCGGCTTCGGAAGGGGCTCGAGAAGCCGGTACGTGGGCGCGCGATGCCGGTGACGTCCGCCTCCCGCGGCAAGCGTCGACGCGTTCCGACTGCGCGGCGCCGCACGAAATCACGGTAGCCCGACTCGGCAAATCACTACGGATTCGCCAACCCGAAGCTCTGCGCCGCGGCGGCGTTCCAGTCCGAACATGGGCTGAAACCTCACCTTTCGTCACCGCGGCGCGCACTCTATGCACACTTCGGCGCGAAATCGTGGGGTGTTCTGCGTCTGCGGGCAGGCCAGCGGATCAGGGGCGAGCGAGTCTGCCGGCCAGGGCCGCGACGGCGGCGAGAAGCTCCTGAGGCTCCGTCGGCTTGGCGACGTGATTCTGGAATCCCTCCATGAGTGCGCGGGTGCGATCGCTCATCGAGGCGTAGGCGGTGAGGGCCACGGCCGGAACGCGTCCGCCTTTTTCCGGGGGCAAGGCTCGAATGCGGCGGATGAGCTCGTAGCCGGACGCTTCGGGCATGCCGATGTCACTGATGAGGACGTCGGGGATGGTCTCGGAAAACCGATCGAGCGCCTCGGTGACCGAGCCGGCCAGCGTCACCTTCGTCTTGCACCCGCTCAGAATGGATTCGAGCAGCTCGCGCGCGTCGGGCTCGTCCTCGCACACGAGCACTCGAAGGCCCTCGAGCTCCGGTGGGCACTGGAGCGGCGCGTGCGTGTCCGCGCGCGACGAGACGGGGTTCGCCGGAGGGGGCACCGACGCGGATCGAAGCGGGGAAACCGGCAATCGCACGACGAACGTCGCGCCCTTGCCCGGACCGCCACTCTGCGCTTCGATGCTGCCGCCGTGCAGCTCGACGAGATGCTTCACGATCGCAAGGCCGAGCCCGAGCCCGCCGTGAGCGCGCGTGGCGGTGGCGTCTTGCTGCCTGAACGGCTGGAAGACGTGCGGAAGGAACCCTGGCGCGATCCCCGCCCCGGTGTCGGCAACGACGATCTCGACGTGCGAGTCCTCTCGCTGCATCCGGACGTAGACGCGGCCGTCCTTCGGCGTGAATTTCACCGCGTTCGACAGCAGATTCCAGACGACCTGCTGGAGACGTTCGGCGTCGCCGTTGAGCGTCCCTGCGTCCGGATCGAGGAGGACCTGCAGCCGTACGTTCTTCGCGTCGGCGGCGGGTCGGATGACGTCGACCGCGGCCTCGATGACTTCTGCAGGCTCGAGCGGCCCGAGGGCAAGCCGCAGCTTCCCCGTGATGACGCGGTTGAAGTCCAGCAGGTCTTCGACGAGTTGAACCTGGATCTTGGCGTTGCGCTCGATCGTTTCGAGCGCCCGCGCTCGCTTCTCTTCGCTCAGATGGCCCGACCGGAGCATCCGGACCCATCCGAGGATGGCGCTCAGCGGCGTTCGCAGCTCGTGCGACGTGACGCCGAGGAGCTCGTCCTTCGCGCGGCTTGCTTCCTCGGCACGACGGCGCTCCTGCTGCGTCAGCTCGAAGAGGCGCGCGTTGTCGATCGTGGTTCCCACGCGGCGCCCGAGCTCCTCGGCGACGTCGACGTCGCGCTGCTCGAAGAGCCTTCCCGATTCCGACGACGCGAATGAAATCACCCCGATCGTGCGCCGGTCTACCGTGATGGGTACGGCCATCCAGGACCGCAGCCCGAGAAGCCGGATCAGCTCCAGGTGATGGGCGTCGCGAGAACTCGCGGCGAGCATGTCGTCGGTGACGTCGTGAAAGTGCTCCGAGACGCCGGTCTGGACGATGCGCCGGGCGGCGTCGTTCTCGTCAGGGGGGTACTGGTCCTCGATCTCCCGAATGAGGCCGAGTCGGTGTGGGTCGGCGTGGGCGACGGCGACGCGTTCCAGCGCTCCCCCGCTGTCCGCGAGCTGTATCGAGCACCAGTCGGCCATGTGGGGCACGGCGAGGCGCGCGAGGGCGGGCAACGTCTGCCGATAGTCGAGCGAGGAAACGAGGAGCGCGCCGGCTCGAGCAAGAAAGCGGTGCGTCTCCTCGGATCTCTTGTGGTCATCGATGTCGGTGCAGGAGCCCACCCATCTGATGACGCGTCCTTCGCCGTCTCGAACGGCAGCACCGCGGGCGAGAAACCAACGGTAACTTCCGTCGGAGGCGCGGCGAAACCGGTACTCGACTTCGTACGGTTTCCCGGTCGAGAGCGCTTTCTTCCAGGCCTCGGTCGCCCTGGGGACGTCCTCGGAATGCACGATGAGGTGCCACACCGGCTCGCGCCGCATCCGCTCGAGCGAGAGCCCGACGTACGCCAGGAATTGAGGGTTGCAGTATTCGACCGCGCCCGCCGGCGTCGTCGTCCACACCAGCTGCGGCGACGATTCGGCGAGTGCACGGTACTGCTGCTCGGCCGTGATGCTCGCGGCGTGCAGGCGAGCGTTGTCGATCGCGATGGCTGCCTGCGCCGCGACCGCGACGATCATCCGCTCGTCCCGCTCCGTGAAGACGCTCGTGTCCCGATGACCGAAGAAGAGTCCACCATGGACTTCGCCAGTGCGCGAGACGACGGGCACCGCGAGGTAGCTTCGCACCGGCAAGTGGCCCGCCGGCATCCCGTGATAGGGAGCGCTCTTGCCGTAGTTCGGATCTTTCGTGATGTCGTCCGACCGTACGACCCGCTCGCCCGCGAACGTCGGCGCGAAGATTTCGGTGTTGCGGGGCATCGGGAAGCCGTCGAACCTGTCCCTCGGCACGCCGGCGAGCGTGTAGAGCATGTAGCGGCCTCGGTCTGGATCGTCGACGTTGTGGAAGAACGCACCGAACTGCGCGCGGCACAGTGCGGTCGCTTCGTCGGTCAGTCGGGCAAATACCGTGTCGAGGTCGAGGTCGTGCGCGAGGGCCGTGCCGACACGATAGAGCGTCTCGTTCAGCCGGGCCTCTTCCGCCAACCTTTGTTCTGCGTGTTTCGCGTCCGTCACGTCCAGCACGAGGCTGACGTAGCCTCGGACGTCGCCGTTCGCGTCGCGATCGGGGATGTACTGAGCTCGTACCCACCTGGTCCCGACCGACGCGTAGGGGACTTCGGCCTCGAACGATTCGAAACGGCCTGCCAGCGCCGCCGTGACGTGTGGGCGGATTATCTCGTACGCGGACGCGCCGATCACCTCGGAGAGGTGTTTGCCGATGACCCCTGCGGCGGGCCGACCAAACCAGGCTTCATAGGCGCGATTGACCTGTCGATAGGTTTCGTCCCTGGACATGTAGGCGACCAGGCCAGGGATGCCGTCGATGATCAGACGGAGCTCGGACTCCCGGCGCCGAAGAGCCTCGGTCAGCTTGCGGTAGTGGGAGCGATCCTGCGTCACCTTGACGAACCCGACGAGCTCGCCGGAGTCGTCGTGCAGCGCGGAGAGCGAAACCGCCGCATAGAACCGGGAACCGTCCTTGCGTTGCCGCCAGCCCTCTCCCTCGTAGCGGCCGTGTTCGCGGGCGGTCTTCAGCTCCAGCTCGGGCAGGCCGGACGCGCGGTCCTCGGGAGTGAAGAAAAGCCCGAAATAGCGACCCCGGACGTCTTCGAGCGCATGACCCTTGATCTGCTGCGCGGCGCGGTTGAACGTGATGATCCTGCCCGCCGGATCGAGCATGGAGATGGCGTGGTCGCGGACGCCCTCGACGATGAGCCGCAGGCGCTCTTCCTGCTGCCTCAATTCTCGTTCGACGCGTTGACGCTCCTGCTCCACCTCACCAGCGGGAGATCCTGCCAGTGCTCGCTCCGCGGCGTCGAGACGGCGGCGTACCGCTCGCAGCTCGTCGATGAGCGCTTCTTTGCTCTTGCCTTCGTCGTTCATGAGCAGGCGGGTCGTCGGCCGGTCGTCCTGGTGCCACGCCGACGATAATCGATTCGATGCCGCGAGACGGGCGGCGCTGCACTCTCGGGCGACCGAGGCGAATTGCCCGAGGCGTCCAAGCCGCCGTTCCCGGCCGGTGCCGATGCCCCCCGGACCCGACTGCAGCCAGATGCCCAGTCGCGCTTACTTCGAAGGTCGGAAGGCAACCACTGCCTGAGGAGCAAGTCTCGCGCCGGTACCGAGCGGCCGGCTCCGCAGGGTGCTACGGAGCTCTCCCCGCCATGTCCGTCCCGCTCTCCATCCTGGATCTCGCGTTCGTCCGGTCGGATCAATCCGTCGGGGAGGCGTTTGCGGACGTGGTCACGTTCGCTCGGCACGCGGAAGCGCTCGGGTATCGGCGGATCTGGTACGCGGAGCACCACAATTTTCCGAGCATCGCGTCGTCTGCGACGAGCGTGCTCATCGCGCACGTGGCGGCACACACGCGGACGATTCGCCTCGGGGCGGGGGGAATCATGCTCCCCAATCATTCGCCGCTTGTTATCGCGGAACAGTTCGGCACGCTCGCGAGCTTGCACCCGGGCCGCATCGACCTCGGGCTCGGGCGCGCTCCGGGGACGGACCCGGAGACGATCCGCGCGCTCCGCGTCCGGCCACACGCCGCCGAGGCGTTCCCGGAGGACGTGCTCGAGCTGCAGGCGCTCCTCGGTGACGAGTCGCCGTTCCCCGGAGTGAGCGCGATGCCCGGCCGGGGCACGCACGTTCCGCTCTACATCCTCGGATCGTCCCTGTTCGGGGCGCGGCTCGCCGCCCGGCTCGGCCTGCCGTATGCGTTCGCGTCGCACTTCGCGCCGGCGGCGCTCCATCCCGCGGTGGAGCTCTACCGGAGCGAGTTCCGGGCGTCGAAGCAGCTCGCCCTGCCGTACGTGATCGCCGGGGTGAACGCGTTCGCCGCCGACACCCGCGCGGAGGCGGAGGAGCACTTTCGGCAGGCGCTCCGCGCGCGCGTCCGGGCGCTGTTCGGTCGGGGAAAGACGTTCAGCGACGAGGACGTCGAGCTCATCCTCGACTCTCCCGCGGGAGAGCACGTGAAGGTCATGGGCACGTACTCGGCGATCGGCACTCGGTCGGAGGTGAAATCGTACGTGGACGAATTCGCTCGCCGCGCGCACGCGGACGAGGTGATCGTCGTCCACGCGGCGCGGACGCTCGAGGCGCGCATGAGGTCCGCGGAGCTGCTGATCGGTTGAGCCGAATCGACTTCGATCCGGGGGCCGCGGCTGCTAGGCTGGAGAGCGTCGCCGGCAGACGTCGAGAGCCCCTCGTGAAACGTTCCAACCGTCGCCCGCTCCTCGTCGCCCTGATCCTGACGGCGGGGACCGTCGGCACGCAGTGCATGCGACAGGACGAAGTGGAGTGCGAAGAGGCGGCCGCTCATCTCGCCGGGTGCTGCCAGAACTTCGATCTGAGGAAGCTCGATTGCCACTACACCTCCGCGTGCGGGGAGACCTTTCCGGATCTCAGTCCGAGCGAGAGTGAGTGCATCCTGGACAAATCCTGCAGTCAGCTCGCGGCGCAGGACATCTGCAAGCGAGTGCAAGATCGAGGCACCGCGACGAGTGGATACGCGAGCGGCACCGCGACCGGCTCGTCGTCGGCCGCGGCGTCGCAGGGGGTCTGCGAGTGAGCCTCGTCGCGGTGGGCCTTCTCCTCGCGCAGGCGACGGCGCCGAGCGTCCCCCCGGCATCGTCCGCGGCCCGGGAGCCCGGAGCAGAGCCCGTTCCCGTCGCTCGGACGCCCTCGGCCCCGCCCGCGCCGACGGTCGGTCCGCCTGCTCCGCCCCCGGAGCCGGCGCCTGCGCCGCTGCCGCCCCCGGCTTCCGGCGTGATCGCTCCGCCGACGGATTCTCCAGTCGCCGCGGGCCATGAAGTCCCTCCGCCCGCGCCGGGTCCCTCGCCGGGTCGGGCACGGTGGCTCGTGTTCAAGGCGGCCGGCGGCGCATTCTACTCGCAGATCTACGCGGTTCACGCGGTCGGTGGCGCGGCGTTCATCGGGCTCGGAGGAACGAACGGGAAGTTCCAGTGGGACATCGACGTCTTCGGCGGAAGCGGCTCGACTGCTCACGGTCTGAACGTCGGTCGCGCCTCCGTCGGCGTCTCGCTCGAGTGGATCTTCGATCGCGTGCGACTCGGATTTCGGCCGTCGACCGATCGAATGGAGATCGAAAGGGTCACGCTCGACTACTCCGGCGCACGGCAGGCCCCGATGGTGGAATGGTCACTCGGGATCGACGTCCACGCGAGCGTCGATCTGGTTCAGCCCTCCCAGAGCGACGGGCTCTACCTCCTCGCCGCGCTCCAGGCGCAAACGAGCGCGGTGGGTCCGTTCCTCGCCGTGGGCTACCGGTTCGAGGCCGCCCACTAGGCTACCTGCCATTTTTTCGCGCGAGCGCTCGGCGGAGCCCAGCGCTCTCTTCACGTCCCCCGGGCCGTCTCGACCCGGCGACGCAAGCGCGCGCTCCGCTATTCGCTGCCTCTCGTCTGCAAGGCCGATCGCGAACGAACGGACGGGCTACTCGCCGTGGCACACGTTGGCGCAGCTCGGTGAGGGGAAGTCCGGACGAGGATCGAGCATTTTCCGTGGAGGAGCGGGCGCGTCGATCCAATCCGGGAAGGCGGGCACTCGACTTGCAAGTGGCGGCGCGCCTTTCCGTGGGTGGAAGGGGCGTAGTGAAAATGACGAGGAGAACGACGATGAAGAAGTACTTGCTGGGAGTCGTGCTGGCGTCCGTGGCGGTCGGCGCCTTCGCTTGCGGCAGTGAAGGGGATCCGCGCGCACCGGGCGGGGGGACGGAGAAGGTTCAGACGGGGACGCTGTCCGTCGCGCTCGTCGGCGCGGACAGCCAGGGAACCCAGTACCGGCTGAGGAATGCGACGTTCCAGGTGTCGAGCTACGGCTACCCGTACCCGTATCCGTACGGCTCCGGCGGCGCGGCGAGCTCGGACGGCGGGTTCGCATATCCGGGCGTCACGACGGTCTCCACCGAGACGAACCCGGACGATGCGACGATCACCGTGCCCCTGACGCCCGGAAGCTACACGGTGACGCTCGCGAACGACGACTGGTACCTGGAGAAGCTCACGCCGACCGGTGCGGAGGTCGTCTCGCCGTCCGTCCTTCTCTCGAGCCGGTCCCAGTACGTGTACATCTACGATCGAGGCGTGTCGGACGCGACGTTCCAGTTCGGCGCCGGTGGCCAGCTCATCGACTTCCAGCGAGGAGACTTGCACATCGGGATCCAGGTCGAGCTCCCGAGCGCGTGCGGGAACGGCACGATCGAGGGAACGGAGCAGTGCGACGGAGCGAACCTCGGCGGCCAGACGTGCGAGTCCCTGACGTACGGTTCTTCGACGGGCGCGCTCGCCTGCAACAGCGCCTGTGGATACGATCTGTCCGGCTGCGTGTACGGCGGCGGCGCGGGCGGGGCGAGCACGGGTGGTGCGCCGTCGTTCGACGGCGGGTCGCCGGGCGGCTCCGACAACGGCGGCGCGCCGTCGGCGGGCGGCGCGCCGTCCGCGGGCGGAACCGGGAACGGCCACGGCAAGAAACCCTGAGACGGTCGGTCGAGCGCTCTGTCCGGCCACCCAATAAGGCGTACCTCGAATCGGCGCAGGTCCCGCTCCATGGAGCGGGACCTGGAGCAAGACGTCATGGCGGCGCAAGAAGCGCGCCGCTTGAACCCCCGGGGGAGCGTTCCCACGTTCGACGTGGGCGGCCAGGCGCTCATCGGGTTCGACCCGCGAGCATTGGCAGCGGCGCTCGAGAGTGCCGCTGCGAGGCGGTGAGCGCCCGGTGTACCGTCCCCGTCGATGCAGGAGGACGGATCCGCCGCGACCGGCTCACCGAAGCCGCCTCCGCCGGAGCCGTCATCGGTCCCGAGCCGCCGTCCACCGAAGCAGACGTTCCTCGCCGCAATCCGCGGAGCGCCGGCATCGGCGCTGATCGTCTTGATCAACGGGATTGTCTTCGTGCTCGCCGAGCGAACGGGGCGCACGACGGATCCGGAGACATTGATCCGGTTCGGTGCCGCATGGCGCACGCTGGTGTGGGAAGGACAGTACTATCGGCTCTTCACGTCTATGTTCCTGCACATCGGCGTCTTCCACCTGTTCTGGAACGGGTACTACGGATTCCAGATCTCCGCCCAGACGGAGCGCGGCATCGGCGCGGCACGGTTTCTCGCGCTCTACCTCATGAGCGGCGTCGCCGGATCCGCGGTGAGCGTCATCGGTCACGACGCCATCAGTGCGGGCGCGTCGGGCGCACTCTTCGGACTCCTCGGGTGCCAGCTGATGCTCGTCAGAGTTCGGCTCGGGAGCGTCCGCGCCGTCTGGAAGGAGCCGGCTCTCCGGAACAGCTTGAAGTGGATCGGCGCCTGGTTCGTCGTCGGAGCACTGGCGGGCTTCGACAATTTCGCGCATGCGGGCGGCCTCGCCTTCGGAGTCGCCTTCGCCCACGCCCTCGCCGCCCCGCCCGCGAAACGGCGCCTGCGGATCGCGGCGACGCTCGCGGGATGGGTGGCGCTCGTCGCGCTTTCGCTCCGGCCGTTGCCGGGGATTCACGGGCCAGCGCGCGCCCTTCGCGCGGCGTACGACGGCGCGCTGCCCGACGTCGAGCGGTCGACTCTACAGGCCGCAGGTGACGTTCGGTGGCGGCCATTCGACGGTGGGGCAGAAGCCGTCGGTGCATGGGACGTCGTTCGCGCAGTACGTCGAGATCGAACACGACTCACCGGGCAGGCGTATTTCCGTGCATACGTAGCGTGAGCAGTCGCCCGGAGCGCACTTGCAGGTCGCCGTCGGAACGCATTGCGGGCCGGTGTCGTCGCGCGGTTCGCAAGGTTCGCCGATCTCGCCAGGGCGAGAGCAGACGAGGTCCAGGCAACGCGTGCCGTCGGCGCAAGCCGGATAGTCGAACGGCTCTATTCCGCACGGTTCGCCCAGGCCGGGGACGGCGTGGCACGTTTCGTCTTTCCCGCAGTACGCGCCCGTCGCGCACCCCGTTCCGTCACAGGGCTGTCCGGGACCTCGGGGTCCCACGCAGTGACCGGGCCCGCCGTCGCCCGGCGTGACGCATTCGAGCGGGGCGACGCAGCCGGGCTCCATGGTGCAAGCGTCCCCTTCGGCACTGGCGGGTGGACCGAGATCCACGCAGTGCCCGGCGGTGCACGTAGTTCCGGAAGGACAGAAGCTCGTATATCGATCGCAAGCGGCCCCCGGTTCCACGACCTCCCCACAGGCTCCACAGACGTCGTTGGTGCAGTAGTCGGTCGCGCATTGCGCGCGAACGGAGCACGCCTCGCCTTTCTTCAGCGTCCCGACGGACACGCAGTCCGGGTACCGATTGTTGGTGAAGTCGTCGCACGACCAGGTCTTGAACTGCGCTGCGCACCTGAGCGTGCTCTCCACGGTCCGGGTACTCCCCGGCTGGAAGAGGAAGTAGGGACAGGGATCGCCATCGGTCAAGCACGCGCCCGTCTCGCCAAAGCACTCCGCCTTACGTGCGCACTGCGCGCGCACGTACGCCGAGCACGCGCGCACTTGGTCCGCGAACGTCTCACCGGTCTCGCGGGTCTCACCGTTCGCTCCGCCGTCGACCGTTGCCCCTTCATGACGGCCGGTCACGGTCTTCGTGCCGGTACACCCCGGCGTCGCCCCCGCCACCCCGAGGGCGACGCCCACCACGATTCCGAACAACCTCCTCACGGCGTCCACTCCCTTTCCATCAATGCGCCGGGCTTCCGGATTTTTTGCCGTCGGATCCGGAAATTGTCCCACCGCCCACGGCGTGCTGGATCCGACGCGCGTACGGCGAGCCGGGGTGCGCCGCGGAGAACGCCGTCGCTCGCTCGCGGGCAGCCGCCAGATTGCCGAGCCGCGCGAGTGCTTCGATGGCGATGACGTCTCGCTCCTCGGAGAGCGCCCCAGCCGGGTAGAGACGCTCGAGCTCCTTCGCGAGAGCGAGCGCCGTCGCGGGGTCCGTGCGTGCGGCGCGCTCCGCCTTGCCGACGAGCTCGAGCTCCGTGGGCGGGGCAGGGGAGCGCACTGCCGTGCCGTGTTCGGCGGCCGCGGGTGGCCGTTCCACCGGCTTCTGCTCGACGCCGTCGGTTGCCGAAGCGCCGGATGGAACGGGGATCGGCGGAGGAACCAGGACTGCTTCCGCGCTCGCCGCTACCGCCGGCGTAGCCGAAGCGCTCGTCGCTGGCGGCGGCACTCGAGTTGGACGGGTCGCGACCACGAGGACGATTCCGCCTGCGACGAGGAGCGCAGACGCCAGGACCTTCCCGCCGGCCACGCCGAGGCCTGCCGTCCCGGACGGAGCCGACGACGCTGCCGGGCTGGGAGACCCGCCGGGAGGAGCGAGACCGAGACGGCTCGCCAGCCGCGCGACGGTCGCGTCGTCGGGAACACGGGCCTCGGCGGCACGGAGCGTCTCGTCGAGCGAGCCGACGTCGCCGCGGAGGGCGAGGCGAACGGGGTCTTCTTCGTTCATCGCTTCCACACCTCCTCCGGGAACACGATGCCGAGGTGACCGGCGATACCGCGCCGCGCCGCGTAGAGGCGGGAGAACGCGGTGTTGATGGAGCAGCCGATGACCTCCGAGATCTCGCGCATGACGAGCTGCTCGATCTCGTAGAGCACGAAGACGTCCCGCTGTTCTTCGGGGAGCGCCGCGAGTGCGGCGTCGAGCTTCTCGAGCCGCCGGCGCTCCTCGAGGGCCATGGCAGGGTCCCGAGGGTCGGTGAGCTGATCCGCCGGGTCGTCGACCGGGATCTCACGGCGGTTCCGCGCGAGGCGACGATGCGCGGCCGCGACTCGCCACGCGATCGCGTATAGCCAGGTCTTGAGGTGCGCGCCGTCCGTCAGCTCCCCGTGCTTCCGACTGGCGATCACGAACACCTCCTGGCAAACGTCCTCCGCGTGGCGAGTGGGGATCCCGAGATGGATCAGCAGCCGATGCACGTACCGGACGTAGCGCTCGAAGATCTCCCGGAACGGGGGAACCTGGACCGCGTCCACCGTCGCGATCTGAGCCGTGCCGGGTGCCACGCCTCACTATGCCCACCGGCGCCCATATTTTTGTCGCGTTTTTCGGGCCGCTGGAAGAAGGTCGGGCCCGGGATGGTCGGCCACTGGTCCGCGATCGGAGCCGCCTGCGGGCTCCTCTCGTGGGCGACCGAGGCGCGCGCCGACGCCGTGACGGCAACGCTCGATTGGCGGATTCCCTCGTCCCATCCGTGCCTCCACCCGGACGCCGTGAAGCGGTCGGTGGAGCGCGACCTCGACCGTCCGGTGTTCCGAAGCCCTGAGGAAGCAGACGTGCAGCTCGTCGTCCGTCTGGAGGCGGAGACGGCCGAGGCCGGCGTCCTGGTCGACCTGGTCAGCACCGGCGCCGTTCTCGGAACGCGCCGGCTACCTCGCGCGAAAGACGACTGCGGGAAACTCGACCGGACCCTCGCCCTCGTGATCGACATGCTGGTCGACGTCCCGAAGGAGGAGCTCGACCAGCAACGCCGCGATCTCCAGCCGAAATCCGTCGCTCGGCCGTCCCCGCCGCCGGAACGCCCGCCGGAACGCCCGCCGGTCGAACCGACGCCGCCGAAACGAGCCGCGGAGAGAGAGCCCCGAGTTCGAATCGCCGGGAGCGGATCGTTCCAGATGAGCGCGGGGATCCTCCCGTTGATCTCGCTCGGCGGCGGAGCGTCGCTCGTCGTCGACGCTCCGAGGCTCCCCGCGATCCGCATGACGGTCGAAGTGCTCGAGGGCGGACGAGTCGCGTACGAGGAGGGCGTGGTGACGTTTCGTTCGGTCGGCGGAGGCGTCGGCGCGGCTCTCTTTCGGTTCGAGCCCACGCGGCGCCTTCGAATCGCCGCGTGGCTCGACGCTCGTGCCGTCGACGTCCTGGCAAACTCCTCGGGGTTCAGCGGTAACTCGGGCGGCTCGCGCTGGGTCGTGCTCGGCGGTCTAGGCGTCGGGGCGCGATATTACTGGCTCGGAAGCCTGTTCGTCACCGCCGAGGTCGACGGTGTCGTGCCGTTCTCGAGGCCGGCGTTCTTCGCGCTCGAAGCGGACGGAACCGACACGACACTCCATCGCGTCGGGCCCGTCGGCGTCGATCTCGGAGTGGGTCTCGGCGCGGGTTTCTGGTGATCGACCGGCCGTTACGAGTCCTTGCCGTAGACCGAAAGCCCGACGAGGAGCGGGCCGCTGTGTCCGACGGTGATGACGAGGAAGTTCGGATCCGCGCATCGAGGAAACGTGGCCACGTCGACGACACCCCCGAAGTCTCCGCGCGAGTTTGATTGGAGCTCGAGCGGACCGTCGAGGGCATTCGACCCTGGCACCATTCCAAACGCGCGCACGCGGTCGGCCAGATCGCTCGTCGCGGAAACCGACGAATCGCAGCCGCTGCCCATGCGCCGCACGTTGAACGTCGCCGGACTCTCGCTCGTCGGTACGACGGGCCCCGACGCCCGGTCGAACACGGCGAACCTCGCGTCCGACCGGAGCGTCTCGCAGCTCGGAGAGCCCTGCAGGTTCCGGCTGTCGAGCTCTCCGTAGTACGTTCCGACGCCGTACGGATCGGTCAAGATTGCCGAGCCGAGGACCCCTGGCGGATCGAAGCCGACGACGTAGCCCGTCCCGGAAATGACGGGATCGAAGGTCGCTGGCAAGTAGTTCAAGATGATGATGCCGACGGCGTCACAGAGATCGTTGGTCGGCGGGTAGACGTGGGAGGGAAAACCGATGGGCACGCCGGTCGCGCTGGGAGCGGGCGGACTCGGCCCCGAATCCCGGCTCCCAGACGGCGGTTCCTGCGCCGCGCGCTCTGCCACACGGACGTCCCCGCCGCATGCGGGGAACAGGACGGCGACGAGAATCAATGGCACGAGCGACAGGGAAGAAGTCGAGCGCGGCATGCGGGCACCGTCGCCGAGAAGAATGCTACACGAGCGCCCTTTTTTTGAACCCAGAGACGGCCAGGCACGCCCCTCCGACTCACCCATTGCAGACAACCGGGCCTGCCAGGGCGGATTCTTCGAAGAGCAGGCACAGAATCGAAACGCGTTCCGCGCAGGATGTCCGACTTGTGCCACCCGGTGGGCCAGCGGGGCTGGCCGAACCGGGCCCGAGTCGATGTGCGTGCAAAACCCCGATACAAGAATCGCCGCACGGCGCCGTAGACTCCGGCACGATGAGAAACTTCCGTGTCCGGTCTTCATTCGTCGGCGCGTGGCTCGCGGTCGGGTGCGTGGAGGCGCTGCCTCCGCCCGTCGTGGTGCAGCACGACCCGAGCGCCGTGAAGCGGATGGAAGCCGCGCGCACCGAACACGACGAGCTCGAGGCGACGCTCGCCCTCGTCGTGAAGCCGCGGCGCGAGCAGTGCGAGTTCTCGAACGGGGACTGCCGGATCCTCGTCAGCGACGAGCGCGACGCGATCATCAAGAAGGAGGACCTCTCCGACTGCAACGCGCTCCCCGACCCGGTGGGGCGCCTGGGCTGCGTGGCGTCCGCTCTGCGCGCGCGGGGCAAGGAAGGCGAGCTCGCCTCCTTCTACGAATACGAGAGTAGCTGTACGAAGGCGCTTCTCGCGTGCACCAGCGAGCTCGACGCCAGGGCCGCCGCGAACGCCGTCGAGGCGCGGGCCGATGCGCGTCGCCGGGAGCTCGAACTCTCGCCCAAAGGCGCGCTCGCGAGCAGTCTGCCGGACGCGGCGCGCGCTCGCGTCGAGTACCTGAGGGCGACGCTCCCTCCGGCCGCGTCCGCTTCGTGCGACCTCTCGGATTCGATCACCGAGTGCGTCTCCGCGCTCTCCTCGCGCAAGGACGAGCTCTCGTCGATGTTCCGCGACGAGAGCTACGCCGCGCCCGACGCCCTGTCGCTTCACCAGTCGATCGAGGCCGCCGAGGCGAAGTGCCGCGACCCCGAGATCGAGTGTCTCACCCACGCGCTCGAGCCGTATGGCCTCTTCCCCGAGGCCAGGAAGTGGGTCGAGCGCAACATGGCAGAGCTCGGACAGCGGTCGGAGCTCGCTTCCCGCGTCTCGCCCAGGACCCGCGCGAGCTGCACGGTGAGTGCGTCCACCGAGCACCAGGATCGCATCGTGCAAGCGTACGTGGCGTACACGCGAGAGCCGGTGCTGTACTTCCGGGAACGGCTCGACAAGGCCTTCCTCTCCCTGCACGACTCCGAGATCGCCTGTCTGAGCCACGCGCTCGGTGGCGCCGTTCACACGGCCTCGGTCCAGGCGGGCGGCGCGCCGGCACGCTGACGAGTCCTCCGCGCGCTCATTTCGGAGCGGCGGGGTCTCCAGCCGGCTGCGGCGGAACTGGGGGCGACGGCGGCGCTACCGGCGCCGGCGGTACGGGAGGCGGAGGTCCCGGAGGAGCGGGCGGTGCCGTCACCGCGTCCGTTCCGGACGGCGGCGCTGCCGGGGGCGCGAACAGGGGCGCAGGCGGCACACCGAATGGCGCGGGCGACGGCGGCGCGAGGGGAGGGCCCCACCCGCCGTTTGCAGGGAAGGGTTCCGGCATCGACGTGTCCATCGTCGAGTCAACGGACGCGGAATGGGTGAGCAAGCCCCACACGATCATGCCCGCTCCGACGACCGCCGGCGCGAACAGGCCCGTACAGAACGGCACCTGCTCGACGTCGCGGCTCCGGCATTCGGGAAGCCCGACGGCGATGTTCAACAGTCCGTAAGCGAGGATCCCGCTACCGACGACGGCGTGCACGTTGCCCGGGTGATCGATGTCCCGGATGTCGGAGCGCGGGATGGCCACGCGCGTCCCCGATTCGTCCTCGACGATGATGCGGCTCGGCGTGCCGCCGACGATGTCGGCCTCGACGGGAGGCCCGCTCACCCGGCTGATGGTTGCCGTCGTCGAGCATGCCGTCAGCGTGCACGCGAGTGCCAGCACGTGTGCTCGGTGCCTCCACCGCCGCCTGACCTCCACCCGCGCATCATGGGGGAGTCGGCGGGGAGCCGTCAACGGGACGTCCTCGGCGCTCCGGTCGGTCCGACGTGACGTAGAAGAAATCTTCCTTCACGATCGTGCCGTTCTCAGCCGGTGTAACCTCGCCGGCCATGTACCTGGTTCTCCTGTTTCTCCATTTCATCGGGCTCGCGCTGGGCGTCGGGACGGGGTTTGCGACGCTCGCGCTCGGGGGCGCGACCCGGGACCTCGCGCCGCCCGAGCGGGCGGCCTTCATGCTCCGCGCGAGCGCGGTGGGGAGGAACGGCGGCATCGGGCTCGGGTTGCTGATCCTCACCGGTGTGGGGATGATGCTGATGCGCGGCGTTTCCGAGACGTTCTCCTGGGGCGGTCCCGCGTTTCACGCGAAGCTCGGGCTCGTCGTGGTCTTCTGCGGCGTGTTCGGGTACCTGCAGTCGCTCGTCGCGCGAGCCAAGCGTGAGCAGGGCGGGCCCGCGATGGCGAAGATCGCGAAGATCTCGCCCTTCGTGCTCCTGATGTCGCTCGCGATCGTCGCCTGCGCCGTCATCGCTTTTCGGTGAGCAGAAGCCGGCGGACGCGGTCGGGCGCGCCGCTGCGCGACGCTCACTCGGGCGCTTTACAGGCGATCCCATCCCCGACGGTGCGGCAGGTCTGATCGCGCTTCGTGCCGCAGGCGGAGTGGAGCTTCGTCGCGAGGCAACGGTAGCCGCAGGTTCGGCCGTCCGCGCCGTCCAGGCAGGCGAGCTCGCTCTCCGGCTCGTACGGAGGAGCGGAGGAGTCCACCGGCGGATCCCAGCAGACGAGGTGACTCTGTTCGACGCTGCACGTTCCTTGCGGCGTCTGCGCGCAGCGGACCACGCCGTCGTACGCCTGGCAGTGGTAGCCGCAGGCGATCTTTCCCGAGTTGGTGATGCACTCCGCGAGCGGAGTTCCGGCTCGGAGCGTTGCGACGACCGCGCCTGGCGGATCCCAGCACACGAGCTTTCCGTCGGTCGCGCCGCATGCGCCGAAGGGCGTCTGCGCGCACGCGACGTGATCGCTGTTCGTCTGGCAGGCATACCCGCAGGCGGTTTGACCCGAGATCGACTCGCAAGACGGCTTCGGCAGTCGGCTACCGAGCATGCGGCGAAGGAGGGGCGGGGGATCCCAGCACGTCACCACGCCGGACGTCGCGGAACAGACGCCGTCCGGGGACTGGGAACACCGAACGTCTCCGTCACTGGCGAGACAGTGGTAGCCGCACGCCGTCTTGCCGGAAGACGTGAGGCACTCGGGTGCCGCCGTGACGGCTCCCCCGATCGTCAACGAAGTCAGAACGCCTGTGGTGAGGAGCCCCCGTCGTACCTTCTCCATGCGCCGGACGACCGAACGCGCTCGGTTTGCCCCGCATTCCCGGTTCGTGGCGGTTGAAAAAAGATTGCGACTCGGGAGGCCCGTTCCCTTCTCGCCGCGCAGCCGCTCGGCGAGCTCACACGGGATCTTGCGACGCCGTACGGAACCCGGAAGACTCGCCGCGTGGCGCCGAGGAGATACGGGGTAGTCGTCGCCGCGGGGAGCGCCTGGGTGGTCCTCCTCGCCTGCACCCCGGCTCCGGCACGCCTCGCGGCGCCGGGCGCCCCGGGTTCGGCCGGGTCGGCCCGTCCCAGCGTCGGGACGCCGACGGATCCCGGGCCGACCTCGGACGACGCGGGGACGTCCTCCGGCGACGGCGCGAGTGTCCCCGGGCAGGCCGCCGAATTCGCCGAGGACGACCCGGTCTTCTCTCCCGTGTGCCGCGATTTCGTTCCTCCCGCGCGTCCGCCGGAAGCGCCCGTGGCGCGGTGCGGAGGCGCGGCGCGGGACGCTCTCACGAACGCGCGGGACGAAGCGGCTCGAAAGAAGATCTCGGCCGCGTTGTTCGACTACTTCCTGTCGCTGGATTTCGATCTGCACTTCCGGATGCTGCTCGACGTCTCCAGGACCTGCGGCCGCCGCTGCAGCGCGCAGACCTACGCTCTGATCTGGATGTACGTCGGTACCTTCTACGGGTCCGCGTTCGGGCAGGCCCACGAAGCTCGCTGCGCCTTCGAGGCCGCGCTCGCCTGGGATCCGGCGGTGGCGCTCGATCTCGAGCTGGCGACGGACAAGACCCGGAGCGCCTTCGACGCCGCTCGTTCGGCACGCTGCGGGTCCTGATCGCCCGGGACCGCGTTCACGGCGTTCCGTGGGCTCGGGCCGCGTTCGCCGCGAGCGATTGCTCGACCCGTTTCGTCGTCGTGCGGAGCTCCGAAACGGCTGCCGTCAGCTCTTCGTAGGCGTCGCTCGCCTCTCCGAGCACCCGTGCCGCGCGCTGGAGCCCTTCGAGCGGTAGCCCTTCGGCGACACCGCGGCCGAGGGCGACCATCGGCCGGACCTCGGCGAGCCACTGCTGCACGACGTCCGCGAGCAGCGAGGCGCGCGCGGCGAGCTGCCCCGGAGGAACGACGGTCGTATCGTCGGCGTCCCCGAACGACGCGAGCTCCTCGAGGCGCCGCGAAACGCGGAGCGCGATGACCCTCAGGGCGCTCATGTGCTCCGGCAGGAAGCGCCTCGGGACGCCGTCCGCGACGCACAGGGAGCCCAGCACCTGGTCGCTCACGCGGATGGGTACGCCGGCGTACGACACCACTCCCAGGTCCACGAGCCCCTGGGGTACGCGGGGGTCGTAGCGGGCGTCCGACACCGTGAACGTGGACTCCGTTCGCACCACGTACTGACAGAACGACTCGCGGCGCGACGTCGCGCGGGTCCTCTCGAGCTCGGGCGGCAGCCCGACGGCGGCGCGGAAGACCTGCGTCTTCCGCAGCACGAGCGAGACGAACGCCATCTTCGTTCCCGCGCGTTCCGCGGCCTCCTCGACGCACTCGTGGAGCACGGCGTCGTGGTCCAGCACCGCGATCCTCGCCTTGAACTCCGAGAGCCGCCTCCGATCGTCCAGCTCGGCCATGGTGCGAGGGATATCGATCGGCCGCATTCCGATCAAGCGAAGCGGGGCTTACGCGGAAATCGTAAACGAGCGGCGGGGACCGGAATCGGCCCGTTTTCCGGCGGATCCGCGCCTCTTGCAGTCGAGCCCCCCGCGCCCCCGCGGACGAGAAGTGACAACCTGCTGGACGCTCGCAGATCCTACCCTATGATCCTACATTGGGATGAATGATCGTGCTTTGGTGGCGCTCCTGGAGGCGATCTACTCCCTCGAAACGGACAATGCGCTGTGGCTGCAGCGAACGCTCGCAGCGACGCGGGACCTGTGTGGGTCCCAGCACACGTATCTCGGCTACTTCTACGACGCGTCGGACGTTCAATCGTTTTCCGTCTGGAACGTCGCCTCGGTCGACATGCCGCCCGAGGTCGATCGGGCCTTCCGCAGCGCCCAGCTCCACGTGAGCCCCGACCTCCTCCGCGCGACGCTCAGGAAGCTCCACGTCGGGAGCATCCGCAAGACCGGCATGCCGCACGTCGGCCCGCTGATGGAGGAGCGCGAAAGGGTGGGCTGGGGGGACATCTTCAGCGTGAACGGCCTCGACCCTTCCGGGATCGGCTGCCTGCTCACCATCGGGACGCGGGACCGCATCTTCGCCGCGCCCCCGGACGAGATGGCGGTCTACGCACGGGTCGCCCAGCACCTCGCCGCGGCGTTCCGCTGCCGGAGGCTCCTCGGCCTCCTCCGGGCGCCGCACGGCGCAGAAAGTACGCCCGATCGAGGCCTCGCCGAGGCAATCATCGACGACGAGGGGCGCATCGTGCACGCCGAAGGGGAGGCCGCGGGGCGGGCTGCCCGAGAGCGCATCCGGTCGGCGGCCGGCGCCATCACCGACATCCGGAAGCGCGG
Organism: Polyangiaceae bacterium; assembly: GCA_035545855.1. Classification (GTDB taxonomy): domain Bacteria; phylum Myxococcota_A; class Polyangia; order Polyangiales; family Polyangiaceae; genus DASZVB01. The sequence continues at coordinate 24,318 of DASZXK010000056.1, forward strand.
CCCGCGGTCCGGGCGGCAGGCGCTCGACGACTGGCACCCGCTCGTCGGAGCCCGATGGACCCTCGTCGACAAGTTCGAGGAGAACGGCCGGCGGTACGTCGTCGCGCGAGAGAACCAGTCGCGGGAGGCGCGGCTAGCCGCGTTGACGGACCGCGAGCGACAGGTGGTGCTGCACGCGACGCTCGGTTTCACGAACAAGGAGATCGCCTATGCACTCGGCGTCTCCGCGTCCACGGTTCGCGTGCTCATGGCCCGCGCCGCGAGTCGCATCGGCGTCCGGACGCGCGCGGAACTCCTCGCGCATCCATCGGTCGCCGGCGTCGTCGATCGCGCCACGAAGAGCTCGTCCTGACCCGGCGCTCCGGGTTTACGGAGCTCGTGTAAGCCCGACGAACGTTGACCGCGCCGCCGCGGAAGACCGAAGCTGAGAGGAACGTCTCTCATGCGGTCCGACCGTGGTCCAGTTCGTCTTCCACACCCAGCGCGCGCGTCCCGGGTGCGCCTTTGGGCCGCTTTCGTGCTGATTTGGGGGCTCTGCGCCGACCGGTCCGCCGCCGCGGAGGGGGCGGTCGTCCCCGCCGAGCTCGAGGTCGAGCTCCTCTCGAAGCTCTCCCTGCACGACCGCAGCTTCGCGGCGCGCGCCGGAGAACTGGTGCGCGTCGTCATCCTCGTCAAACCAGGGAACACCCGTTCGGACGCCTTCGCTGCGGTCTTCAAGGGCGCGCTCTCCGAGCTCGATCGGTTCGGCGGGCTGCCGCACGCGGAGTCCGTCGTCCCCTACACGAACGCGCCGGCGCTCGCGAAGCGCTGTAGAGACGACCGGGTCGCGGTCGTCTACGTCACGCCCGGTCTCGAGCCCGAGCTCGAGCGGATCCGGGGCGCGCTCACGGGAATCGACGTGCTCTCCGTCGCCGCGTTGCCGGAGTTCGTCGGGGAGGGCGTCGTCCTCGGGTTCGCGCTCCTCTCCGGCAAACCGAAGATGATCATCGACTACGAGCAGGCGAAGCAACAGAACGTGAATTTCGGCGCGGACGTTCTGAAGCTCATGAAGGTGGTCGCGCGATGACCCGCGGCGCGTTCCTCGCCCACGTCGCGATCGCGGCGCTGCTCCTCGCGGCCACGGCGCACGCGGGAGACACGAGCGAGATCGAGTCCTTGCTCGACGAGAACGTCGTGACGACCGCCTCGGCCACGACGGAGCGTGCCTCCGTCGCGCCGGCGACGTCGGTCACGATCACGGCGGAGGACCTCCGCGCGTACGGCGTCCGCTCGTTCGCGGACGCGATCCAGTTCCTGGGGCTCGGCGTCGTCGTGTCCGATCCGCTCCGGACCCCGGACGTCGGCGCGCGCGGCGTGCTCCTCGAGAACGACGACGGCAAGCATTTCCTTCTCCTCGTGAACGGCCACGCCATCAACGACGCGCTCTACGGAGCGGCCCGGTTCGACGCCGGGGCGGGCGTTCCCCTCGAGCTCGTGGACCATCTCGAGATCATCGTCGGACCGGGGTCGGTGCTCTACGGGTCGAACGCGATGATGGGCGTCGTCAACGTGATCACGAAGCGCGCCCGCGACTACTCGGGTGGCCACGTCTACGGCGACTTCGAGCCCGGGCGTTCGTACCGGGCCGGGGCAGGCGCGGGCGTGTCGTTCCGGCTCTTCGGCGCATCGAGCGAGCTCACCTCGGCGGTCGAGCACTACGAGCGGTTCGGACCGGATCTCGACTTCGCTCCGCAGCAGTTCGTCCAGCGCGCCCCGTCCGCTTTCCGCCGTGGCGGCCCCGCCGACGGCGTCTGGGGCGGGACGGCCCGGGACGCCTACTTCGCGCAGGCGGAGTCGGGCGTCCTCCGCCTGCGGAGCGGGGACTTCGAGGTCAATCTCCTCGCGTCCTCGTACCGGCGCGGCCTTCCGTACTCGACGGAGACGACGAACGTCGATTTCGACGACGCGGACAGCTGGGAGCGCGATCACGCGGTGCGCCTCGACGTGCGGCACGAGGGCACGCTGAGCTCGGTCGTCGCGCTGTCTTCCCGAGCCTACGCGGACGCGTTCGGGTACCAGAGAAGACTGGACGCGCCGTCGTCCCTCGCTTGCCTGAGGAGCGACATGACGACCTGCACGTATCACGACGTCGGGCGATCTCGCACGATCGGGCTCGAGGAACGCCTGTCTCTCAACTGGCTCCGGGACGGCCGCCTCGTGACGATGCTCGGCGTGGACGTGCGCGAGAACTGGGCGCAGGCGAAGGAGGACGCGCTCGATTTCGACACGGGGCAGCCCTTCGCCCCCACGGCAGGCCTCCTCGACGCCCACGGGTCGATCGTGAGCCCGTACGCGCAGCAGACGTACCACCCCGTCACGTGGCTCGACGTGAACGCCGGCGCGCGGCTCGACGTCGATTCGCGGTTCTCGCCGGTGCTGTCGCCCCGCGGAGCGCTCGCGCTCCACCCGGGGCGGACGACGACCTTCAAGGCGAGCTACTCCGAGGCGTTTCGCGCTCCGACCTGGTCCGAGACGTCGCTCGCGAACTACCGCATCGCGCCGGCCGCGGGACTCCGGCCCGAGCGCGTGCGGTCGATCGAGGGCTCGGTGGAGCAGCGGTTCGGAACTCAGCGGGTGCTCGCGGGAGTCTTCCGCAGCGCGTGGAGCGATCTCGTCGCGCTGGAGCCGCTCTCGGCGGCGTCCCAGATCGAGCTGCAGAACGAGGGGAAGCTCCCGCTGTTCACGCCGCCGGGCATCGCGCAGTTCGGGAACGTGGGGAGCATCGAGAACTACGGCATCGACGCGAGCTTCGAGGGGTCCGTCGCCGAGGGCCGCGTCCGCTACGGCGTGAACGCGACCGAGGCGTACACCCGGCGGACGACGGGGGCCGACCGGATGCCGCTCCCGGTCGCCCCGGAGCTCTTCGGCAACGCGCGCATCGCCTATGCGCCGGGCGGAGTGCTGCCGACCCTGGCGCTCGCCGCCACGTACCTCGGCAAGCGCGCGGCGGACCGTCCCCTGACTCCGCTCGCGGCGGTTCCCGTCGTCGGGCCGCTCGCGGAGTTCCGTCTCACGATCACGGGTGCGGTCCCCCACGTCCCCGGCGTCTGGTACCGGGCGAGCGCCGCGCTCGCCGCTCCGGCGACCAGCGCCTACACGGCCGGCCCGAACCTGGCGCTCGCGAACGGCGGCGCGAGCACGAACGCGCCCCCGCCCCTCGGCTTCGCGCCGGTCGATCGGGCGAGCGCGTTCGTCGGTCTCGGCTGGGATTTCGGTGGAGGTCAGGGCAAGTGACGAGCAATTTCCTTCGTGCGGCGTTCGTCGGCTGGGCGGTGACGGTGGGAGTCGCCTGCGACGACGTCTCGCCGCTCGCCTATCGCGCTCCGCTCCGCGACGCGGAGCCCCCGGATCACGTCGACGAGGACCTGGCCGCGGCTTGCCTTCGTTGCGCGAACGAGCCGGGGGCGACGTGCCGGGCCGCGCGAGACCAGTGCCAGGCGGCGGACCCGCGGTGCGGCGAGCTCCTCGACTGCCTCTCGGCGACCGATTGCTGGCGACAGCTCGACATCAAAAACTTCACGGATCCACCGCCGTGCGCGCGCGGGTGCCTCGCGACCGCCAAGGTCTCGAGCATCAACGAGATCGGCGCGCCGGCGACCGGGTTCTATCTCTGCGTGTTCGACCCGGCGCGCTGCGCGCCGGCGTGCCTGGAAGCCCCCGCCACGAGTCCCTCGGGGGATCGATGACCGCGGCCGACACCGACGGGCCCCGCGAGGAGGTGACGAGATGAAGATCATGGTGGTGGACGACGACGAGACCACGCTCCGGATCGTCGGAGCGGCGCTCCAGAGCCGTGGGCACACCGTGATCGAGCGCGACACGGCGCTCGGAACGACGCTCGCCATCCTGCGGGAGAAGCCCGACATCGTGGTGCTGGACGTCCTCATGCCGGGGCTCGCGGGGGACAAGCTCGCGTCGCTCATCGAGCAGGAGACGCGGTCGCCTCCCATAGTCCTGTTCCATTCGTCGCTCCCGGTCGAGGAGCTCGCGGCGCTCGTTCGTTCCTCGGGCGCGGCCGGATACGTCCCGAAGGGCGTCGCTCCCCGCGTCTTCCTGGATCGGTTCGAGCAGGTCGTCTCGACGATTCGCCGCGAGGCCGCCGGACGGAGCTCCCCTTGAGCTCGGGCATGCCGGCGATCCAGGTCCGCGCCGCGCTCCCCATCGCGCTCGTCTTCGCGCTGCTGGCGGCCATCGAGGTGCTGTACTTCCCGGGGCGCACGGAAACGGCGCACGTCCGCGAGCTCCGCGCGAAGGCCGTGGCGGTGAGCGAGCTCACCGCGCACGGGGCGGCCCCCGGGCTCGAGTTCGACGACCTGTCGTCCGTGAAGGAGCAACTCGAGGGCGCGGCGCGGGATCCGGAGCTCGAATACGTCGCGGTCCTGACCTCGAGCGGCGCGGTGTACGCCTCGATCGACAAGGTCGGCGTCGACGTCGCGAAGCTCCCGCACGTCGCCGACCACACGACCGACGCCGTCGTCGGCGGCCACCTTCACGTGGTGACCCCGGTCTCCGTCTCGGCGGGCTCTCCGGGGGTGCTCGTCGCGGGATTCTCGACCGAGAACGTCGTCCTGCAGACGGCGGAGAGCCGGCGCGCGGCGTCGCTCATCGGGCTCGCCATCCTCGCCGTGGGGCTCGTCGTGTCCGCGTGGAACGGTCGCGCCGTGCAGCGCGTCGAGAACCTCCTCGAGGAGAATCGCGCGGCGCGACGCGTGGCCGAGGCGGCGAGCCGTGCGAAGAGCGAATTCCTGGCCAACATGAGCCACGAGCTTCGGACCCCGATGAACGGCGTCCTCGGCATGGCCAGCCTGCTCGCCGGGACGGAGCTCAGCGCGCGCCAGACGCGCTTCGTCGAAGCGATCCGTCGCTCGGGGCAGAGCCTGCTCTCCATCATCAGCGACATCCTCGACTTCTCCAAGATCGAGTCGGGGAAGCTCGAGCTCGACGTCACGGCGTTCGACGTCGGCTCCCTCGTCGAGGACGTCGGGGAGTCGCTCTCCGTTCAGGCGCAAGAGAAGGGGCTCGAGCTGATCTGCCGCGTCGCTCCGGACGTCCCGTCCGCGCTCCGGGGCGACCCCCTCCGGCTGCAGCAGGTCCTCATGAACCTCGTCGGCAACGCGATCAAGTTCACGACGCGCGGCGAGGTCTCCGTCCACGTCACGGTCGAGTCCTCGACGGACCGCGACACCTCGCTCCGGTTCCGCGTGACGGACACCGGCGTCGGCATCGCGAAGGAGAAGCTCGGCGAGCTCTTCACGGCCTTCATGCAAGCCGACACGTCGACGACGCGGGTATACGGCGGAACCGGTCTCGGCCTCGCGATCAGCAAGCGGCTCGTCGAGCTGATGCGCGGCGTGATCGGCGTCGACAGCCAGCCGGGCGTGGGGAGCACGTTCTGGTTCGTCGTCCCGTTCGGCAAGGTCGGGGCGGTCTCGGCCGCCGATCAGCGGGCGCGGCTCCGCGGAGCGCGCGCTCTCGTGGTCGACGACAACGCGACGAATCGCGAGTTCCTGGTCGAGGTGCTGCACTCGTGGGGCATCCACGCCGATCAGGCGGACGGAGCGGACGCGGCGCTCGCCCGGATCGAGGAAGCTCTGGAACATCGGTTGCCCTACGATCTGCTCCTCCTCGACATGCACATGCCGCATCGAGACGGCATGGACCTCGCCCGAGCCATCGTGAAGGACGCCCGCGTCGAAGCGCCGATGGTCCTGCTCACTTCGGCGATCGATCACGACGGGGACGCGCTCCGCGAGGCCGGGATCCGGGCGTGGCTGCCGAAGCCGCTCCGCCAGTCGAGCCTCCTCGAGACGCTGACGTCCGTGCTGTCGGTCGGGCAGGAGGCGTGCCCGGAAGACAATCCGGGTGACGCCGGTCGCGCCGAGCAGGCGCTGCCGGCGAGGCTCGAGGGCGTCCGCGTGCTCGCCGCGGAGGACAACGAGGCGAACCAGCAGGTGCTCGCCGGTGTCGCCGAGTACTTCGGCTTCCACGTGACCATCGTCGGCAACGGCCGGGACGCTCTGGATGCCGTCCAGAGGAACGGCGATTTCGACGTCGTCCTGATGGACTGCCAGATGCCCGTCATGGACGGCTATCGCGCGACGCACGCGATCCGCGAGTGGGAAGGACGCCTCGGACGACCGCGCGTTCCGATCATCGCGGTCACCGCTCACGCGCTCGCGGGCGAACGCGACAAGGTCCTCGATGCGGGCATGGACGACTACATCACCAAGCCGATCGACTTCCGGGCTCTCGCCCGGAAGATCGCCGAACTCGGGGCGCGTGGAGCTCCTCCCGCGGGCCCGGCCTCCGCCGCCCCCGGCCCCCGCGGCGTCGGGGAACCAACGCGGCAATCCGCACCCGCGACCGGCGTCCTCGATCTCGCCGTCGTCGAGCAACTGCGCGAGCTCGCTTCCCCGGCTCGCCCGACCTTCTTCGTCGACCTGGTGGAGAAATTCAGCGCGGACGCCCGCGGGACCGTCGGACGTCTCGAGGACGCGATTCGCCGGGGCGACGCCCGCGCGGTAAGAGAGCTCGCGCACTTCCTGAAGGGAGGGAGTCGCTCCCTCGGCGCGGCGCGGGTCGGCGCGCTCTCGGAGGAGCTCGAGCTGCTCGGCAAGACCGGCCACACCGCCGGGGCTCGGGAGCTCCTCTCGCGGATCGAGCCCGAGCTCGCGGCGGCGCTCGCGGAGCTACGCGCGGGCTCTGCGAACCCTCTTCCGTCGAACCCGCCGCCCTGAAGGCCGCCCGGCCTTCGCGCGGCAAGACGCGCAAGGCGCGCAACAAGACGCGCAACAACAGGAAGAGGAAGGGCGGACCCGTCACAATCTGTTTTCCGACTGCTCACGTACCCGTACGAGTGCTCGGATACGGTGGACGCGACCTCGAGGAGGAACCACCATGAAATCCGCTCTCGCCCTCGTTCCCGCCACGCTTCTCGCATCCGTCTTCTTTGCCGGGTGCTCCGGCACCGACGACGCGCCGAATCCGGGCTCTGCCGCGGACGACGAGATCGCGCAGCAATCCTTCGAAGC
>DASZXK010000057.1:0-15655 GCA_035545855.1 Polyangiaceae bacterium
CTCTACGGGACGGAAGGCGACGACGACGACTGCAAGTACCACGTGAAGATCGAGGTGCCGGCGCTCTGCGAGGGCAAGCAGGCCGTCATCAAGCTGACGCTCACGAGCAAGTCGACGAACAAGGGCGTCACCGGCGCCGCACCCGAGCTCGAGACGACGCTCGACGGCGCCGCGGGCCCCATCGCCGACGAGTCCACGGAAAAGGGGGACGGCGTCTACGAGGTGCCCGCGCTGTTCGACAAGCCGGGACGCTGGGTGGGCAAGTTCCACTTCTTCGAGACGTGCTCGGACACACCGGAAGACTCGCCGCACGGTCACGCCGGCTTCTTCTTCCAGGTGCCGTGAGCGCCCGGCGCCGAGCGCCCAGCAATGCGTAAGTGACCGGAGCGCGCCCGACCAGGCACGCTCCGGTCGCTGAACCTTTCTTGCAGGCGCCGCGCCGCGCCGCCAGGGTGGCTGGTCGACGAAACCGGGGCGGGCGGTGGCAAGCTCGCGATGAACGCGGTACGAATTCGTTCGGCGTGACGTCGCGAACCGCTCTCCTCTTCGGCTTCGCGCTCGCGCTCTCCGCGTGTTCCCACGTGCCCGTCTACGCCCGCGGCAAGCTCGCGGAGAAGACGATGCAGCTCGAGGACCAGTCGACCGCTGCGCAGGCCCACGTCGCGAGCGTTCACGAAGGTGCGACGGGCGGCGAAGCGGAAGGCTCCACCGGATGCGGCTGCAACTGATCGGCGCCGTCGTCACGGCGTCGATGATCGCGGCACCCGCGGTCGCCGAACCGACGAAGTCCGGTTCGCCCATCACGTCGGACGCGACGCTCGGCACCGGCTACTACACGGACACCGATCACGTCACCGTGCTCACGCCGACGGTCGCCGCGACCGTGCAGAACCCGACGGCTGGATGGTCCGCGAGCGCCTCGTACCTCGTGGACGTCGTCTCCGCGGCTTCGGTGGACATCGTCTCGACGGCGTCGGGGCGGTGGAACGAGGTCCGTCAGGCGGGCACCGCCTCCGGCAGCTACGCGCCGAAGGACGTGGGGGTCCACGCCGCCGTCGGCATCTCGAGCGAGCCGGACTATCTCTCTCTCTCCGGCGCGGCGCGCCTCACGTGGGACTTCGCCGAGAAGAGCCATCGGCTGACGGTCGGATACGGGCGGACGCACGACACGATCGGACGCCACGGAACGCCCTTCTCCGTGTTCTCGCGGACGCTGGACGTGGACCTCCTCACGGCCTCCCTCGCGTTCACGCTGAACTCGAGCACCGCGCTCTCGCTCGGGAGCGACTTCTACTACGAGCACGGTGATCAGTCGAAACCGTATCGCTACATCCCGATGTTCTCGGCCGCCGTGGCGCCGACGATCGAGAACGGCGCCTCCGTCGACGAGGTGAACCAGAAGCGGCTCGGCGCGCGGCCGCTCGAGCAGCTCCCGCTGAATCGCACGCGCTACGCGCTCACGGCGCGCTTCGGCCATCGCTTCGACCACGGCACGCTCCGCGTGGACGAGCGCTTCTACACGGATTCCTGGGCGCTCCACGCTTCCACGACGGAAGCCCGGTACTACCTGGACCTCTCCCGGCGCTTCACGGTCTGGCCGAGGTTCCGCTTCCACGCACAGGACTCCGTGTACTTCTGGCGCCGGGCGTACGTCGGCGTCTACGGCCCGGGCGGCTGGGAGCTCCCGACGCTCCGCACGGGGGATCGCGAGCTCGGGCCGCTCACGACGGTCGGCGGCGGCCTCGGGGGAACCTGGAACTTCGGCGGAGCGATGCGACCGAAGTCCTGGCAACTCTCCGCCGCCGCGGACTGGATGCACACGGCCTACATCGACGACCTGTACGTGACTTCCCGGGACGCGTTCCTCGCGACGCTCGGCGTGGAAGGGGTGTGGGAATGATCCGGCGCACCGCGCTCGTTCTCGTCGCCGGCCTCTCTGGCGTCGCTTGTGGCAGCCAGGCGCCGGTCACGTCGGAGACGTTCGCCGCCCCGAGCCCCGCGAACTTCGATTCCGTCGCGCGCACGCTGGACGCCCATTGCGGGACGATGGACTGTCACGGCTCGCCCGCACGGAACTTCCGCATGTACGGCTACAGCGGCCGCCGGCTGGACAGGCTGGACGTGCCGGGCGGCGCCCCGACTACGCCGAAGGAGTCGGGTGCGGACTACTGCTCGGCGATCGCGCTCGAGCCGGAGATCCTCGCCCAGGTCACGGCGGAAGGCGGCGCGCGCCCGGAAAGACTCACGCTGGTCCGGAAGGCGCGGGGAAGCGAGTCCCACGTCGGCAACGTGGTGTTCCCGGAAGGCAGCGAAGGGGATCTCTGCATCCTGGACTGGCTCCGGGGCGCGGCTCAGCCGGCTCATTGCAACAACTCTCTCACCGCCGATTTCGACCGTCCGCCTCCGGTTCCAGTCCACGTGGGCGACGTCGACGTCTCCGTCTGCAACCGCGCCGTGGAGGATCAGTGACCCGCGCGTGGGTCGCTGCCCTGCTCCTGGTCGGCTGCGGCGACCCGGTTCACGACGACGCGGTGAGCGCGCTCGGGCCGGAGGTGAACGGCGTCGGTCCCGGTCCGATGCATCGCCCCGGCCAGCCCTGTCTCGTCTGCCACGGCGGGCAGGGCCCCGGGCACCCCGACTTCGCGCTCGGCGGCACGGTGTTCGACGGCGTGAGCAGCAGCACCCCGGTGCCGAACGCGCGCGTGCGCGTCGTCGGGGCGGACTCGAGAGTCCTCGAGCTCGTCACGAACTGCGCCGGGAACTTCTGGATCGACGCGAGCGACTTCGGCCTCGCGTTTCCAGCCGGGGCCGCCGTCACCACGGATCATTCGGCGCGCGTGATGCTCACGGCGATGCACCGTTCCGGCTCCTGCGGCGATTGCCACCGGGGCGAAGCGTCGTCGGCCTCCCCCGGACGGCTCTGGGTGGCTCCGGACCGGAACGGCGGGAGCTGCACGACCGACTGGGCAGGCGCGACGCTCGCGACGGTGCCGGCGTGCGACGGCTCTCGCCCTTCGTGCGGCGCCACACCCAGTTACCAAGCCGAGGTCGCGAGCATCCTCGCTGCCCGGTGCACGGCGTGCCACTCGCCGGACGGCGAGGCAAAGAGCAAGGATTTCACCACACGCAACGGGATCCTCGCCGAGGCGAGAACGGCCCAGACCAACGTGCTGAAGTGCCAGATGCCCCCGCCGCCGCTCGCGCCCGTCGTCGGTGCGGAGCGGGAGGCGCTGCTCTGCTGGCTCGCGGACGGCGCACCGGACAACTGAGTTTTCCGGTTGGGCCCCTTCCCATCGAACGGGGGCATGCCATGCTCCGCGCCGTTCCGATGCCCGGCGAAGAACCCTACGACTACGTCATCATCGGCTCCGGCTTCGGCGGGAGCGTCTCCGCGCTCCGTCTGGTGGAAAAGGGGTACCGGGTGCTCGTCCTCGAGAAGGGGAGCGAGCTCACGGCCGCGGACTTCCCCGAGACGAACTGGCACGTGAAGCGGTGGCTCTGGGCGCCGCTCTTCGGCTTCCGCGGGCTGTTTCAGCTCCGTCCGTTCAGCCACGTCCAGGTGCTCGCCGGCGCCGGCGTCGGCGGCGGATCGCTCACCTACGCGAACACGCTCCCGATCCCGAAGCGCGGGTTCTTCGAGAGCCCGGCGTGGGCGCACCTCGGCGAGTGGGAAAAGGAGCTCGCTCCCCACTATCAGACCGCACGGCGCATGCTCGGCGCCCAGCCGACGAATTTCCTGAGCCCGTCGGACGCGCTCCTCCAGTCCATCGCCGTCGAGCGCGGGACGCCGGAGGCGTTCGAGAAGCCCCACGTCGCGATCTTCCAGGGAGAAGCCGGCAAGACGGTGCCCGATCCGTACTTCGACGGTGAAGGTCCGGAGCGGACGGGTTGCATCCGCTGCGGCGCGTGCATGACGGGCTGCCGCTTCGGCGCGAAGAACACGCTCGACAAGAACTACCTCTACCTGGCGCGGAAGCGCGGTCTCTCCCTCCAGGCGGACACGGAGGTGACGCACGTCTCCGAGCTCCCGGGCGGCGGCTACGCGCTCCGCGCGAAGGTGGGACGGTCCTATTTCTCCCGCAAGGAAGCCAATTTCACCGCGAAGAACGTGATCTTCTCCGGAGGCGCGCTCGGGACGAACTCGCTCCTCCTTCGCCTGCGGGACGATCCCACCGCGCTCCCGAAGCTCTCGCCGCAGATCGGCCGTCGCATCCGGACGAACTCCGAGTCGCTCATCTTCGTGACGGTCCCGGGCGCGAAGGAAGACCATTCGAAGGGCATCGCCATCAACTCGCTCCTCCAGACGGACGAGCACTCGCACCTCGAGATGGTGCGCTACGGCGCGGGCTCCGGCTTCTTCCGGATGTTCGCCGTCCCGCACGTCGGCGGCGCCGCCGGCTTCGTCCAGATCTTCAAGATCCTCCTCGCGGTGCTGCTCCACCCCTGGAAGACGCTCCGGGCCGTGTTCGTCTCGAACTGGGCGAGCACGACGATGATCCTCCTCTACATGCGCTCCACGGAGGGGACGCTCCGGTTCGTGCGCTCCATGTTCGGCTTCATGAACACGGAGATCGAGGAAGGAGAAAAGCCGAAGGCGTTCATCCCGGAAGCGACGGAGCTCGCGCACCGCATCGCCGAAAAATCGGGCGGCATCGCGATGTCCGCGTACTACGAGCCGCTCCTCGACATCCCGACCACGGCGCACATCCTCGGCGGCGCATGCATGGGCGACGGCCCGGAGACCGGCGTCATCGATTCACGCCACCGCGTGTTCGGGTACGAGGGCCTGTACGTCATCGACGGCTCGACGATTTCCGCGAACCCCGGCGTGAACCCGTCGCTCACGATCACGGCGCTCGCCGAGCGCGCGATGAGCTTCATTCCTCCCAAAGCGGAACGTCGGCCCGCGCTGCCGGCCCCGGCCGCGGACGCGACGAGCTAGCCCGGTGGCGGTGGGAGGCAACCCCCTCCCGCTCTTCCTTTACCCCTCGATTCAATGGTGAATCGAGGTACTAGTCCGTGCCGGCATCCACGGGCCCTGCCGTGCCGCAGACGACCCACGTGATGAGGAGCTTCCGCTCTTCCGTCGTGAGCTGATTGCCGGCGTCGGCCGGGGGCATCGTGCAGCGCTGGAGGTCGGCGCGGACCTGCGTCGCCCAGTGGGCGACGTTCTCGTACGTGTCGAGCTGCCACGGCTTGCCCGCCCCGCCGACGTGACAGTCGTTGCACTTGGCCTGGATGATCGGAAAGACGTCAGTAAAGACGGGCTTCGGACCGTCCGGGCACTCGCGGGCAGCGTTCCCGCACTCGCCGGTGGGGTACTTCAACTCGGCCGTGGTGGGCTTCGCGTCGTCGCCACTCGAGCAGGCGACGGCGGCGACGGTGGCGAGCGTGGCGAATGAGGCGGCGAAGAGCGCGGAAGGCCGGGGCACGGTGATCTCTATGGTGGTGGCGGGAGCCCGGTTACGGTCGGGGAAAACCGAGCTTACTCCCCGCGAGGGCGGGGCGCCTCCTGCGGCGAATTGACGCAGCCCTTCTCGCTCATTTCGCCCGGAGCTCGCGCTTCAGGACCTTTCCCGTCGCGCTCTTCGGAAGCTCCGTCCGGATTTCCACGTGCCGCGGCACCTTGTACGCGGCGAGGTGCTCCCGGCAGTAGTCCTGCACTTCCTTCGTCTCGAGGCTCTGCCCCGGGCGGAGGACGAGCACGGCCTTCACCGACTCCCCCTGGTACTCGTCCGGCACACCGATGACGGCCGCGTCGAGGATCTTCGGGTGGCGGAGGAGCACGTTCTCCACCTCGATGGGGTACACGTTGTACCCGCTGACGAGCACCATGTCCTTCTTCCGGTCGACGATGGTGTAGTAGCCGTCCGCGTCCATGCGGGCGAGGTCCCCGGTGTGGAACCAGCCCCCGCGCATCGCCTCCGCGGTCTCTGCCTCGCGCTTCCAGTAGCCGCGAAAGACGTTCGGCCCCTTCGCGACGATCTCCCCGACCTCGCCGGGCAGGACGTCCCTGTCCTGATCGTCCACGAGCCGGATCGTGACGCCGGGGATCGCGGGGCCCACGGTGCCCGGCTTGTTCACGGGCCCAGCGGCGTTCGAGCAGAGCGTCGGCGCGGTCTCGGAGAGGCCGTAGCCCTCCGAGATCTTCACGCCCGTCCACCGCTCGAAGCGCTCGAGGATGACGACGGGGAGCGGGGCCGCGCCGGAGAACGCGAGCTTCAGCGACGAGACGTCGTACTTCTCGAGCCCGGGGGTGTTCACGAACGCGAAGTACATGGGCGGCGCGCCGTAGAAGAGCGTCACCTTGTGCTCGGCGATGAGCGCCGTCACCTTCGTCGCGTCGAAGCGATTGACGAGCACGAACGGCATCGCGCCGAGGAAGGCTCGGTTCAGCGCGAGGTTCAGCGCGTACGCATGGAAGAGCGGGAGCACGAGGAGCAGCACGTCGTCGGGCTCCGCGTATCCGGTGCCCGGAAGCCCCATCATGTTGTCGATGACGGCGAGGACGTTCGCGTGGGAGACCATCGCGCCCTTGGGCTTCCCCGTCGTCCCCGACGTGTACTGGATGAACGCGAGCGCGTCCTTCCGGATCGGGATCTCCGGGCGCTCTCCGCTGCCCTTCGCCTGGAAGGCTTCGAGATCCGTCGCTCCCGGGCCGCTCTTGCCGACGACGTCCACGACGTGGCCGAGGTCGGGGAGAGACGGTCGGAGCGCCTCGATCTTCCCCGCGAGATCGGACCGGACGAAGATCACCTTCGCGCCGCTGTCCCGGAGGATGTGCTCCATCTCCTCCCCCGTGTAGAGGACGTTCGTCGGCACGAGGACGGCGCCGGCGCGCATGACGCCCTGGTAGACCTCGACGAACTCGGGGCGGTTGTCGACGTGAATGGCGACGCGGTCCCCGGGCGAGACGCCGACGGCGACCAGCGCGGACGCGATGCGGTTCGCCGCCCGGTCCAGCTCGCGGAAGGTGCTCGTCCTGTCCTCGAAGAAGATCGCCGGCGAATCGGGCCGGAGGGCCATGCCGACGGCGAGGACGTCGGCGAGCGTCTCCGTCTCGGTGTTTCGCTGCTCGTTACACTTCCGGGTCCACTCGGAGATCGCCATCGTGCTTTGCCCTCGCCGGGAGAGCTTACACTGGAGCTCGGGTCAGCGCGGACCGGCAACCGGTCGATTCATGAACCAGAGCTTCAGCGCCACGGGCGGGAGCTCGTCTTCCGCGACGACCTCGTAACCGTGTCGCTGATAGATTTTGACGCTCGTGGGTTTGTCGGTTTCGAGATAGCAGGGGACGCCGTCGGCATCCGCCTTCGCGCTCAGGGAACGAAGGAGGACCGATCCGAGGCCCTGCCCCTGGCGCCCGGGCTCGACGCCGAGGATCCACAGGTAGTGGTGGGGGTAGTGGGGGTGGCGCTTCCGCATCTCCTGATCGAGCCGCGCGGAGCGAAGCGCCGCACGAGGGCCGGCGAGGATGGGCCCCTTCGACTGGATCACGGTCGCCCAGAAGGGAGGTGGAAAGCGCCCCGGAGGGAAGGACAGCGCCGCGGCGACGACCTGGCCGCCGTCCTTCACGACCTCCACCGTGCCGTAGCGGACGACGGACCGCGTGAACCCGTCCATGCACGGGCCGAGCTTCCGGAGGCGGACCTCTTCCGTCGCCCCGGGGAGCAACGCGAGCATGCCCGGGTTGTCGCGGAACGCACGGGCGAGCACCCATGCCGTGTCGGAGAGGTTCGCGGGGTCGAGCGGCTCGGCCTGGAACATCGAGGCGGCATGATAACCTCTCGGGACGCTCCATGGGCCTCGGACACACCGCGGATCTCGTCGCCGGAAAGCTCTCGCACGTGCTCCACGGCCTCCGCGGGCCGAAGCACGGGCACCTGGAGGAGCTCCACCACTACCTGGACCTCCCCCTCCCGGAGCTCTTCCCGGCGCCCCCGTCGCTCGACCGCGTGAAGGCACACCGGAGCCTCGCCGTCCCCTTCGCGCACACGAAGACCCTCTCCTTCCGGAGCGACTACGAGCCGCTCTCCCCGGGCTACCGGATCCGACACGACCGGGAATACCGCGAGAACCACACGGCCTGGGTGCGCTGGATGAAACCGGACGGGCGGCGCCGCCGGGGCTGTCTCGTCTACGTCCACGGGTGGCTCGAACCGGGCTCCTGGGTGGAGGAGACGTTCGTGTTCCCGAGGTGGGCGCGCGAACTCGACGTGGATCTCGCGCACGTGTCCCTCCCCTTCCACGGCAAGCGGAACATGCCCGGCGCCCTCTTCTCGGGCGAATACTTCTGGACCGCCGATCTCGTCCGCTCCATCGAAGCCGTGCGCCAGGCGATCTGGGACACGCGGCGCTTCGTCTCCTTCCTCCGCGGCGAAGGCTACGAGCACGTCGGCGTCACGGGCATCAGCCTCGGGGGGTCGATCGTGATGCTCCTCGCGTGCCTGGCCCCCGTGCCGGACTACGTCATCCCGATCGTCGGACATCTCGAGCTCGGCGAGGCCGTCGAGAACGCCGAGATCCTCTGGCGAATGAAGCAGGACCTCGAACGCTTCGGCGTGGACGAGATCGGTCGACGGCGGATCTTCTCGCGGCTCGGTCTCGACTCCGCGCGGCCGCTCCTCCCCGGCGATCGACAGCTCTGGATCGAGGCCCAGGAAGACGCGCACATCGACCCGGAGCTCGTCCGCAAGCAATGGGAAGCCTGGGGGCGTCCGGGCATCCACTGGATCCCGGGCGGACACATGACGTTCCCGCTCCACCTCGCTGAAATCACGAGGAACATGGCGGCGCTCGTCCGGCGCGTCGACCGCGGCTGATCCCTCGGGGACGTGTATCGGCGGGACCCACCACTCGCCGTGCCGGGGCTCGCCGTCCTCGCGGGGCCATGGAACGGCGGGACCAATCGCGGGCGCCGACACGCTCACGCGATCTTGGAAGGATGATTTGCATACAAACTATCCCTCGTGATGCGTCCCCCCGGGAAGCGCTGCAGGAACCCGTGAAAGAGCTGGCTCCTGAGACCATCGTGGACCCGACCACTGGATCACGGCGGGACGGGCGGGACGGCGGGCCTGGCGCATGCGAGTTCACTCCAGCCGGCGGCGCAGGTCCTAGGCGGCGAGCACGTGCCGGGCGATGGTCAGGATCTGGATCTCGGTGGTGCCGCCCCCGATCTCGACGAGCTTCGCGTCGCGGGCGAGGCGCTCGACGACGAACTCTTCCATGTAGCCGTTGCCGCCGAGGACGTGGATCGCGTCCAGGGCGATCTGCGTTCCCACCTCGGCGACGTAGAGCTTTCCGGCGCACGCATCCAGAATGCTCATTTCCCCGGTGTGGTAGACGATGCGGCGCGCGTTCGAGAGCCCCACGTACATGCGCGCGAGCCGCTCCTGGATGAGCTGGTAGCTCGCGATGGGGTGTCCGCCCTGGACGCGCTCCTTCGCGTATCTCACGGCGATCTCGAAGCACCTCTCGGCGATGCCGTAGCTCATGACGGCGAGCCCGATGCGCTCGCTCGCGAGCGACTTCCGGACGTGATCCCGATCCGAGATGCCGCCGCCGAGGAGCTGGTCGCCGGGCACGCGCACGTTCTCCAGGTAGACGGCGCCGGTCGGCGAGCTCCGCATGCCCATCTTCGCGAAGGGTTTGCTCGTCTCGAGGCCGGGCGTTCCACGCTCCACCAGGAACGCCTGGACGAGGCCCTCGTCGTTCTTCGCGTAGACGAGGAAGTAGTCCGCGTGCGGCGCGTTCGTGATGAAGGTCTTCGAGCCGTTCAGGACCCAGCCGTCGCCGTCCCGCCGCGCGGTCGTCCTCATTCCGCCGAGGGCGTCCGAGCCCGCCTCGGGCTCCGTGAGGCACCAGCAGCCGATCTTGTCGCCGCGGAGCACCGGCGGGACCCAGCGCGCCCGCTGCTCGGGGGTCGCGCGCGCCGCGACGTTCTGGCCGAAGAGCCCGAGGCTCGCGCCGAACGAGAGCGCGAACCCGGGGTTCACGCGGCACATCTCCACCATGAGCTGGGTCTGCGCGAACGCCATGAACGCGCGCATCTCGGGGTCGCCTCCCCCGCCCCCGCTGCCACGGCTCTCCGCCCCCGCGGCGAGCCCGAGCTCGGCAATCATCTTCTTCATCAGCGCGTACGGCAGCTCCGCGCCCGATTCGAGCGCGGCCGTGCGCGGCTCGAGCTCCGTGGTCATGAACTTCCGGAACTGATCTCGGATGGCGGACTTCGTCTCGTCGAACGGTATCGTCACGGGTCGCCTGCTTTCTTCGGTGCGTGCTCGGGCCAGCGCTCCTCCGGCCACGGGGGGATCTCGATCTTCGGCATGGGCTCACGATCGCCGATGGGCCAGTTGGAACCCCAGAGCGAACCGCCGCCGTCCACGCGGATCGTCTCGCCCGTGACGAAGTCCCCGCCCGGCGAGAGCAGGAACAGCACGGCCGCAGCGACCTCCTCGGACGTGCCGAGGCGCTTCAGCGGCACCTGCGATTGCGCGAGCTCCGGCATGCCCGGCGGGTAATTGTGCATGCCGGTCGAGTTGATGACGCCGGGAGCGACGCAGTTCACGAGGATGTCGTAGCGGGCCCACTCGACGGCGAGCGTCTTCGCCATGTTCACGACGCCGGCGCGGGCGGCGCCCGTGTGGACCATCCCGGGGAAGCCGTCCCACATGTCGGCGACGATCGTCACGATCTTCCCGCCGTGCCCCATCATCCACTTCTGAGCGGCCACCTGGCACATGTGGAACGTGCCGGTGAGGTTCGTCTCGATGACGGCGTGGAAGCCTTTCTCCGTGATGGCCTCGGCGGGTGACGGGAATTGCCCGCCGCCGTTGTTCACGACGTAGTCGACCTTCCCGAACCGCTCGAGCGTCCGATCGAACAGCGCCTCCACGTCCGCGCGGACCCGGACGTTGCACTTCACCGGGATCACCTCGGCGCCGTAGTCCGCCGAGAGACCCCTGGACGCGACCTCCAGCCGTTCGGTCTTCCGCGACGCGATGACCACCTTCGCGCCGAGCATCGCGAGCTCCTCGGCGATCGCGAGACCGATGCCCGTCGCGCCACCAGTCACGACCGCGACGCGTCCGTCGAACAGTCCCTCGCGATAGATGGAACGGCGCTTTTGTCGGGGCGGCGGCATCGTGATAACAGAATACCCTGGAAGCCGGACGGCCACGCAGCGCGGTTTTCCCCCTGATTTCACGGACGTCGATGAGCCCACCGGAGGCGAGAGAGACCCGCGGAGAGCCCGTGGCCGTCGTGAACGGCCTCCGTGGGGTGGCGATCCTCGCCGTGCTCCATCATCACCTCGTCGCGCCGTGGGTCACGCCGTTCGGGATGGGCGAGTTCTACAGGCCGTTCGGGCTCCCGGTCTTCCCGAAGACGGTCTTCTACAACGGGTGGCTCGGTGTGAACCTCTTCTTCGTGCTGTCCGGCTTCGTGCTCGCGCTCCCCTACGAGCAGGGCCGGCGGGAGCTCTCGAGCGCGGGCGACGCCGCGAGCTTCTTCGTGCGGCGAGCGCGGCGCCTCCTGCCCCTCTACTACCTCGTCCTGCTCGTCTTGCTCGTCACGAGCGCCGACGTCCCGCTGTCCGATCCCCGGTTCTTCCGGGAATTCCTCTCGCTCGCGACCTTCGCGTTCGCGTTCGACGGACGGCGTTTCCTGCCGGTGGTGAACCCGGCGCTCTGGTCCATCGGCGTGGAGGCCTGGTTCTCGGCGCTGTTCCCGCTCCTTCTCGTCTTCCGGCGGCGCTTCGGCGCGCGAGCGCTGGTCGCGTCGGCGCTGGTGCTGTCGCTCGCCGTACGGCTCGTCGCGACGTCCCATTTCCGCGGCCCCCCCGTCTACCAGTTCATGGGGAAGGACAACGTCTTCGGGCGCCTGGACGAATTCGCCGCGGGCATGGGCATCGCCGCACTCTTCGCGCGCCGAAGGGCGCCGAGGGGTGTCGCGGCAGCGGCGCTCTTCGGCGTCGGCGCCGTCCTCTTCGCGACGAGCGGGCTCGGGTGGGACTGGACGGTCCTCCGCGTGCTCCCCTACGAGAACGCGGCGCTCCTGCACGACGTCACGCTCGCGGGCTCCGTCGCGGTCCTCCTCGGCGCGCTCGGCGCGCCGGGTCCGCTGCGCTCGGCACTGACGTTCCGACCGCTCTCGGTGATCGGGATGATGTGCTACTCGCTCTATTCGTGGCACTTCGTCGGCGCTTCCCGCCTCCTCTCGGGCGCCCTCGGCGAGGCGGAGATGCCCGCGTACCTCGCGCTCGTGCTCCTCGTCTCCGCCACGAGCTACCGCTTCGTCGAATTCCCGGAAAAGTCCTTCCGGGAGCTGTTCCTCGCCCCTCCACACTGAACGGTACGGTCCCGCGCGGAAGGCCCCCCGTGACCCCGCGGAGGGCTCCGTGCTAGCAGGCCCGCCGATGGGCCGAAGGACGACGGAACGCTTCGCGGCCGCGGCGCTCGCCGTGGCCCTCGGCGCGACGCCTCTCGCCCACGCCGAGGCCACGCAGCAACCCGCGCGCGAGATCCCCACGCCGAGCCCTCAGGAGATCGAGCGCGAGCAGCCCGAGAAGGTCCGCGAAGCGAAGCGCATCCTGGTGCCGAAGAAGAAGGCCGCCGAGGAGCCGAAGGAGCCCGAAAAGAACGAGGGCGCCGGTCGGGTCATCGTCCCGGTGGTGATGTACTCGCCCGAGACGCACCTCGGGGCGGGCGGGCTCGTCGTCCAGTTCTTCCGCGTCGGGAACGCGCCGAAGGAGAGCCGCGTGTCGAGCGTCGCGTTCGACGCGCTCGTCACGACGCGGAAGCAAATCATCGTCGAGATCATCCCGGACCTCTACTGGGACGACGAGAAGAACCACGTCGGGGGCAAGCTCGAGTTCCAGCGGTTCCCCGACTCGTTCTGGGGTATCGGTCCCCGGACGCCGGACTCGGCGGAGGAGCGATACCTGCGCCAGCGCTTCCGGTTTCGCGGCGCTGCGAATCGGCGGCTGTACAAGCGCCTCTACGTGGGCCTCTACACGGAGCTCACCCTCTTCGACGGCACGTACTCCGACCCGAACGGCCTCTTCGCGCGGACCGACGTCCCGGGGGAACGAGGGGGCTTCACCGCCGGGCTCGGCCCCTCTTGGTCGATCGACACCCGGGACAATACGGTCGCGACGCGCTCGGGCACGCTCCTCGCGTTCACCTGGCTCGGCTACGACCGCGGCCTGGGGAGCCGCTACGAGTTCTGGCGCGCAGTGACGGAGGCTCGACAGTTCTTCCCCGTCGGGACGGACAGCGCGCTCGGGCTCCGCTACTACGGCGAGTTCCAGGGCGGATTCGTGCCCTTCTACCAGAACGCGATGCTCGGCGGAGACGAGCTCCTCCGCGGGTACTTCATGGGTCGCTACCGCGACAAAGACCTGCTGGCGCTCGAGGCCGAGTATCGATTTCCGATCTACTGGCGATTCGGCGGCGTGACGTTCGCGGGCGCGGGAGAGGTCGCCGACCACGCGAAGGATCTCGCGTCCGTCCCCGTGCGCTGGGCCGTCGGGGGCGGCCTCCGCCTCTCGCTGAACACCGAGGAGCGCCTGAACCTCCGACTGGATGCGGGGTTCGGCCCGGACACTTACGGCATCTACTTCACCGCGCGTGAAGCATTCTGAGGCGAAAGCCCGCGGTGCTCCGACGGCGCGACGCCCGTCCAGCGGCGGAACGCACGGCGGAACGCGCTCCCGTTCGCGAAGCCGAGCAGGAACGCGATCTCGTCCACGGAGAGGCGCGGATCCTCGAGATACCGGAGCGCGAGCTCGCGCCGCACGTCGGAGAGGAGGTCCGAGAACGTGACCCCCTCTTCCTGGAGGCGACGGCGAAGGGTCCGGTCGCTCGTCTTGAGTCGCGACACGACGTTGCCGAGCGTCGGGTCCCCGGCCTGGAGCGCCGCCACCAGGTGCTCCCGGACGCGCGTGGCGTAGGTTCGTCCCTTCGGAAGCTCGGCGAGGAGCCGCTCGGCGTGCTGTTCGAGCGTCGCGGAGAGCGCGGGGTTCGCCTGCGAGAACGTCCTGTCGAGGAGCGCCCTGTCGAACACGAGCGCCGTGCGCGGCGCGCCCCACGTGATCTTGCAGCGGAGCACGCGGGCGTACTCGGACACGTCCGGCGGGGCGGAGTGCGAAAAGAGCACTTCCTCGGGAGCGTCGTCCCTTCCCGTGATCAGCCGGCCCGCCACCACGAGCGTCGCGACGGCAAACTCCACGGAAGCGCGGTGCGCCGCCGGCTCGACGTGGAGCGTCCAGGACTCGCGCTCGCCGGAAACCGAATGAACGAACGTCGTCGCGTCGTGGAGGAGCCGCACGTAGCGGCTGACCGCGTCGAGCGCGCTCCGGAGCGTGCGGCTCGCCCGAGCCACGTGCTCGAGGGCGTCGAAGTCGCCGGGGCGAATGTGCTCCGCCGCGTGGATGCCGAGTGCGTCGTCCCCCGTGACCTCCACTGTACGCGCGAGCAGAACCATCGCCGTCTCGTGGGAGATGCGATTGTCCGGATCTCCGAATTGATCCGCGGAGATCCCGACGCCGGTGAGGAGGCTCCCCGGGTCGATGCGGCGCGCGGCAATCGCTCGCACGAAGGGCGCGACGAGCCGGAGGGACAGGGTGGCGCCGGAGGACTCGGCCAAGGCGGAGCGACCGTAACCCCCGGCGACGTCTCGGTAAAGCTCGGGGGAGCAGGCCTTCCGGGAGGTGCCCTGGCCGGCCTGGGACCGCTTTGTGGCCGGGCGGGGTTCCGGGGGCGCGCGGGAAACCCCGTATGGTGCGAGCCGCACCGGAGGCGGACAGGCCGCCCCGCAAGCACCCACCAAGGAGCTCACGAAATCATGTCGACCGACGCATCCTCCATCAGCACGCCGAAGCAGCTCGCCGACACCATCGAAGGCCGTTCCGATCAGGAGATCACGGAAGTCGTCACCGCGATGGGAGTCGAGCCCGCGCTCGAGAAGGTGTTCGCCGGCATGAAGGACCAGTTCCTGCCCGCTAAGGCCGGCTCGCAGAGCGCCGTCATCCAGTGGGACGTCGCGACGGGCGGCAAGACCTACCAGTGGCAGGTCACGGTGGCCGAAGGCAAGTGCACGGTCGCGCCGGGCACGGCCGCGAAGCCCCGCGTCACGCTCCAGATCGCCCTCCCGGACTTCCTCCGCCTCGTGACGGGGAAGATCAAGGGTCAGCAGGCGTTCTTCAACGGCAAGCTCAAGCTCTCGGGCGACATGATGTTCGCCATGACCCAGGAGAGCTGGTTCGACATGAGCTTCGCGAGCAAGTGAGTTCGCCCTAGTTCATCCGAACGAAGACGTGGCCGGCGGAGCGAACCTCCGCCGGCCGTCGTCATTCGACCTCACGTCTCGGCGGAGCCCCGCGAGCACGGCCCGGAGGACGAGGTCCCCCAGGCGAAGCAGGGGACCACGCCGCAGGGCAAACGGCGTCCCGGGGGGTATTCTCCTTACCCGACAGTTTGTATACAATCTATTCGCCCCCGATTCACGACCCCGCGAGCACGGCGAGCGCGCGCCGCTAGCCGCGGCACGGGATTGGTCCAGCCGATACACGACCCCGCGAGCACGGCGAGCGCGCGCCGCTAGCCGCGGCACGGGATTGGTCCCGCCGATACACGACCCCGCGAGCAGGGCG
>DASZXK010000058.1:0-133672 GCA_035545855.1 Polyangiaceae bacterium
GACGCGGTGAACCTCTTCGACGCCCAGGGTGACCGGATCACCGGCGTGCAATTCGGTGCCTCCACCACCGGCTTCACCTTCGACAACGCCGCCGCCCTCGGCACCGTGACGACGCTGAGCGCGGCGGGAGTGAACGGCGCGTTCCTTTCCCCCGACGGCGTCGAGACCGGTTCGCCCGGCACCGTGCTGTGAATCGGCTGGACCAATCGGGGGGGGCGACTCGCCGCCCTTCGGGCGGGCTCGACGCGACGACGAATAGCGTCGTGGGGTTTGTTGTGGGGGACCTTGTCCCCCCGAGGCTCCTGTGGTCCTCGGGCTTCGCCCTGCGGTCCTCGGACCTCGCCCCCTGCCGCGCCTGGCGGCGCGCGCTCGCTTTGCTCGCGGGTAGCTGTGGAACGGCTGGACCAATCACGGGGGAATGGTTTGTATACAAACTGTCGGGTGAGGAGATACCCCCCACGGCGCCGGGCCTGGGTGGACGCTAGGCAACGCGCTTTCGGAGCGCGAGGTACCGCGTGACGAGGCGTGGGCCGAGCGCGCGCGGGTCCACGTCCAGGACGTCCACGCCGCTTCGTTCCATGTGTTCGATGGCGACTCGGCGGCGTTCGAGGAGATCGAGCGCGACGGTCTGCGCGTAGGCGTCTTCCGCCGTTTCGGGGCGGGTGCCGGCGAGGCGCTCCAGGTCGAGGTTCCGGAGCACCACGCAGAGCGCGACGTGGCGTCGCGAGAACCGCGCGAGATGCGACAGAAGCGCCGAGGACGCCTCGTTGTCGACGAGGTCCGTGACGACGACGATGAGCGAACGCTTCCGGTGCCGGAGTGCGAGGTAGCCGCAGGCCCGTTCGTAGCTGGTTTCGCGGGGTCTGGGCTCGAGTCGGTAGAGCGCCTCGTTCAGGCGCGGAAGCGCCGCCTTGCCGCGCACGGGCGGGACGTAGGCCTCGATCTCGTCGCTCGCGGCGAGGACGCCGATGGAGTCTCCTTGCGCGGCCGCGCTGAACGCGAGCCGGAGCGTCGCTTCGACGGCGTGATCGAGGCGCGTCTTTCCCTCGACCTCGGTCGCCATGAGCCGTCCGGAATCCAGGACGACGAGGACGACCTGGCTCCGGTCCGGCTCGTAGTTCCGTGTCGTGAGCCGCGTGCGGCGCGCCGTCGCCTTCCACGCGATGTCCCCGGGGTCGTCGCCCGGCACGTAGTCTCGCAGGCTCTCGAAATCGCTGCCCTCGCCGCGGCCGCGGCTCGGACGCGCGCCGCGATCGGGGTGCCGTCGAAGGGCGTCGAGAGGGCCCCGCGAACCGCGCCCCACGGCGGGAAACACCTTCACCGGGTCCTTCAGGTGGACCTTCGCCGTTCGCACGACGAGGCCGAGCGGCGAGCCGAACCGGACGTGGACGTCCCCGAGCTCGAACGCGCCGCGACTCTCCGCGACGAGAACCCGGGAAACGTCCAGGCGACTGGACGGTTCCACGGTGTCCTCGGAAACGAGCTCCGTGCGCGAGAAACCTGCGGGGAGATCGTCCGTGAGCTGGAATCGGACCGTGAGGCGCGCGGTGTTCCGCACGGTGAAGCCCACGTCGACCGGCACCTGGTGGAAGATCCGTCCGGGGACGGTCCGCGTCACCTGCACCTCGGACGGAGACGGTATCCGCGTCGCGTCGAACGCCGCGAAGACGACGAGGAGCAGGTTCCACGCAACGGCGAACGCGGCCGCCGGTGGAGTTCCGCCGAACGCCGCGAGCGGCAGCGCCGAGACCGCGGCGAGGAGCAGGAAGCGCGGGGTCGGGACGATCACCCGGGGGTTCCTCAGAGCCGGGGCACCGGCACCTGGCGGACCACCCGCTCGATGCATTCGTCCGGCGTGACGCCCTCGATCTCGGTCTCCGGCGTCGGCACGACGCGGTGCCGGAGCACGGGCGCGGCGAGGTCCTTCGCGTCGTCGGGGGTGACGAAGGTCCGACCGCGAAGGAGCGCGAGCGCCTGGCACGCCCGGAGGAGCATCACGGCCGCGCGCGGGCTCGCACCGAGCGTGAGCGACGGAGCGCCGCGGGTCCCTCGGATCATGGCGCTCATGTACGCGAGCACCGGGTCCTGGACGGTGACGGTGCGCGCCGCGGCCCGGAGCTCGACGAGCTCCTTCGCCGAGAGGACCGGCACGACGCCGAGATCCGTGGCGCTCTCCGCGTCCTTGCCGTCCCGATGGCGACGGAGCATCTCCCGTTCGGCGTCCTCCGCGGGGTACGTGACGAGCGTCTTCAGCAGGAACCGGTCGAGCTGCGCTTCCGGAAGGGGATAGGTCCCCTCGTAGTCGATGGGATTTTGCGTCGCGAAGACGGAAAACACCGGGGATAGCGCGTGCGCCACGCCGTCCACCGTGACGTGCCGCTCCTGCATCGCTTCCAGGAGCGCGGCCTGGGTCTTCGCCGGGGCGCGGTTGATCTCGTCCGCGAGCACGATGTCCCCGAAGATCGGGCCCGGCTGGAACTCGAACCGGTTCGTGTCCGCCCGGTAGACGTTCACGCCGACCACGTCGGACGGCATGAGGTCCGGCGTGAACTGGAGGCGCGAGTAGCGGCTCGCGACCGTCTTTGCGACGGCCCGGACGAGGAGCGTCTTCGCCGTCCCGGGCGGGCCCTCGAGGAGCAGGTGGCCGCCCGCGACGAGCGCGACGGTGGCTTGCTCGACGACGGTCGGTTGTCCGACGACGACGACGTCCAGCGTGTCCCGGATCCCCGAGACGAGACGGATCGCATCAGCGAATTCCATGAGACACCCGTTCTTTCACGTCGTGTGACAGAAGGCTCGCCCGGAGAACGTCGGCCGGCTCGAGCCGAGAGGAAGCCGCGAGGGCGGCCAGGGCTCGTCGGGCCGTCGCCGCGCCGGCGTCGTCGAGCGTCTGGTCCACGGCTCCATCGGGGGTGGTCTTCGGCAAGCGGAAGGTCCGGCGCGTCCAGTCGCGGAGCTCGCCCAGGCGACGTGCCACGAGGAAATTCGGGCTCCCCCGGGCGGCGCGAAAGAGGTCCCCCGCGGCGCGCGCGAAATCCGCGTGACGACGTCGTCTGGGCTCCGCTCTCGGGATCGGGCTTCCGAACCGGACGAATCCGAGCGCGGCGGCGGCCCCGAGCACGAGGAAGAGATCGACCATCGCGGCCCGGAAACGCGGGGAGAGTGCGAGCTTCGCCATCGCCACGGGAGAAGCGTCGCTCTCGCCGAAGCCCTGGTGGAACTCGTCGAATGCGACGCGACCCGGCCCGCTTCCCGTCCGGGCGAGAGCGTCGAGGAGGAGCGCGTCGTCCGCCTTCCCGAGGCCCTCGTTCGTGAACGGGTAGGCCGTCGAGAAGACGAAGATCGTCCCTCGGCCATGGTCGATCCGCAGCCCGAGCGTCCCGCGTGAGTCTCTCCAGAAGCGGGACACGCCGGTCGTCGTCACGGCTCCGTACGCCGCACCGACCAGCGTTTGCCGGACTCTCGGCCCGGCGTCGAGCGTCCGGATCCCGGCGAGGAGCGGCTCCGCCCGGTCGAGCGCCGCCTCGCCCGGGCCGCCCGTGTGACCCGCGAGCGAGGACGTCTCCACGAGCTCGCCGAACGTCTCGACTGGCCCCGCTGCGAGCACGAGGACGTGACCGTCGTTCACCCAGTCGAGGAGCGCGCGCGCTTCCAGCCGATCGAGGCGCGTCGTCGGCGCGAGGACGAAGAGCGTGCGCACGTCGGCCAGCGTCTCCTTCCGGATGGAACGCCGAAGGCGCGCCACGGGACGCCCGAGCCGTTCCAGGACGAGATACGCCGCCTTGGCGCCGTCCGCCGCGGTGAAGAAGGTCGAGGGCTGCTCGAACCCGCCCGTCCGCTCCCGAGGAACGAACCGCGACACGACGAACGCCGCGAGCACGGAAAGCGCGGCGAGTGACAGGAGCAGGTTCCGGTCACGCGGCTCGGCCAACCGAGGCCTCCTTCTCGAGCGCGGCGACGTCAGCGAGCATGCGCTCCGAGATCGCCGCGGTCGCGGGGCTGCTCCCGTAGGCGATCGTCTCGAACGCGTCGGTCATCCCGGAGAATCTCTCGGACGTCACCGGCGCGCCGCGGAGCTCCCGACCGTAGTCGCGGTTCGTCTTGCCGGTCTCGAACTCCACCAGACCGACTCGGTCGAGGAGCAGGATCCCCGCCGCGTAGGCGTACCGCACGGCGCGGTCGAACTCCCCGCGGCCGAGCGACGCCCGTGCTTCCGCGAGGACGGTCTCTTCGTCCAGGTCCGTGATCCCGAGGAGCTCTCCGCGGCGCTGCCGCCTCCGGGCGGCCGCGCCCGTGGCGCCGCGCGAGCCGAGCCGGAACAGCGTGAAGAGGGTGTGGCCGAAGACGGCGAGGAGCGTCAGGGCCATCCACGCGGACATCGTCCAGGCGACCCACGACGGAACGTGCTCGAGCCACCGACCCGCGCCGTCGAAGAGCGATCGGAGCCACTCGACGAGGCGCGCGAGGAGCGACGGATCCGGATCCACGCCGGAGAACTCGGGGCTCGCGAGCACGGCGTCGACCGCGCGACGGACGGCCTCCGCATCTCCAGGGGACGGACTCGGGGTCATCGACTCCGCGAGGCGTTCAGGCCCGCGGCGAGGTACTCGAGGTCGAACCCCTCCTTGCGGATGCGGAGGTCATAGTAGAGGAGCACCGTCGCGCCGATGGAGAGCGGCAGCACGAACGCGGGGGCGAGGTTCCCGAGGAAGTCCGCCACGAACGGCGCGGGCCAGGGGACCAGCCGCACGACGAAGCCGACGCCGAAGCTCACGACGGCTCCGAGGATCGCGACGGCGAGGCCGAGCAGGAAGCCCTTGCCGAGGTTCCCGCTCATGAGCGTCCTCGAGCGCTTGAGCGAGGCGCTCGCGCCGTGATCCTCCATGAGCACCACCGCCGTCACCAGCATGAACCAGAGCGAGCACAGGATTCCCGGCACGACGCAGAGGACCATGCCGAGCCCGATGCACAGCATCGCCAGGAAGTGCGCGTAGAGGAGCCGCCCGAGCTTTCCGAACACCCGCTTGTAGGACTCGAGCGCCGTGAGCTCCCTGCCGAGATAGAGCTCCGAGATGTTCACCATGAGCGCGCCCGCGCACAGCGGGTACACGATGGACAGGAAGACCATGAACCCGACGAATGCCACGAGGCCCATGGCGAGCATCCGGAACACGGGGATGCTCGAGAAATCGGGCGCCCCGGTCTGAAGGAGGAGCGCCTGGGTGACGGCTCCGGAGTCCGTCCCGTCCCAGAGGTTCGGACCGCGCGCTGCTCCGTGCGAGATGCTCCGGGCGAATGCGCCGATGAGAGCCATCAGGATCGCGTACGGGACGTACACGATCATCGAGATCGTGAGGAACGGCACGAAGCGCCGCTTGTAGAGGGAGAACGCCGTGTCGAGGATGTCCCCGATCCCCATCGGCCGTAGCTGATTCGCCATGTGCCGCCTCGCCGAGAGGGCCCATGCTACCCGAATCCGGGCAAGGGGAGGGAGGGCGAAGGAGAAAGAGCCGCGGAGCGCGGTGACGCCCCGCGAGCCGTGTTCACGGGGGAACGCCGAGGTGCGTCGATACCCAGTACGCGAGGGCGCTGATCGCCGCCGATCCCGGCACGGTCAGGATCCACGCCCAGACGATGCGCCCGGCGACGCCCCAGCGGACCGCCGAGAGCTTCCGCACCGAGCCCGCGCCCATGATGCTGCCGGTGATCGTGTGCGTCGTCGAGACCGGGATGCCGAGCCGAGTCGCGAGGAAGAGCGTGATCGCGCCGCTCGTCTCGGCGCAGAAGCCGCCGACCGGCGCGAGCTTCGTGATCTTCATGCCCATGGTCCGCACGATCCGAAACCCACCGGACAGCGTGCCGAGACCCATCGCGCCGAAGCAGGAGAGGACGACCCAGAGCGGCACGTGCGGCCTGCCGTTCGCGCCGAACGTCGCGTGCCCGGTCGCGACGAGGGCCGCGACGACGATGCCCGCCGTCTTCTGCGCGTCGTTTCCGCCGTGCCCGATCGAGTAGAGGGCGGCCGAGAGGAGCTGGAGCCGCCGGAAGTAGCGATCCACGACGCTCGGCGCCACGCGGCCGAGGAATGCCATCATGAGCCGCATCAGGATCGCCCCGATGACGAGCCCGAGAAGCGGCGAGACGACGATGAAGATCCCGGTCTTCACGAACAGCTTCGAGTCCAGCACGCCGAAGCCGGCTTTCACGATCGCGGCGCCCGCGAGTCCGCCGAGGAGGGCGTGAGAGGACGACGTCGGGAGCGCCCACCACCACGTGAGGAGATCCCAGAGGATCGCCCCGACGAGGCCGGCCGCGACGAGGGTGAGCGACACGGCGTGCGGGTCCACGCCCTTCGCGATGTTCCCGGCGACCTTCGTCTCGAAGAAGAGGAACGCGACGAAGTTGAAGCAGGCCGCCCACGCGACGGCGGTCCGGGGACCGAGCACCCGAGTGGAGACCACGGTCGCGATCGAGTTCGCGGCGTCGTGGAAGCCGTTGATGTAGTCGAAAACGAGCGCGAGCAGGATGATCGAGGCGAGCGCGACCATCAGGAATACTCGAGCACGATCCCTTCGAGGATGTTCGCGACGTCCTCGCAGCGGTCCGTCGCGGCCTCGAGGTTGTCGATGATGTCACGCCACTTGAGGACGGTGAGCGCCTCGTACCCGCCCTTGAAGAGCTCCGCGAGCGCCGCGCGGTAGTCGCCGTCCGCCTCGTTCTCGAGCCGGTTGATCTCGACGCAGAGGTCCAGGATCTCCTTCGGGCGCTTCACCTGGGGGAGGAGCCGTACGGCGCGGTCCACGGCCTCCGTCGCCCGGACGACGACGTCCGCGAGCTTCTTCACGAAGGGGGGGCTCTGGTCGATCCCGTAGAGGACGAGGCGCTCGGAGACGGCCTCGATGAGATCCAGGATGTCGTCGAGGGACGTGATGAGGTTGTGGATGTCCGAGCCGTCCAGGGGCGTGATCCACGTCTTGTGGAGTCGCGCGATGGTGTCGTGGGTGATCTTGTCGCCGGCGGACTCCACCTCGTTCACCGTCTTCGCGAGCTCGGGGGTGCGAGCCGGGTCGGCGAGCATCTCGACGATGAGCTTCGACGCCTCGACGCTCCGCGCCGCGTGCTCGGCGAAGGCTTCGTAGAACGCGCGGTCACTCGCTTTCTGGCCGAGTCCGAACATGAGCGCGCGCGGAGACTATCCGCCATCGTCACACGATGGAACTCGAATTGTCACATTTGCCGACATATCCAACTAGTGGAAACCACTAGGAGATCGGTCAGCCACCTTCGAGTAGGAGTCTCGCACGGGTGACGACCGTTCCTCCGCCCTTCGTGAGGATCACGTCCACGCTGCGGCTCTCGTCGGGCGTCCGGAACGTGTGCGCGACGACGTCGTCGCCCACGCGCGACTCTTGCTCGTAGGAAATGGACAATCGCCGGACGTGGCCGCCGTAGTAACCGGGGCCGTACCCGTCCGCCGCCGCAGCGAGGAGGCGCGTGTCGTCCACGAGCTCGGCGTAGCGCGCGTGATTCACGTGTTGCTGGAGGTCGTGGTCGCTCGGACGGAGCTCCACGCGTCGTTTCCAGGCGTGGGCCGGAGCCGGCGCGCCGTCGAAGCGATCGGGGACGATCGCTTCGCGCGCGAGCACGTACGCGCGGGCGCCATCCCCGATGACGGCGGGGCGGCGATCCGAATCCAGCGCGACGATGGTCGCGGTGCTCCTGCCGACGAGGGAACCGTCCGTCGCCCGCGTGATGTCGTGCGAAAAGTCCATGCTGGAGCGGCCGACCCGGGCGAGCCACATGGAGAGCTCGAGCTCCGCGCCGAAGCTCACCTGGTCGTAGATCTCCACGGCCTGCGATCGGACGACGCCGAGCGCCCAGAACTGGCGAAGCGGGAGCTTCTCGGACGACACGATCGTCGACCAGCGAAGATGTTCCAGGTATCTGAGGAACGTCGCCATGGAGAGCACGCCGCTCGCCGAGAGCTCGTAGCCACGGGACGTGATCCGGATCCGTTCGATGAGGGCGTCGTCCATGTTCGGCTTCGGACGCGGTTCGTAGCGCAGACGCCGCCGTTTCGCGAGAAGATCCGCGGGGAATGCCCCCGCTGACCCCGTCCTCGCGCGTCAACGTTTCAGGAGGTGGTCGCCGAAGCTCGCGCGGAGGTCGAGCTTCTTGAACTTGCCGGTGGACGTCTTCGGGATCGCGTCCAGGAAGAGGTAGTCGTCCGGCATCCACCATTTCGCGAAGCGATCCACGATGTGCGCGGCGAGCTCTTCCTTGGTTGCCAGCTTGCCGGGCTTCAAGACGACGGCGGCGAGCGGGCGCTCGCCCCACTTGTCGTGCTGTCCGGCGAAGACCGCCGCTTCCAGGACGGACGGGTGACTCATGAGCGCGTTCTCCAGCGCCTGCGTGCTGATCCATTCCCCGCCGCTCTTGATGACGTCCTTCGAGCGGTCCGTGATCTGGACGTACCCCTCCTCGTCGATCGTCACGACGTCGCCCGTCTTGAACCACCCGTCGGCGGTGAACTTGTCCTTGCCTTCCTCGCTCGCGAAGTAGGCGGACGCGACCCAGGGCCCCCGCACCTCGAGCTCGCCCATCTGCACGCCGTCCCACGGGAGCTCCTCTCCCGCGTCGTTCACGTGGCGTTGCTCGACGAACGGCACCGCGTAACCCTGCTTCGCCCGGAGCGCGAGCTCACGAGCGTCTCCGGTGCGAAGGCCGGATTTCACCCGCGAGATCGTCGCGAGCGGGTTCGTCTCGCTCATCCCCCACGTGTGGCGAATCGTGATCCCGTGGCGTTCGTCGTATCCCTGGATCATGGCGGCGGGCGCCGCGGCGCCCCCGACGAAGATGAGCCGCACCGCGGACAGATCCCACTTCTTCGGGTGATCGTCGAGGAGGGCGAGGGCGCCGAGCCAGACGGTGGGCACCGCCGCCGAGAACGTGACTTTCTCTCTCGCCATGAGATCCAGGATCGAGCCGGGCGAGAGATCCGGACCGGGAAACACGAGCTTCGCCCCCACGCCGATGGCCGCATGGACCATTCCCCAGGCGTTCGCGTGGAACATCGGGACGACGGGGAGCACGGTGTCGTCTTCCGAGATGCCCTTCGTGTCCACCATGCACAGCATCATCGTGTGCAAGCTCGTGGAGCGGTGCGAGTAGAGCACTCCCTTCGGGAGCCCCGTCGTTCCGGACGTGTAACACATGAGCGCGCCCGCCCTCTCGTCGAGCGCCGGGAAGGCGAACGCCGGCTCCTCCGCGGCGAGGAGCGTCTCGTATCCGAGGTATCCTTCGGGGACCGGGCCGTCGTCGGGCACGACGATGACGTGCTCGAGGCTCTTCACGTCCTTCCGGAACCCTTCGAGGAGCGGAAGGAGCGACCGGTCCACGATGATGATCTTGTCGCCCGCGTGGGACGCGATGTACGAAAGCTCGCTCGGGTGGAGCCTCAGGTTCAGGGTGTGGAGCACCGCGCCGAGGCACGGCGCGGCGAAGTACGCCTCCAGGTGCCGGTAGTGGTTCCAGCCGAGCGTCGCGACCCGATCCCCGGGTTTCACGCCGAGGCGGACCAGGGCGCGAGCGAGCTGGCACGTCCGGGCGTGGAAGTCGCGATACGTGTACCGGTGGAGCGAGCCGTCGGGCATCCGGCTCACGATCTCCTGCTTCGGGAAGAACCGCCGCCCCCGCTCGAGGAAGTGGGTGAGCGTCAGCGGGTAGTCCATCATCAGGCCGGGGAGCATCGTTCACCTCGCGTGGCGTTTTTGTTCGACTGGCAGCTTACACGGGGTTTCCGGTGAACGGGGCTCGAACCCGTGCCGCGCGCGCCCGAGTCCGGTATATCGGCTCGCGATGGAAATGGTCCCCGAACAGTCGTCTTCTCTGGGCGCGGAAATCCTGGCGGGCGTCATCGGCTCCGCCATCACGATGGCCTGTGTGATTCCGCCGGTCATCCACCTCGTCACCGGGCCGCTCGGGCCGTTCATCGGCGGAGTCGTGGCGGGCAACCGGGTGAAGGGCCTTCGCGGCCGCTTCGTCATCGGGTTCACCGTCGGGACGGTGCTCGCCGGGCTCCTCGCGGGAGCGCTGGCCGTCGTCGTCCGCCTCGCCAGCGCGAGCGAGCTGCCGTCCTTCTTCCCGACGTCCGGGTCCGCGCGCGCGACGATCGCTGCGATCGTCTTCGTGTACGGCACGGCGCTCGCAACCGTGGGCGCGTCGCTCAGCGGATCCATCGGCAAAAAGAAGGCCGAAAGCTGAGCCCGAAGCCCGCAGGCGGCGGCGGCGGCGAACCGCGAACCGTGAACCGCGAACGGCGAGCCGCGAACCGCGAACGGCGAACCGCGAACCGCGAACCGCGAACCGCGAACGGCGCCGTGGGGGTCTCTCTTCACCGGACAGTTTGTATACAAACCATTCGCCCCCGATTGGTCCAGCCGATTCACAGCTACCCGCGAGCACGGCGAGCGCGCGCCCTATCGGGCGCGGCAGGGGGAGAGGTCCGAGGCCCGCAGGGCGAAGCCCGAGGACCACAGGAGCCTCGGGGGACCAGGTCCCCCACAAACAAACCCCACGACGCTATTCGTCGTCGCGTCGAGCTCGCCCGCAGGGCGGCAAGTCGCCCCGCGCTTGGTCCAGCCGATACACGGCTACCCGCGAGCACGGCGAGCGCGCGCCCGATAGGGCGCGGCAGGGGGAGAGGTCCGAGGACCGCAGGGCGAAGCCCGAGGACCCGAGGAGCCTCGGGGGACAAGGTCCCCCACAAACAAAACCCCACGACGCTCCCCGTCGTCGCGTCGAGCTCGCCCGCAGGGCGGCGAGTCGCCCCCCGAGTGGTCCAGCCGTTCCACAGCTACCCGCGAGCTCGGCGAGCGCGCGCCGCTAGGCGCGGCAGGGGGAGAGGTTCCCGAGGACCGCAGGGCGTAGCCCGAGGACCGCAGGGAAGCCTCGGGGGACAAGGTCCCCCATAACAAAACCCCACGACGCTGAACGCCGTTCGTCGAACTCGCGGCAGAGCTCGCTCGCGGAGCTAGTTGGACGCGTCGCGGACGTAGGCGATGGTGCGGATGGCGTCGACGAGACGTTCGCGGTCTTCGCCGGAGAGCTCGACGAACCGGACGCCCATGCCGGGGTTCCGGTTCTCCGAGAGCAGACGCACCGGGTTGATCCACTGCACGACGCCCGAGACGACGAACGTCTCGGCGACGCCCTGAGGGGCGAAGCGCAGCGTCACCTTCGTTCCGATGCCGAGCGGTTCTCTCGTCGCGACGAAGATGCCGAGCTCGGAGATGTTCCGGATCGACGCGTAGAGGAACGTGTCTTCCGTTTCACAGTCGACGGACCATTGGACGGCGAAGCGATCCGCGCCTCGTCGATTCGAGGGATCTGGCGGAGCTTCGGAGTCGCCCGACGCGTCGTCCTTCACGCCGTCCGGCTTAACCTCGGGGGCTCCTCGTGTCATCCCCCGTTTTTTCGACAATCTTGAACGCCTACTCGAATACCTGGCCGAACTTCATTCCACGACGAGCGTCCCGGCGTTGACGCGGTTGTCCTCCGCGCCGCCGCGCTTCACTTCGAGGCGCGTGTCACCGCGGAAAAGCCCGAAGAACACGGTGTAGGTGCCCCCGGCGAAGTTCGGCTCGAGCTCGAAGTCGTGATTGTCCACGATGAAGTCACCGGGCCGCCAGAGGTGGAACGGGTACTTCCCTTCGAGCGTCTCGTGGTCGCCGTTGTAGCGACGCTGGTATCCGTCGATGTGGATGAAGGTCTGCCAGTCCCCGGAAATCGGCTTCTCGACCTCGTAGTAGAGGCGAAGGATGTAACGCTTTGCGGCGCGAACGCGGTCCACGACCACGCCGTCCGGGGTGGTCACTTCCCAGCCGATGGCGTGGAGCTGACCGTTGAAGTCGACGTCCAGACCGCGTCGCGGCGCAGGTCTCGCGTCCAGGACCCAGCGGGAGAACGGGTTCCGGTTCTCCTCTCCCGGACGGAGCTGGTTCGAGACGAGGAGGATCTCGCTCGAGCGAGCGTCCAGCACGGGGATGTTGTGCGCCGGGAGCTTCTTCGCTCGAAATTGCGAGTTGAGCTGGCCGATGTCGTTGGCGCGCACCACGAGCCAGCGTCGCTCGCTGTCCTTCTCCGTGAGCCAGGTGAAGGCCTCCTGGACGGTGGAGATGTTCTTCACCTCCCGCCGCGCGTAGTACCTCGCGGTGCCGGAGCTGCCGCCGATCATCGCGAGGTCCTCTCCGGGCCGGGAGAAGCGCTTGTAGGACTCGAAGACTTCCTTCGGCGAGAGCTGCTTCGCGAGCGCCGGGTAGTACGAGAAGCTCAGCACGGCCGCGAACGCGGCGATGGAGAACAGCGCGACCGACGCTCGCGTGAGGCGCAGGAGGCGGCAGGCGAACCGCGAGACGTCCCGCGCGGCATATCCGAGGAGCGGGAGCACGACCAGGACCGGCAGCCCCACGTACCCGAACCGAGCGACGACGCGGAATTCGCGGGACATTCCGTCGATCGCCTTCAGGTGGAGGAACCGATCGCTCAGGGGAACGACGATGGCGAGGACGAGCAGGGTCACCTGGCCCGCGGCGACGGCGAAGAAGACGTTGCCCGACCAGGCCGTGCGAACGGCGCTCAGGTACGCGCGGTACTCGTCCTTCCGGAACGCGGGCTTCCCCGTCTCGCGCTCGAACGAGAACAGCGCGAACAGCGCCGCGCTGCCGACCGTCCCCCATTTCAAGGTGGCGAGCGCGCGTTCCTTGAAGCTGTCGGGGAACCGGCCCTCGTCGACGACGAAGGCCGCGAGCCCCTTTTCCGGGAAATTCTGGAAGTCCGTGAAGAGGAGGACGAGGAACGCCGCGACCGTGAGCGCGAGGGAGCGGGAGCCCGGCGCGCCGCGCTCGAGGTCCCGGAACGTGAGAGCGACGGCGGCCGCGAGCGCGAACACGGCCCCGAACGGAGCGAGCGGCGTGCGCGACGCGACCGCAGTGTAGGCGCCGAACGCGACAGTGGAGACGACGAGGAGCACCGTCTTCAGCGACGACTCGCGCTCGAACGCCGGCCCCTCCGGGATCGGCGGAGGGAGGAGCAGCCGCCCGAGGGCGACGGGAACGACCGCGCTCCACGGGAACAGCCCGTGACCGAGCTGCAGCACGACGACGTCGTGAGTCACGTTCCGGCGGTCGGCGAGCGTCGCGCCGAGGAGACGCACGAACTGGTGCTCCGGAGCGTTCACGAACGCCCGGACGCCGATGAAGGTCGTCGCGACGCCGAGCGCGAAGGCGAGCGAGCCGAATACTCCGGAGAGCCCGTCCATCGCCGGGGAGCCCCGACGTGCGAGGTACGACAGGGCGATCGCGAGCGACGGCACCGCGACGCCGAGGAGGATTCCCCTCGCCCCGAAACCGGCCGCCATGCCGCCCGCGCCGAGCAGCGCCGCGATGCACCGGGAGAGCGCCCCGAGGCGCGTGTCGAACACGGCGAGCGCGAGGCCCGAGACCGCGATCGCGAGCCCGGCGAGCGTCACGATGTCACCGAGGATGGTGCGGGCCTGGAGGAAGTAGAGGGGCGTCGTCGCCAGCACCAGCGCTGCGAAGGCGGCGGTGGCTCTGTCCGCGAGGCGCGACACGAGCAGCCACGTCGCGACGACGCCGAGCAAGCCGAACACCGCCAGCGGCAGCCGCCCCGCCCACTCCGACAGGCCGAACGCACGGAACCCGAGCGCGATCAGCGTGAACGGAAACTCACCTCGCCCGATCTCCCCGGAGGTGGGGACGCCGTTCAGCCCGCCGGCGATGGTGAGCGCGCTCCCGCCGAGCAGGTTCACGGCGATGCGGCGGGCGAGCTCCGCCACCTTGAGCTCGGGGGGTTCCCAGAGCCCGCTCGCCGAGATGAGCGAAAAGAGGCTCCCGACGACGACCGCCCCCGACACGAGCACGAGGGGCCACTGGGCCCCACCCTCGTTCGGGTCGGGAACGACGGCTTCGAGCTCGCCGAGCGTTTCCGTCGTTTCGGTCGTTGCAACGTCGTCGGTCATGGACGAATAGAGGGGCCGGGCGGCGCGGACACTAGCAAGCCGCGCCCGCTCGAACCAGACAAACCCCGGGACCCATGCGATTTGGAACGGTAGCGATCGTCGGCCGCACGAACGTTGGGAAATCGACGTTCCTGAACGCCGCGCTCGGCGAGCGGCTCGCCATCGTCTCGCCGCGCCCGCAGACGACGCGCGACGCCCTCCTCGGCGTGCTCAATCGACCGGACGCGCAGATCGCGTTCGTGGACACGCCCGGTTTCCACCGCCCGCGCACGGAGCTCGGCCGGAGGATGAACGCGGCGGCCCGCGAGGCCGCCCGCACGACCGACGTCGTCGTCCTGATGACGGACGTCTCGACGCTCGTCACGTCGCGCGCTCAGGCGGAGAAGGCGCCGGTCCTCGAGGAGGACGAGAAGCTCCTTCGCGAGATCCCCGAGGCGGCGACGGTCGTGGTCGTCATCAACAAGATCGATCTGCTGAAGGACAAGGCGCGGCTCCTGCCGATGCTGTCGGCGCTGCAGGGAATCCGCCCCATCGCGGCAGCCGTCCCGGTGAGCGCCCTCACGGAAGACGGAGTCGAGCGCGTCGTCTCCGCGATCGTGGAGCACCTCCCCGAGGGTCCGGTCGGCTACGACGCCTCCACGCTGACGGACAAGCCGGCGCGGTTCTTCGTTCGAGAGTACGTCCGCGAACAGGTCCTGCTCACGACGGCGAGCGAGGTCCCCCACGCCGTCGCGGTATCCGTCGAGGAGTTCTCGGACACGGCGAAGGTCGTGGTCATCAAGGCCACGATTCACGTGGAGAAGCCCGGGCAGCGGGCGATCCTCGTCGGGGCGAAGGGCGCGAAGATCAAGGAGATCGGGATCGGGGCGCGCAAGCGCCTCGAAGAGCTCCTCGGGAAGAAGGTCCACCTCGAGCTCTTCGTCCGCGTCTCGGAGAGGTGGAAGAGCATCCCGCGGCAGCTCGCGGAGCTGGGCTACGAGGACGTCGGCAGGGGCGGCGCCGAGCCCGTGCCGCCGGCCGAGGACGCCGACGACCCGGCGGAAGACGACGCATGACGCCGCTCGTCGCCATCGTCGGCCGTCCGAACGTGGGAAAGAGCACGCTCTTCAACCGGCTCGCGGGGCAGGACCTCGCCATCGTCCACGACGAGCCGGGCGTGACGCGGGATCGCCACTACGCCGACGCCCACGTCCACGGGCGCGACGTGACGCTCATCGACACGGGCGGCTTCGATCCGACGGAGACGGACGCGATCGGGCGCGGGATCGCGCGTCACGTGGAGGCGGCCATCGAGGAGGCGGACGCGATCCTCTGCGTCCTCGACGGGACGGCGAGCCCGACGCCCGCCGATCGGGAAGCGGTGGCGCTCCTCCGGCGCACGAAGAAGCCGGTCCTCTACGTCGCGAACAAGGCCGACAACGCGAACAAGGCGCTCCTCGCGAACGACCTCTACACGCTCGGGGTGGACGAGCTCTTCCCCGTGTCGGCCGCGCATGGACGGGGCTTCGCCGAGCTCGAAGCCGCGCTCGTCGCGCGCCTCCCGCCCATCTCCGATCCGACGGAGAAACCCGACCCCGAGACGCCGCACGTCGCGATCCTCGGACGCCCGAACGCCGGGAAATCGACGCTGTTCAACCGCTTCGCGGGGGAGGAGCGATCGCTCGTGGACGCCCGTCCCGGGACGACCGTCGACCCGGTGGACACCGTCGTGGAGATCGGCGGAAAGCGCTCGGTGCTCGTGGACACGGCGGGCGTCCGGCGGAAGAGCAAGGTCGCGAGCGCCGTCGAGACGCAGAGCGTGATGCGCGCCATCCGCGCCGTCGGGCGGGCGGACGTGGTCGTGCTCCTCTGCGACGCGACGGGCACGGTCGCCGAGCAGGACGCGAGACTCCTCGGCCTGGTCGCGGGGCGGGGCCGCGCCGTCGTCGTCGGGCTCTCCAAGGCGGATCTGCTGGACGCCGAGCAGAAGAAGAAGGCCGTCGAGGAAGCGCGGACGTCGCTCCATTTCGCGCCCTGGGCGAGCGTCGTCATGCTCTCCTCGCGCACCGGAGAGGGCATCGCCGAGCTCGAACGGGCGATCCTCGCGGCGTCCGAGTCGTATCGGAAGCGCGTCCCCACCGCCGCGCTGAACCGGTTCTTCGCGGACGTGCTCGAGAAGCACCCGCCGCCGACGCACGGTGGAAAGTCCCCGCGCCTCTACTACGTCACGCAGGCGGAGATCGCGCCGCCGGTGTTCGTCGTCATGTGCAACACGCCGGAGGCGGTGAAGACGAGCTACCGCCGCTTCGTGACGAACCAGATCCGGAAGACGTTCTCCTTCGAGTCCGTGCCGGTCATCGTCCACTTCCGCGGGAAGCAGAAGAAGGACGCGCCCTGACTCGAGCTCCCGGGTTCAGCCGTTCGGGCAGAGCACCGCGGCGATCCCGAGCAGCGTCCCGACGTCGTGCACGTCGGTCGGGAGCGCGCGCACGCGGACGAGCGGAGACCCGGTGACGCCGAGCTTGCGCCGGACGCGCTCGAGCTCTTCCAGGTGCTTCTGATCGGCCTCGGCGAGCGCGAATTCTTCCCGCATGGCGACGAGCACGCGGTCCGCGCCGCCTGGACCGAGGGCGACGTCGTGCGCGGCGATGCTCCGCTCGACGTCCTCGAGCGACGCGCGTGCGGCGGGAGCCACGTGGAGCCGGTTCACGACGAAACCGTCGCCGCGCATCCCGTGCTCGGCGAGGCGCTCCGCGAAGTACGCAATCTCGGCGATCGCGAGCGGCGCGGCGCTCGTGACGAGGACGTACGCGACCGTGCGATCGCGGAACGCGGCGGACACCCGGGCCGCGCGCTCGCGAAAGCCCCCGAAGAGGTCGTTCAGATCCGCGATGACCTCGGCAATCTGCTCCAGGAACCCGCCGCCCGTGAGCTTGCTCACGCCGCGGAGGATCGCCGCGGCGCCTTGCGCGAGGATGTTCAGGTTGAACTTCCGGGACTGGTCGAACGCCTGCAAGAACCAGCGGATCGCGGGGCCGTCGAGGGCTTCCACGAGGCGCTCCGGGGCTTCCAGGAAATCGAGGGCATTCCGGGTCGGGGGCGTGTCCAGAATGACGAGGTCGTAGGCAGGGTCGTCCTTCACGGCGAGGAGCTTCTCCATCGCCATGTAGTCCTGGGTGCCCGCGAGGTGAGTCGAGATGTACTGGTAGAGCTTGTTCCGGAGGATCCGGTCTCGCGCCTCCGGGCTCGACGCAAACCGCTCGACGAGGTCGTCGAACGTCCGTTTCGTGTCGAGCATCATGACGGTCAGGTTCCCCTCGGCAGGCACGCCCGCCCCGGCGAGCACCGCGCGGTCGACGGCCCGCGCCTCGGTCGTCATCTCCTCGAGCCCGAGGCTGTTCGCGAGCCGCTTGGCCGGGTCGATGGTGAGCGTGAGGACCCGCTTGCCCCGCCGGGCGGCGGCGAGACCGAGAGCTGCGGCGACCGTGGTCTTGCCGACGCCGCCGCACCCCACGCAGAGCACGACTCGACGAGACTCGAGCAGGGTGAAGAGCGACGGGGACTCTGACATGCCGGACCGGGGCGGGCCGCATACCCTAGCAAACCCCGCGGGGATAGCGTGTTTCCGGCGCCGGCGGAAAAGGACGACGACGAACTTGGCCCACTGCGTCCTCATCGGGCATGGCTCGTCGGCCACGATGCGAGAAGGACCCCCCAAGGACAGGCGCAGGTCTCGGAGCGCCGACCCGCTGCTCTCGCTCTGCCGGCTCTTCGAGGCCGCCCGTCAGCGCGATGGGCTGGACGCCGTGGTGCTCGCCGACCCGACCGGGCTCGCGATCGCGGGCGCCGGCTCCGCCGCGACCTGTGACGAGCTCGCCGCGCTGTGCCCGTTCCTGCTCGGTTCGGGGGACCGCCCGGCGAACGACGTCGTGCCGTGCCGCCTCGACGTGCTCGATCGGACGCTGGCCGTCCAGAGGCTCAGGATCGACGGAATCGAGGTCTTCCTGTGCGCGGAAGGCTTGCCCGAGCTCGGCGACGCCGGCATGGCCGGCGTCCTCGAGGGCTGCCAGCGGATCCTCTCCCGGAAGCGTCACGGCGCCGGCGCGTGACGCGAGACGGCGACGGCGAGCGGAATCCGCATCGCCCGGAGAGCCGTCACGACGTAGGCTTCCCGCCCGATGAGCGGCTTCGTCGATCTCCACTGCCATTTCGTCCCCGGTATCGACGATGGCGCGCGGACGACCGCCGAGGGCCTGGAGCTCCTCCGGAACCTCAAGGGGCTCGGCTTCTCGCGGGTGGTGGCCACACCGCACATGCGGCCGGGAATGTTCGACAACGACCGCGCCGCGATCGTCGGTGCGTTCGACGGCGTGAAGAGGGAGCTCGCCGCGCTGCCGGATCTGCCGGAGGTGGAGCTCGCGAGCGAGCACTACTTCGACGAGACCGTGTTCCGTCGCTTGCTGGCCGGTGAAGGCCTCCCCTACCCTGGCGGCCATTCCGTCCTGCTCGAGTTCTACGAAGTGGACTTCCTTCCGGCGACCGCCGCGCGCCTGTTCGACCTCCGGAGGAACCGATTGGTCCCCGTGATCGCCCACCCCGAGCGCTACCGGTGCTTCTGGAAGTCACACGACCGGCTGAGCGAGCTCGTGGACTCCGGGGCGGCCGCGCTCCTCGACGTCGGCGCGCTCGTCGGGAAATACGGCAAGGAACCGGAGCGCGCCGCGAGGCGGATGCTGGAAGACGGCGTCTATCAGGCCGCCTGCAGCGACGCCCACCGTCCGGACGACGCCGAGGACGTCGCGGACGGCATGCGCTTCGTCCGGAAGAAGTACGGGGAGGAAGAGGTCGATTTCCTGTTCCGGACGGGACCGCTCGACATCCTCGCCGGGACGGTCGGTAAATGAACGGCGCTCCCTCGTTCCTCGCGAAGCACGGCGTGAAGCTCGCGTTCTCGCTCGTCCTGGCGGGGACGTTCGTGTGGCTCCTCCACGCCGGCGCTCTCCCCGTGCTGCCGCCGCGAGAGGCATTCGCGGAGGTGGAGTGGGGGATCGTCGTCCTGTACGTCCTCGGGTGGTCCCTGGTTCATTTCGTTCGCGCGTGGCGCTGGACGTTCCTGCTCGAACCCATCGAGCGGGTCCCGATGAGGAAGCTTCTCGGCGCCTCCTTCGTGGGCTTCGCGGCGATCGCGCTGCTTCCGGTGCGAACCGGCGAGGCCGTCCGCCCCCTCATGATCCGCAGCGGTCCGCGGCTCCGGGGCTGGGTCGCCATGGGAACCATCGCGGCGGAGCGCATCATCGACGGGCTCGTCCTCTGCCTGATGCTGCTCGCCGGGCTCTGGCTCTCCAAGCCGCTGTCGCCGCTGCCGGACCGCATCGGGGATCTCCCGATCTCGCCCGCGGTCGTCCCCCGCGCCTCGTACGCGGCCCTCGCGCTCTTCGCCGTCGCGTTCGTCGTGATGGGCGTCTTCTACGCCTACCGGGACTTCGCCCGGCGCGCGACGCGGACCGTCGTGGGCGCGGTCTCGCCACGGCTCGCGACGTGGCTCTCGGACCGCGTCGAGCACGTCGCCGACGGCCTCCGGTTCCTGCCGCAGCTCCGCTACTCGGCGCCCTTCATCGCGACGACGGCGTTCTACTGGCTACTGAACTCCGCGTGCACGGAGCTCGTGGCGCGAGGTACCGGGTTCCCGAACTTCACGTACGCCGAGGCCTGCGTGACGACGGGCGTCGTGGCGCTCGGGATCCTCGTCCCGAACGCGCCGGGGTTCTTCGGTGCCTATCAGTTCTCGTTCTACGCGGCCCTGGCCGTCTTCTATCCGCCCGCCGACGTGGTCGGACCGGGGGCAGCGTGCGTCCTCATCGTGTACTCGTGCCAGCTCCTCATCACCATCGTCGGAGGCATGATCGGAGCCGCGCTCGCCCGCACGGACGCCCGGTCCGTGCTGCGGACGGCAGCCGAAAACTTGCCCGAAGCCGCCACCCAGGAATAACGGACCCCCATGGTCCGGCCTCTGGTCTGGGCAGTGTGCATCCTCGCTGCCTGTGTTGCGCTCACGCTCCCCGCCGGCGCGAGCGTCGAGGCGGAATCCCTCTACACCAAGGGCCAGACCTACAACGGCGCGCTCCGGTACCTCAGGGTGGACCTCGGCTACGAGGTCACGGAGAAGGATCCGGAGGCCGCCTACCTGCTCTTCAAGTTCGTGCCGACCGGGCGAAAGACGCCGATGAACGGCTCGATCGAGATCGTGGAGCAGAGGGCCTCGGTGCGCGTCTACGTGCACCTCCCCGAGCTCCCCCGGTACCACGAGGAGCTCCTCTCCGACGGGCTCCTCCGGAAGCTTCGCGACGAGTACGGCGAGCCGCCGCGGCGGGACCACGAAAATCCGCCCAGGGACAAGAAGGACCGCGACACGGAATCTCGCGACGGCGGGAGCTGAATCACGCGGTGGCAGCCGCGCCCCGGGGGCGATAGAGGATGGGGTTCCCCGGCCCCCATGGCGCCCCGCGACCGCTCCTTGCCCGACGAGATCGGGCGCTACCGCGTGATTCGCCTCCACGGCCAGGGGGCGATGGGCCGCGTCTTCCTGGCGCACGACTCCGTCCTCGACCGGGACGTGGCCGTGAAGCTCCTCCGGGACGACCTCGGCGTCCCCGATGATCAGCGCAACGCGCTCCTCGACCGGATGCGCCAGGAAGCGCGCGCGGCCGCGCGCGTGAGCCATCCGAACATCGTGGGGCTCCACGACATGGGCGAGGACCCCGAGCTCGGCCTGTACCTCGTGTTCGAGTACCTCGAGGGCGCGACGCTGAAGGAGCGGCTCGAGCGCGGCGCGCTCGGAGCCATCGCCGCGGCCCGGCTCGCGGTCGAGCTCGGCAGCGCGCTCACGACCGCGCACGAGGCCGGCGTGCTCCACCGCGACGTGAAGCCGGAGAACATCATCCTCACGGCGACCGGGGGCAAGATCGCCGACTTCGGCATCGCGCGGCTCCCGGATTCGACGCTCACGATGGGCGGCACCCTCCTCGGGACGCCTGCCTACAGCGCGCCGGAGGCCGTATCGGGCGGCCGCTTCTCGCCGAAGAGCGACCAGTTCTCGATGGCGGCG
This sequence comes from Polyangiaceae bacterium, assembly GCA_035545855.1. Classification (GTDB taxonomy): domain Bacteria; phylum Myxococcota_A; class Polyangia; order Polyangiales; family Polyangiaceae; genus DASZVB01. The sequence goes on from DASZXK010000058.1 coordinate 21,123, forward strand.
ACGCTGTACGAGGCCATCTCCGGCAAGCGCGCCTTCCCCGGCGACGACGCGATCGCGGTCGCGCGCAAGATCGAGAAGGACGAGGTCCCCCCGGTCGCGAGCGCCGCCGGAGTCGACCTCCACGTCGATACGGTGCTGCTCCGCGCGCTCTCGAAGGACCCGCGAGAGCGCTTCGACACGTGCGAGGAGTTCGGGAACGCGCTCTCGGAGGCGCTCCGGATGGCGCCCCGCTCCACGATGCAGACGCTCCCCGATCAGGCGCATCGGGAAGCGCAGGAGGCCGCCGGTGTCCGCGTGGCGCGCGCCGCGACGGGCGGCATCGCGATCGGCGCCATGCTCGCCATCGTCGGATTCCAGCTCACCGCGCACCTCCGGCAGCGGGATCCCGACGAACGCCGCGAACCGCCGGCCCAGGCGAACCCACAGGGCGCGACGGGCCTCGAGGCGGCGCCCGTCGCGTGGCTCGAGGAGCTTCCGAAGTCCGCGAAGGCGTCCAGCCCGAAGAGCCCCCCGAAGCCCCCGGACAGACCGAAGCGGAACGAGGCCTCCGCCGACGGGCTCCGGCGTGGAGACGGCGGCGCGAGCCCGGCCGCCGACGCGGGCAAGTCGCGATGAGCGTGCTCGGCGCCCTCTTCGGTCCGTTCCTCGGACTCGCGAGCGTCGCCGCGGAACCGTCCACGCGGATGGCCGCTTCCGACGTCGGGCTCGAGGAGCGCTTCGCGGTGCTGTTCCTCCGGAGCCCCGGAGCGAAGATGGTGCGCATCGCCGCGTCGACGTTCCGGATGGGCTCGACTCCCGAGGAGGTCGTCGAAGCGTTCGTCGATTGCCAGCGTGAACAGCGGGGTCCCGAGTGCGACCCTGCCCGGTTCGCCAACGAGGGCCCCGTACGGAAGATCGCGCTCTCCGGGTACTTCATCGACCGGACGGAGGTGACCGTCGCGGCCTACGATCGCTGCGTCGAGCTCGGCCGGTGCTCGGCGATTCCGTTCCCGGAGGGCGCACGGCGCTTCGATTCGCCGGAGCTTCCCGCCACGTTCGTCGGCTACGAAGACGCCGCGGCGTACTGCGCCTTTCGCGGCGCGCGCCTGCCGACCGAGGCCGAGTGGGAGCGCGCCGCGCGCGGCCCCGGCTCGCGCCGCTATCCCTGGGGAAACCTCTGGAACGGCGGCGCGGCGAACCACGGCCGGTTCGCCTGGAACCCGACGGACGCGGCCGACGGCTTCGCCGAGCTCGCTCCCGTCGGCTCGTATCCCGCCGGACGGACGCGGGAGGGCATCGACGACCTCGCCGGCAACGTCGCCGAGTGGGTCTCGGATCGCTACGCCGCCGAGTACTCCGCGACGGACCTCGTGAACCCCCTCGGGCCGGGCCCGACGCAGGGAACGCCGGAGCGGATCGTGCGCGGCGGAAGCTGGGAGAGCGCGCCGCCGTTCCTGCGGAGCGCGACGCGGACGGCGGTGTCCTCGAGCACCCGCGCACCGACGATCGGCTTCCGGTGCGCGGTGAGCGATCGAACGGGCGGCTGAGGTCGGGCGTGCTCACCCTCCCCGTGCTCGAGGCGTCGCGGTTCGTCCTGGTGCGACCGCACTACCCGGAGAACGTCGGCGCCGCCGCGCGCGCGGTGAAGACGATGGGTGGGACGCACCTCGCGCTCGTGAAGCCCGGGCGGCTCGCCGTCCCGGAGCACGAGATGGCCCTCAAGATGGCCGTGAAGTCGTGGGACGTGCTCGAGGGGGCCCTCCGGTTCTCGTCGCTCGCCGAGGCGCTCGACGGCATCGACGTCGCGTTCGCGACGACGTCGCGCCGCGGCGTGTCCGGCGTGCTCACGGCGCGCGACGCGGCGAACCGCGCCGTCCTGGAAGCCTCGCAGGGACGGAGGCTCGCGTTCGTCTTCGGAAACGAGAAGACCGGGCTCTCCGCGGAGGACGTCGCGCTCTGTGGCCCGAGCGTCCGGATCCCGATGGCCGCCGATCAGCCGTCGATCAACCTGGCGCAGGCCGTCCAGGTCGTCGCGTACGAGCTGTTCGTGGCGGGCCTCGCCCTCCGGAACCGCGAGGGCTGACGCCCCGGAGCTCAGTGCTTCGCGGGCTTGGGTGTCTTCGGGCCGGACGGCGGAAGCGTCGGTGCCTTGGGCGCCTCCACTGAGGGCGGGCCGAGCGTGCGGAGGAAGACCGCGATCGACTTCACCTCCGCGTCGGAGAGGTCCTTTCCGAGCTGATGGGCGGCCATCGTCTTCACCGCGTCTTCGAGCGTCTTCCCCGAGGCGTCGTGGAAGTACGGCGCGGTGTGCTCGAGGTTACGGAGCGGCGCGACGCGGAACATCATCTCGTCGGAGGCGGACTTGGTCACGGCGCTCCGACCTGGGTCCTTCTGATTCGGCCACGGGCGTTCCTTGCCGAGCTTCTGGAACATCGTGCCGCCGAAGAGGGGGCCGAGGTGGCACGTGGGGCAGCCGACGGCGACGAACTCGAGGAACCCCTTCTTCTCGTCGTCGGTGAGGGCCGTTCGAGTTCCTTTCGCGAACTGGTCCCAGCGGGACGGGACGACGAGCGTCCGGACGAATGCGGCGAGCGCGTTCACGGCGTTGCCCGATGAAACCGGGTTCGGATCGTCCGGAAAGGCTTTCTTGAAGGCGTCCACGTAGCCCGGAATGGAGGAAACCAGGGTCGTCACCTCCTTCTCTCCTCCCGCTCCCGTCACCGGCGAAAGGACCATCGCCTTGACCGCATCTTCCAGAGTCTCCGCCCGGCCGTCCCAGAACTGCGTCGTCGCGAACGCGGCGTCGTAGAGGGCGGGCGTGTTCCTCGTTTCCTTCGCGCCGAGCGTGCCCAGGGAGAAGTCCTTTCCGTCGGTGCCGAACCGGGAGAGGTCGTGGCAGCCGTTGCAGGAGACGTCCTGACCCCGGGAGAGGCGGGCGTCGAAGTAGAGCTCTTGCCCGAGGGCGATCGCTTCGGGTGAAGCCTTGGAGGGCGCCTTGTCCGGAAGCGCGCCGTAGAGGTCCACCTTCGCCGAGTCCACCTCGACACCGGGCGGCGCGCTCGATGCCTGCACGGGCGTCGCCCGGTGCCGGACGGGTTCTTGTTCCTTGCAGGCGACGCCGAGGAGCAGGACGGCGAGCGCGGCCCACGATCGCGAAGACGGTTCTCGACTCATGCTCTCTCCCTCGAAGGAATGGACTGGACGGCGACGAGCCCGCGTTTACGTCGCAAAGCGATATGTTCTCCGAAGCCCGCGCGTCAAGGCCGTCCGGCGCTACAACTTCGCCCCGTTGACGGCGCGCGTCCGCCCCGATATATCGCGCCGCGATAGGACCGGATCCCCGGTCGGCTCGACACCGGAATGCCTCAACCCCCCAACGAGTCCGAGTACCGGGCGCTCGCCGAATTCCGGCATCGCCTGCGATTGTTCCTGACGTTCAGCGAGGCCGCCGCGCGGGCCGCCGGGGTGGAGCCCCAGCAGCACCAGTTCCTGCTCGCGCTGAAAGGACTCTCGCCTGCGGAGCGTCCCACCGTGCGCGCCCTCGCGGACCAGCTCCAGCTGAAGCACCACACCGTCGTCGGCCTGGTGAATCGACTGGTCGCTCGCGGCCTCGTGGCGCGCGAGCGCAGCACGGCCGACGCCAGAGAGATCCTCATTCGCCTGACGTCCCGCGGAGACAGGCTCCTCGCGGGCCTCTCTTCCGCCCACCGCGCCGAGCTCGAGACGAACGGTCCGGCGCTCGTGAAGGCGCTCCAGGCGATCGTCCGGAAGAGGCGCCGATGAGCAAGTCCGACGAACTTCCCGATGATCTCGCGGACTTCACGGCGACGCGGAGGACGATCGTCATCGCGGCCATCGCGATGGGAATCGGCGCGCTGAGCTCGGCCGTCGCGTTCGCGCTGCTCCGGCTCATCGGGCTCTTCACGAACCTCTTCTACTATCGGCGGTGGAGCACGGATTTCGCGTCTCCGTCCGGGAACACGCTCGGGCTCGTCGCCGTGCTCGTGCCGATCGGCGGAGCGCTCGTCACGGGGCTCATGGCCCGGTTCGGCTCCGAGCGAATCCGCGGCCACGGCATCCCCGAGGCGCTCGAGGCGATCCTCACGCGCGGAAGCCGCGTGGAGCCGAGGGTCGCCGTGCTGAAGCCCATCTCCGCCGCCGTGACGATCGGCTCCGGCGGTCCCTTCGGTGCGGAGGGGCCGATCATCATGACGGGCGGAGCCGTCGGATCCATGATCGCGCAGGTCCTTCGCTTGACGGCCGCGGAGCGAAAGACGCTCCTCGTCGCCGGCGCAGCCGCGGGCATGTCCGCGACGTTCGCGGCGCCGATCGCGTCCGTCCTCCTCGCGGTCGAGCTCCTCCTGTTCGAGCTGAAGCCACGGAGCTTCGTTCCCGTGGCGCTCGCCAGCGCGACGGCGTTCGCGTGCCGGGTTCCGCTCCTCGGGCTCGGGCCGGTGTTCGTCGTACGCCCGCACCACGCCTGGGTGGGCGCGCTCGGGCTCCTGGGCTCTGCGGGGGCGGGCATCGTCGGCGGCGTGCTCGCCGCGGCGATGACCGCGTCCGTGTACGCCTCGGAGGATGCGTTCAAGCGCCTCCCGTTCCACTGGATGTGGTGGCCCGCGGTCGGCGGCCTGGTCGTGGGCCTCGGGGGGCTCCTGAATCCGCGGGCGCTCGGCGTGGGCTACGACACCATCGAGGCCCTCCTCGACGGCTCGCTCGACACGAGAGCGGTGCTTCTCCTCGTGGTCGTGAAGTGGACGATCTGGGCCGTTTACCTCGGCTCGGGAACGTCGGGAGGCGTGCTCGCGCCGCTGCTCATGATCGGCGCGGCCGCGGGGCAGCTCGCGAGCCCGTTCCTCCCGGCAGAAGGCGCCGGCTTCTGGCCGACGGTCGTCATGGGCGCGACCCTCGCCGGGACGATGCGCTCCCCGCTCACGGGCCTCGTCTTCACGGTGGAGCTCACTCAGGACGGAAACCTGTCGCTTCCGCTCCTCGTCGCGTGCGCCGTCGCGCATGGGTTCAGCGTCCTCGTGCTGAAGCGCTCCATCCTCACGGAGAAGGTCGCACGACGCGGGTTTCACGTGACCCGCGAATACGCGATCGACCCGGCCGACGTTCTCTTCGTGCGCGACGTCATGCAGAGCTCGGTGGTCGCGCTGCCCGCGTCCACGACGCCGGGCGAAGCGCGGGACCTGCTCGGCACCAAGCTGGGCGAGCTCGAACCGCTCTACGCGGTCGTCCAGGAGAACGACGGCGGAGGGGCCCGTCTCGCGGGCGTCGTGACACGTCGAGCCCTCGGCTCCTTCGCGAACGGACGCGTCTCGGACGCGCGCCTCGGGAGCGCCGCGAACGCAGAGCCCGTCACGGCGTTCCCCGACGAGCCGCTCGGAGACGTCGTCGAACGGATGGCGCGCACCGGTTTCACGAGGCTTCCCGTCGTGACCCGCGGGGACTCCCGCGAGCTGGTCGGTCTCCTGACGCTCGCGCACACGCTGAAGGCGACCCGCCGCCACGTTGAGGAGGAGCAGCGCCGCGAGCGGGTGCTCACGCTGGACGTCCTCGTTCCGAAAGCGCTTCGAGGGCGTCTCCGGGTGACCGACACCCCGGTGTCGAGCGGCGCCGGCTCCGCGCGGGAAGATCCGGAGGCCGCGGCTCCGCGCTAGCGGGGCCCGCTCTAGTCGCGCTCGAGCCCGAGCGTCTTCATGAGCGTGTAGACGTGCGCGCGGGCGAGGTCGAGCCGCCTGGCAGTCTCGGAGACGTTGCCCCCGGTGCCGTCGAGGGTCGCGCGGAGGAGCTCCCGCTGGTAGCGACGCGTGCCTTCCTGGAACGTACACCCGTCGAATTCGCTGGTGCGGGCGGCTGGCGCTTCGAGACCGAAATGGCTCGCCTCCACCTGAGGAGCGCCTTCCGCCGAGGCACGGATCGTCGCGGCCTCCACGCGATGAGCGAGCTCCCGCACGTTGCCCGGCCATTCCGCCGTCGAGAGCGCGCGGAGGGCGCCCGCCCCGAGCTCGACCCTCCGGAGCTTGTGAGTCCGCTGCGCGACCTCGCAGAAGTGGCGCGCGAGGGCCGGGATGTCCTCGCGACGCTCCGCGAGCGACGGGACGACGATCGGCAGGACCTGGAGCCGGTAGAAGAGATCCTCGCGGAATCGCTTGGCGGCGACGGCCTTCCGCAGATCGACGTTCGTGGCGGCGATGAGCCGGACGTCCGCCGTGACCGGCTGCGACGACCCGAGCGGATAGTACTGCCGGGTCTGCAGGAGCTGGAGGAGCTTCGCCTGCGCGGTCGTCGTGAGCTCGGCGATCTCGTCGAGGAGGAGCGTGCCGCCCTTCGCGGCGCCGACCTTTCCCTCGATCTTCCGGGACGCCGTGGAGTGCGCGCCCGGCATCGCCCCGAAGAGCTCGCTCTCCATCAGGGGTTCCGGAATGGCCGCGCAGTTGATCTCCACGAAGGGACCCGACGCCCTGGGCCCGGCGGCGTGGATCACGCGGGCGATCTGGGTCTTTCCGGCGCCCGTTTCCCCGCCGAGCAGCACGCAGACGTCGAGCGGCGACACCAGCTCGAGCTCACGGAACAGATCGGCGAGCGCCTTGGAAGAACCGATGACGTGATCGAGCGGCAGGCGCTTCCGGAAGTCCCGGGTCGGGTCGTTCTTCCCACGGAACGTCCGGCGCTCGAAGAGCGCGTGAGTGAGCGGCGCCAGGTGCTCGACGAAGATCTCCGCGCAGGCCTTGTTCTCGTCGGAGAACATGTCCGAGACGTTCCTCCGCTGCAGATACAGAACGCCGAGCGGCGGGTCTTTCCCGATCGGGGCGCAGAGCACCGCGTGGATGTTCGAGCGTCGCACGCTCGAACGGTCCCGGAAGCGCGGATCGAGCAGGGCCGAGGGGGTGACGATCACCTCTCCGGTCCCGAGGGCCTCCGCGATGATCCCCCGCGACACGAGCTCGCGGATCTCCTGCGTCTCTTCGTCGGTGCACCCCGCCGCAGTCCACCAGGACCGCTCCTCGGCGGCGTCGCGCTCGAAGATCTCGATGTACCCTTGCTCGGCCTCGACGACGTCCACGACGAGCTCGAGGGCCTCCTTCAGGAACGGCTCGAGCTCGGCCCGGGCGTTCAGCCGGAGAAGGCCACGATACAGGTCGCGCTCCTTCTCGAGCCGGAGGACGTCGGGAGTCGTCATGGCGGCCCGGGCATCATAGGCGAGCCGCGGGACGGTTCGCGACACCGCGAGGCGGATGCCCGCGAAACCGGCTCGCGGCTGAGCTAGTGTCGTTCGCCTTGACCGCCCAGGACGTCGTCGACCTCCGTTCCGACACGGTGACCAAGCCGACGCCGGCCATGCGCGAGGCGATGGCGCGAGCCGAGGTGGGAGACGACGTCTATGGCGAGGATCCGTCGGTCCATCGCCTGGAGGCGAGGGTCGCGGAGCTCCTCGGCAAGGAAGCCGCCGTGTTCGTTCCGTCCGGCACGATGGCGAACCAGCTCGCGCTCCTCGTCCAGACGAAGCGCGGCGAGGCGGTCGTCGCGGGAGAAGGGACGCACTGTGCGGTCCTCGAGTCCGGCGCGGCAGCCGCCTGGAGCGGCGTGCAGTTCAACTTCGCCGGCACGGGCGGTCCGTTCTCGGCGGAGGATCTGGAGCGCGCGCTCGAACCTCGCGGGCTCGTGTACGCGAGGCCGTCCTTGGTCGTCGTGGAGAACACCCACAATCGCGCCGGAGGTCGGCTCTTCTCGCATGCCGAGGTCCTCCGGATCGGGCGGGTCGCGAAGCGGCACGGCCTGGCCCTCCACCTGGACGGCGCGCGGCTCTGGAACGCGGCGGTGGCGACGGGGCAGCGCGAATCGGACCTCGCCGGACCGTTCGACACGGTGAGCGTCTGTTTCTCGAAGGGCCTCGGCGCGCCGGTGGGCTCGGCGCTCGCGGGTACGAGGGCGGTCATCGACGAGGCCCGGCGCTACCGGAAGATGCTCGGCGGAGGCATGCGCCAGGCCGGGGTGCTCGCCGCGGCCTGTTCCTACGCCCTCGAGCGACACCGGGACCGGCTCGCCGAGGACCACGACGCGGCGCGCGCCGTCGCGGAGCGGCTCCGGGAGGCGAAAGGCGCGCTGGTCGACCTCGCGACGGTCGAGACGAACATCGTCAACGTGAAGCTCGCCGCCCCCAAGGCAGACGCGGTCGTCGCGCTCGCCCGGCGCCGGGGAGTGCTCGTGAACGCGACCGGCGCCGCGAGCCTCCGCCTCGTCACGCACCTCGACGCTCCGCTCGCCCGCGCGGTCTCCGGCGCGGAACGTCTCGCCGCCGCGATCACGGAGACGCTCGGCGAGGGGACCCGTTGAGGGGGAGCGTTGCGGCGGTCGCCGTCGTGGTCATCGGGTGCGGCGGCCCCGTCGTGAACGACTACACGCGAGCCGTGGCGAGCGCGGAGCGCGCCTACTCGGCGGGCCGCTACGAAGAGGCCGCGCGGGAGTGGGCACGCGCCGAACACGCCGCGGTCCGTACGCGCGATCGCGACGAGGCCGCGTATCTGGAGGCTGCGGCGCTCGCCCGCGCCGGACGCGACGCGGACGCCGTCCGAGCCTACGGGGAGCTCGTCCGGCGATCGCCACGGGGAGAGCGAACCGCGAGGGCGCTGCTCGACCGCGCCGCGCTCCGGGCCCGCGCCGGGGACGCCGCGGGCTCGTTCGCGGACCTCGACGCCATCGTGACGGACCATCCGGAGAGCGGCGCGGCGCGAGCGGCGCTCGCCGCCTGCGTGGACGCGAAGCGACGGGACGGCGAGGGCGCGGTGCGCACCTACCTGGACGAGCGCGCCGCGAAGCTCGGCGCGACGGAGCTCGGCGAGTCGATCGCGTCCGCCTACGCGGATTCCCTCTCGCGAAGCGGCGACCTGGAAGCGGCCAAGGCCCGGTACCTCGACGCCGCGAATCGGTATCCGTACCCGGAGGGGCGGCTGTGGGACGATTCGCTGTTTCACGCCGCGGAGCTCGCCGAGCGGCTCGGAAATCCGTCGGAGGCCGCGCTGCTCCTCGAGCGACTCCTCGCGGCGCGGGAGACCGCGTACGTGCAGGGCAGCTACGAACGGGCCCGCTACGGCGAGGCGCGGTTCCACCTCGGCGAGCTCTACCGGGACGCTCTCCGCGATCCGGCGAAGGCCAGAGCGGAGTTCGAGATCCTCTTTCGGGAGCACCGGAACAGCCGCCTCCGCGACGACGGCGCCTGGAACGCCGCGCTCCTCGCTCGCCAGGCGGGCGACGAGGCCGGCGCGTGCCGCCTCGCCCATGGCATCGTCCAGGAGCTACCGGAGTCCCGGTACGCTGCCTGCGTGTCCCACCTGTGCCCGGCGGAGCGGCCTCCGGAGAAGGCCGGACCGTGCCACGAGTACCTGCTGAGAGAACGTCCGCCCGGCGGGCGGACACCACCTGGAGACGGCCCGTGACGACTCAGTCTTCGTCGTCTTCTTCTTCGGACTCTTCGTCGTCGTCGTCGCCGTCCTCGTCCTCGTCTTCGAGGGGTTCGTCGTCGTCGACTTCGTCGGGCTCGTCCGGTTCGTCGGGTTCATCCCCGGCGGCGGCCGCCTTCTGGTCGGTCTTCAGGTCGATTCCGACCTCGCCGAGCTGTGTCTCGAGGAGTTCGAAGAGCTCGTCGACGTCGTCGCCGCTCCATTCGTCGAGAACGTCGGTGAGAAACTCGAAGAAGTCCGCCGAGTCCAGTCGGCGCTCGATTTCTTCCACCTGTTCTTCGGTGAAAGCTTCGAGAATGTCCTCACGAAGGGACTCCGAGTCCCCCTCCTCGATCGATTCCTGCGCCGAGAGCCGAATCTGCTTTACGGCACGTCTGTCGAGGTAGAGTTCCATTTGGTTCGTGCGCTCCAGATGATCGCCACCGCGTTTAAACGAACCGTCGTGGAGACGTCAAGACCGGTTCTCGACGGAAGGCTCCGCACACGGCGGGAACGGGTATCTCCGGGAGTTCCACGGGGATTCGGAGCAAAGGTCGCCGCCGCCGCGGCCGTCCTCTCGCTCGCCGGTGCCCCGGGCGTGGCGCGGGGCGAAGAAACCCGGTCGCGTCAACGCGACCACTACCTGCAGTACGGCGCCGGCTTCGCGACGGAGACGGTGGCCTCGGCCGGCGGCATCTGCCCGAAGGACGCCCGCGCTCCGTGCATCCTCGGCTCGGGGCTCGGGCTCGCGATCCGGGCGGGGTACCGAACGCGCGAACGATGGTACGTGGGCGGCGCCTACGAATTCTCCCGACAGGATTCGTCGAACCTCCTCAGGCTGGCCATTTTGCAGCAGCTCCGTGGCGAGGCGCGGTACTACCTCCGGGACGATGCTCGGCTCACGCCGTACGTGGGACTCGGAGCGGGGGGTGCGCTCTATGGAAACGAGTGGGGAAGCGAGACGGGTGGTCTCACGGCCTACCTCGGGATCGGGCTGGAATTCGAGGTCAGCCGGACGTCCGTGGTGGGCGCAGCCGTCGGCTATCGACCGGTGGCGTTCCGGAGTTTTCGGGACCGTGCCGGGCAAAACCGCGCCGACGACTGGTTCGGCTTCGGTGCCGCGCACCTGGTCGCCCTCGAACTCGTCTTCGAGGTTCGCGACCCGCTCGCACGGTGGTAGGGTGGTCGGCCGTGTCTCCCGTGGCGTCTCGTGACCCGCACCCGCCGGCAAGCGCAGACTCGGACTCGCGAAAAGTCCGCTTGACGCGCTCATTGACGCGGGGTCCCCTACCCACGTGAGGTGCGATCGGTGCGGCGCGGAGAACCCGGCGAACCTCATCTTTTGCCGGGACTGCGGGAATCGCCTTCCGGGAGAGGCAGCTCCGCACGGCGGCGGCGCGCCGCGTCCGGCCGCTCCTGCGTTCGAGTTCGGACCGCGCGGGAACCCCGCCGCCGGAGCGCCGGCGCCGTGCCCACGCTGCGGCACGCCGAACCCGCCGGCGAATCGGTTCTGCTCGAGCTGCGGCTCGCCCCTCGCTGCGGCCCAGCACGGAGCCATCGCGCATCCTCCTGCAGCTCCGCCTCCACAAGCGCCACCTGCCCACGCTCCGCCAGCACCGCAGCCGGTCCGTGCACCCGCCCCGGCCGCAGCCCCAGCGCCGGCTGGGCCTCCGAATTCGGCCGTCTGCGGGCGATGCCGGGGGGTGAACCCGGCCGGGATGCAATTCTGCCAGTTTTGCGGGGCGCCGCTTTCTCCGGGGCACGAAGCCCACGCCGCTCCGCCTCCGCAGCCCGTCGCGGCGCCGCGCCGCCCGCCGGAACCCGCCCCGGCTCCGGCGCCTTCGGCCGCCTGGGGGGGCGGCCCGGCCACGCTCCGTCCGGCTCGGCTGGTGGTCATCACCCAGGACGGGACGCCCGGCCGGGCGTACGACATCACCGACCTTCAGGTCGATTTGGGCCGGGAAGAGGGCGGCATCGTCCTTCCGAACGACCCTTATGTATCTCCGCGGCACGCGCGGCTTCGCCGCCAGGGAAGCCAGTTTTTCGTCCGAGACCTCGGTTCGGTAAACGGGGTCTACGTGAGGCTCAGGCGCCCCGAGAAGCTGGAGCACGCCGACTTGGTGTTGGTGGGCCTCGAAGTGTTAAGGTTCGAGCTTGTGAGCGAAGCAGAGAAAGCTCTCGGCCCGGCAATGGACAGGGGCACCCAGGTATTCGGTTCCCCGGCGACGCCTCGCCACGCGCGCCTCTGCCAGCGCACCGTCGAGGGCGTCACGCGGGATACCTACTCGCTTTACCGGGACGAAACGATCGTTGGTCGTGAGTCCGGGGACATCGTCTTCACCAGCGACCCGTTCATGAGCCGCCAGCACGCGGCCATCTCGCGAGACCCCTACGATGGGAGCTTCACCCTGAAGGACCTCGGTTCCTCGAACGGCACGTACCTCGCGATCCGCGGGGAGGTTCCCCTGCAGAACGGGGACCATCTCCGCATCGGGCAACACCTGTTCCGCCTGGAAGTGGACGCAGAGTAATCACGCCATGAGCGGAGCGGGCAGCGCTGGTTCCCCGGGCGAGATTCGCCTCAAATTGTTCGGCCGCACCGACGTCGGACAGATCCGCGAGCACAACGAAGACAACTTCCTGATCGCGGACTTGTCTCGTCAGGTCCGGAGCATCATGGAGGCCGACCGCGAGCAGACGGTGGGCCCCGCGGGCACGGTCTTCGCGGTGTGCGACGGCATGGGCGGCGCCGCTGCCGGCGAGGTCGCGAGCAAGCTCGCCGTCGACATCATCTACGAGAAGATGCTCTCGGGTGGCGCGCCCGCGAACGGGGACGACCTCGCGCGGCGACTCGTCTCCACCGTCGAGGAAGCGGGTCTCCGCATCTTCAACGAAGCGCGCGCCGATCGGACGCGACGCGGGATGGGCACGACCTCCACGGTCGCCGCACTCCTCGACGGCCGCCTCTTCATCGCCCAGGTGGGAGACAGCCGGGCGTACTTGCTCCGCGGTGAGCAGCTCGTCCAGGTCACGCGCGACCAGTCGCTCGTGAACCAGCTCATCGAGGCCGGGCAGCTCACCGAGGAGGAAGCCGAGACCTTCGAGCACAACAACATCATCCTCCAGGCCCTCGGCACGGCCGAATCGGTCCAGGTGGACCTCACCTACGTGGACCTCCGCCGCGGGGACACGCTGGTGATGTGCTCGGACGGCCTCTCGGGGATGATCCGCTCCGAGGACATCCGCCAGAGCCTCCTCTCCGTCCCCGATCCGCTGGATGCGTGCAAGGTCCTGACCGACCGCGCGAACCAGGCGGGCGGCCACGACAACATCACCGTCATCGTGGTTCGTTTCGACGGACCGGGCATCCCGGAGGGCAGGCCCGACGACGAGCCGGTGAAGTACCGGAAATACGCCCTGCAGACGACTCCGCCGCTCGACGCGACCGTCCGTCCCGGAGGCGCCATGGCGCCGAGCGGACCGATCCAGACCGCGCCGCCGAGCGACGAGGCGCAGCGCGAGTCACGGAGCCTCCGCGTCGGTCACACGATGGTCGGCGTCCAGTCGCCGATCTCGGGCGCGCCTCCCCCGAACACCCAGCGGTCGAGCAACGCCCCCTCGATGCGATACGCCGAGGAGCCCGTGGATCTCCCGACGACGGGCCTTCCGCCCCAGGTCGTGGGGTTCATCGTCGTCGGCGCGTTCCTGCTCGTCGTGGCGATGGGCTTCTGGCTCCTCAGGTAAGACGGGATGATCCGCGAAGCGCTCCGGCGGCTCCTCTGGCTCCTGCCGACGCTGCTCGTGGTGACCGTCCCCACGTTCTTCATCACCGCGAAACTGACGGCGGCCGCCGGGGACCACTCGCGGGAGCTGCCGCTCTTCTTCAACGCGAATCCGAGCGGGGCGAGCGAGCGCGCGATCGACGCGGCCAGACGAACGGCGGCGGGCGACCCCGACGGCGCCCGAGAGCTCTCGCGGATCGGCGGGGCCGGCCTGCCGCACGTACTCCCCCTCCTCGACTCGCTGTCCCCGGAGGACCGCGCGCGAGTCGCGGTGGCGCTCGCGCCCGTCGCTCGGCGCATGGGGATCGCGGCGTCGCGCGATCTCGATTCTCCGGCAGCGGCGGTCCTGTTCTGGACCCGGTACTGGGACGAGCACTCGATCGACTTTCGCCCCACGGTCGTCAAGCGGACGGTGCGACGGTTCGCGGAGCATCCGTCGGCGCTCCGGCGAGCGGAGGTGCTCGAGCTCGATACGATCGCGCTCGGCGACCTCGTGGAGTCGATGCGGCCGATCGCGACGGCGGAGGACGTGGCGCGCGTGCGTCACGTCTGCGAGGTCGCGGCTCACGTCGCCGATCGGCCGTGGATCGTCCCGCCCGACGCGACCGTCCGCGAGGCGCGCGAGGTCGTGTCCCGCTGGGAACGTTTCTGGCCGACCGCCCAGGCCGACTACGTGTCCCTCGCCGGCGCAAAGCGTCTCGCCGCGACGCTCCTCGACACGCGCTACGGCCGGTGGGCGAGCGAGCTCGGGCGGCGCGATCTCGGGACGACGCGAGACGGACGCTCCGTCGCGGGGGTCCTCCGGCACCGTTCGAGGACGACCGGCATGCTCCTCGGAAGCGCTCTCTTCCTGGGGGAGCCCCTCGGGTTCGCCCTCGCCGTGCTCGCGTTCGCGATGCGACGACGACCGCTCGGCGTGTCCCTGGTGCTCGCCCTGGCGACGCTCCTCGCCGCGGCGCCGCTCGGTACGGCGGCCCTGGCCTCGTCGTTCCTCGGCCCCGGCATCGGAACGGGCGTCGTCGCCATGTGCGTCGTGGGCATCACGTCGATGTTCTTCCACGGCGCAGGCGCCCTCGAGCGGGTCGCGGAGGCTCCCCACGCGAGGACGGCCGTCTCCTTCGGCGCCTCTCCGCTCCGCGTGTTCGCCCGTGAATCGCGCGCCGTCCTGCCCGCGCTCGCGTCGTTCTCCGTCGCGACCGTCCCCGCGCTGATCACGGCGGCGTTCGTGGTGGAACGGTTGCTTTCGCTGCACGGCCTCGAGGAACCCACCGTGGAAGCGATCCGCACGGGCGACCCGGCGCTCCTGATGGCGCTCGCGTTCGGGTCCGCTCTCGCGCTCGGCGTTCTCCAGATCGCGTCCGATCTGCTCCACGGAGCGCTCGACCCGCGGCTTCGCGCGGAAGGGAAGACACCGTGAACGCGAGAGTCGAACGCGTCTTTCGCGGCGCGAGCCTCGCGGTCCTCCTCGGGGTCGCGGTCGCCGCCGCCGGAGGCCGCGCCCTCGCGCCCCACGTGCCGGGCGTGGTGGGAGCGCTCGTCCTCGGCGCGCGAGAGACGGCGGCGACGGCCGTCGTCGCGTTCGTCACGACGCTCGGCCTCGGCGTCCTCCTCGGCGGGCTCGCGGCGTTCGGTCCGCGTCTCCTCGACTCGGCTCTCTCCCGATCCGTGGAGACGGCCGCGTCCTTGCCGTCGGTGGTGACGGCGCTCGCCGTGGTGCGCGCCGCGAGCGCGCCGCCGGCCGTGGCGTTCGGCGTCGTCATCGGCGTGCTCCGCGGCCTCGCGCTCGCGAAGGCGATGCGCGCCGAGCTCCGCGCGCTCTCCGTCGCGGAGTTCTCGCTCGCGGCGCGCGCGCTCGGCAGCGGGGAGCCGCGCCTGTACTTCACGCACCTCCTTCCGCACGTGATGCCGTCGGCGCTCGGCGTCGCGCTCCAGTCGTCTTCTGCTGCGGTCTCACTGGAAAGCGCGCTGGCGTTCCTCGGGCTGGGCGGCGGCGGAGCGAGCTGGGGGCAGCTCCTCGCCGACGGGATCGGCAGGGGAACGACCACCCTGGTGGCCGCAGCCGTCGCGGCGACGCTCGCGACCGTCCTCGCCCTGCTCCACGTCGCGCGGACGGCCGCGGCGCGGTTCGGCGTCCGCCGCGACTTCGTCTGAGCGTCCTCGCCCCGGGGCGGGGCGTGCCCCGGGGCTCGGGACGGGGGATGGTGGCGGGAGAGAAATGTACTAAAGGAGTGGCCCCATGAGCCTTGCGACGGTGACGGATCAGACGTTCGAGCGGGAGGTGCTCCAGAGCGAGCTCCCGGTCCTCGTGGAGTTTTCCGCGGAGTGGTGTGGTCCCTGCAAGACGATCGCGCCGGAAGTGCGGGCCCTCGCGGACGACCTCAAGGAGAAGGCCAAGGTCGTCACGATCGACATCGATCGCTCCCCGCTCATCGCCCGGGAGCTCGGGGTCCAGTCCGTCCCCACCTTCGTCGTGTTCCACCAGGGAAGGCCCGTCGGCGGCCGCGTCGGCGCGCTCCGCCGAACGCAGCTCCGGGAGATGCTCGAGCCCTTCCTCCCTCGCGCTGCGGGCGCGCTGAAGGCCCCGGAGCTCGCCGAGCTCCTGAAGCGCGGGCAGGTCGTTCCGGTGGACGTGCGAGAGGCCGCCGCCTTCCGGAGGGCCCACCTGCCGCACGCCGTGAGCATTCCGCTCGAAGAGATCGAGGGACGCCTCGCGGAGCTCCACATGCTCCCGGGCGCGCCCGTCCTGTACTGCCGCTCCGGGGACAAGACGAAAGCGCTCGCGGAGAAGCTCGCCAACGAGGGGATGCCGGTCGCGTTCCTGGAAGGGGGCCTCCTCGGCTGGGAAGCGTCGAGCCTCGAGCTCGAACGCCCGGACTGAAGGGACCCTCAGCCCTTCCGCTTCGTCTTTTTCTTCGCCGTCGGCAGGGGCTCCCCGATCGCGCGGCGAGCTTCCTCCAGCACCACCCTCACCGGGACCTTGGCCGCGCGCGCGAGCTCGGCGGACGCGTCGAACTCCGGCTTGGCGACGGGAGGACCGAAGGGTCCGGCGCTCACCTTGACGGGGACGTCTCCGAAGCGCGTGCTCACGGTGATCGTCTCTCTCGGCCGTTCGACCCGTCGTGCGTCCACCCAACGGACGCCGATGCTCGAGGTCTCCCGGAGCACCACCTCCGCGATCCGGGAGGCGTCCGCGTGACGACAGAGCGCCGACAGGACGACGCCCGGGCGGCCCTTCTTCATCGTCACTGGCGCCGCCCACGCGTCCAGCGCGCCCGACGCGAGGAGCGTGCCGATGGCGTGTCCGACGAGCTCGCCCGTGGTGTCGTCCAGGTTCGCCTCGAGGACGGCGTGAGTCGGAGCGTCGGATGCGCTCCGCGGCGACGGCGTTCCGAGGACCGCCCGGAGGGCGTTCGGCCGGCTGCCGAGGCTCCGCGCTCCGGCTCCCCACCCGATCCGGTCCGGAGCGAATGCGGGCCACGCCGAGAACCGTGACGCGACCGTCGCGACGATGGCAGCGCCGGTGGGCGTGACGAGCTCGCCGTCGATTCCGGCGTCCACCGTCGGGACTCCGGCGAGGCAGCCCACCGTCGCCGGCGCGGGGAGCGGGAGCGTCCCGTGCCGGCACTCGACGAAGCCTCGACCGAGCGGGAGCGGCGAGCAGACGACGTCCGCGCCGAGGTACTCGAAGCACGCCGCCGCCGCGACGATGTCGACGATCGCGTCGACCGCGCCCACCTCGTGGAAGTGCACTTCGGAGAGCGGGATGCGATGAACGGCCGCCTCGGCCTCGCCGAGCTTCCGGAAGATGCGACGCGCGAGCGCCCGGACGCCGGCGGGGAGGGCCGCCCGCTCGATCAATCGATCGATCTCCGTGTAGTGCCGCTCGGACTGCCTCCCGGACACGAGGACGTCGAACCGCGACGCGCCGATGGATCCGGCCTGGGCGGGCGACAGCACGAGCGTCGCGCCGCGGAGCCCGAGCGGGGCGATGGCGTCTTCGACCACGGAGAACGGCACCCCGAGATCGACGAGCGCGGCGGTCGTCATGTCCCCGGCGATGCCCGTCGCCGCGTCCAGGTAGAGGACCCGCCCCTCGCCGGCTCCCGGCGGAAGGGCCTCCCGGTGAGACTCCGCCGACGACGCATGGCCCTTCCGCGAACCCGGACGCGGGGAAGGTTTCGCCCGAACATGACCGTGCTCGCGGGGATGCGGATGCGTGTGGCCGTGCTCGTGCCCGTGCGGATGCGCGTGGTCGTGCTCGTGCGGATGCGCGTGGTCGTGCTCGTGCGGATGCGCGTGGTCGTGCTCGTGGGCGTGGCGAGACTCCCCCTTCGTGCGCTTACCGCGACTCGGGTCCCGCATCACCGCGCGCCCCCGGCGCCGACGCGCGCCGAGCCGAGGAGCCGCACGACGGCCATCGCGGCGCCGAAGCCGTTGTCGATGTTGACCACGGTGATGCCGGCCGCGCACGAAGAGAGCATGCCGAAGAGCGCCGTCATGCCGGACAGCGAGACGCCGTAGCCGATGGACGTGGGGACGGCGACGACGGGAGCCGCGACGAGGCCGCCGAGCACGCTCGGCATGGCCCCTTCCATCCCTGCCACGGCGATCACCGCGTCCGCCCGGCGGAGCTCTTCCACCTTGGCGAGGAGCCGGTGGAGGCCCGCGACGCCGACGTCGTAGATGCGCTCGACGCGAACGCCACACATCCCCAGGGTCTCCGCGGCTTCCTCCGCGACGGGGATGTCGCTCGTGCCGGCCGTCACCACGGCCGTGAACCCGGAGCCGAGGCGCCTCTCTTCCTTCACCCGGAGCTTCGCGATCCGGGCGGCGGGCACGTACTCGAGCGCCGGCACGGCGGCCACGACGAGAGCGGCGGGCTCCGGAGCGAGGCGCGTGACGAGGACGTCGTGCCCACCGGAGATGAGCTCGCGGACGACCCCGACGATGTGCTCCGGGGTCTTCCCCTGGGCAAAAACGACCTCGGGCACTCCCTGACGGAGCGCACGGTGATGGTCCACGCGCGCGAAGCCGAGGTCCGTGAAAGGGAGCGTACGGAGCTCGGCGAGCGCGTCGTCTATGGCGAGCTGCCCCGATTGGACGCGTTCGAGGAGGGCCGAGAGCTTCGCGGGATCCATGAGCCCACGGACATGTAGTCCAAGGGCCGGATTGCGTCGACCACCCCTTTCCACGAGGCCGCCCCGCGTGGTCTCTTCGGGAGCCATGCCGGTCGTCGTCGCGCCGCTCCTCGGGCTCTCGCTCGGCGCGGCGTTCGCGTGGGCGGCAGCGTCCCAGCCGTCGCGGGGCGCGGGTCACGGCGAGAGCCGGGCGATGCTCGTCGTCGTGCTCTTCGGCGTGCTCGTGTTCGCTCCGGCCGCCGGTTTCTTCCCCGCGTTCTTCCCGGACTGGTCCTACGGGTACTTCCTCGAAGGGTCGCGTCACGGCGTCGCGCTCGACCTCTTCCTCGTGCTCCTCGCGGGTCTGTCCGTGCCCGGAGGCTTCGCGCTCGCGCAGACGAGCGCCGCGCACGGGCGAACGCCGGCGATCCTCAGAATGGGCGCGATCCCGGCGGCGCTCGCCCTCCTCGGGATCGGTCTCACCCTGCCCCGCCTCCGGGTCTTCGCCACCTATGCGGAGTACCACGGAGACTTCGGGACGGAGCCGCTCACCGGAAGCCCCGTCGGCTACGCGCTCCTGTGGATGAGCATCGTCGTCGCCGGCGCGTTCGCCTGGACGTTCCGACTCCTCGCTCGGCTCGGCGAGAGCGGCCCTCTGAATTGACTCGGGGCGCTCTCGATCGGAAGGTTTGCCGGATGTCGCAAGAAGAAGCCACTCTCGAGTCCCTCGCGGCGTCGATCGTCGAGCGGGCCACGAAGGCGGGTGCGGACGTCGCCGAGGTCCGGGCCGGCTCCGGCTGGGAGCTCACGGTCCGGGTACGACTCGGGGAACCGGAGCTCGTGCAGGAAGCCGGGCACCGCAGCGTCTCGATGCGCGTGATGAAGGGCGGTCGCGTCGCGCTCACGTCGACGAGCGACCTCACGGAGCGGGGCATCTCGCGCCTCGTTTCCGACGCCCTCGAGCTCGTGGAGCTCGCCGAGGTAGACCCCTTCGCGGGCCCCGCGCCGAAGGAGCTCCTCTCGAAGCCGCCGTATCCCGATCTGGACCTCTACGATCCCAAGGTGGAGGACATCGACGCCGGTCGGGCCCTCGAGATCGCGAAGGAGGCGGAGCGCGCCGCGCTCGACTCCGATCCTCGGCTCACTCTGAGCGAGGGAGGAAGCTTCTCGCGCGTCACCGGGACGAGCGCGCTCGTCCTCTCGAGCGGTTTCTCGGGCGTCACCCGCGGCTCCTACGCGTCGCTCGTCGTCTCGCCCGTCGTGGTGGACGCGGGGGACAAGCGCCGCCGCGGCCACTACTGGACGGCGCGCCGTCACTTCGCCGATCTCGAATCCCCCGCAGCAGTCGGACGGGAAGCGGCGCGGCGCACCCTCCGACAGCTCGGTCCGCGCAAGGTGCAGACCTGCGAGGCACCCGTCGTGTTCTCGCAGGACGCCGCGCGCTCCATCCTCGGGACGTTCGCCGGGTGCATCCTCGGCGGGTCCGTGTGGCGGAAGTCGAGCTACCTCGCGGAACGGGAGGGTTCGGCCGTCGCGAGCCCGCTCGTGAACATCGTGGACGACCCGTTCGTCGTGCGGGGCCCCGGCTCCCGCGCGTTCGACGGCGAGGGGCTCCTGTCGCGGAAGAACGTCGTGGTCGAACGGGGCGTCCTCCGCACCTTCCTCCTGGACAGCTACGCCGGCCGAAAACTCGGCCGGAGCTCGACGGCGAGCGCGGCGCGCTCGGGTGGATCCGTGTCCGCGTCGACGACGAATTTCATCCTGGCCGCGGGCACGACTTCCCACGACGAGATCGTCCGGGACACGCCGCGCGGCCTCTACGTGACGGACATGATGGGCTTCGGCTTCAACGCCGTCACCGGGGACTTCTCGCGAGGCGCCTCCGGGTTCTGGATCGAAAATGGAGAGCTCGCCTACCCGGTGAGCGAGCTCACGATCTCCTCGAACCTGGACGCGATGTTGAAGGGCATCGACCGGGTCGGGAGCGACCTCGACCTGAAGACGTCGACGGCGTCACCGACGGTTCGAGTTGCGTCCATGACGATTGCCGGAACCTGAGCGGCCCGCGCGCGCCGCCCTCTTCACGAGCTCCTTCACGAGCTTCTCGGCGACGGCCGCCTCGAACCGGAGGTGACGGCCCGGCGTGCGAAAGTGCGGGATCCGTCCCGCCGCCACCCAGGCGTGGATGGTTCGTGGCTCGACACCGGCGATTTTCGCCAGGTCCCGGACCCGGAGCGTCCGATGGGAGCTCGGAGGAGGCGCGGACGACGCCGAACGCCGGAACTCGCGGATCTTCGAGGGCACGATCTCCAAAGCTCCCCCGTCGGAGGGGCCCTCGCCAGGCCCGCCGGTCAAAACGGTGAGTCGATGTGGTTTTCCCACCCAGGCGACGCCCCCGGCGCGGAGCTCGTCCCGAACGCCGAAGCATCGTCGTCGAGCGCCGACGCGGTGCGGCGCGCCACGCTGACGCCGGGCCGGGACGCCGCAATTCGCGGGAACCGGGAAAGCGGCCGTCCGTCTTTTCCGGACAGGGTGAGCGCTTCCCCGCCATTCGAAAGCCCGTCCGTGCCGACTCGCGGCACGCGGAGAAGGAGCGTCCCCGCCGCGGGAGGGACGTCGTCCGGCGAATCGACGGCGTAGCCGTCCCCGACGACGAGCGCATATTCGCCGGGCGCCATCACCGCGCTCGGCAGGGTCGTCTCGCCGCCCCCGTCGGAGAGCGTGAAGCCGCCCACGTTCACCGGGGACGCGCCGTCGTTCTCCACCTCGACCCACTCCCCCGAGGGTTCCGGACCCGCCGGGTTCGCGAGCACCTCCGAGAGGATCAGGTGGGGGCGCGGCGGGGCGGTCCGGAACGATTCGTCGAATGGCGTCTCGTTTCCCGCGAGATCCGTCACGGTGCCTCGTGCTCGTACGACCGTGTCCGCGGAGAGTCCGTCGAGCAGCGCGTGCTCGGTGCGGCTCGTCCGGACGATGCGCGGCGGAGCATCCGCCACCTGGACGATCCAGAACAGTGGATCTTCGGGGCCACGGAGCACGGCGCGATCGTCGTCGACGAGGAGACACCCGGGACCGAGCGAACGCTCCGGCGCGACGCAGGCGATCCCCTCCGTGGGCTCCGATGCCTGGGAGGGGAGCGGCGACGGATCCACCTGGACGGCTTCGTGGACGGGCGGCGGCACGAGGGGCGGGCCGCCCGTGACGAGCATCCCTTCCAGTCGGAAGCAGCGATCGGCAAAGGTCTCCGCGCCGTCCGCCCCCGGGAGCGATGCGACGGGGACGTCTCCGGGGGATAGCCGGACCTCCCCGCGAGGAACGGCGATGCTCGCTTCGCTGCAGTAGACGGCGCGGCGCCCGCCCGCAGCGCCGCGCGGCGGCCAGACGCGTTCGGCGTACGGCGACTCGACCCGAGTCACGGTGGCGACCGCGAGGCGGGACCCGCCGAGCGCGGCGAGCGAGTAGACGGCGCCCGAGTCGAGCGGAGCGGAGGGCGCGACGATCGCGTCTTCGCCGTCCTCCGAGGGGAAGACTTCGGCCGTCACGCGACGCTCGGCGAGCGTGGACGGGAGATCCCCGGCGCGGATGCGGCCCAGGTAGTACGACCCGAGCTCCCCGGAGAAGAGGAGCAGGGACGCGGAGACTCCCGAAAACCCCTCGACCCGGAAGCGCACGACCGGAGGAACGGCTTCGAGCGGCGCTTCCGGCTCGACCACCACGAGCGCGGCGGGGGGACGCTCGCGGGCCTCCGGCGCGCACCCGAGCGCGGCGCACGCAGAGACCCAGTGGAAGAGGCTCGCCTTCCGACGCATCCCCCGGACTTCGGCGCGGGCCACGGCCGGGTTGCGTGTTACCGTCCCGCCGTGAGTCCGGCCGACATCAGGAAGCTCCGAGCGGAGCTCGACTGCTCCGTCGGGGAGCTCGCCGGGACGCTCGGCGTCGAGGTGAAGACGGTGCTCGCCTGGGAGTCGGGGGACCTCTTCCCGACGAAGAAACACGCCGACCGGCTGACCGCCATGGCCCGGGAAGGCGCTTCGGCGGTCGTCCGGAAAGCCCGGCCCTCGGCGCAACCGAAGCGCGGGCTCGCCGCGCTCTCCGAGCCCAGGCTCTGGGCGGTCGTCCGGAAACTCGCGGCGTACCCGGATTTCCTGACCGAGGTGGAACGGCTCGGCGAACGTTACGACGAACCGAAGGACGACTGAACCGCGAGCGGCGCGACGCGACGCCTACTCGTCGTCTTCGTCGTCTTCGTCGTCTTCGTCGTCCTCGTCGTCTTCGTCGTCTTCGTCGTCCTCGTCTTCGTCGTCCTCGTCTTCGTCGTCCTCGTCGTCCTCGTCGTCTTCGTCGCCGGCCACGGCGTCTTCGTCTTCGTCCTCGCCGGGTCCGTCGTCTTCACCGTCGTCGTCGTCCGCGTCGTCTTCGTGGTCCTCGGGGCTGCCGGGAAAGCCGGACTCGGTCGTGGCGCGCTCCGTGGCCGCGCCGGCGTCGATGTCCTCCGTGTCGGGCGCGGCCTCCGATTCGTCGTCCTCGGGGACGGGAGCGGGCGCGCCCTCCACCGTGACCTTCGAGAGATCCACCGGGCCCTCCGGCGCGTCTTCTCCGAGCTCCGTCTCGAAGCGCTTCCGGGACTCCTCCGTGAGCTCGGTGAACTCCTTCAGCGTCGGGAGGTCCTGGAGGGACGTCATGTTGAAGAGCTCGAGGAACCCCGCCGACGTGCCGTAGAGCATCGGCCGGCCGGGCTCGTCCTTCTTGCCGAGTATCTTGATGAGATCCCGTTCCAGAAGGCCCTTCAAGACCGGACCCGAGTCCACGCCGCGGATGTCGTCGACGTCGGGCCGGGTGACGGGCTGGCGATACGCGATGATGGCGAGCGTCTCGAGCTGGGCGCGGGAGAGCCGGACCGGGCGCGCCGCGAGGTGACCGCGGACGTAGCTGCCGTATTCGGGGTTCGAGCGGAAGCAGAAGCCGCCCGCGACTTCCTGGATGTTGATGCCGCGCGGCTGATACTCCGTGACGAGCTCCGCAAGGAGCTCCGCCGTGCGCTTCCGATCGATCTTCGCGGCGCGCGCAAGCTCCTTCACGGAGAGGGGCGCCTCCGCGACGAACAGGAGCGACTCGACCAGCCCCTTCAGGTAGGCGTGGGCCTCCTCCGAATCCAGGGCGGGCGGGGCGCCGCTTCCTTCCGCCGCTCCGGCGGCCGCTTCGCCCGGGGCAGCCTCGGGCCGCTCTTCGTCTTCTCGCGTGTCGGTGCTCATGACTCCGGGACCCCTTCCGGGATCGTCTCGCCCGGAGCTTCGTCCTGCACGGCGAGTTCGATGTGGATCATCGCGTACGGGCTTTCTTGGGTGATCTTCGTGAGGCGCAGGCGGGTCATCTCCAGGAGAGCGAGGAACGTGACGATGACGTCGGCGCGGGTACGCGCGGCGACGAAGAGATCGTCGAACGCGACGGAGGGCTTTTCCCTGAGGATGTCGGAGAGCTGATTGATGCGATCGGTGATGCTGATCCGCTCGAAATCGATCTGGTGATCCTTCGTCTGCTTGACGCGCTTCAGGATCGACTCGAACGCCTCGAGCAGCTTGAAGAGACTCGTCGGCGCGAGCGGCGCGGGCCCCTCGGGCACGGCCTCCGCGGAGCCGCGCCCGAACACGTCCCGCCCGGTGACCGAACGCCCTCCGAGCTGCTCGGCGGCGAGCTTGTACTTCTGGTACTCGAGCAGCCGCCGGACGAGATCCGCGCGCGGATCTTCCTCTTCTTCCGGCAGCCCGTCCTGATCCTCCGGAGGCTTCGGGAGGAGCATCTTGGACTTGATGTGGGCCAGCGTCGCCGCCATCACGAGGTATTCGCTCGCGAGGTCGATGTTGATCTCCTCCATCAGGAGGATGAACTCGACGTACTTCTCGGTGACGAAGCCGATCGGGATGTTCAGGATGTCGAGCTCGTGCTTCTGGATGAGATGAAGCAGGAGATCGAGCGGCCCCTCGAACTCGGGGAGCGCGACGCGGTAGGACGGTCCCCGCGCGGCATCCGCTGCGACCTCGGGGTGCTCCGCCGCCGGGCCACGCGCCTTCGCGAGCCCCGGCCCTCCCGCGGGGTCGGCGGACGGCTCCGCGGGCGGCGCCTCTTCGTCGCTCACAGGAGCCCCTCCGGCACCCCGAACAAGGTCGCGAGCCCCGAGTGGATGAGCCCGACGGGGAGGAAGAGCACGTCTCTCAGCGGCCGGACGCTCAGGATCCCCATGAGGATGAGGAAGGAGAACGGCGCGATCGCCTCCTGGAAGGAGTCCAGGCTGCGGGGGAGCAAGCGGGACCCGTCCAGCGGGGGGATGGGGATGAAGTTCAGGACGCAGAGGCCGACGTTCAGCGTCACCATCGAGTGGAGGAAGACGGCGAGCGCGCTCGCGGTGCCCGCGTGCGCCGCGAACGCCATCGGGCTCCTGAGGAGCCAGACGACCAGCCCCATCGAGACGGTCGCGAGGAGGAGATTCGAGAGGGGCCCCGCGGCCGCGACGAGCCGGTGGCCGTTTCGCATGGAGATCTTCCGCGTGTAGTTGCCGGGGTTCGTCTCGACCGGGCGCGCCCAGGCGAGGAACGGCACTCCGCCTGCGACGACCGAGATCATCGGGATCAAGAACGTGCCGATGGGGTCGTAGTGGGCGAGCGGTGAGAGCGTCAGCCGGCCCTGGCGGCGCGGCGTGTCGTCCCCGAGGCGATCGGCGACGAGGGCGTGGGCGAACTCGTGCACGGTGAGCGACAGGAGCGTCGTCACCAGGTAGAGAACGAGGAAGCGTCCTTGCTCGGCGAGCCGGCCATCCACGGGGCGGAGCCTAGTGAGCTCGCAGAGACGGCGCAATCGCGACTCGCGCGCCGCCGGGGGACGGGGCGGCTCGCCCTGCCGCAGCCCTCTGCCCGAATTTCCGCGGACAAGGCGCTTTTTGCTCGCCGCCACGATGCGCGGAAAATCCGCGCCGGGGACGGTGCTATCGTGGATTTCGATGGCAGAGGCGCGACGGGTGTGCCCGACGTGCGGCGCCGCGTACGGCGGCGAAGCGCTCTTCTGCCCGGCGGACGGCGCACCGCTCGGCGCGCGGAAGCCGGATGGTCAGGACGCGTACGTCGGCGTGGAGCTTCCGGGAAGCATTCGCCTCGAACGACTCGTCGGGATCGGCTCGATGGGGCGAGTGTACCGCGCGTCCCAGCGGGGCCTCGACCGCGCCGTCGCCGTCAAGATCCTCCACAAGGAACACTGCCGGAACGAGACGCTCGTCGCACGCTTCCACCGCGAGGCCCGCGTCGCCGCGTCGCTCCTCCACCCGCACGTCATCGACGTGCACGCCGTGGGCGAGCTCCCCGGCGGGGAGCCGTACATCGTCACGGAGTTCCTGGACGGGCTCTCGCTCCGGTCTGCCCTCGTCGCGAACGGGGGGAAGATCGCCGAGGCGCGCGCGATCCACGTCGCGCTCCAGGTGAGCGACGCGCTCGGAGAGGCGCACGTCCGGGGCGTCGTCCACCGCGACATGAAGCCGGAGAACGTCATGCTGGTCCGCTGCGGCGCGGATCCCGAGTTCGCCAAGGTGCTCGACTTCGGCGTCGCGCGCGTCGGAGACGCAGACAGCTCCGTCGCGACCCACGCGGGCGCGATCCTCGGGACGGCCACGTACGCCTGCCCGGAGAGCGCGCGGGGGGATCGAGTCGGTCCCCCGGGGGACGTGTACTCGCTCGCCGTGGTGCTCTTCGAGTGCCTCGCCGGTGAGCCCCCGTTCCGGGGCGCGGGGCCCGTCGACGTGCTGATCCAGCACGCGCAGACGCCGGCCCCCGACGTCCGCTCGGTCCCGGCGGGGTCGCGGGTCCCTGCCTCGCTCGCGCACCTCCTCGCGCAGAACCTGTCCAAGAACCCGAGCGACCGCGCCCCCGACGCACGCGTGTTCGGTCGGGCGCTCGCCGTCGCCGCGACCGAAGCCGGGCTCGACGGGCCTCGCCTCGCGGGCGGAACGACGCTCCTCGGCGCCCTCGGCGAAGCCGAGACGCCGGAAAGGCAGGACGCGAGTCCCGTCACGGCTTCCATGCCGCGGAGCACCCTCCGAAACCTCGGCGCGACGGGAGGGAGGCCCACGTGAAGCCCGCGGTCGCCGCAGGCGCCATGCTCGCGCTCTCGGTCGTCGCTCCGCCGGCGCGCGCGGCGGACTCTCCCTCGGCGCCTCTCGTCCGGGACGAATCGCACGCGACGCTCGGCATGGCGGAGCTCGGGGTCGGGCTCCTCACGCTACCGGGCGCCGAGGTCTGCAACGCGCAGCAGGCGGGGTGCGAAAAGGGAGACACGAGCCTCGCGCTCTCCGCCTGGCCGCTGTTCCGGAGAGGCAACTTCGCGGCGGGCGCGGGCGTCATGATGGGGATCACGTCCAGCACGGACGCGCCGCGAAACGACCCGCCGGACATCCAGCGCGATCACACGAGGCGCTACTTCACGGTCGAGGTGACGGCCCGGTACTACGTCCCGTTCGGCGCGCGCGTGGAGGGCTGGGGCGGCGTCACGACGGGCCTCGGCGTCGTGAACGACTCCTTCCAGTCGCGGAACGGCGTGACCGACGAAGCGATCATCGGGCCGCGCGGCGTGACGCTCCTCACGGAGGGGTACACCATCGGGCTCGGCGTCGGCATGGCGTACGCCGTCGCGAAGAACTGGCGAGTCGGCGGAAGCGTTCGCCTTTCGAACTGGTTCTTGCCGAAGACGCCTCTCGAGGACCCGCTCGGTGATCAGGCCTCGCTCCGGGGACGGGTCACCACCTTCGACTTCGGGCTCACGCTCGCCTACCGGACACGGCTGGTGTTCTGAAGATGCGCCTCGCCGACCTCCGCGAGCGCCTCGGGCGAGCGCGGAACCCCGACGTCCTCGTCACCGTCCTCACGGCGCTCCTCGCCGTCGGGCCCTACGCGCTCGATCTCTTCCGGCGCGACGTGACCCGGCGCGTGTTCGCTTTCGCCGCTTCGGACACGTTCTACTACCTGACGGTCGCGCGGAACGCCGCCGGAACGGGACGTCTCTCCTTCGACGGCGAACGCCTGACGAACGGGTTCCATCCCCTCTGGCAGCTCCTCCTCTGCATCCCGGCGTTCGCCGTGCGGCTCGCGAAGGCGGACGACGCCTGGATTCTCGTCTGGGCGATCGCCCTCGGCGTCGTGCTGGTCGGCCTCGCGACGGTGTCCCTCGCGCTCGCGTTCCGTCGTGGGGACGAGCCGCTCTCGCCCCTCTTCGCGGCGCTCCCCGCCGGGATCGCGACCGCGGTGCAGTTCCCGCTGATGCACCACCTCTACCGGACGAGCGGGCGCCTCTCGATGAGTCTCTACGGGGCCGTGAACGGCATGGAGACGAGCCTCGTCCTCGCGGCGTACGGCCTCGTCGCGCTCGGCTACCTGAGTCCGGGACGGACGCGCCGGGACGGACTCCTCCTCGGCGGCGCGCTCGCCGCCCTCGCGCTCGCCCGGCTCGATCACGCGGCGATCGCGGTCACGATCGCGGCGAGCCTGTTCCTCGATCGCGACCACCGGGACTTCGCCCGATCCGCGAGCCTGGTGCTCGGCGCGGCGCTCGCGCTCTACGTGGTTCAGAACCGGCTGCTCTTCGGCGCGGCGCTCCCGGTGAGCGGCACCATCAAGTCGACGTTCCCCGGCCTCGCGACGGACACGCAGGGCCTCGTCCGCACGTTCTTCACGACTCCGAAGAAGCTACCCCCCGGTCAGGGCCACCGCGCGCTCGCGCTCCTCCTGCCGGGCGCGTTCGCGCTCGGGACGATCGGGGTCGTCGCCTCGGGAGCGCTCCGGCGAGCGCACTCGGGCGGTCCGGGTCCATCCCGGACGAGCCTCTTTCTCGCGTGCACCGCCGTCGGAACGCTCGGGATCGTCCTCTACGATTTCTGCTTCGTCCCGAAGATGAACCAGGGGCACTGGTATTTCCCGGTGCCGAACCTGCTCGCGTCGCTCGCCGTCGTGGAGGGGACGCGCGGGTGGCTCAACCGTCCCAAGGGTACCCTGGGGGCGACGCTGCGCGCGCTCGTGCTCGCGGGCGCCGCGGCTTCGTCGCTCGCCGTTCTCGTCGCGAGCCGCCCGGCGGAGGGCGACATCGGTTACGGCGCCTTCTACTTCGACGAGGCGCCGAGGGTCCGCGCTTTCTACGCGGGGAAGGCCCCGAAGATGGTCGAGTTCGACGACGGGATCCTGTCGTTCACGACGCGGATCCCCTCGCTCTCCGGCACGGGGCTCACCGTGGACGCCGCCGCCGTTCCCTTCGCCGGCAAGGGCAGGAACGCCGGCTTCGGCCAGAGCCGCCTGCTCGATCTCGGGCTCTCCCGCGGGTACGACCGCTTCGCGACCTTCGCCTACGCCCACGAGCACGTGCGAGCGAACGCGACGGATCGCGAGCTCCGGCGCGCGTACCCGTTCCTCCTCGGCAAGAACGCCGCCGGCTGCACGCTCGCGGTCGACTACTACTCGCCCCGGGGGACGCTCGTCATCGTCCGCGTGGACTGCCCGCACGGAACGCCCCGCCTCTAGCGGTCAGGCGACGAGGGCGGAGAGCGCGACGAGGATGCGCTCGAAGAGCGCCGCGACGAAGACCAGGACGAGCGCGCTCCGGAGCGGCACCGAGGCGCTCCCGAGGCGCCCCGGGCCGAGCTCGCGCTCCGCGAGCGACAGCGCGACGTCCGATGCGGCTCCCACGACGAGCACGGGCGCGCCGATGCTCGCCCCGATCGTGATCCCCGCGGTCACGCCGCGGACGGCCGAGAGCAGCGGCGCGGCCGTCGGACCCGTCGCCAGGGTGAGCCGCTCCGCGACGAGCACGGCGCCGCCGTTCTGGAGAAAGAGCGCTGCAGCGGCGAGCCCGAGGAGCGTCGCGAGCGGCCCCTCGGCGGGAGAGCGGCGGACCCCGACGGCCACGTCCATCACTCCCCCGGCGACGAGCGCCGCCCAGACGACGGTCGCCGCGACGATCGCGACGGGGACGCCGTGGAGGAACTCCGTCAGGAGCACGACCGGGAAGGACGCGGTCACGGGAGGCGACGACACGGTCGGAGCCACGCAGACGGCGAGCCCGAGCCCGAGCGCCGCGCGGAGCGGAACGGGGAGGAGGCGCGCGCCGAACGCCGGGACGAGCAGCGCGG
This sequence comes from Polyangiaceae bacterium, assembly GCA_035545855.1. GTDB lineage: Bacteria > Myxococcota_A > Polyangia > Polyangiales > Polyangiaceae > DASZVB01. The sequence goes on from DASZXK010000058.1 coordinate 50,596, forward strand.
TCGGCAGCGTGCGCGCCCAGGCGACGCCCCAGGCGCCGAGATCCACCCCGGATGCCCTCGCTTCCCCGAGGATCCCTTCCACGATCCCAACGGCCGCCACGTGAGGGCGGAGGGTCGCACGACCGCTTCGCGTTGACGAGCGCCTTTCCGCCCGGTAATCGGGCGCCCGGGAGTAACCACGATGAGCCTCGGTCCGTCCATCGTCGGCCTGGAATCGGCCGCGCACGAGCTCGCCTACGACTGGAAGACCACGGTGCTCTATGCGCTCGGCATCGGCGCGAAGCGGGACGAGCTCGACTACCTCTACGAAGGTCGCGGCCCGAAGGTCTTCCCGACGTTCGCGGTCGTGCCGACGTACGCCCCCATCATCGAGCTCCTCGGAAAGACCGGCGGGGACGTGCGAGCGATGGTCCACGGCTCGCAGACGATCACGCTCGAACGACCGATTCCTCCCTCGGGCACCTTCGTGACCCGGGCGCGCGTGTCGGGCGTCTACGACATGAAGCGGCTCGCGCAGGTCGTCTGCAGCACCGAGAGCCGCATCGCCGGGGAGCTCGTCTGCACGAGCGAGTGGATGCTCCTCTTCCGCAACGAAGGCGGCTTCGGCGGCCCGCGTCCGCCGAAGGCCGAGGTGCCGAAGGTGGAGGGCGATCCGCCGCCCGCGTTCCGGTGCACGGAGACCGTCTCCCCGGAGCAGGCGCTCCTCTACCGGCTCTCGGGGGATCCGAACCCGCTCCACGCCGATCCCGAGTTCGCGCGCGCGGTCGGGTTCGAGCAGGGGCCCATCCTCCACGGCCTCGCGACGTACGGGTTCATCGCCCGCGCGATCGTGAAGCATGCCCTCGGGGGGGACGGCTCGCGCCTCCGCTCCTTCGGCGCGGCGTTCAAGAAGCCGGTGTGGCCCGGCGAAACGCTGGAGACGGTCGGGCACCTCGTGGGCTCGAACGTCGTCGCGAAAGCGTACGCCGGCGGCCGCGAAGATCCCGTCGTGTCGAATTGCTACGCGACCTTCGTTTGACTAGGGTCCGGGCCATGTCCGAGTCCCCGACCCCGCCGAACGACGACGAGTACGCCTGGGCGCCGTGGGCGGTGCTCGTCGGGCTCGTGCTCTTCGGCCTCCTCGGCTACTTCGGCGTGCTCTCGCCCAAGCGCGGTGGCCCCACGGCCGCCGACGTGCCCGTCGAGATCCCGTCGGCTCTGCCCGCGAAGAAGTGAGCGTCCGGGCGCGAACCGCGCTCAGTGCCCCGTGACGAGCCCCCGGACGAGGGCGATCTTGTCGTCCTTCGAGAGCTTCAGTTTCTTCTCTTCGTCCCGGGATTTCCCGGTGAGCGAAAGCTCGTCGTCCCCGACGAGAAAGACCTTCTTCCCGGCGCGGCCCGCGATCCATTCCGTGCGGGGCGCCGCATCGTCGTGCTGATTCTCGAACGCGAGCGCCGGAAACGGCTGCTCCTTCAGCGTGGACGCGTGGTCCACCTTCTTCAGCGTCTCGAGCACGTCGGTCGCGGAAGCGTCGTCGCTCCGCGAGAGCACGAGCACGCGGTACCGGCGGTCGCCGTCCTTGTAGTAGCCGAGCGCTGCGCCGCCGAGGCTCGCGATGCCGAGGACGTCCGACATCAGATAGGACGTCCCCATCGGGAGCCGGTGGTCCTTCGGCAGATCCAGGACCGACGGCGGGAGCGAGATGTCTCCGGGGAGCTTGTCTCCGATGCCCTGCGCGATGCCGGGAAGGATCTGCTTTCCGCTCGCACGCATCTGGTCCGGGGACTCGGTTTCGTTCGTGTAGCTGAGCTCGGCGAGGTACTCGCCGCGATACACGTACGCGATGCCGCTCCCGAGCGCGGCGGACGTCCCGCCGGGGATCTCCTTCAGCGTGACGTCCGCGGGATCTCCGTCCGCGACGACGCGCTTCGTGAAGAAGCCGTACGCGCCCTCCTTCGCCGCGAAGCGAGAGAGCGTGACGGCGACCGCGCCGGGCGATCCCTTGCCGTCCGCGTAGCGGAGCGTCACCACGCGGCGGAGGCCGTAGCTCTTGTAGACCTCGCACTCACCGTCGAGCTGCTGGATGCACACGTCGTCGAGCGTGCCCTTCGCCCCCTCGCCGTACGCGCGGGTCTCGCCGTGGGGGTCGACGCAGTAGTCTCCGACGACCCGCGGAAAGAAGGCGGCCGACGTCGGATCGCCGGGGGTGCCGCCCCCTTCCGCGCAGAGGCCGGGCTTCGCGCTCGGTGCGGGCGGAGGCGGCGCCGCCCCCAGGTCGTCCGCGTCCCTGTCCCGCTTGCACCCCGGGAGGAGGCTCAGGAGGAGCGACAGGACGACCGGAGCGCGGGTTCGCATCGCGCTCGGCTTAGTCCGACCCCGCGCGTCCGGGCAACCCGACGTCGTACCGCCCGGCCCCCCGGGGCCGCCCGGGGCTCGGATGGAGCCGTCCGGGGGGCATGTGGGAGGCATGAAACTTTTACATACCGTCGCAATCGTTGCCGGTTTGGTCAGGCCCAGGCATATTGAAATCACTGGAGAAAATGTACTTTTGTCGCCCCGCAAACCGGCACGGCCCTTGCTGTGCACCCACTGAACCCGTGGTGCGCCTTCCAGCCCCGAACCGCTCGAGTCTTCGAGCCGCTCGCCGCCCTCCGCGGCGGAGCGTGCGGGGGTTCACGCTCATCGAGCTCACGGTCGTCGTGATCATCGTGGGGGTGTTCGCCGCGCTCGCCATCCCGCAGGTGACGCTCCAGCTTCGGGATCGTCGGGTCAGAGAGGCGGCGCTCCGGGTGGCGCAGATCTACCAGCAGGCCCGCATGCGCGCGGCGGGCCAGGGCGGCGCGGTGATGGTCCGCTACGACCAGACCGACCAGGGCTCCTTCGAGACGGTGGACGCGCTCGCCGGGATCGTCGTCGACACGCTCAACAACTGTCCGGAGCTCCCCAGCGTGAGCTGCACGCGGACGGACTGGACGAACGCCGCGAACAAGCAGTTCCGGAGCATGGAGACGGTCGCGTTCGCGGCCCAGCCCGGATACGCGGACATCTACACGCAGCTCACGCAGCACGGCGGCTCCCCCGGGACGTACATGGAGCTCTGCTTCACTCCGGTCGGCCGCGCGTTCGTGCGCTACACGGCGACGGAGCAGTGGAAGGCGATCCAGGGCGTCCCGCAGATCGCCGTCGCGCGCGCGCCCTCGGGGGACTTCTCGAAGGCGGAGGGTCTCGTCCGGAACGTGCTCATCCTGCCCACCGGCCTCGCGAGGCTCGCGCTATGAGCGGACGATCCCGCGCCCGCGGCTACACGATCACGGAGCTCCTGATGTCGCTCTCCGTCCTCGCCATCGGCGTCGCGGGCGTCATCGCGATGCAGCGGGTCACGCTCGCCGCCAATCGCCACGCGAGGGACATCGCCGTCGCGACGCGCATCGGGCAGGCCTGGGCCGATCAGCTCGCGGCCGACGGAATGCTCTGGGGCGTGGACGCGAACAACGCCTCGACCCTCCCGAACACGGTGTGGCTCTCGAAGACGACCCCGTCGGACGTGACGGGAACCTGGTTCCTCCCGGCGTATTCGCCGGCGCGGGGGTTCGGCCCCGCCTTCGGCCCGCTCGGGCAATCCCACGACAACGCGCTGAACCCCGAGCTCGACCACTTCTGCACGCACCTCCGGCTCGCGTTCGTGGAGCAGGAGAAGACGCCGACGACGGGAAATGGCGTCATCCGCGCGCAGGTCCGCGTCTTCTGGCTGAGAGACGATCAGGCCGTCGCGGCGCCGGGGACGAACGTCTGCGTGGACGCGACGACGCTCGAGAACAACATCGGCGCGTTTCACGTCCTGAACTTCACGACGTCCGTCCGCCAGCTTCCCGCCGCCAAGCAGGTGCCGCCGTGATGCCCCGACGACCGGCCCGCTCTCGAGGGTTCACGCTCGTCGAGCTCATGGTGGCGGTGACGGGCGGGCTCTTCGTGACGCTCGCGGTCTTCGCGCTCTCGAAGCAGTCGACGCGCATCTACCAGGCCGAAACGCGCATCGCGAACGCGACGATGAGCTCCGTCGTCGGCTTCGATCGCCTCCGCGCCGACATCGAGCGCGCGGGCTACCTCGTTTCGCCCAACGTCTCCGTGGATCCCAAGTTCTGTGGCACCCCCGGGGACGCGAACTGGCCGCAGTCCGCCGACGGCAAGGGCCAGTACATGCGGCACCTGTCGAGCGTCTTCATCACGCCGACCCCGGTCGCGAACGTCCCGAACGAGCTCAAGGCGAACGGGATCGCGCCCGACGAGATCACCCTGGCCGGCTCCTACTCGTCCCTCGATCAGTTCCCGACCGAGTCCATCCAGGACGACGGGACGCACCACGTGATCCTGCTCCAGGTCGCCTCGCCCGCGATGGCCAGACTCGGGTTCAACCCTTCGGCGCTCCCCGCCGATCAGGTGAAGCTCCTCGGCCAGGTGTTCGCCAAGGGGCGGATCCTCCGCATCGTGGACACCGTCGGCCGCGAGCAATACGGCGTGATCGAGGACCTCGAGGGGGGCCTGCCGCCGAAGATCCTGCTCAAGCGCCCGAGCGCGTCGTCGCTCCTCTACCGCACGACGAGCACGTCCCTGAAGTGCGGCATCCAGGGGAACGGCAAGCAGTCCCTCGTGAACGTCGTCAACTTCATCAAGTATTCGATCAAGAACCTCTCCACGGACGCGCGCTACGCCCCGCTCTACGGCACGAATGCGCCGGCGACGGACTCGGGTCGCGGCGAGCTCGTCCGGGAGGAGCTGGACGCGTCCGGGGCCACGGTGCCCGACGAGAACGGCGATCCCGCGTACGAGGTCATCGCCGAGTTCGCGGTGGACCTCTCCTTCGGCATCACCGTGAGCAGCATCGTGACGAGCGGCACCGGAGCGAAGGTCGAGTCGCTCCTCACGTACGGCGCGGGCGCGCCGGAGGTCGCGAAGTACGCGGGGGAGACGTGGGGAGCCTCGCCTCTCGTCGCGAGCACGATGGCGCCGCAGTACCTCCGCATGATCCACGCGCGCCTCGGAGTCCGCTCGCGCGAGGCCGACCGGGACACGAACGTGCCGACCTTCGGCGACGGCGGCGCGCCGATCCTCTCCGGGATGTATCGCATCGGGCTCGGGACGCCGGGTCCCAATGCGCCGCCGTTCGCCCGCGTGCGCACGATGCAGTCGGACATCGCGCTCAGGAACCACCGGGGGGTCACGTGGTGAAGCGAAGGCACCGGAAGGACGAGCGCGGCGCGGCGCTCTTCATCGTCGTGCTCGTCATCGTGCTCCTGACGGCGATCGGCGTGTTCGCCGCCCACGGCGCGAGCCTCGCGCAGGCGGCCTCCGGCTACAGCCGGCGGAGCGCCGCGGCCTTCTACGTGGGCGAGTTCGCGATGAACGTCGTGACTTCCCAGATGGCCGGCAAGGAGAGCGAGAACCTCCAGGCGGCGTTCACGGGACAGAACGACTGCCGCGCTACGGCGGGCGTGAGGGCGCTCCTCGGCAACCCTGCCGCCATCGTCCCTTGCCTGTCCATCGACTACGCGCAGGTGAAGGCGCTCATGAACCCGGCCCTCGTCTCCGACACGGACGGCGCGGTGTTCGGCGCGCTCTCTCGCCCGGACGCGCCGGCGGAGCAGATCATCCGGGGCGGCTTCCGCGTCGAGATGACGGACATCGGGCCCGCTCCCGCGCTGGAAGGCATGGCCCAGAACGGAACGGCCGCCATGACCGTGTGGCAGAGCGCGTTCACGGTCACCGCGCGCCTGGTCCCGACCACCGCGGGCGGTGACTGCTCCCTGGACGCCACGCGCGCGTCCGAGACCCAATCTCTCCGGGGCAGCGTCGTGTTCTCGACGCTCGGTCCTCCGCCGGCAGGAGCCCTTCCATGAGAATCGCGCTCGGAACCCACAGGCTGCTCTTCCTCGCGCTGCTCGCGGCCACGGGGACGGCGAAGGCCGCCGCGAGCGGCCCCGACACGAGCACCGTGCCCCCCAACGTCATGCTCCTCGTGGACACGTCGGGCAGCATGGAGCTCACGACGGACGGCAAGGAGCCGACCTGCGACCCCACGAACCCGAACACCGGTTCCGTCGCCGACACGAACCAGAAGAGCCGCTGGATCACCCTGATGGAGGTGCTCACCGGCACGATCGACAAGTACAGCTGCTTCGCAGAAAAGCGTTCCTCGAACGACTTCAAGAACGAGTTCTCGCTCGGGCCCACGCTGCTTCCGCCGATCGACTACCTCTACCACACGTTCGCGTATCACCGGCCGCTCAGCAATCAGTGCGCGCCCGGCGCGGGCGACCTGCCCACCACGGCGCCGTGGGCCTGGCCGAGCGGCGCGCTCTCGCCGATCAAGTACCGGCAGTTCGCGGGCGGCACCATCTCGCCGACCGCGTACTGCGCGCCGGGGACGTGGGTGCAGTCGGCGGACGGCGTGCTCGACGCCTACCGCGGGCTCCTGCGGTTCGGCCTGATGACGTTCGACACCGAAGCGGACGCGGGCACGGGCACCACGAACCCCAACACGACCTACGGCATCGTCGACGGCACCGAGAACCTGAAGAACGGCATCCACGGCGCCTGGAGCTACTACCTCCCGTCGGGCGTCGGGTGCCGGCAGAAGAGCCCGGTGAGCTCCTCCACGCAGTGCACCTCCCTCTACGCGGACGGGACGAGCGATCCGAACACCGGCGGCTGCTGCATGGGCGGGCCGATCAACTGCACCGCGCTCAGTCCGTGGGAGGTCGGCGCGCGAAACGCCGCCGCGCCCCCGTGGGAAGGCCGGATGGTCGCGTTCGGGCCCTCCGGCGAGGACGGCGTCACGCGCATCGGCTGGATCAAGGACATCCTCCGGGCGACCCGCCCGTACAGCGCGACGCCGATCGCGGGCATGCTGAACGACGCGCGTGACTTCTTCTGGAACGACGAAACGCGCGACCCGCTCAACAAGCCGAACGAGTACTTCGGCCCGTCCAAGGATCCGGAGACGGACGCCGGGTGCCGGCAGACGTTCGCCGTCCTCCTCACCGACGGCGAGCCGAACGAGGATCTCAGGACGGAGTGCGAGGGGCTTCCGGCCGACAAGTGCCCCTACGACAGGGCGGAGGACATCGCGAGAGACCTCGCGAACCCCGTGGGCCCGAGGAGCCCGGTACGGACGTTCGTCGTCGGATTCGCGCTCGACACCGTCAAGGTGAACGGCGTGGACATAGACTGTAAGACGCTCTCGCCCACCGACCCGCTCTGCACGAACCCGACGGATTCGTCGCTCAAGGCGTGCTGCCGGCTGAACAACATCGCCTTCAACGGCACGCCGACGGCCCTCCAGGCGTCCGCGGATCCGTCGGTCATCAAGTACGCGCAGTTCGCCAAGACCGCGGGCGATCTCCGCACGGTGATGAACACGATCCTCGGAGCGGCGACGCAGTCGTCCGCCATCACGCGCACCTATCCCCTCTCCATCCTCGCGCCGCTGAGCGACAAGACCCCGTCGAACGCCGGCAACCAGCGGGTGGTCGGCTACGAGATGACGAGCGGCTACGAATCCACGCAGTGGCGCGGCATCCTGAACCGCACGCGCCTGGTCTGCGACCCGAACACGCAGATCGCCCAGGAGGAGACGCTGAACCGCACGCTCGGCGACGACTTCGTCGAGAACGTCAAGACGGACAACCCCGACGGGCGGACGATGTTCACGGTGGAGCCGCCGGGCAGCGCGACGGGCTGGGATCCGGAGGTCTCCATCCGGCCGTTCTTCACCGACACGCTGCTGGACGACGGGCTCTCTCTGGTGGGCGGCGTGCAGTCGGCGTTCGTGAACCCCGGCGCGTTGAAGTCGGTCATCACTCCGACCGCGCTGAAGGCGACGGCGGCGAGCTGCACTCCCGCCGCCGCCTCCGCGTCCCTCTGCCGCGATCAGATCGTGAACTACATGTCGGGCCTCACCACGGCGAGCCCGGTCTCCCGCTGCCCGACGACGGCGAAGTGCAACGTCATCGGGGACGTGTTCCACTCCACGCCGGCGTTCCAGCCGGGCATCCCGAGCGATTTCCTCAGGGACACGTCCTACACCGCGTTCGCGACCTCGCAGGCCACCCGAGACGGAATGATCTACGTCTCGACGAACGACGGGTTCTTCCACGGCTTCTGGCTGTACCCGGGCGACGGGGACGCGACCCGCGTGGTCGATCACCGACTCCGCAACGAGTCGTGGGCGTTCGTTCCTCCGGCGGCCATCCCGTCGTTCGTGACGCAGTACCCGACGCAGATCGTGGAGGAGCAGCCGCCGCTGAACCGCAGCCCGGAGCTCGATGGCCAGCCCATCATCCGCGACGTCGAGGCGACCCAGGGCGGGCCGCGTGCGCTGAACACGACGGCGAGCAGCCCGTCCTACTATCCGTACGTGCTCGAGCGGAAGCGGCAGCCCGAGAGCAACGAGACGCACACGTGGCGCACCGTGATGGCTCAGGCCTTCGGCCCGCGGCGCGGGGGCTACTTCGCGGTCGACGTGACGAGCCCGAAAGTCCAGCCGGGAAACAACGCCGTCGGCCCCAAGTTCCTCTGGCAGCTCACGAAGGACGCCGCGGGCCACGACGTCTTCGGGCACCCGGACCCGGCGCCGCTCATCACGACGCTCCTCGTGGACCTCTCGCAGCTCGGCGTGAGCTCGGGCGAAACGACGCGCGAGGTGCCGGTCGCCGTCCTCGCGGGCGGCATGGGGGACACTCGCGACCCCGCCTGCACCGCGCAGCCGGGGACGAACCTCGACATCGACTCCACGGGCGCTCCCGCCGGCGCCCCGACCGCGTACCGGACGTCGATCGCTTGCTACAACACGCCGCTCTCGGTCGCGGCGCGCTCGGTCACGATCGTCCGCCTGGACAACGGACAGATCCTCCGGACGTTCCGCCCGGCGAACCTGCCGTCCGGCGTCACGAGCCCCGTGACGTTCGACAGCAAGGTCCTCACGACGCAGGACATCCCGGCGCCCATGACCGGCCAGCCTGCGGCGTACCCCGCCGGGACGGGCCAGGTGGCCGATCGGATCTTCCTCGGGGACGCCGAGGGCCGGCTCTGGAGGCTCGACGTCGCGGACGCGAACCCCGCGAACTGGACCCTCCGCGTCTTCTTCGACGCGTACTACGACGAGGGCTCCCACGTGCCGCAGCCCGTGCAGCTTCAGCCCGTCCTCGGGGTCGACGAGAAGGGCCAGATCACGGTCGCGTACGCGACGGGGAACCAGGATAACCTCTCCCTCGTGGACGGACAGTACGACTACGTCGTCTCGCTGACGGAGACGCTCGTCGGGAGCGCGGGCGTGAATCTGTTCAAGTCGCGCCTCAACTGGCGGCACCGGCTCACGAACGGCGAGCACGTCCTCGGGCCGATGGCGCTCTTCGATCGGTACCTGTACCTGACGACCTACGCGCCGGTCGGCGCGCGAGGCGAGAGTGCGCCGCGCGGCGTGTGCCGATTCGGGGACGCCTACATCTTCGCCGAGCACTACACGAAGGGGGACTCGGTCTCGCCGCTGCTCGTCGGCGGCATCCCGACGGATCCCCTCGCGACGACCAACCAGACGCTGAAGATAGACAGCTCCGTCGTCCCCGGAACGACCATCCGTCAGAAGCCCTCGTGCGCGCCCGGCATCACGAACCAGGCGAGCTCGGACGACTTCCTCGGCTACGGCAAGACCACGACGGTCACGTCCGTCACCCCGGGCGGGTTCGAGGTCTTCGTGCAGAAGAGCGGCAACGTCGGAACGGGCGTCAGCGTCCCGCCCCCCATCGCCACCCAGACGGCGGCCATCTTGACCCCGCGCATCCCCGTGCGAATCGACTCGTGGGCACCGGTCACCGAGTGAAGCCCGGCGCCGCGGCGCTGTCCGCGGCGGTGGTGGCGCTCGCCGTGCCGACCGGGTGCAAGAAGCCGGCGCCCGCCACGACCGCGCCGAGCGCCGTCGCGAGCCAGGCGGTCCCCGTCGATCGTCTCGCGCCGGGAGAGCTCGCGCTCGGCACCGAGTCCGCGTTCGGCATGCCGCTCCCTCGCGCGATGCGACTCCTCGGTCGGTTCCCCGGCGTCGTGGAAGCGACGGGGCCGGTCTCGATGGAAGACGTCTCGAACTTCGTGCGCGCGCACGTGGACGTGGCGCGCGTCGAGCTCGGCGCGGTCGGAGCGGTCTTCCCCGCCGTCCACATCAAGGGCGGCGATCCGACGCGTGTCTACCGAATCCAGCTCGCCGCGGCGGGCACGGAAACCCGGCTCACCATCCTGGACGTGACCCCTCGCCCCCCGGCTCCGCCCGAGCAGATCTCGAACGAGGAAGCGTGGCGGCGTGCGGGGTACACGCCGCGCGGCGTCCCGCTCGATCCAGGGAAATTGCGCTAGGCCCCGGCGTTCCCGCGCCGTTCGCGGGAGGCCAGGTTCGCGGGCCGATGACCTTCCCGGTCATGCCGCTCCCGTTGTCGCGCCGCCCCGCCCACGGTACCGACGGACACCATGACGTCCCTGCTTCGCACCCCGCTCCATGCGGAACACGTCCGGCTGGGGGCCCGCCTCGTCCCGTTCGCCGGGTTCGAGATGCCCGTCCAGTACCAGGGGATCTCCGCAGAGCACCAGGCCGTGCGCGAGCGCGCGGGTCTCTTCGACGTCTCCCACATGGGCGAGCTGTGGGTCACCGGTCCTCGCGCGGCCGAGGTCGTCGACGGCCTCGTCACGAACGACATCCAGTCGCTCCCGGACGGCAAGGCGGCCTACACGTGCTGCACGAACGAGAAGGGCACGATCCTCGACGACCTCATCATCTATCGGTTCACCGCGTCCCGCGTGCTCGTCGTGTGCAACGCCTCGAACCGGGAGAAAATCTCCGGTCACTTCCGGACCCAGGTCGGTAAGAAGGCGGATTTTCGCGACGCGAGCGACGAGACGGCGCTCCTCGCCCTCCAGGGCCCGAGGGCCCTGGACGTCCTCGCCAAGGCCGGGCTCGGCATCCAGAACTTCGCGAGCACGGTGCCGTCCTTCGCCGTCCGGGAGACGACGGTCGCCGGGAAAGACGTCATCGTCGCGCGCACCGGTTACACGGGCGAGGACGGCGTCGAGATCTTCTGCAAGAACGCGGACGCCACGCCCATCTGGACCGCGCTCCTCGATGCCGGGAAGGACGTCGGGATCTCCCCCGTCGGCCTCGGCGCGCGAGACACGCTCCGGCTCGAGGCGAAGCTCGCCCTCTACGGCAACGACATCGACGAGACGACGAACCCCATCGAGGCGGGGCTCGGGTGGGTCGTGAAGCTCGGGAAGCCCGGGTTCCTGGGCCAAGCCGCGCTCGCCGAAGTCAAGGCGAAAGGCCCCGCGCGGAAGCTCGTCGGGTTCGAGATGACGGGCCGCGGCGTCGCGCGCCACGGCTACCCGCTGAAGTCGAAGGACGGCAGCGTGGTCGGCGTGACGACGTCCGGCGCCCCCTCCCCGACGCTCGGAAAGAGCATCGGGCTCGGCTATCTCCCGGCGGAGCTGTCCGCCGTCGGCACGGAGTTCCTCGTGGACTGCCGCGGGAAGGACGTGACCGCCGTCGTGGTTCCGACGCCCTTTTACAAGCGCCCGCGTTCGGGCTAATGGCGAAGCGAGGATTGAAGACATGGCCGCAACCGACGTCAAAGAAGACCGCCGCTACACGAAGGATCACGAGTGGGCGAGCGAGGCGAACGGCGAGATCACCGTCGGCATCACCGCGTTCGCGGTCGATCAGCTCGGTGACATCACCCTCGTGAACCTCGACGTGAAGCCCGGGGACACCGTCACCGCGGGGAAGACCTTCGGCACGATCGAGAGCGTGAAGACGCTGTCCGATCTGTACGCGCCGGTGAGCGGCAAGATCGTCCGCGTGAACCCGGCGCTCGAAGAGAAGCCCGAGCTCGTGAACGAGGACTGCTGGGGCGCCGGCTGGATGATCGTGATCGCGGAGGCGAAAGACTCGGGCGAGCTGATGGACGCCGCCGCGTACAAGAAGGTCATCGCGGAGTCCGCTCACTGATGATGCGCTACCTCCCCCACACGGAGGAGGAGATCCGGGAGATGCTCGCCGTCATCGGCAAGGCATCCGTCGACGATCTCTTCACCAGCATCCCCGAAGAGGCGCGGTTCCAGGGAAGTCTCCAGGTTCCCCCGGCGCTGTCCGAGCCAGCCCTCATGGCGCACCTGTCCGAGCTCGCGGGGGAGAACCGCGCCGCGAAGATGCTCTCGTTCCTCGGCGCGGGGATGTACGCGCATCACATCCCGCCGGCGGTCGACCAGCTCCTCCTCCGGAGCGAGTTCTACACGGCGTACACGCCGTACCAGCCGGAGGTGGCGCAGGGCACCCTCCAGGCCATCTGGGAGTTCCAGACGATCGTGAGCGAACTCTACGGGCTCCCCCTCGCGAACGCGAGCCTCTACGACGGCGCGAGCGCGACCGCCGAAGCCGCGCAGATGGCCCGCCGCCTCACGAAGCGGGATCGCGTGCTCGTCTGCAAGAGCGTGCACCCGGACTACCGGAACACGACGGAAACGTACCTGAGCGGCACGGGCCGGTCGCACTACGCCGAGGTCGCCGTCGGAAAGACGGGCGCGGCGGACGCCGACGCGATCGCGGGCGCCCTGGACGATCGCACCGCGTGCATCGTCGTCGGCTATCCGAGCTTCTACGGCGCCGTGCCGGATCTCCGCGCCATCGCGAAGGTCGCGCACGATCGGGGCGCGCTCCTCGTCACGGCGTGCTCGGAGCCGTACGCCCTCTCCGTCCTCGAATCACCCGGCGCCTGCGGGGCGGACATCGCCGTCGGGGAGGGTCAGGCGCTCGCGTGCCCCCCGAACTTCGGCGGTCCTGGCGTCGGCCTCTTCGCCTGCCGGGACGACCGGAATTACCTCCAGCAGCTCCCCGGCCGCCTCTGCGGCGCGACGGTGGACTCGAACGGCAAGCGCGGCTTCGTGCTCACCCTCTCCACGCGCGAGCAGCACATCCGCCGCGAGCGCGCGACGAGCAACATCTGCACGAACCAGGGCCTCCTCGCCCTCTCCCTCACCATCCGCACGAGCATGCTCGGCAAGAGCGGCTTCGTGGACGTGGGAAAGCAGTGCCTCTCGAAGGCCGTCTACCTGGAGCAGCAGATCACGTCCCTCCCCGGCTACTCGCGGACCTTCGCGAAGGCCCCGTTCTTCAACGAGTTCGCGGTGGAGGTACGCGGCGGAAGCGCCGCAGCCGTCGTGAAGAAGCTCGAGGACGCGGGCATCATCGCCGGGCTGGACGTCTCCCGCGTGGACCCGGAGCGGAAGGGCACCCTGCTCGTCTCCGTCACGGAAAAGCACACGAAAGCGGATCTGGATCGGCTGGTCGCGGCGCTCGCCGGCCTCTGAGATTCACCGGCAAACGCCGGCGGGCTCGGTCACCGTACGGCTCTCCGGAGAGCCATCCGCCCTCATCGCTCTGCGTCGCCCCGCGGTGGGGCTGCGTCCATTGCGACTACCGCGGGCTCGCCGCGGGAGCCGGGTACGGGTTCGGCAGCCACCCGAGGCCCGTCGAGCGGTAAGCGGTGAAGCGGGCGAGATCCAGGCCGACGACGAAGGCGATGGCTCGAACGGAGTCCGGGCCCTGCTGGAAGTCGGTGTTCAAGGTGATGCCCCAGGGCGCGCCGAGCGAGAGCGTCGCCGCGTAGCCGGGCTTCTCGTCTCCCCACGGGCGCAGGTAGCCGCCGAGGTCGAGCGCCGCGCCCCAGTCGCCGCGGTTGTAGCCGCCGCTCGCCGTGCGGAGGAAGAGCCCGTAGTCGGAGCCGTCCCCGAAGCGGGTCTGGAGGCGGAAGAGGCCGCCGACGGAGAGCGGGTTCGCCGGGGAGGTGCCCATGCCCGCGTCCAGGTGCAGGACGGGCGCCCACTTCGGGTCGAGGCCCGGACGGCTCAGGGAACCCGCGCCGCCGCCGACGAAGAGCCAGGACGCGACGTCCGCGTGGGCCTCGCCCGGAGAGAGCAGGAGCCCGACGGCCCCGAGGGCCGCCGCGAGGGTTCGGACCGAACGCACGGGCGCCCGGTAACACGGTCCCGTGGCCGCTGCACCCATCGAAAACATGGGCGCTTTTCGGCGTCAGGTGGACTTCGAGACGACCGCGTCGGCGCGCCGCGCGGCGAGCGCCCGTGCGACGTGCTCCGCCACCGTCTCGTGGAAGAGGAGCGCGTTGTGGCCCGCGTCCGCGACGACCACGCGGTCCCCGACGGGGAACGACGTGGAGCTCGCGACGGCAGTGTCCGCGTCGCCGAAGATGGAGAGGTGCGGAAGATCGGGGACGCTCGCCGTCACCCGGAGCCGCCGGAGGACGGCGCTCCCGGAAGTCATGTCCCGCCCCGCGGGACCCGGGAACAGCCACGCGCCCCGCGCGCCCTCGAACGGCGCGGCGACCGTGATCGTCTGCACGACGCGCGGATCCCCCTCCGTTTCCTGGACGAACCAGCGGACGGCGAGGCCGCCCAGGCTGTGCCCGACGAGATGAATGCGCGCGTCCCGCGGAAGTCGCTCGAGCACGCTCGCGAGGTGAGTCGCGACGCCCACGACGCCACAGGACGGCGGAAACGTGAACCCCGCCGTGTGCGTCCGCGGAATCGCGGAGAGTCGCTCTCTCAGCGGACGAAAGGCGCCCGCCGACGCGAGCGTCCCGTGGACGAGAACGACGACGTCGTCCCCGGGTCCCGTCCCGTCCGGCAGACTCGCTCCCCAGTCCAGGGGAAGGAGCGACGCGAGCCTGGCGAACGCCCGCGCCTCACGCCTCGCGGCGCGGAAGATCCGGGCAGAGCGCTCGCGGAGCACGGGAAGTCGGGCCGCGGTGTCGTCCATGGGTCTACCGGCGTTCCCTTAGCATCGAGGCGCAGTTCTCGGCACGTTCTCGCTCCGACCGTGATAGGCAATCGCGCAGAGGACAGACCTGTCTCGATGCCGACCCGCGAAAACGATGGTGAATTCACCCCGCCGGACCGGGCCTACGCCCACGTCTTCGACGTCCAGAAGACCGACATCGACGAGCTCGGGCACGCGAACAACGTCGTCTGGGTCCGCTGGGTGAACGAGGCCGCGATCGCTCATTCCCGACACGTCGGGCTCGGGCCCGACGTGTATCTCGCTCTCCAGGTGCTCTGGGTCGTCCGCCGGCACGACATCGAATACCTGGTGCCGGCGCTCGAAGGCGAACGGCTCGAGGCGATGACCTGGGTCGCGACGCTGCGCGGCGCGACGTCGCTCCGGCGGACGCTGTTCCGGCGCGCCTCCGACGGGAAGCCGCTCGCGCGCGCCGCGACCACGTGGGCCATGGTGGACCTCCAGGGGAGGCCGCGGCGCGTCCCGCCGGAGATCCTCGCGAAGTACGGCTTTTCGAGCTGAGGAGCGCGCACTCAACGCGACTTCGCCGACGCCGTCCAGTCGCTCGCGAGGAAACGAGTCATCGTGCCGGCGATCGCGGCGCGCCGATACGACGTCGTGTTCTGGTTCTGATCCGTGATGCCCTGGAGGCCGCCCGGGCTGAAGGAAATCGGCGTCGGGAGAGCCGGGAACGGGGTCGGTGAACCGCCGCCCTGGACCACGCCGTCCCACGCGATCGCGTCGACGGTCGCGCCGCCGGTCGCGCAACTCCCGAGACAGAGCTGCACCGTGCCGGAGACGCCACCGGCGTTCGGGATGGCGACGCCCGTGTTCACGTCCCCGGGTTTGTTCGGAGGCTCGGAGAGGAAGAGCGTCGCCCCCTTGGAGAGGCTGAGCGACCCGCCGTCGAGCACCGCGTCGATGGGCGTCGACGCGCCGTCCGTCGTGAGTCGGACGCGGAAGGGCGCGACCGGCACGGCGCAGTCGGCGTGGTTCTTGATGGAGAGGTAGTCCGGATCCCCGAGGAACACCTCCTCCAACCGGAGGCCGAACGCGGCGCCGGGTTCGCCGGTACACCAGTCCCCGCCGGTGAACGAGGGGCTCTTCCCCGTCGTACCGACCCGGACCCAGCTCTTCGTGTCCTGGTTCGTTCCGTCGATCCCCGTGAGCGGGAACACGTTCGTCACGCCCGCGGGCGGGGCCGGCGGCGGCTCGAGCACGGACGGCTCGGCGTCCGCGAACTGCACGACGTCGAGGACGTCGGACGCGGAGCTGCAGTTCGTCTTGCAGAGGAGCACCGTGCCGCCGCGGACGTACTGGAACGGGATGCTCCCGACGCCGAGCACGCCCGGGGCCGTGCTGCCGAGCCCCTCCTGGATTCGGAGCTGCTCGCCGGGCGCGAGCGTCATCGCCGGGAGAGAGACGACGAGGTCCGTCTGCGTGGAATCGTCGAACTTCACCGTGGATCCGCCGAGCGCCGCGGGGCAGTCGCTCAGGTTGCGGATCACGGCGTAGTCCGTCGTGCCGATGCCGAGCTCGACGATCCGGAGCTGGTCCTGTCCGTCGCACACTGCGTCCACCTGGAGCGAGAACGTGCCGTCGTTCCCGGCCTGGGCGCCGTCGACGGCGACGTAGTACGTGCCCTTCGCGAGGCGCGAGAAGGACATTGCCTCCGTGCCGATGGCCTGGTCCGAGCAAGCATCCCCGTTCGCCTCCGCGAGGGTCGCGCTCGGGTCGCACGCCTTGGTGTACGTGCGGAGGATGGCGTCGAAGCCCGCCGAGAGCGAGACCGTGACGTTCCGGGTGCGATCGAGCGTGAAGGAATAGATGGAGTCGGGACCTGCGCCACGAACGGCGCCGTCGCAGAGCGCCGGGTGCACGTAGCTGGACGAATCCGACGTGTCCCCCGTCGCCGTCCCGTGCACGGTGCCGGGCGTCGTCGCGGAAAGGGCGATCGCGAGCGGCGTCGGGCAGATGTTCTCGAACTGGCAGTTCGCGTTGCAGCCGTCCCCGGGCGTCTTGTTCCCGTCGTCGCAGAACTCGCCGGCCGCGGTGTTCAGGTGCTTGTCGCTGCAGACCGGCTTCGTGCAGTCCGAGTCGCAGTTCGCGGTGTCGACCCCGCCGTCGTCGCAGGCCTCGGTCCCTTCGGGGATCGAGTTGCCGCAGGTCTGGGTGCCGCCCGTACCGCCCGTGCCGGCTCCACCATTTCCCGCGCCTCCGCTCGACGCACCGCCGCTTCCCGCGCCTCCGGCCGAGGCACCGCCGCTCGACGCGCCGCCATTCGACGCGCCGCCACTCGACGCGCCGCCACTTCCCGCGCCTCCGGCCGAGGCACCGCCGCTCGACGCGCCGCCATTCGACGCGCCGCCTGCCCCCGTGCCGCCGCTTCCGAGGCCGGAGTCCGTGGCCGCCGCACCGCCGTCGCTCGCCGCGCCGTCCGGGACGCCCGAGTCGAACGCCCCGGCGTCCTCGCTCGCGCCGCCGTTGCTCGACGCCCCCCCGTTGCCGGGAGCGCCGCCGTTCGTCTCGCCGCCGCTCGAGAACGTGCCGCCGTTGCCGAACGAACCGCCGCTGCCGGACGCCCCTCCGTTCCCGAACGCGCCTCCGCTCTCGGCGCCGCCGGAACCGAATGCCGATCCGCCGGAGCCGGCATCGTACCCGGGGGACGTGCCGCCGAACCCGGGGAACGCGCCACCGCTCCCGGACGCGGGCACGCCGTTGCTCGACCCGCACGCGATCAGGAGCCCGGAGGAGAAAAGCGTGACCAGACCACCGCGCCGCGGAAACCGAAGCATGAGATAAGCGCCCTTCCTTGGCGGGCGCGCGTGCCGATCCGATCCCCGGGGCGCGCGCTCGACCCCGCATTTCTCCTCCGTGCCGGCTATCCGGTCAAGGGTCTCGGCGAGAGGCGCGCTGCGTCACCCGGCGAGGTCCCGCGCGAGCTCTTCCACGGCTCTCGGGGGGAGCGTCGCCTGGGCGGCGTAAGCGGGGTGATCCACCCCGAACGAGACGACCGCCTTTCCGCCGCGGAGTGCCGTCTCCGCGGCCTCGGTGAGAAGGACCCTCGTGTAGTGCACCGCGGTCGTGCGATCCCCGAGAACACCCTTCGTGTCGTTCCGCACCGTCTGTCGCTCGCCGCCGACCTCGACGTAGAAGCGGTCTTCCAGGCCCGCGAGCGCGACGAGCATGCGGTCCCGCTCTTCCTTCTCCGGGTACTCGACGAAGATCGTCGCGCTGAGCTCCCGGGGCCCCGGGACGAGCTCGTTGTACGTCTCGATCTCGTGGAGCACGGCGTCTTCCCGCGTGATTCGCTCGGTCCGGAGCATCTCCTGGATCTGGTAGAGCGCCGTGTCGTGGTTCTCGAAGAGGACCGTCATGTTCGAGCCGAGCGCGATGCGGCGGTTTCGCTTCTCTTCGATGATTCGACGCCGGAACGCCTCCCGGATCTCCTCGTATGCCCCGAGGTCCAGCACCTCGCCTCGTTCGACCTTCTTCATCGGGACCCTCCCGCGAACTCGGAGAAGCCGTAGGCCTCGCACAGCGCGACCAGCGGATGCCGGACGGTGACGCCCGTTTCCTTGAGGAGCCGGAGGCCGGCGAGGTTGCAGTCGCCGACGACCATGTCGGCGGGCTCGTCCTGGACGGCCTCGACCAGCTTCTTCGCGTAGCGGGCGCCCTCTTCGTAGAACTTCGCCTTCATGCCCCACGTGCCGTCGACCGCGGAGCACCGCTCGACGACGCGCACCTCGGTGTCCGGCGCGCGCGAGAGCACGCGGGCGCCCGGGAACGCGATCTTCTGCGCCCGGAGATGACACGCGGCGTGGTAGGCGACCTTGCCGAGCCCGCGGGAGAACTCCGTCTTCAGCTTCTTCTCCTTCCGGAGCTCGTCCAGGAACTGCATGGCGTCCATCGTCGCGGCGGCGACCGCGCGCGCGGCCTCGGTCGGGACGTAGACGGGCCACTCTTTCTTCATCGTGTAGCCGCACGTGGGACCGGGGACGACGACGCGGAGCCCGCGCGCCACGAGCGGCGCGAGGAGCGCGACGTTCCTCTCCATCTTTTCGCGGGCGCGCGCGACGTCTCCGCCGTCCAGGTTCGGCATGCCGCAGCAGGCGAGCCCCTCGGGGACGAGCACGCGGTAGCCGTGGTGCTCGAGCACGCGGACCGCCGCGCGCGGCACTTCGGGGAAGTTGTAGCTCCCGTAGCAGGTCGGAAAGAGCACGACCTCGCCTCCGCTTCCGGCTTCGGGGGACGGTTCGTGTCGCTTCAGCCACGTCGGGAACGACTCGGACGCGATGGGCGGGAGCGGGAACTCGGCGCTGATCCCCGTCGTCTTCTCGGCGACCTTCCTCACGAGACGGTTCGCGTTCACGAGGTTCGCCATCTGCGCGGACGGCCCCGCCGAAGCCTGCCCGATGAGATCGGGCTCACCGAGGATGCGGTCGACGAGCGGGATCCCTTCCCGGCGGGCACGCTGCGCCTTCTCTCGCGCCATGAGTCGCGGAAAATCCAGGAGCTCGGCGGCCCCTTCGTCTTCCGTGTACGGGCACTTGATGTAGCAGAGCTTGCACTGGAAGCAGTGATCCGAGACGGCGCGGATCGTGTCCGGGCCGAGCGTCTCCGCGCCCTCGGCGCGTCCGGATTCGATCTCCCGATCGACGGCGTCGAACAGGAGAGGAAACGAGCCGCAGTACGTCACGCACATGCGGCACTCGTGGCAAACCTGGAACGTCCGGAGGATCTCGCGCTCGAGATCTCGCTCGTTCCAGTAGCGAGCGTTCTCGGGCGCCCACGCGGGGGGCTCGGCGGGCCGTCTCGGAATGTGGCTCATGCGCTCTGATCCTCCCCGAAAGGCGAGGGCCCGGTCGCGTCGGACGTGTTTCGTCTCTCGCGTCCGGGCCCTGCTTCGAAAGCGGCGGCGAGGCCTCGGAGGGCGCCTCGCCGCGGCGGCTCAGTCACCGAGCGTCTTCGCGGCCTTCTCGAATCGACCCGCGTGGGACTTCTCCGCCTTCGCGAGCGTTTCGAACCATTCCGCGATCTCCGAGAAGCCCTCCTCCCGGGCGGTCTTCGCCATGCCGGGGTACATCGTCTCGTACTCGTGGGTCTCGCCGGCCTTCGCCGCGACGAGGTTCTTCAGAGTCGGGCCGATGGGGAGGCCCGTCGCCGGGTCGCCCACCTGCTTCAGGAAATCGAGGTGGCCGTGCGCGTGGCCCGTCTCACCGTCCGCCGTGT
The DNA here is from genome assembly GCA_035545855.1 of Polyangiaceae bacterium. Lineage (GTDB taxonomy): Bacteria > Myxococcota_A > Polyangia > Polyangiales > Polyangiaceae > DASZVB01. The sequence continues at coordinate 70,688 of DASZXK010000058.1, forward strand.
CCTTGAAGAGACCCGCGACCTCCGGGTAGCCCTCCACGTCGGCGACCTTCGCGAAATACAGGTAGCGGCGATTCGCCTGGGACTCCCCGGCGAACGCGTCCTTCAGGTTCTGGTGCGTCTTCGTGCCGTCGAGCTTCGCCATCTTCTTCCTCTCCGTCGAACCGGACGCTCCTTCCGGGGCATCCAAGGGGACCCGTACGATAGAACGCCGCCCGGCGCGGTCAACCGCCTTCCTTCGTCGAGGTGGCCTCCGCCAGCAGGACGGAGAGTCCCTTCGCGTCCAGGACGGCGTAGTTTCGGACGCAGTTGTTGAAGATCGCGTGGACGCGGCGCGCTCGTCCCGAGAGGTTCTTCACGGCGGGCACCCACGCGGCGAGCTCCTCGGGCGAGTAGAGATAGTCGAATCGTTCCGCGACGCTCGCGCCGCGGTGCCAGCCCGCGACGTTGTGGCCGTGAAAGCGCACGACCGCGAGGTCGTCGTTCGTGACGAGCACGGTGGGCGGCACGCCTCCGCCGCGGACCGCGGGTTCGTCCACGACGACGTACGACGCGCCGAGGTCGCGAAGGAGCGCCGTCACCCGCGGGAGGCGGGCCGGTTCGAGCCAGCTCCCGTGTCGGAATTCGACGGCGATGGGGAGCCCGCGGAGGCTCTCCCGCACCTTCTCGAGGCGGCGAGCGTTGCCTCGCGTGGACGAGAACCAGGGCGGGAACTGGACGAACACCGCCCCGAGCCGTCCTGCTTCGACGAGCGGCGCGACGAAGTCGCGGAACGCGTCGACGAGGAGCCCTCCGACCTCCGGCGGTAGTCGATCGGGACGAATCCGCGCCCCTTCGGACTCCGGGATGCGGGCCCTGAGCTCCCGGGACAGTCGCGTCACGTCGATCGGATGACCGGTGAACACCGGGTGAGCCTTCACGTCGAAGACGAACTCGCTCGGCGTGGAAGCGACCCAGCCCCGCGCCACCTCCGGCGACGGGATCGTATAGTACGTCGCGTCGACCTCCACGACCGGGAAGTGCTTCGCGTAGAACGCGAGCCGCTCCTTCCCGGTCTTCAGGCCGCGTGGGTAGAAGAGGCCCGCCTCGAGGAGGCTCCGGTCCGTCCAGCCTGCGGTGCCGTGGAGGACGTTCGCCGTCACCGCCGGCTCCCTGGCGCGGGAGGCGAGCTCCGCGGCGCGAGCGGCGACGTCCCCCCCGGGTTCCGTCACACGTGCCCGAGCTCGATGTGCAGCGCCGCCTTCCGTGCGAGCGCCTGCACGCCCATGATCATGATGGCGAAGCGCTCGTCCTTCGTCAGGCCCTGCTTGTACCGATAGTAGATCTGCTGGAGCACGACGGCCGTCTTGAACATGCCGAACACGTAGTAGAACGTGGGGTTCGGCACCGCCCGCCCGGTCACCTTCTCGTACTCGGCAACGAGCTCCCGTCGCGTGAGGGACCCGGGCTGGATCGTCGGACCCCAGCGCATCACCTGCATCGCGTCGTCGTCGCCGGGCTCGGTCCAGTATCCGAGGAAGGTGCCGAGATCCATGCACGGGTCCCCGAGCGTCGACATTTCCCAGTCGAGGACGCCGATGATCTTCGTCAGGTCCGCGGGATCGAGGACGACGTTGTCGAACTTGTAGTCGTTGTGGATGAGCGCGGCGCCGCTCGCCTTCGGAAGGTTCTCGGCGAGCCATTTCGCGACCGCGGGGACGTCCGGGAGGTCGTCCGTCTGCGAGCCCTCGTAGCGCTTCGTCCAGCCGGAGACCTGCCGCTCGACGTAGCCCTCCGGCTTGCCGAGATCCCCGAGCCCGGCCTTCTCGTAGTCCACGGCATGGATGCGCGCGAGGTTCGCGATCATGGAGCGGTGGAGGCGGGAGAGCGTGTCCGCGTCGAACTCGAACCCCGGGGGTAGCTGCTTCCGGAGGATCACGCCCTTCAGCCGGCGCATGACGTAGAAGTTCGCGCCCAGGACCGCCGGGTCCTCGGAGAACACGACGGGTTCCGGCGCGAGCGGGTAGACGGCGTGGAGCTTCGAGAGGATCCGATACTCGCGCCCCATGTCGTGGGCGCTCTTCACCTTGCTCCCGAAGGGGGGCCTCCGGAGGACGTACTCGTGCTCCCCGGCCTTGATGAAGTAGGTGAGGTTCGAGTGCCCGCTCGGGAACTGCTGAACCGTGATGTCGGCGTCGCCGATCTCCTTCACGTGTTCGCGAAGGAACGGAACGAGGGTTCCGAGAGACAGCTCCTCGCCGGGGCGGACGTCGCGTGGGCGATCGATGAGGTCGTCCATGGGCCGCGCACTATACCGAGCGGGCCGCCCTCGGGCAGCCGTGAGCGCTCAGGGCGTCGGATCCGGCTGAATCGCGGCGTCCGTATCCGGAGGGGGTGGGCCGCCGCCTGCGCCACTGCTGCCGGCCGCGCCGCCGCCGCTTGCGCCGCCGGCGCTCGCCGTTCCGCCACTGCCGGTCGTCCCGCCGCTCGAGGCGCCGCCGGTCCCCGAAACGCCACCGGAGCTCGTGAAGCCTCCGCTGCTGAACGATCCACCGCTACTGAACGAGCCGCCGCTTCCGCTGCGGCCGCCGCTGCCCGTGCCGCCGTCGCGCGGCGTCGCCGTGCAGCCCATGCCGAAATCGACGCCGCACGCGCCGCTCGTCGTGCAGCAGGGGCTGCCCGCACCTGCCGGGCAGAACGCGGGCTTGCAGCCACCCGGGCCGCCGCCCTGGCTCGTCGTGCTACCGGTGCCGGAACCACCGACGTTCTGCGCGTTGCCCGTCCCGTTCTGGGGATTGCCGCCGCTGCCGCCGTTCTGGAAGCCCCCCGTCGAGGACTGCGGCGAGACCGAAGCGTCCCCGAACGGGATCTCGTTGTCGGACGTGGCGCACGCCTGGAGCGCGCCGCCGAGCGCGATGAAGGTGACGGTCACCGCGGCGATTTGGGAAAGCTTGGGCACTGAAGGACCTCGGACGGAGTGGGATTCGCGGAAGCCACGGTGAGTCCGCGTCGGGTGTGTCGCATGACCGTGTTCCGTGGCTGAAGGAGCGCCGCCGCACCTCGCCCTCGAGCGAGCCGTATCGAAATTCTATCGCAGGCTCGCACCGCCCGCCACCGGACCGTGCGCGACACGCCGAAACGGATCCGTCGAGACGGAAATCCGGTCTGGGCGTTCCGGTCAGGGCGTGTCGACGGCCCGCTCGAGCTCGGCCGGGGATGGCGCGCCCTCCCGTCGGACCCGCTCCGTTCCGTCTGGACCGAGGACCACCAGGGTCGGCACTCCGGTGATGGTCCCGAACGGCCCGCGCTGCTCGAGCGTCGCGGCGTCGGCGAGCGTCACGGTGAACCCGAGCTCGAGCGCCTCGGCGAACGTCTCCACGAGCGGCGCGTTCTTCGGCGGCTCGAGCACGACGCCGAGCGCGTTGATCCGCGGCTTGTGACGCCGGACGAGGTCCGACAGCTCGCGCACGAGGACCTGCGACGGTAAATCGTACGTCGTGATGAACGCGACGACCGTCACGCGACCCCGCGTCGTCTCGGACGAGACGTGAGTGCCGTCGAGCGCGGCGAAATCGAAGAAGACGGGCGGACTCGCCGGGCGCGACGCGCCGCGCGACGCCCCTCCCCCGCCGCCGCACGCGACCAGCCCGAGGACGCCGGTGACCCCGAGGGCGAGCGGGAGGACCGCGCTGGCCTTCATCCGTCCTCGGTCAACCCGGTATGGCGAACCGGGATGGGGCCGCGCCGCCGCCCGGCCCGAAGAGATCCGCGAAGAGCCCGAGCGCCTCGGGGAGCGGAAGCCCCTTCCTCGCGTGCGCGACGACCGTGATGGCCAGGTCGTCGACCGCGGCCCGGAGCTCGCCCGCTTCCAGGACGGCTCCGGCGAGCGAGTCCCCGGCGCGCGGGGCGCGCGATCGCTCGACGATGGGATCGTGCTTCACCCATTCGAACGTGTCTCCGGGGCGGTGCGAGCAAGCGAGGACCTGGACGAAGTCGAGGTACAGCGGCGCGACGATCGCGACGACTCGCGCGTCCCGTCCCGGACGGCTCGCGAGCGCGTACGCCGGCCCTCGTGGCGTGGCATCCGCCTGAACGGTGCCGATGGCCGCGAGGATCTTCGCGCGCCGCTTCGAGTCCGTCTCCGCGGCGAGGAGCGGCGCGTAGAGCGCGATGCGCGGCACGGTGATGCTCGCGACGTCCTGTTCGAGCGAGGCCATCCAGACGTCCCGGCCCGGGCCGTCCAGCTCTCGGTACGCCATGGCCGCGGCGAGCGCCGCCTCCGCGTCCGTCGCGAGGCGGTTCAGGAACGCGCACCACACGGCGACGGAGCGAGGGTCGGCGCCCGCTCCCGCCGCCCTCGGCAGCGGCGTCTCGTCGGGACGCGGGCTGCCGGCGCCTTCGACCTTCCGCATGGGAGGCGCACGGTAGAGCACGCCCCGCTTCGGGCGCAACTCGCGACGTTCGGGTTTTCGTGACGGGGCGCCGCACCCGGGTGGGTCATCCGCGCTGTGGACAAACCCGGGGAACGGTCACGCCGGATCCGCGTCGCCCGGATCGCCGCTCACGCAGAACGCGAGTTCGCGCCTGAGGTCCTCGACGGTTTCGCGAAGTTCGCGCGCTCGCGAGCGAGGCCCCGCGATGACGATGTCTCCGCCGTCCGTGATGCGTCTGCCGAACGCGGACGCGCGAGGCTCGGCGAACACGGCGCCGAGCCCCTCGCTCGCCTCGAGAATGCTCTTGACGAAGACCACGTCGGGTTCTCGAACTCGCAGCCGATGGACCACCAGGTCCTCGGAGAGGAAGGGATCCAGCCACGCTTTGCCGTCCACGTGCGCCGGAGCTATAGCACGCACGTGCCCGATCAGGAGGAGCCCTCGCCCCCCGACACCGACGCCCTCGAGCGCGATCTCGACGGCGACGCGGATCAGCGTGATCACACGCTCGAAGAAGAGGAACTGCCGGCGATCGCTCTCGAGCCCGAGGGAGATCTCGACGACGCGACGGCCACCGAGCTCGACCCGGGAATCGACATCCCCGACCTCGACGAGGCTGCCGACGAGGACGACCCCTCCCTCGAAGCGTACTCGGAGATCGACGAGACGACTCACGAAGACGACGGCGACGCGGAAGACGACTCGGGCCCCGTCGGGGACGACGCCTCGGTGGACATCGAGGAACAGGAGCCCCTGGGCGAGGACGACGGCGAGGGCGCGACGGAGGAGCTCGAGTCGCTCGTGAGCGGGGAGCTGCCGATCCTCGGCGCGGACCCGGACGGCGAGCGCGAGATCGGTGACCATGAGCCGCTCCTTCGGCTCCCGGAAGAGGAGGAAGGCATTCCCCCCCGGGCCGAGTTCGGCTGGCAGGAGGTCGCGCCCCCCCCGCTCCTTTCCCCGCGGAACACCGTCCACGCGCTCCACGGGACCCGCGTGGCGTGCGGTGGCGCGAACATCGTCGTCCTGGACGACGCCGGTGCGGAGCGAACCATCGACGCCCGAGTCCCCGGGACCGTCACGAGCTTCTGCGAAACGGCGGACGGTACGCTGGTGTTCACGACCAGCGCGGGCCGCCTCGCGCGTTTCGTCCCCGAGCGCGCCGAGGTCTCGGCCCTGAGCCCGCTGGCAGAGGACCTCGCCCAGGACCGCACGCTCACCCTCGGCGGTCCGACCCCGAGCGCGCGGCCCGCGGTGCTCCTCCTCGTCGAGCCGGATGGACTGTTGCTGGAGAGCACCGATCAGGGCACGACGTGGCGGCGGGTGGATCTCGGCGGCAAGGTGCTCGCGCTGTCGCGAGGGACCCCGCCCGTGTGCCTCGTCGCGCAAGGGAGCCGAACGAAATGGTTTCATTCGGAGCCGACCGGCGGCTTCACCCCCTCGCCCGCTCCCTACCCCACGGACGGCGAGAGTCCGGTGGTCGTCACCGAAGGAGACGTCGTCGTCGTCCTCGAGCGGGGGCGAGGCGTCTCCGTGTCCGCGACGCGAGCCGCCTCGTTCGAGCGAGTGAAAGCGTCGTCTCGCGTCACCGCGATCGCCGCCGGCCGCCTCGGGAGCCGCCCCTCGGCGTTCGCCGCGACGTTCGAGCCGGCGAGCGGGCGCACGCTGATCCTGTGGATCGACGCGACGTCCGGCGACGCTTTCGTGGTCGCATCGCTCGAGCCGAACGGGGACGACGACGCCGACGACCAGCTCCGGGTGGACGCCCTGGCGTGGGAACCTCAGACGGAAACGCTCTGGGCGAGCGGAGCGTTCGGCGTACGGCGCTTTCGCCGGCCGCCGAGCGCCTGATCGCCGCTCAGTCCTGCCCTTCGCGGGACGCCGGACGGAGCTCGGCGGCGAGGCGGGCGGCCATCTCGCGGTAGGCATCGCCGATGCGTCGGTCACGAGGGGCGAGGCGGAGGGCCGTCGCGAGGTGTCGCTCCGCGGCGCGGACGTCCCGCTGGCTCTCCCACTCGAAGCGCGCAGCGCGCTCCAGCACGAGCGCCGCCTCCAGGGGATCGGCGGGGGAAGAAAGCTCGAGCGACTCACGGAGCCTCGCGTACGCGAGCGAAGCACCCGCCAGGTCGCCGAGCTTCTCGCGCCACTCGGCCTCGAGGGCGCGCGCCACGACGACCTCTTCCCGGTCCGAAGCGACGGCGCGAACTCGAGCGACGGCCTGCGGAAGGTCTCCGAGCTTCGCGAGGATCTTCGCGAGATCCACGAGCGCTCCCGCGGGCACGTTGCCCTTCTTTTCGCCGAGCGCGAGCGCCCGTTCGAGGAGCGTCACCGCTCGCTCGGCTCGTCCGGACTCGACGAGCGCCCGCCCGAGGCCGGCGGTGGCCTCGGGATCGTCCGGTAGGTAGCGGAGGGCTCGCTCGAAGAGCCGCCCGCCCACCGCGACGTACCCGGACGAGACGAGCGCGCGCCCCGCACGAACGCAGACCTCGTGGCGCGCGCGGTTCCCGACGGCCGCCGCTTCCAGGTGCTCGGCGTCGGAGAGCGCGTCTTTCACGTCGCCGTGTGAGAGCCGCGCCTCGAACCGCTGCCAGCGCGGGGCGGCGAGCGACGGCGCGCGCGCCACCGCGTCCGAGAGCCAGGCGATCCGCGACGCGGCGTCGTCGGCGTGCGACGCTGCCTCCAGGAACAGGAGCGCCGCGAGGGGCGCGTATTCCTCCGAACGCGTGGCGGCGGCGATCGCTTCGCGCGCGCCGGCACGGTCACCGACGCGAGCGAGGAGCGTCGCGCCGATGGTCCCGGACTCCGACAGCGGAAGTGACTCCGACAGGAGCGACAGCGCCGCCTCTGCGCGCTCTCCGGCGAAGGTGTCGATCTCCGCGACGAGGCGGCAGAGCTCGGGGTGCCGGGGCGCGCGCTCCAGCGCCAGAACGTATCCCTGGCGGGCGGCGTCGGTGCGCCCCGCCGCGAGATCGTCGTCCGCGGCGCGCACGAGCTCGGCGAGCTCGACCGCGCGGATCACGTCGTCCGGAAGCGCCGTCGGCGGGAACGTCGTGTCGAACGTGCACGTCACCGCCTCGCCGTCGGTTTCGACCGGTCCGGCGGCGAGGCCGTCCGCGCTCGGCGCGCGAGCTCCGACCGCGGGCATCACGAGCCGCGAGAGCGCGCCGGCCGCTCCCGCGAGCGTCAGGACGCGACCGGAGCGCGTGAGCGCGCGTCCGAAGACCGAGTCCACGATGGCGAGAGCGACGCCGAGCGCCGGCCCCCGGAGGCCGGCGCCCCGCGCGCGGGCGACGACGACGCGTGCATCCCCCATCGACGGCGCATAGAGGAGGTCGAACGCGACGGCGCCCTGTGCGCCGATGGCTCCGACGCCGATTCCCCCGGGCACCCGGAACACCGACACGGGGCGTTCGAGCCCGCCGAGGATCTCCTTCACTCGCCGGGTCGCGTGACGGCTCGCGGCCTCGAAGGAAAGGCGGAACGTCAGGCGCTCGAGGCGGCCACGCCGGTGCCGAAACGGCCGCACGCCGCCCGAGAGGTCCACCGGGAAACGGAGGTTCGGGAGCGTCGCCGCGAGCTCCGTCACTTCGACCGGTCCCACCTCGACCGCCTCGTACAGCTCGAGGCCGAGGACTCCACGAGCGATCGTCAACCGGAGCGGAACCGGAAGCTCGAGGGCGGGCTCCGGGGACGGCCGGGAGCTCGGTGTGGAAGGGGCACCGTGAGGGCGGATCAAGAGCGAGGGAAATCGTACCAGGGGGAACGGCGGGGCGGGCAAATGGCCCGCCCCCGAGGCACCCGCCGGCGACCGCCCCAGGTCATTCCGCGCCGGTCGCGAGCTTCCGCTTCATCCGCCGGATGAGCTCCGGGAAGCCGTCCTTCTTGATGACGCGCCCGAACTGCTGACGGTACGTCCCGACGAGGCTCGACCCCTCCGTGACGATGTCCGAGATGAGCCAGGTCGCGCCCGCCTTGTGGACGACGTAGTCGATCGAGACCGGCTCTTCGCGCTCGTTCGAGCGGCTCTGCGCCACCGTCTTCACCCGGAACGCCTGCCCCTCGGGGGACTCGCCGTCGAAGCGCACTTCGTACGCGGCGGTGCGATCCAGGTTCCTTCGATAGGCGCGCTGCACGAGCTGCTTCAATACGTCCTGGAATTCGCGCCGCTCGGCCTCCGACCGGGCGTCCCAGTTGTCCCCGAGGGAGCCCTTCGCGAGGGAGTCGTAGTCGAGGATGTTGTCGAACACCGTCTCGATCTTCTTCTTCGCCGCGGGCCCGGTCTTCACGAGCTGGCTGAGCTCGGCCTGGCGACCCCGCACGAAGGACTCCGCCGAGTCCGATGCTCCGGCGGTGCACGGAAGAGCGAGCGAGAGGACGAGAAGGGCGCTACCGAGTCGATGGGAGATCCGCATGGGCGTCACCGTTTTCCGAATGTCGTGTCTTCCTACGCCTGGTGCAAGTTCGGAGCCAGTATGTTTCCCGGATTTCAGCAGGATCGAAATGGCGGTAACCCCGCGGTTTGTCCGAGGTTATGGCGCGGCCGCCGCCCGGGGGCAGCCGGGCGACCGTCGTAACGTCGCAACACCCGGGTGACCCGGGCGTCACGGGGGCGGTGGAACCGAAGACTTCGGGGCTTCGGCAGGGGCGGCGCCCTCGGGAAGGAACGCGCGAGGGCCCATGCGGACCCGGAACGTCGCGCCCTGCCCCGATTCGCTCTCGACGTCGATCGCGAACCCGTGCTCGTCCGCGATGCGCTTCACGACCGCGAGCCCGATGCCCGTCCCGTGAGAGCGCGTCGTGAAGAACGCGTCGAAGAGGTGGCTCCGTGCCTCCGCGTCGATGCCGACGCCCCTGTCCGCGACCGTGAGCACCACGGTGCCCGCGACGTCCTCGACGCCCACGGACACCTTCCCCCCGGCGCTCGAGGCCTGGACGGCGTTCCGGACGAGGTTCCAGACGAGCTGCCGGAGCTGAGACGGATCGGCGCGGACGTACACGGCGTCCGCGCCGGAGAACGCGATGTCGACGTCGCTCACGCCGCGCCCCGACTTTCCGGCCAGGGCCACGACCTCGCGCGCCGTCGAGGCGGCGTCGACCACGGCGAACTCCGGCCGTTTCGGCCGCGCGACGTCCATCATGTCGGAGACGAGATCGTTCAGACGCGACGCTTCGCGCTGGATGATCTCGCAGAGCTTGCGGTCTTCCTCGGACAGCCCGCGACTGGTCCGGAGGAGCTGGATGGACCCGGCGATCGACCCCAGCGGGTTCCTGATCTCGTGGGCGAGCCCCGTCGCGAGACGGCCGAGCTCGGCGAGGCGCTCCGCCGTCTCGGCGCGCGCCTCGGCCTCCACGATACGGCCGCCGGCGGACGCGAGGCGTTCGGCGAGATAGCCCGCGAGGAGCGTCACGACGACGATGACGAGGACGTTCAGGACGACGTGAGCCGTGAGCTCCTCGCTCGTGACGAGGTATGCGGTGCGCGGCTGGTCCGCGGGAGGGAGGATCTGGCCCGTCTGCAGCGCCCAGACGAGCACGCCGTAGAAGGAGATGCCCGCCACGGCGGCGACCGCCGCGCCGCGCAAGCCGATGAGGAACGCGCCGAGCAGGCACGTGAGGCCATAGAAGGACGTCGCGCCGCTCGACGCACCACCCGTCAGGTAGACGAGCACCGTGAACGCCGCCTGGTCGAGAACGACCTGAGCGAAGACCAGCCACTCGAGCCACCGCCCGGCGCGGAGGACGGCGGCGTACGCCGCCGCGAGGGCGAAGGCGCCCGCCATCGTCGCGATCGCGTACTGGATCGTCTCGGAGCCGACGTCGAAGCCGCGCCGGAAATTGACGATCGCCACGACCCCGAGGGCCACGACGAGCAGCACGACGCGGAGAGCGACGGCCCAGGCGAGCCGCCGGGCGAGAGGAACGCCCGCGACGCTCTCGGGAACACCCAGCGTGACGGGCATCGTCGCCCCGCGCCGTCAGTCGGCCTTGATGTTGCCAGCGAGCGAGAAGATCGGAAGGTACATGCTGACCAGGACGACGCCGACCATTCCGCCGATTCCGACCATCATGATCGGCTCGAGCATGCTCGTGAGGGACGCGACCGCGATGTCCGTCTCTTCCTCGTAGAAGTCGGCAATCTTGTTCAGCATCTGGTCGAGGGCGCCCGTCTGCTCCCCGACGGCGATCATCTGGACGACCATGTCGGGGAACACCTTCGCCTCCATGAGGGGTTCCGCCATGTTCTTGCCTTCGCTGATGCGCTGGCGAACGAGCATGATGCCGCTCTCGATGACGACGTTGCCGGCCGTCTTCGCGCAGATCTCGAGCGCGTCGAGGATGGGCACGCCGGACTGGAGGAGCGTTCCGAGCGTACGAGTGAACCGCGCGACCGCGATCTTCTGGAGGACGACGCCCATCACCGGGAGCTTCAGGAGCGCCTGGTGAACGGCTCGCGTTCCCTGCGGCGTGCGGTACGCGTACACGGCGCCCGTCCCGGCGCCGGCCCCCACGACGATCACGAGCGGCAGGTAGCTCACGAAGCTGTGGGACAGCGCGACCATGAATCGCGTGAGCACGGGGAGGTTGTCCTTCCCGCCGCCGAACTCCTTGAACATGTTCTCGAACGCGGGGATGACGAACGTGAGCATCACCGCCATCACGCCGATGGCGATGAAGAACACGATCATCGGGTAGGAGAGCGCGCCCCGGAGCTGCCGGATGAGCTTCTGGCGCTTCTCCAGGTACACGGAGAGACGCGTCATGATGCTGTCCAGGATGCCGCCCGTCTCACCGGCGCGAACCAGGTTGGAGAACAGCTCGTCGAACACCTTCGGGTGGCGAGCGAGCGCGTCGCTGAACGTCGACCCCTGCTCGACCGCGTTCTTCACCTCCCGCAGAATCGTCTGGAAATTCGGATTCTTCTGCTGGCTCGCGAGGATCTCCAGGCACTGAACGAGCGGCAGCCCGGCGTCGATCATCGTGGCGAAGAGGCGGGTGAACGTGACGAGGTCCCTCGTCTCGACGCCGCCGCCGAAGGGGTTCTTGAACTTGAAGCCCTTCCGCCGGACCCGGACCGGGTTCAGGTTCTGCTGGCGCAGGCGGTTGTTGACGGTCTCGGCGTCCTCCGCCTCCATCGTCCCGCGACGGACTTCGCCGCTTCGCGCGCGCGCTTCCCAGGTGAATTCGGCCATGGACGGACCCCGGGCGAAACCCGAGGCAGGATAAAGCTTACTCCGGACCGCCGAGGAGGCCCAAGCTAATGGGCCCCGGGACGTCGCTTTCGCGCTCGGCTTCGCGCTAGCTTTCCGTCGCGAGAAAGGCGAGATGCGACCCGGGCGAGCCGAGATTTCTCCGTCGCTGGACGACCTGGTCGCACGGACCATCGTCCTCCCCGGGGTCGCGCCAGGGGGCGTCGTCGCCGCAGGAAAACGGCTGGCTTCCGGCTTCCAGTTCGCGGTCGGCAGCGCGGGCGTTCGGTCCGCCCGCCGCCCCGAGCCGGTCGACCCGGCGACTCCCTACGACCTCGCGAGCGTGACGAAGCCCTTCGTCGCGGCGACGGCGGCACGGCTCGAACGGTCCGGCACGCTCTCCTTCGGCCAGAGGCTCGGCGACCTGGTCCCCGAGCTCCGGGAGACCCCCGCGGGACCGAGGACGCTGGAGCACCTCCTCTCGCACCGCTCCGGCCTGTCGGCCCACGGCGCACTATACGCCCCGCTCACGACGGGTGGGACCGTCGACCCCGAGGCGGCGATCCGGCTCGCGGCCACGTGGATGCGCCCCGAATGCCTCGCGGAGCCCCCGTTCGAGGGGCATCCGCCCGTGTACAGCGATCTCGGGTACTTGCTCCTCGGGCTCTGCCTCGAGCGCGCCGCGGGGGCGCCCCTCGAGGCGCTGGTGCGGCGCGAGATCTCGGAGCCGCTCGGCCTGCGCGTGGGGAGCGCGCGTGAGCTCCGGAACGAGAGTCCGTCCTTCGACGCGCGGGTCGCGCCGACGGAGACCGTGGGATTCCGCGGAGGCGAGATCGTCGGTCGGGTCCACGACGAGAACGCCTGGGCCGTGTCGGGCGACGCCCTGTCCGGCCATGCCGGGCTCTTCGGGACGGCGCTCGACGTCGCGCGCTTCGGCGCGGCGATGCTCGACGCACTCGCCGGCCGCGCACCGGAGTTCCTGTCCGCGGGAGAGGCGGCGCGGCTCGTGGTTCCCCGTGCGGGCGGCACGCTCCGCGCCGGCTTCGACGGGCGCGCGGAGGAGGGCTCGAGCGCCGGCGCCCGCTTCGGCCCCCGCTCCTTCGGGCACCTCGGGTTCACCGGGACGAGCCTCTGGTGCGACCCGGATGCGGACGTCGTCGCGGTGCTCCTGACGAATCGCGTCTCCCCCACCCGGGACAACGTGAAGATCCGGATCGCCCGGCCGGACGTCCACGACGCCCTCCACCAGGCGGCAACGGGCCTTTCAGCCGGGTCCGGCTGAGGTCAAAGGTGGCGGATGAAGAGCGAGCCGAGGCGAGCGACGACGAGTCGGAGGCCGAGAAGAACCCCGGAAAAGCTCGACTATTTCCTATGTCGACTTGGCCTCCGCGGCGAATCACGGCAGGCTAGAGGGCCCAGGAATGTGGAAGCTCTCGATTGAGGACGACCAGGCGAACCAGACCGTGGTGGATCTGGTCCGTGACGAGTACTCCGTGGGTCGCGACGTCGCGAACACGGTCCGTCTCACCGAGCGCAACATTTCGAGGAAGCACGCGACCCTCCGCCGCGAGGGCGGCGCGTGGAAGGTCCGGGATCAGAAGAGCTACAACGGCTGCTTCGTGAACGGCGCCCGGGTCGTGGGCGAGCACGAGCTGAAGCACGGCGATCTCCTCCAGCTCGGCGACTATCGGCTCGAGCTGCTCGACGACACGGTCGCGCCGCGTCCCGACCCGGACAGCAAGACCGCCACCTTGCCCGGGCGTCAGAGCCAGACGATCCGCGATCTTCCGAACCGGCTCGTCATGATCCTGGGCCCGGCGCTCGGCGCGAGCTTCCCGCTGCTCGACAAGCGGGTCGTCATCGGGCGCGGCGAGGACTGCGATCTCCCCGTGAACGACACGTCCGTCTCGCGTGTCCACGCCGAGATCCACGCGCTCGAAGGCGGCAAGTACGAGGTCATGGACCGGGACAGCTCGAACGGCGTCCGGGTGAACGGCGTCGAGCTGAAGCGCGCGATCCTCGACGCGGGAGACGTGATCGAGCTCGGAGACGTCCAGCTCAAGTTCGTGCCGGCGGGCCAGGTGTACCTTCCCCAGGAGCCGCCCGTCGGTCGTCGGCAAAACACGCTCGAGCCGGGCTCCTCCGATCACGTCCCGGCGCCCCGTCGCTCGCGATCGCTGGTGATCGTCGGCGCGCTCGCGGTGGTCGCCGTCGCCCTGGCCGTCACGCTCCGGCGCGGGGACGACGGCGCGCCCGTCACGGGAACGACCGAGGTGAACCCGGCGTCGCGCGCCCTGGACGAAGCGCGGGATCTCATGGCGAAGGGAGACGTGGAAGGCGCGCTCCGGAAGTCCCAGGAGATCCCGGAGGACAGCAACCTCAGGGAGTCCACGACGTTCAAGGAGATCCAGGCGAAGTGGGCGGACACCGTCTTCGAGCAGGCCTCGAAGGAGACGGACCGTACGCGGAAACGCTCGCTGCTCGACCTCATCGCGAAGTCTCCGGACGTGGGCTCGATGCAGCGGAAGCGCGCCGCGAACGAGATCGCGACGCTCGACGCGGACAGCGTCGGCATCGACGAGCTCCCCGCCGCGGGAAAGGCGCCGCCGAAGCCCGGGGACGCCCCCGCCGTGCCCGTCGCGACGCCCCCGACGCCGCGCGAGCCCGCGCCCCCGCCGGCCGCGGCGCCGCCGCCGCCGAAGAAGAAGTCGGATCCCAAGGGCGGGCTCGTGCGCGACACGCCGTTCTGAGCCGGGACCCGGGAAACCCGTGCAAGCCGCTCCGCCGACGGACCGAGCCGGGACGACGGCGTCCGTCCTCCGCTCGAAGCCGGTGCTCGCGGTGCTGACGCTCCTCGCCGTGGCGGCGATCCCCGAGCTCGTTCCGGTGCTTGCCCGCTACCGCCTGCTCTCGCCGCGACCCGTCGTCTCTGCCGCCCCCGCCGCCATCCCGCCGCCGGAGACGGCGCTCGGCGAGACCGAGCTTCCGTCCACGGGCGAGTCGCGTCCGGATCTCGCGCAGCCCGAGAAGCTCGAGGAACGCCTCGAGCGACGCGGCCCCATCGCGGACGACGGCGAGACCGCGCCGCAGCACGGCGCGACGGACACTTCCCCCGTCGCCGTCGTGGACGAGTCGAGATCCCTCGCTCGCTTCTACGCGGCGCTCTCGCGGACCGAGAAGCGGGAGAAGGGCGCCATCTCCCGGGTCGTGTTCTTCGGAGACTCCGTCGTGGCGAGCGACTTCGGCACGGGGACGCTCCGTCGCCTGCTCCAGAAGCGGTTCGGGGACGCGGGCCACGGGTTCGTCCTCGCCGCGAGCGCGTGGCCGCAGTACTTCCACAACGACGTCTACCGCTACGCGGACAAGGGGTTCCGCGCGAGCCGCGTCGTGGGGCCTCGCGCCTCGGACGGCCTGTACGGACTCGGCGGCGTTTCGTTCGTCGGAGCGCCGGGCCTTCGCTCCCGCGTGGGAACGAGCAAATCCGGATCGTACGGTCGGAGAGTCTCGCGATTCGAGCTCGCCTACGTGGAGGAGCCGGGCGGCGGATTGCTGGAGCTCTTGCTCGACGGCGCGGCCCGTCCGCCGATCGACACGAACGGGCCGGAGAAACGCGTCGCCTTCGCGGAGATCCGGACGGAGGACGGAGAGCACGAGCTCGAGCTCAAGACGGCCCGCGCGAACGTCCGTCTGTTCGGGATGGTGCTCGAGCGCGACGAGCCCGGAGTGGTCCTCGACGCCATCGGGCTCGTCGGCGCGCGCCTCCGGACACTGGACGAGAGCGACGACGACGACTTCGCGAGAGCGCTCGCCTGGCGGAAGCCGAATCTCGTGGCGTACCAGTTCGGCGCGAACGAGAGCGGCGACGGATTCGCCTACCCGATGCCCGAATACCACCGGACGATGAAGGAGCTCCTCCAGAAGGTGCAGCGCGCGGTGCCGGACGCAGCATGCCTCGTCGTCGGAGCGATGGACCGCGCGCGGAAGGAGGACGGGCACCTCGTCACGCTGCCCATCATCCCGATCCTGGTGGAGGAGCAGCGGCGCGTCGCGGCGGAGGTCGGCTGCGCGTACTACGCCACGTACGACGCGATGGGCGGACGCGGCTCGATGGGCGCCTGGGTGCGGAAGGGCTTCGGCGCGGGAGACTTCACCCATCCGACGAGCTGGGGCGCCGATCAGCTCGGGCGGTGGCTCTACTCGGCGCTGATGACGGGATACGACGCGCGCGGGGGCGGGCGCTGAGCCCCGCTCACGGAGCGGCGGGCGGCAGGCCGAGGAGATCCGTCGCCATCTTCGCGCCGAGCTCCGCGTAGCCGCGTGGAGTGAGATGGACCCTGTCCGGCGCGGCAAGCGGCGGTTCACGGTTCGCCCAGTCCTTGATGCTCCCCTCGCCGCCCATGGCCGTCTGCGAGCTGAAGTACACGCAGCCGACCTTCTCCGACGTTCCGCGGAGCACCTGATCGAGCTCCGCGACGCGCGGGAGCGGTTCCCACTTCGCGCCGGCGCGATCCGTCGGACCGACGACGAGGCAATCCGCATGCGGCGCGGCCTTGCGTGCCCGCGCGATCAGGTTCTCGAGCTCCGGCCCGTAGCGACTCGGAGCGACCTGGTCGCCGACCTCGTTCGTCCCGTAGGCGAGGACGAAGAGCTCGGCGGCGCGGCGGGACGCCTCGGAGACCCAGGGTGTCTCTTCCCAGGCGAGCGGCGTTCCGATACGCGCGCCGTTGATGCCGAGCGTGTCCACCACGACTCCGGGCGTCCGGGAGTCCACGGTGACGCCGAGGAACTGCGGGTCCCCGGAGGCCCCCTCGAGCGTGACCGTCGCCCCGTCTTCCGTCGTGAAGGTCGCGTGTTCGATGGCGCCCACGGTCCGGCCGCGCGCGCCCACGTCGAGCGCCTTCTGACCGGAGACCACGACGCGGAAGCGGGAGGTTTCGCTCGGGAGCCGGAACGCGAGATCCCAGACCGCGCCGCCGGTGACGGAACCCTTCCCGAGCTCGAACGTCACCTTGCACGCCTCCGTGTCCGGCACGGAGCGCATCCCGCCGAGGCCGAACACGCCGTCGTTCTGTCGCATCCAGAGTGACGGGCGCTTCGGTTCGACGCGGAAATGTCCCTCCCGGGTCACCTTGACTCCTGCGTGCCGGTAGACTCCGAGACCGACGAACAGAAATCCCGGCCCCCCGTTGCCGTACTTCTCCGCGAGCGGCTTGCGGATCGCGTCCGGCCAGAAGTCCGCGGCGGCGTGTGAATCCCCGAGCCAGAGCACCCGGACGGATTCCGTGCGCTTGCCGGACGCGAGATCCGCGAGCGCGTCCCGAAAATGAGCGAGCGGCACGGCCGCGGCGGGCGTCCCCTTCGGCTCTTCCACGACGAGGGGCGAAGGCTTCGGCTCGGGCGCGGCGGACGCCCGCGGGCCGGGCGCGGGCAGAGGGCGCTCGACGGGCCCCTTCGCGGCGCCCGCGCACGTCACGACGACCAGCAAGGAGAGCGCGGCCGCGCCCCTGCCGAGGAGCGCGGCACGCTCAGGAGAAAGGATCCTCGACCTCGGCTTCTTCATGCTTGGAGCGTCGTTCCTGCACTCGTTGTTTCACGAACTGCACCAGGGCGTCCACGTAAGACTCGAAGGAGGGGCATTCGATTCCCGAGCCGTGAAGGACGTCGTCGGCATTCCTCGAGTCGTATCGAACCGGCGTCGTGATGTGGTCCAGGAAGGCCCGCGGGCTCTTCGAGAGGAGCGAGACTCCCGGAGCGCCGAGGAGGGCTTTCGTGACGCGGGATGGGATGAACCCGCCGGGAAGTCGCCGCCCGCCGCTCTGCGCGACGAGCTGGAACACGCGCCGCACCGTGAGCGGGTTCGGATCCACGACGTGGAAGGTCTTCCCGATCGCCTGCGGACTCTCGGCGATGTGGCGCGCGGCGCGGACCACGTAGTCCACGGGTACGAGGTTCATCAGCACGTCTCCCCGGGTCGGGAGCAGCACGGGCATCTCCTGCGGAGCGTTCAGCATCAGGAGGATCAAGAGGTACGGTCCGTCGAAGCGATCCACCTCTCCGGTGCGCGAATCCCCGACGACCTGGGTCGGACGGATGACGGTGATCGGCAGGTCCTTCATGGCGGCGCGAGCGAGCCGCTCGGCGCGAGCGAGCGTCTCCTCGACCGGAGAGCGAAACGTCTGCCGAGCGGCGAGATCGTCCTCGAGGACCAGGCCCGTCCGGTTGCCGCTCACCTCCGCGCTCGAGTGGATCGCGATGCACCGGAGGCGCTCGCACATTCGCCCGAACTCGATCACCTCGCGCGTCGCGCCGACGTTCACGTACTCGGCGATCTTGCGCGTCGCGCTCGGATAGGTGACCTGCGCCAGGTGGTGAACGCGATGGACCCGGGCGGCGAGCTCCCGGTACTCCGCGCCGCTCAGGCCGAGGTCGATCGCGGCCGCGTCCCCTTCGTAGAGCAGGATGCGCGCCTGCTCGTCCCTGTCCCGCTGGGCGACGAACGCCTTTGCCTGCTCGGCGAGCTTCGGGTGAACGATCGCGGCGATGAGCGACGTCTTCTTGGCTCCGAGGAGCTCTTCCACCATCTTCCGGGCGCGGAAGCTCGGAAAGCCCGTGACTAGGACGACTTCGTCGTGGGTCTCTGCCATCTACTTCGAGCAGTAGTATGCCCCGACTCCCTGGAGGAAGAGGCCGATGTCGGAGATGGTGTCGAAATCGCAGAAGGCCGCGTCGCCGCCGAACGCCGCGTCCGCGCAAAGGCCCCCGGCGACGTACGGCGTGCAGGCCCCTCCCGAGGCGAAGACGGTCCTCTGGCAGGTCGACTGGTCGGCGCTCGAGCAGCCGCCGCACGTTCCGTCCAGGCAGTCGGTCGCGCAGGTCAGCGCCTCGTTGCAGGCCGTCGTCAGGAATGGGGCGAGACACTTGGCGACGCCCGTCGCGCCGAAGAACTGAGAGACGCACGTGAAGCACTCCGGGTTCGACCGCGCGAGCGCCGTCGCCGCCGTGGTGCAGCTCGGCGAGCTCGTTCGCCCCTTGCACGCCCTCTGGAGCGCGGAGAGATTGGCGGCGGTGCACGCCGTCGAGGTCTGGGGAGGAGTCGTGACGCTCCCGGGCGCGCAACCGCCGTAAGGATCCGGGCACGTCTGGCCGGGCGCGGCGCAGGCGCCGCTCTGGCACGTCTCGCCGGTCCCGCACGCGTCGCAGAGCCCGCCGTAGACGCCGCAGGCACGCGCCGTCGTACCGGGCCGGCAGGCGCCGTTCGGCATGCAGCAGCCGCCGCAATCGTCCGGACCGCAGTGCGCCCCGGAGTAGCAGAAGCCGGCGGCCGCGCAGTGCTGCCCGGTCGACGTGCAGTCCGCGCACGCATGAGCCGTGGTCCCGCAGGCGTCGTCGAGACGTCCGGAGACGCAAGCGCCGCTCGCATCGCAACATCCGGTCGGACACGTGATGCTGCTGCACGTCGGGACGAACCCGCCCGCGCCGAGAGCCCCGCCGCTCCCGACGGTTCCTCCCGCGTTCACCGCGCCGCCGTTCCCGACGGTTCCTCCGGCGTTCATCGCGCCGCCGTTCCCGACGGTTCCTCCGGCGTTCACCGCGCCGCCGCTCCCGACGGCTCCGCCCGCGTTCACCGCGCCGCCGTTCCCGATGACGCCGCCGGCGTTCACCGTCCCGCCGTTCCCGACGGTTCCTCCGGCGTTCACGGTCCCGCCGGTGCTCACGGTGCCGCCGCTCCCCGGGATTCCGCCGGCACCGAGCACTCCGCCGCTCCCGACCGCGCCGCCCGTTTCGGATGAACCACCGGCGCCGACGGTTCCACCCGGGAACGAGCCACCCTTGCCGCCGCTCCCGGGCTCGCCGCCCGTCGTCAGGAAACCGCCGCTGCCGGGGACGCCGCCGGAACCACTCCCGAGACCCGCTCCCGAGTCCACGAGGAGGCCACCGTCGAACGGTGGCGGGAACAGCTCGTCCGCATCGAGGCTGGATCGCCCCTCGCACGCGGTCGGGAGCAGCGGGAGCAGGCCCACGCCGGACAGGACGAGGGCTCGGAAGCCGAGGAAGCGCGCCGTCGACATGATCCTCGATTGAACCACGCCCACCGGGGCCTCGCACGTCGTCCCCCGCCCCGGAGCCCGTTTACGGCCCCGTCGCTCGCTTCACGGGGACGCGGCGCGCGGAGCGAGGATCTCCGGGAGCCCGACGCGAAGTGCGGCTTCGGAGACGGCGAGGTCGGCGAAGAGCACGCGGCGGTCCGTGCCGACGGTCAGCGTCGAGAAACCGGTCAGCGCCGGGGGGCGACCGGTCCGTATCGCGAGCATGGCCGTCGTGTTCGCGG
Organism: Polyangiaceae bacterium; assembly: GCA_035545855.1. Taxonomy (GTDB): domain Bacteria; phylum Myxococcota_A; class Polyangia; order Polyangiales; family Polyangiaceae; genus DASZVB01. Next base: position 90,610 of record DASZXK010000058.1, read on the forward strand.
CCGCTCTCGACACGGCGCGGGCGACGGTGGGATCCGCCGAGAGCGGCGGGCCCGTGGGAGCGAGCAGACCGGCGAGCGCCGGCCCGACCGCTCCGCGCGCGCCGACGGCGAGGACCGGAGCCGGGACGGACGAGGCCATCACCTCGACGGGCGGAAGCGCCGTCTTGGCGCCGCGAGCGCCTTCGACGCGGACCCCGGTTAGCCCCGTGACGCCGGGAACGGACGGCGTGGCGAGCGAGGCGGATACGGGGACGCCATTCGCCGAGAGGAGATCGGCGAACGGCGGCGCGCGCAGCACGGCGGGGAGCGCGCGGACCGCCGCGCCGAGTCGCGCGGGCTCCCCGCCCACTCCGCGCGCGAACGGCGTCGGCACCGCGCCCGAATCCAGCACGGCGAAGAGACTCGTCGTGCCGAGGCCGGCGCGAAGGTCGTCCACGAACGCTTCGACGCGAGCTCGATCCGCGGCGCGGAGCCGATCGCCGAGCACCGAGCGGACGAAGTCGCTTCCGCCGTGAGAAGCGCCCTCGGAGTGGACGAGGGCCGCGAACGCGACGCCCTCCGGCGCCGAGCCGAGGAGCGCCGCATCACCGATCGGAGCGTCCCGAACGAGCTCGGAAGCTCGGCCCACCGCCGCCGGCACGAGCTCCACACGCGCGTCCAGCACGTCCCCGGAGAACCGCGCGTCGAGTTTGGCCTCGGTGCACGAGGCGATCACGTCCGTCACGGCCGTCACGGCGGAGGCGAGCGCCGCCGTCACCGCCCGCGGATCGCCGAAATCGGGGTCCCGGCCGCGTTCCTTCCGGGTCCTCGCGTCCGCGTCGGCCAGCGCCTGGATCCACGCGCTCGCTTGCTTCCGGAGACCGGCGGCGACCACGCCGGAGAGCGCGGAGCGGGGCACCGTGAGCGAGAGCCCGTCCCGGTCCTTCTGGGACGGCAGCAGCGTCCGCCCCACGTACGCTCCGGCGTCCGACAGCGCCACTCGGCCCGACGCGATCACGAGCGCGTCCCCCGCGACGCCGAGCGCGAGCGGCACCGCCGCTCCCTTCTGCACGAGCGGGACGAGACCGGACGGCGTGCGGGGTCCCGCCGCGAAGCGCGCCTCGCTCCCCGTGGAGAGCGAGGCAGCGAGCTCCGCACCGCTCGTCACCTTGACTCCGACGACCCACGCGAGCCCGTCGCGCTCGTCGACGAGCGCGAGGGCGAGCGGCGCGCGGTCGTCCACCAGCCCGGCGGAGAGCGGCGACGCCCCGATGAGCGTCGTGACCGCGAGCGGGAACGTGGACGGCACCGCGAGCGCGCGCCCGCCGATCCGTTCTCGAACCGACGCCCACGTGGCTGCCACGTTTCCGAGGGCGCCGTCCGCGATGAGTGACTCGGGCGGCGGCGGAGGCGGAGTCGGCGGCGTCTCCGCCGTGGGCGGGGGGGAATCCTTCCGGCACGCGACCGACCCGAAGACCGCGAGGCACCCGGCGAGCGCCGCGCGAACGGCGACGCGAGCGCACGCCGTCACGAGGCGCTCCGGGCCGAGGGAGCGTGCGGGAGCGGCAGAGCCGACGCGGTCCGGATCAAAACGGGATGTCGTCGTCGTCCCCGGGGCCGCCGCCACCACCGCCGCCGCCGCCGCCGTACGCGGGCTCGTCGTAGGAATCGCCGCCGCCCGGGTCCGAATGGCCGCCGTCGCGGGAGCCGCCGCCGCCACCACCGCCCCCGCCCCCTCCGCCGCCGCGGCCGGCGAGGATCACGTTGTTCGCGACGACCTCGGTCTTGTAGCGCTTGTTTCCGTCACGGTCGTCGTAGCTCGAGGTGCGGAGCCCGCCCTCGACGAAGAGGCGCGTCCCCTTCGTGAGGAACTTGCTCAAGGCCTCGGCGCGCTTCCCCCAGAGGACGACGTTGTGCCACTCCGTCCGTTCCTGGCGGGTCTTGTTCCGGTCCAGGTAGGACTCCGTCGTGGCGAGGCGCATCTTGAGCACCGACTGGCCGCCGCTCGTCATCTTGAGCTCGGGATCGGCGCCGAGGTTTCCGAGCAGCATCACGCGGTTCAGGCCATCAGCCATGGGTCGTTCGCCTCCGAGACCACCGTGTGGTCGCGAGACGACCGGGAGTCAATAGAGCGGAGTGACGTTGTCTTTCAGGGGAGCGTCGGCAGCTTCGGACGTCGAGGTGGAGCGTCCAGCCCGTCCCGCTCCCGGAGCATCGCGAGGATGTCTTCCCGGATCGACGCCAGCGCCTCACGCACGCGCGCGTGCGTCTCCGCCCGCGCGAGATCGGCCGACGACGGCGAGTGCGACGGCATCGCGGCTGCGACGGGAACGGCGGCGGGGAGCGCGACGGCGGCGGCAATCGGCACGGCCACGGCAGCGGTCGGCGCCTCTGGCCGCGACTCCGTCACCGTCTCGACCGCGGCGTCGACCTGGGGCGAGCGAGCGCCGGCCACCTCGGGCTCGCGGAGCTTGCGCTTCGCCCCGGCGATCGTGAACCCCTGATTCTTCAGGAGGTCCTTCACGCGAAGGAGCTTCTCCACGTCCTTCCGGGAGTAGACGCGTTGGCCCTTGTGGGACTTCTGCGGCCGGATCGTGCGGAACTCCGTCTCCCAGTAACGGAGGACGTGAGGCTGGACTCCGACGATCTGCGAAACCTCGCCGATGCGGTAGTAGAGCTTCACCAGTTCGCGCGAAGCGCTCACGTCACTCCTCGGCGGATGCGCCGGACTGTGCCTCGCCGGGGGTCGCTTCGTCGTTCAACTCCTGCTTCAGGAGCTGGCTCGCCTTGAAGTTCAGGACCCGGCGCGCCGTGATGACGATCGGGTCTCCCGTCTGGGGATTTCTGCCCTGACGCTGTCTCTTGTCCCGGAGCACGAAGTTTCCGAAGCCGGAGATCTTGATCTTCTCGCCGCGACCGAGGGTCTCCTTCATCGTCTCGAACACGAGATCGACGAGGTCCGCGGACTCCTTTTTCGAGAAGCCTCCGAGCTTCGTGTACACGGCTTGGACGATGTCGGCCTTGGTCATGGGTTCCCCCTTCGGGAGCTCTGGACCCTGCGGAAGGCTTCAGGACGACCCTTACCGGGGCGTCCCTGGGCGCGCCGCCATGAAGCAGTACCCAAACGTACTTCAATACTTACCCACCAGACACCAAAAGTCCATCGAGCTCGGTACGGAGCCGGGAGGGCCGGCGCTTCCGCCGGGTCCCGCGCGGCGACGGGCACGGGGGGACGGGACGGGCGGGACGGAGGCCGAGGGCGGCCCCCACCAGGATCCCGGACAGGCTCCGTGGCCGGACGGGGCGGCGCCGGCGTTCAGAGCGCGACGGAAGCGCCCTCGCGGGCGGCTTCGTTCTCCACGGAGGTGGAGGAGATGCGATCGGCCGTCTGGCGCTGCCCGAGCTGCTCGAACGCGACGAGCCAGGCGACGTAGCCGTAGCCCATCATGAACAGGAACGCGAACGGCGTCGCGAACCAGTGCCGCGTCTCGATCGAAGCGACGACGCTCGCGAAGGAGACGAGGGAGAGCCCGATCTCCACGAACGGCAGGCGCGCGACCTGCCAGTAGCGCCCCGCAGCGGCGCCGCGCTTCGGAGTCCGGACGAACTCCCCCGCCATGGAACCCATGCCGTCCGTGACGGCGCGCGTGAGGTGCGGCGAGAGCCCCGCGCCGAGAGCGATCAGCGCCGGAAGGCGGCGGAAGGCCTCCCAGACGGTGCGGCCCTGGGCCGTCTCGGCCATCGAGTAGAAGGTGACGAGCGACCCGGTCGCGCCCATGCAGAGCGGCAGATCGATCATGAGGAGCGTCTTTCCGTCCGTCGCCGGGAGGACGATGAGCGCCGGGAGCAGGAGCACGCTGAGGAGGAGCATCAGCGGGTACGCGAAGTGCGGCGTCATGTGGAAGCACGCTTCCATCCGCTGGCGGAGCGAGAGCTCGGCGGAGAGGACTCGACCGAGGAGCTTCCGCGCCGTCTGCACGGTGCCCTTCGCCCAGCGGTATTGCTGGGCGCGGAACGCGCTCATCTCGGCCGGGAGCTCGGCGGGAGTGACGACGTCGGGCCGGTAGATGAAGCGGTAACCCGCGAGCTGCGCGCGGTAGGAGAGATCCAGGTCTTCCGTGAGCGTGTCGTGCTGCCAGCCGCCCGCGGCTGCGATGGCCGCGCGGCGCCAGATGCCGCCCGTGCCGGAGAAATTGAACATGCAGCCCGAGCCGAAGCGCGCGCGGTTTTCGACGAGGTGATGACCGTCCAGCATGAGCGCCTGCACGCTCGTGAGGAGGCTCTCGTCCCGGTTCAGGTGAGCCCAGCGCGTCTGCACCATGCCGACCTTCGGGTCCTCGAAGTCCCCGACGACCGCGCGAAGAAACTCTGGCTGCGGCACGAAGTCCGCGTCGAAGATCGCGACCAGCTCGCCCTTCGCCTGCGCGAGCCCGAACTCGAGCGCGCCCGCCTTGTACCCGACACGGTTCGGCCGCCGGAGGTACACGGCGTCGAGCCCGCGGTCCCGGAGCTCCATCACCTTGCGTCGCGCGAGGGATTCCGTCTCGTCCGTCGAGTCGTCCAGCACCTGGATCTCGAAGCGGTCCGCCGGGTAGTCGAAACGCGCGACGGCATCGAGCAGTCGCTCGACGACGGTGGCCTCGTTGTAGAGGGGGAGCTGCACCGTGACGACGGGGAGCTCGTCGTCCGGCAGCGTCACGCGCGAGAGCGCGGCGCGGAGCTGCTTCCGGTAGCGGACGCAGAGCCACACGAGGTGCGCGCGATGAACGCCGTAGGCGCAGAGGAGAAGGAGGACCGCGAAGTAGGCGACCAGGAAGACGGCCATGGGCGGCCGTTCAGTAACACTACATGACGCACTGAGTTGTCACTCGATTGTAAATCGTTGTTTCCGCTTGTAGCCAGGCAAATTAATGCGTCCTTTCCAGTAGTTATGACCAGCCCAGGGGCCGGCCAGCGCACCGCGGCGAACGCACTGGTTCCACCACTCCAGGACCCGCGCTCGACCCGAAGAGTGATAGAGCCGGCTCCGCCGATGCCGACGTCGCTCTTCGAGCCGGGCGCCCCCGACGTGCTCTACATCGTCGATCTCTCGGGGTACGTCTTCCGCGCATACCACGCGATCGCGCCGCTCAACGCGCCGAGCGGCGAGCCGACGCAGGCCGTCTTCGGAACGGTGAACATGCTCGAGCGACTCGTGCGGCAACGCCGGCCCGCGATGCTCGCCGTCGCGATGGATTCCCGGAAGCCGACCTTCCGGAAGGAGATCTACGCCGAGTACAAGGCGCACCGCCCGCCGCCGCCGCCGGACCTCTCGCAGCAGATGGCACGCTGCCGCGAGATCGTGGATGCCTTCGCGATCCCGGTGTTCCAGACGGACGGCGTCGAGGCGGACGATCTCATCGCCGCGGCCGTCGCCCAGGCGCGCGCGCGTCACCTCAAGGTCGTCGTCGTCAGCGCGGACAAGGACCTGATGCAGCTCGTCGGCGACGACGTGCTCCTCTGGGACACGATGCGGGACAAGGTCTTCGGACCCGCGGAAGTGCTCGAGCGGTTCGGCGTCCCCGTGCCCCAGGTCCGCGATTGGCTCGCGCTCACGGGAGACGCCTCCGACAACATCCCGGGCGTTCCCTCCGTCGGACCGAAGACGGCGAAGGAGCTCCTCGTCGCGTGGGGAGATCTCGACGGGATCTACGCGAACCTCGAGCGCATCGAGCGGAAGGCGCTCCGCGACAAGCTCGCCGAGCACCAGGACGCCGCGCGCCTCAGCCGCGAGCTCGTGACGCTCAAGGCCGACATCCCCGTCACGTTCGACCCCGCCGCCCTGAAGTACGGTGGCCGGGACGTCCTCACGCTGCGCAAGCTCTACCAGGAGCTCGGGTTCGCGAAGCACCTCGCCGCCCTGGACACCTTGCCGGAGCCGGTCCCCGTCGCGAGCGGTTCGGGCGGAGAGGCGGCTGCTCCGCCTCCGCCGAAGGCCGAAGCCATGAAGCGCGAGCTCGTCACCGTGCTCACCAGGGACGCTCTCGAGAGCGCGGCGCGGGAGCTCTCGGGGGCGGCGCTGCTCGCCGTCGCCGCCGAGAACACGACGGACAGCGCCGTGCGCGGGACCCTCGTCGGCATCGGGCTCTCGGGCACTCCGGGCAAGGCGTACTACGTGCCCGTCGGTCACCGGTACTTCGGCGCTCCGGAGCAGCTCGACCTCGCGATGGTGGCCGCGGCGCTCGAACCGCTGCTCTCGAATGCGAAGCTCCCGAAGGCCGCCCACGACGGGAAGACCGTCGGCGTCGCGCTCGCCGAGGCCGGGTTCTCGTTCGCCGGGCTCGCATTCGATTCGCTCCTCGCCGGGTACCTGCTCGATCCCGAATCGCCTCACGAGCTCGAGGACCTCGCGGCGAACGAGCTCGGAGTGGGCGTCGTCGCGCCGCGTTCGCTCGTTCCGAAGGCGAAGGGGCGCCAAGCGGAGTTCGACGAGGTGCGCGTCGAGGATGCCGCGAACGGGCTCGGCGCTCGGGCGGAGGCCGTCCGGCGCCTCGCCGACGTCCTCGGGCCGAAGCTGGAATCCGAGGGGCTCGTGCCCCTGATGAACGACATCGAGCTCCCGCTCGCCGGAGAGCTCGCGGAGATGGAGCGCGCGGGGGTCCTCGTGGATTGCGACGTGCTCCACGCACTCGGACGCCGGGTGGAAAAGGAGCTCCAGACGCTGGAGCTCGAAGCGCATCGGATCGCAGGCCGGGTGTTCAACGTGAACTCGCCGCGCCAGCTCGAAACGCTGCTCTTCGACGACCTCCGTCTGAAGCCCATCAAGCGGACGAAGACGTCCCGTTCGACGGACGCGGACACGCTGGAGGCGCTCGCCGAGCAGCATGCGCTGCCGAAGGTCATCCTGGAGATCCGGCAGCTCGCGAAGCTCAAGGGCACGTACATCGACGCGCTCCCGTTGCTCGTGAACCCGAGGACGGGGCGGATCCACACGCGGTGGGAACAGGCCGTCGCCGCCACGGGCCGTCTCTCCTCGACCGATCCGAACCTGCAGAACATCCCGATCCGGTCCGAGCTCGGGCGCGAGATCCGGGGCGCCTTCGTCGCGCCTCCGGGAACGGCGCTCGTCAGCGCGGACTACTCGCAGATCGAGCTCCGCGTGCTGGCTCACCTCTCGAAAGATCCCGTGCTCGTGGAGTCCTTCCAGTCGGGGGAGGACGTGCACACGCGGACGGCGATGGAGATCTTCGGGGTCTCCCGGGACGCGGTCGACGCGGAGCACCGGCGGCGGGCGAAGGCGGTGAACTTCGGGATCGTCTACGGGCAGGGGGACAGCGGGCTCGCGAAGAGCCTCGGGATTCCGCGCGCCGAGGCCGCGCAGTTCATCGCCGCGTACTTCCGGAGATACGAGGGGGTCCGGCGCTTCATGAACGAGGTGCTCGAGAGCACTCGCGCCGCCGGCTCCGTCCGCACGCTCTTCGGCCGACGCCGGCTCGTGCCGGACATCCGGAGCGAGAACCGTGCGCGGAGGCTCGCGGCCGAGCGCATCGCGATGAACACGCCGATCCAGGGGACCGCGGCCGACCTCCTGAAGCTCGCGATGCTCGCCTTCCGGAGGCCCCCGACCCCGGGAGCGCGCATGGTGCTCACCGTCCACGACGAGCTCGTCTTCGAGGTCCCCCTCGCGGAGGTGGACGACGCGAAGACCCGGATCCGGAAGGCCATGGAAGGCGTCCACGCTCTGTCCGTTCCGCTGGTCGTGGAGGTCGGGAGCGGCGAGAACTGGAGCCGCGCGCATTGATCGCCCGCCCCGGGACCCGCGGGTGATCCGACCGGCTTTACATTCGAGCCTCCCTTCCAATACGGTCCCCCGCCGAACCCCCGCCAAACCCCGGAACGATGGCCGACACGCCGCGAATCTCGATCGTCATCCCCATCTACAACGAGGAGGGCATCCTTCACTCCGCCGTCGTGGATCTCCGTGAACGCCTCTCGCCGCTCGGCTGGAGCTACGAGATCGTCCTCGCCGAGAACGGCTCGAAGGACCGCACGATCGAGATCGCGAAGCAGCTCTCTGTGAAGTACCCGGAGGTCACGTACCTCTCCATGGGCGAGCCGAACTACGGCGGCGCGCTCCGCGAAGGGATCCGGAAGGCGCGCGGCGAGTTCGTGCTGTGCGACGAGATCGACCTCTGCGACACGGACTTCCATCGCCGCGCGGTCGACCTCCTCTCCGCCGATCGCTACGACATGGTGATCGGCTCGAAGCTCATCGAGGGCGCCGAAGACGAACGCCCCTGGGCGCGGCACGCCGCGAGCCTCTTCTACACGGGCCTCCTCCGGACGCTCCTCGGCTTCAAGGGGACGGACACGCACGGGCTCAAGGCGTTCCGGAAGAGCCGCCTCATCGAGCACGTGGACGCCTGCCTGGTGGAGAAGGACGTCTTCGCGAGCGAGTTCGTGATCCGGGCCTACCGGGCGAATCTCCGCGTCATCGAGATCCCGGTCCGCGTCATGGAGAAGCGGCCCCCGTCCATCAACCTGTTCAAGCGCGTCCCGAACGTGCTGAAGAGCGTCGCCAAGCTGACCTGGGCGATCCGCGTGAAGGGCTAGGCGCGCCTCGGCGCGACGGCGGCATGGACCGCGCGCGAGACCCTCACCAGGTCTCGATCTGCCACCCCTTCTTCATCGCGTGCCGTCGGAGTCTCCGGTCGGGGTTCACGATGACCGGAGTCTTCACGCGCTCGAGGAGCGGTAGATCCGTGATGCTGTCGCTGTAGAACGTCGCTTCGTCCAGGGAGAACCCGTGCTCCGCGGCGAGCTTCTCCGCGAGGACGACCTTTCCCTCTCCGTACGCCATGGGCTCCTTCACACGACCCGTGAAGAGACCGTCTTCCACCTCGAGGTGCGTCGCGATGACGTGCGAGATCCCGAGCTCCCGCGCGAGCGGCATCGCGGCGTACGGCGTCGCGCCGGTCACGATCGCGACGACGTCCCCCTCCGCGGCGTGTCGCGCCACGGCCTTCCGCCCGGCGTCGGCCACGTGAGTGAGCACGTAGTCGACGAACCACGTCTCGCAGGTGTCCCGGAGCCACGTCTCCTGCTTTCCGCGGAACGAGCGCAGGGCCTGCACCGCGACGCTCTCTGCGTCGATGACGCCGAACGAATACTGGAGCATCCACCACGCCACGCGGAGCACGTCGCGGGTGGTCGCCTCCCCGACGTCCCGCTGGTAGCGGACGTACAGGGTCGCCGTGTCCACGCGGACGAGCGTGCGGTCCATGTCGAAGAGAGCGGCTTTGCGGGCGGCCACGGGGCGGCATCCTGTCTCGACTCCTTCCTCCCCGGAAGCGAAATCCCCGTGCTAATCCGTCCCCCGGTGCGCGCGCTCCCCATCGACCCGCTGCTCCCGGAGATCTGCGAGAAGACGCTCGCCGAGCGGGTGCTCGTGCTCGAGGCCGAACCGGGCGCCGGCAAGACGACTCGGGTTCCGCTCGCGCTGCACCGGGCGGGGCTCACGACGGAGGGCGTCATCGTCGTCGCGGAGCCGCGGAGGCTCGCGGCGCGGCTCGCGGCGGAATACGTCTCCCGCGAGCTCGGCGAGCGCGTCGGGGGAACGGTCGGCTACTCGGTCCGCTTCGAGGAGGAGACGTCCCGGGACACGCGCATCGTCTACGCGACGGAGGGAGTCCTCATGCGACGTCTCCTCCAGGACCCGGAGCTCGGAAGCGTCTCTGCCGTCGTGCTGGACGAGTTCCACGAGAGGCACCTCGCGACGGACGTCCTGCTCGCGCTCGTGGATCGCCTGCGACGTACGACCCGGCCGAAGCTCGCCCTCGTGGTGATGAGCGCGACGCTCGACGCCGGCCCGCTCGCCGAACACCTCGGCGCAAAGCGCGTCCGGAGCGAGGGGCGGGCGTTTCCGCTCACGATCGAGCACCAGACGCGGCCGGACGATCGTCCCGTGGAGAGACAGGTCGCGAGCGCCGTCCGGAAGCTCCTCGCGGAAGAAGCGACGGGGGACGTCCTGGTGTTCCTGCCTGGCGCCCGCGAGATCCGGATGGCGAGCGAGGCGCTCTCCGGAGAACGGACCCCGGAGAACGTCCTCGTGCTCCCCCTCCATGGCGACCTTCCGATGAAGGACCAGGCGCGCGCCGTCGAACCGGCGAGGGAGCGGAAGGTCATCCTCTCGACGAACGTGGCGGAGTCGTCCGTCACGATAGACGGAGTGACCGCCGTGGTGGACACGGGGCTCGCCCGCGTCGCGGGGCACTCGCCGTGGAGCGGCCTCCCGACGCTCGCGACGGCGAAGATCAGCCGCGCGTCCGCCGTGCAGCGCGCGGGCCGCGCCGGTCGCACCCGGCCAGGCCGGGTGATCCGCCTCTACACGGAGGGCGATCTCGCGACGCGCGACGCCCACGACAAGCCCGAGATCCTCCGGGACGATCTCTCCGAAACGTTCCTCGGCCTTCACGGCATGGGCGTCCGGAACCCCGCGGAGCTCCGCTGGCTCGCCCCGCCTCCCCCCGCCGCGGCGGAGGCGGCGGACGCGCTCCTCCGGCGGCTCGGCGCGCTCGCTCCGGACGGCGCGCTGTCGCCCACCGGCAGGCGCATGCTCGCCTTCCCCGTTTCCCCTCGCCTCGCGCGCGTGCTCGTCGAAGGAGAGCGTCGTGGCGTCGCGGCGGACACCTGCGTCGCCGTCGCGCTGCTCTCGGAGCGGGACATCCGCACGGGGGTGCGGACCGCGTTTCAGGGCGGAAGGCCGGGCATCGACGCGAGCGGCCCCTCCGACGTGCTCGAGCTCATGGAGCGCTTCCACGAGGCCGAGGGCGAGGATTTCCATCCCCGCCGACTCGGCTCGATGGGCCTCGACGGGCGCGCGGTCCAGGCGGTCGATCGGGTCCGAAGGCAACTCGCGAGGATTGCCCGCGACTCCGGACCACGGCCCGATTCCATCGACGGCGTGGACGAGGCGATCCAGATCGCGCTCCTCGCCGGGTTTCCGGATCGCATCGCGAAACGCCGGAGCAAGACGGACCGGAGCCTCTCCCTGTGGTCCGGAAAGAGCGCCCGCCTCCTCGAGACCAGCGTCGTGCACGACGCGCCCCTGGTGGTCGCGCTCGACGCCGAGGAGTCCCGCGGAACCGTCGTCGTCCGCCTGGCGAGCGCCATGCGGCTCGATTGGCTCTTCGAGCTCTACCCGGAGGCGGTGGAGATGAGCGAGGAGCTCGCCTGGAACCCGACGACGGAGGCCGTGGACCGCGTGAGCCGCATCTCGTCGGGGTCCGTGGTCCTGGAAGAGGAGCGGTCGCCCGCGAAGCCGTCCGAAGAGGTATCCCGCGTGCTCGTGGAAGCGGCGCTCGCGAAGTCGCCTCCCCTGGTCCAGGCAGACGAGAAGCTCTCCGCGCTCCGCGAACGTCTCGAGCTCCTCAGACGCGAGGTCCCCGAAGCGGACCTTCCGGACCTGGGCGCCGGCGTCGTGAACGCCGCCGTGGAAAGAGCCGCCGCCGGCCGCACGCGCCTCTCGGAGCTCCGCGGCGTGGACCTCGGAGACGAGCTCCTCTCGGGGCTCGGCTACGCGGAGCGCGCGCTCCTCGAGAAGGAAGCCCCGGTGCACCTCACGCTCCCCGGCGGGCGCACGGTCCCCGTCCACTACGACCCCGGAAAGCCCCCGTGGGTCGAGTCGCGCCTCCAGGACTTCTTCGGCATGTCGAGGACGCCGACCGTCGCGAAGGGCCGCGTGCCGCTCACCGTGCACCTCCTCGCGCCGAACCAGCGCGCCGTTCAAGTGACCACCGATCTTGCCGGTTTCTGGGAGCGCCACTACCCCGGGATCCGGAAGGAGCTGTGCCGCCGGTATCCGCGGCACTCCTGGCCCGAGGACGGCGCGACCGCGGTGCCTCCGCCGCCGAAGCGACGCTGAGCGCCGGCCGGCCGAAACGGCGTTGAAAGAGCGGCGCCGATCGGGCAGAAGTGCGCATGCGCCGCCGCCACCCGGGCACGAAGAACGCGCCGGCGAGAGGTCGCGGCGAAGGCGCTCCCTCCGCAGACCGCCGGACGAGCTCGGGCGCCCGTGGAGGTCGCGACAGAAAACGTCCCGCGGGGGGAAGCCCCGCGAACACGGCGCCGACAGGGCGGGACGGGAATCGGCGTCCCCCGGGACGGGGTCCGCGACCCGCCGTTCCCACGCCGGACACGGAGCGAGCGACTCTCGCGGACGTTCGTCCGGGTCGCTGGCTCTTCACGACGCGCGAAGGCGCAGAGCGTGACCTCCTCGAAGAGCTCTCGCTCTGGAAGCGAGACAACGTCGCCCGCGTCCTCGGGCCCGCGCTCGTGCTCTCCGAGCGCGCGCCGAGCCGCGAAGGACGACTGGACTCGACGTTCGGGCGCCAGTGCTTCCAGGTGAGCGTCGTCGCTCGGGGCTCGGACTCCGAGCTCGCGGACCAGCTCGCCGAGGCGTTTTCGCCCGAGCTCACGGGAGCGCGCGGCTGGGTGCTCCAGGCGTGGACGCCCGATACCGAGCGAGGGAACCGCGACGCGCCGCGCGCGCACTCCCTCGAAGGACGTCTCGCCGAGCGCCTGTCCGAGCGCGCCGCGGGCGCGACCCGCTTCGCGGCGAAGGATCTCGGGCCGGACGCGGTGCCGTTCTTCCAGGTCTGTCTCCTCGGAGAGGGCGTGGCCGCGGGTGGCGTGATCTCCTCGAACCGCGCGCTGTCTCTCGCGCCCGGCGGTCGCCTCCGCGCACACGTCGCGGGAGACAAGCCGTCCCGCGCGGCGCGAAAGCTCGCGGAGGCATTCCTCTGGCTCGGCCTCGCGCCGGAGCCGGGAGACCAGTGCGTGGACCTCGGCGCGGCCCCCGGGGGGTGGACGTACCTCCTCTCCGAGCGGCGAGCGAAGGTCATCGCGGTGGATCCCGGAAAGCTCCGGCCGGACCTCCTCGCGCGGAAGGGCGTCCGTTACGTCGGGATGAGCGCCTTCGAGTTCGAGCCCGAGGAGCCCGTCGACTGGCTGCTGTGCGACATGGCGTGGCGTCCGACCGAGGTCGCGAAGATGCTCGCGCGCTGGGCTCGAAACCGGGACACGACGATGCTCGTGGCGAATTTCAAGCTGCCGATGAAGCGGAAGGCGGAGACCGTCCAGGAGATCCGGAAGATCCTGGAAGAGGGCGGCTATCGCTCCGTCCGAACCCGGCAGCTCTACCACGACCGGGACGAGATCACGCTCACCGCGCGCGTGGGATGAGGCTCACTCGAGCCGCGCCTTGAGACGGGCGAGCAGGCTCAGCGCGTCGAGAGGCGTCATGCGGTCGATCTCGACGGCGCGCACGGTGTCCGCCACCTCCTTCACGCGCGGGTCCTCGGGGACCTTCGGCGCGAAGAGATCGAGCTGCGGAGTCGTCGCGCGCGCCTTGCCGACGGGAGCGCTCTCGGGCTTCGCGGTCCCGGCCTCGAGAGCGAGGAGGAGCGCTCGGGCTCGCGAGAGGACGGACTCCGGAAGGCCCGCGAGCTTCGCGACGGCCACGCCGTAGCTCCGGCTCGCCGGGCCGGCGACGAGCCGGTGCAGGAAGACGACGTCGCCGTCCACCTCCTCGGCGCTCACGCTGACGTTCGCGACGTGGCCGCTCGACTCCGCGAGCGCCGTCAGCTCGTGATAGTGCGTTGCGAAGAGAGTCCGGCACTGGGCGGCGGCGTCCAGGTACTCCGCGACGGCCCAGGCGATGGCGAGGCCGTCGAACGTGCTCGTCCCGCGGCCGATCTCGTCGAGGATCACCAGCGAGCGCCGCGTCGCTTTCTTCAATATTTCCGCGGTCTCCCGCATCTCCACCATGAAGGTGCTCTCGCCCCGGGCGAGGTTGTCGCTCGCGCCGACGCGGGAGAGCACGCGGTCCACGACCCCGATGCGCGCCCGTTTCGCGGGAACGAAGCTCCCCATCTGCGCGAGGACGACGGCGAGCGCCACCTGGCGGAGGAGCGTGCTCTTCCCCGCCATGTTCGGCCCCGTCACGACGAACAGCCGCTCTCCTTCGACGTCGAGGCGCACGTCGTTCGGGACGAACCGCCCGGCGGCGGCGAGCCGCTCGACGACTGGATGACGCGCCTCGATGAGCTCGAGTACGTCGCCCTCGTCCACCTCGGGTCTCCGATAGTCGTAGCGATGCGCGACGTCCGCGAGGGCGGAGGCGACGTCCCAACGGGCGAGCCGCTCCGAGAGAGCGCCGATGCGACGCTCGGCCGCGCGGGCCTTCTCCGCGAGCGCGGAGAGGAGGCCGAGCTCCCGCTGGCGGTGTCGCTCCTCGGCGTGGGCGATCTTGTCGGCCAGGTCGTCGAGCTCGGGCAGCGTGTAGCGCTCGCCGGAAGCGACCGTCTGCTTTCGTCGCCACTCGGCGGGGACCTTCTGCGCCTGCGTCCGCGAGACCTCGATGTACCAGCCGAAGACGCGCGTGTAGCGGACCTTCAGCGTGCCGACGCCGGTCGATTCGCGGAGCCGTCCCTCGAGCTCGGTCATCCGCTCGTTTCCGTGACGGCAGAGGGCGTCCGCCTCGTCCAGCTCCGCGTCGAATCCCGGCCGGAACACCGTCCCTTCGCGCGGGATCGCGGGCGGGCGTTCGACGAGCGCCCGCGCGAGCTCGTCCGCGAGCTCCTGCACGACGTCGACCGGTTCGGTCCCGAGGTCGAGCGTCTCCCGCGCGATGGCGTCCTCGACGCCCTCGAGCACCCGGACCGCGTCGCGAGCGGCGAGCAGGCCGTCCCGGAGCGAGCCGAGGTCCCTCGGCGTCGCCTCGCCGAGAGACGCGCGCACCGCGAGCCGCTCGAGATCCGTGACCTTCGCGAGCGCCTCGCGGAGCGACGCGCGGAGGCGCGCCTCCCCCACGAACAGCTCGACCGCGTCGAGCCTCCGGCGGATCCGCGCGACGGAGAGGAGCGGCGCGAGCAGACGGCGGCGGAGGAGCCGCGCTCCGGCGGACGTGCACGTCCGGTCCACGACCGAGAGGAGCGTCGTGTCCTTCTCGCCGGAGAGTGAACGAACGAGCTCCAGATGTCGCTCCGCGACCGGATCGATCCCGAGCTCGGCGGCGGGGGAGAACCGGGCAATCCGGCGCACCGGGAACGCTCGATTCGGACTGCAGGCGCGCGCGTAGCGAAGCGCCCTCGCCGCCGCGCGGAGCTCGGCGTCTGTGAGGTCTCGGGCGTCCGCGGTGAGCTCGCCGAGGATCTCGGAGACCTCCTCGGCGGAGAGGGCGCCGTCCTTCCGCACCGGGGTCCTCGGGAGCACTCCGTCGAGGGCGCCCGTCACGGACGAGTCGTCCGCGTTCGCCTCGGCGTGACCGAGGACGATCTCGCGCGGCGCGGCGCGGCAGAGCGCCGAGAGCGTCGAGGCGACGTCCGGGAAGCGCGCCGCGGAGAGCTCGGCGGTCGAGACGTCGAAGAGCGCCACTCCGACGCCGTCCTTCGCGACGTCGACTCCCACGAGCCAGGCATTCTCGTGCGCCGGGAGGTGCTCTCCCTCCGTCACCGTCCCCGGCGTGAGGACGCGCACGACGTCGCGCGGCACGATGCCCTTCACGGTCGAGGGATCCGCGAGCTGCTCGCAGATCGCGATCTTGTATCCGAGCCCGAGGAGCTTCCCGATGTAACCATGGGCCGCGTGGTACGGAACCCCGGCCATCGGCACCTCGTCGGGCTTCCCCTTGTTCCGGCTCGTGAGCGTCAGATCGAGGAGCGGCGCGCAGAGGACCGCATCTTCCTCGAACATCTCGTAGAAGTCGCCCAGCCGGAAGAAGACGATCGCGTCCGGGTAGGCGTTCTTCGCCGCTCGGTGCTGCTGCATCACGGGACTCGTGCGCAGAGCCATCGTCCCTCCTTCAGTAGAACTGGACCGTGGCGAACGACCCGGGATCGACGAGGACGAGCCCCTTGGTCGAGCCGTCCGCGACCACCACCTGGCCGAGCTCGTTCGAGTACAGGATTCGCCGGGGCACGCTGTTCGGATCCGAGCCCGTCGCGAGCGGGAACGTGAAGGGGCTGAAGGAACCCACCACTTGCCACAGGAACTGCATGTCCCGCTCGGACGCCTGCTGCCCCCGGTAGATCACGAAGCGCGTCGTGAGGCCCTGGTGGATGCACTGGGTGAACGGCGAGGTCCCGATGGTCTGCGTGTCCGAGGACGGATCTTCCACGACGCACGCGACGTCGCGACTCGCCATCGTCGCCGGCTTCTGGGGATCCCCCACCCGCGCGAAACCGATGATGGGATCGCCGTTCTTCTTGCACCTGGGCGAGGCGGGGTCACAGGATACCTCGACGACGCGCCCGCCGGAGAGCAAGGACGTGAGCTGCCCCTGGTCGGGCACGCAGCGCCGATCGGCGTCGGTCGAGGCCACCATGCGGTGCTCGAACGGCGCGACGATCCACTCGTTCGTCGCGCGCACCTCGTAGGCGACGACGGTGGGGAAGCAGCACTCGACGAAGTTCGCGAGTCGATCCGAGAGCTCGGTGCCGGTCGGCGCCGCCTTCGGCTCCACCTCGAGGGTCCCGACCGTGGCCTTCGTGATCCGGAGCTCCCGGTACTGGGACGGCTTCGTGCCGGTCCCGAGGACGGCCCCGCACTCCACGAACCCCGTCGCCGTGGCGCCCGGGAGATCGCTGCCGCATTTCGCGCCGCTCCCCTTCGTCCAGTAGGCGTCGTTCTCGTCGAGGAGCTCGGACGTGATGACCACCGTGTCGGCGTGCTGGGTCGCGAACGTGTCGAGATCCGCTTGCTCCGTCACGCCGAGCGAGGCGCCACGGAGGCGAGCGTTGGGCACGTCCTCGATGCCGGCGCCGCAGAAGAGGTTCCCGGCGTCGGTGAACGTCGCCGGAACGCCGGGGCCGTTGTACTGATAGCGCGCGGCGAGCCGCTGATCGATGAGCTTGCCCTCGTAGACGGCGGCGGCTCCGCTCTGCGGCACGTAGCTCCGGGGCTCGGCGAAGGAGAGCACGAGGGAGGACTCGTTCGCCTTCGCGGGGTCGATGACCAGGGGGTTGTCCGCGCTCGTCGTCTCGAACAGCGTGGTCCCGATGTACACCGCCGCGTGCTCGTTCGCGGCGGGGCCGAAGTTCACGCCGAGCAGGTGGGGATGCTTCTTGCCCTCGTCCGTCGTGTCCACGCCGAGGGAACGGCCCGTGACGTCGATGAGCTTCGGGCGGGTGCGGAGCGCCGGAGCGCGGTTCCCCCGGTCCGAGTCGTTCAGCGCGAGCGTCGCGCTCCGCGGCCGGTGCGGTTCGACGATCTCGCAGGAGAGCTCGTTCGTGACGCGAGTGTTCGGGTCCGGCGGCACCGGGAAAGACGAAGCGGGATAGTCGCGCTCGTCGTCTTCCGACTCGGGCGCGCAGCCGCGGAAATCTTCCGCGGTCCCGAAGTTCCGCGCGCCCGGACGGCGGCACGCCTCGTCGAAGTCCTCGACGTCGATCACCGCCACGGTACCCGTCGAGAGCGCGGCGAAGGCGAAGATCCCGCGCAGATTGCTCGCCGCTGCGCCCGCCGAGTAGTCGGGCTTCGGCCAGTACTGCGACTGGATGGCGACGTCGTTCAGCGGATCCTGCGGCACGCCCGTCGCCGCGGGATTGCAGAGGACCCCGACCGTCGACGTGCCCGAGACGGGATCGAGCGCCGGTCGATCGCGAAGGCCGAACGTGATGTCCGAGATGGGCGCATCGAACTTGATCCGATCGGGCGGTTCACGCGGCGTCCACTTCGCTCGCTTCCTGAGGAGCGGCGCACGATCCGTGCTTCCCGGGCTCACGTCGAAGGTCATCACGCTGCCGGTGTCGAGGTCGTCGATCGCGTAGAGGTAGCGACTGCCGGTCGTGGTGAGGGGGCTCACGGCCACGCGGCTCGTCGTCACGAACCGGTTCGGATCCAGGAAGGACATCGGGCGGAGCGGCGCCTTCGTGTCCGCCATCGCGCAGACGTCCGACGTGTCCAGGTCGTGGATCACGGACGCTTCGTGGTCCGCGACGAAGAGTCGATGTTCCCCCGTGACCGGATCGTCCAGCTTCGCGAACCCGCTCGGCCGGGACGATGGCGCGGGGTCGTCCTCGTGCGGAAGCCCCGGGAAGCGGTCCGTCTCGACGAGGCCGGCCTTCTCGACGTTCTCCTTCAGGTTCGGTTCACGCGCGTCCGCCCGGAGCGGCACCCACCGGTCGATGGCGCAGGGCTGGTACTCGCCGGGCGGGCGATTCAGCAAGTCCTGAGCGTCGATGAGCGCGATGCCGCCGCGATCCGGGAGCGAGACCGCGAGCACACGACGCCCAGGCGTCACCTCCGTGGAGAGCTTCGCGGGGCACTCGCGCCCGTCCTGGACGTCCTCGCTCGTGACGGCGCCCGTGCACGGAACGTCGTTCGAATCCAGCAGCACCGCCATCGCGTCCGGTGCGCTCGGCAGCCGGCAGGCGGACCACGTCGTGATGTCGCGCGTCGGCTCGACCGAAAGCCGCGTCAGGATGCAGGAAGACGGCAGCGCGAAGATCCCTTCCCTGCCGGGCCGCGATACGCCGACGAACGTCGCGACGCCACCCGGCGTCGAAACGATGCTCCCAGGGTTCGCCCCCACGGGCAGGAAGTTCGAGCCCGGGACCGACGGCTCCTCGTCCACGACGCGCGCGCCCGTGATGTCGACCACGGCGACCTCGCCGCGGTTCGGCTGCGTCACGAGCGCCATGAGGTGGCGAGCTTCGTCGCTGTCCGTCGGATCGAGATCCGGACACTGGTCGAGACTCCGCGGATAGGACTCGTTCCCGCGAAGGCCGAGACAGAGGAAGGACACGTCCGCGCTCGCGTCGAGCGAACGGAGCGTGACGGTCTGGGCTTGCTGCCCACAAGAGACGGACAGAAACGCGAACAGCGCCGGCGCCGGGCCGAGCGCACGACGGAGCACGTGCTTCATTTCGACGCCCTCGGCCTGGTGGGAACGCCGATGCTCAGGCGGAGCTTGCCGTACGTCTTGCTCGTCAGGTCCAAATCCACGACGCCGAGGTACGAGTCCGTGAAGTGGCCGACGTACCCGAGCCCGCGGACAGGATCGACGGCGAACGCGTGCGGACCACGGCCCGTGAGAATCTCGGCCTCCACGCGCCGTCCGACGGGGTCCCACACGAAGATCGTGCGCGCGTCGAAGCAGACGACGAAGATCCGGCGCTCGGGCCCGTGAGGACCGCGAACGTACCCGGCGATCACCCGGGACGGACCCGCGAGGAGGCCCACGTTCTCGTAGAAGAGAGGAAGGTCGCTCGTGCCGAGCGCGCTGAGATCGGACTGGGTCTCGCCGATGACGAGCGTCGCCGGCGTACGGTTCGCGACGAAGACGTCCAGCCCGACGTACGTGCACTTCTGCAAGCAGTCCCGGCGAGCCCCGGACGGCCCGGGCGGGTCGACCACCGGGCACTTCGCTTCGCACTCCTGCCGCCGGTTCGCATCCACGGCGATGCCGCGGGAATCGAACCCGACGGAGTTCGTGTTGATGTTCACGCCCTGGGTCATGTCGAGGAACGGACGCGCGGGATCGGCGCCGTAGTTCCCGGTCACGTGGCATCCCGGATCGGCCCCGTCGCTGAAGTACCGAACGAGCCGGACCTGGGCGGAGTTGCGGAACGTCAGCAGGAACGAAGGCTGGTAGGCCGTGCACTTCCCTTCGAGCTGGAGCTCGCGGAGATACGCGGGCTTCGGGATCGATGCGATGGCGAGCGCGCCCAGAGGATCCGTTGGAGCGCCCCCCGCCACGAATTCGAGCCGCGGACCGACGGGATACCCGTCCCCGGCCGACCACTGGTTCACGAAGAGGCTCACCTTGCCGTCGGACTGGTGCGTCGTCACGACGACGCGGCCGTCGTCGTCCGCGGCGATGCCGTACGGCTCCGCCGGAAGCTGGACGCCGCGGGTGTTCTCCTCCGCGGGATCGCCGCCGCGCCGGTGATCGTGATCGCAGACGCCGTCGGCGTCCTGGCCACACGAAAGGATGTGCCCGGTGCGGAACGCGTCGTCGCTCTCGTCGACGTCGAGCCAGTGGAGCGTCGTGTCCCCGCGAACGGGGACGAAGAGACGGCCGCTCGTCTCGCCGCCGGGTCCCGCGTCCGGCGCGGGCGGCGCGAGGACCACGCCGGCGTCCGTGACCGTGGGAGGCTCCAGGTGCCGCGTCCGGTAGAGGACGTCCGTCGCGAAGGCGCCGATGACGGCGGTGTCCAGGAGGAGCTTGCCCCGGTTCGTCGTCGCGTCTGCGGCGACGGGCGAGCAGGGAGCGGGCGCGGTGACCTGCTCCTCGGGTCGCTGCGCGCGAACGCCGGTGCCGAGCTTCGCGCACTCCGCGTCGGTCCCGATCTGCGGGACGTCCCCCATCAGCGCGCCGATCACGTCGAGGTCGAAGGCCTGGACGGTCCCGGCGTTGTACTGGAGGTCGAAGTCGCTGTTCGCGACGTACAGGACTCTCGCGGAGCCATTCGCGCGGGAAGCTCCGAGCGAGAGCCCCACCGGAAAGTAGATGTTCCCCTCCGGCGGCGGACGGCCGTCGTTCGGCGCGAAACACGCGCTCTGCCCGAGAGCCGCCAGCATGGGCAGCACGAAACGAACGGGGGCTCGGCGCATGGGCGCGCGGAGCCTAGTACGGTCGCCCGCTCCTCGGTATGCTGTTTTCGTGAGGACGGACGTGGCCGGAAGGCGCGATAGCCTTGGGGATTTTCAGACTCAGCCGAGGTCCAGAATCACCACCCCGCGGCTCGGCTCTTCCTCTTCTTCCTCCGGAGGGTGTGGAGGGCGCCGGGCGGGGTGAGGCACATCGAGCGGGAGCTCGAGCCGCGGCTGCTGGCTCTCCTGGCGCCGCCGCTCTTGCTCTTCTCTCTGCCGGATCTGCTCGATGATGAACGGGGGTAGCATGAGGACTCCGTTCGCTTCGCCGGACCAGACCAGAGTCTAGCCCTTCCGAGTAATCTAGTGGTCGGTTCTATGCGGTCAAGCCGCGGGTAGGCAAAGGTTTCGGACGCGGTGCGGAGTCGGAACTACTCCTTCGACCAGAAGAACGGCGTGACGCGCCACGGCTTAAGCCTTTTCCAGGAGGCTTTTCCCGCGCGTTTCGGCCGGAAGACGGGTCGAAGGCCCTTCCGCCGGGGCTGTCCGGCGGCGCTCCTCGGCCTGTGCTTGGGGGCGCTCGTCCTCGCTCTGACGCGGGATGCCAGCGCGGCCTTCGAGCCGAAGGACACCACCTGGCAAGGCGGGAGCGAGCTCTACGGCATCGCCCGGGATCGACTCGGCAAGGCGCGCGTGCGCATCGCCGCGGAGCTGCCATGGGACGAGGTCCAGCCGACGGACGCGATCCTCGTCGTGCATCCCGAGCGTGAGCTCGACTACCGCGAGGTCGCCGCGTTCCTCGCAGCGGGGGGCCGCCTCGCCGTCCTGGACGACTACGGCAAGGGGGACGCGCTTCTCCGCAGGTTCCGGATCCACCGCGTACGAGGTCCGCTCGTCCCGCGCGAGACCCTTCGCGACAACCCGAACCTCGCCATCGCTTCACCTCCGGAGGCTCCGGACGTTCGCCCGCATCCGGTCGTGCTCGGCGTCGATCGCGTGATGACGAACCACCCGACGGCGCTCGAGACGGATCCGGGGCTCAAGCTCACCACCGTGCTCGAAATCCCGGGGACCTCCGAGCCTTCCGCGGCGCTCGCGCTCATCGGCGTGATCGGGGACGCGAAGCGGTGCGGGCTCGCGGGGGAAAGCGACGACCTCTCGCTCGCGCCCTCGCCCACGACGGGAAAGTGCGGCCGTCTGTTCGCGATGGGCGATCCGTCGGCGTTGATGAACTCGATGCTCCGCTACCCGGGCAACCGCGCCCTCGCCGGGCGTCTCGTGGAGTATCTCGTCGGGGACGACACGTGGGGACACCGCGGCGGGACGCTCTACGTCGTCACGAACGATTTTTCCGAGCGCGGGAGCTTCGGCAACCGGAGCGGCTTCGCCGCGGCGATCGACGATCGGCTGGAAGCGCTCGGACGGCTGGTCGCGGAGACGCGGAGGGACGGTCTGCCGGAGCCGTTCGCGCTGCTCCTGGCGGCGACCCTGGCCGTCGGGATCGCCGTGTGGGCGGGCTCGGCGGCCATGCGGCGCTACCGTCGGGCGGTCCCCCGGTACGCCCGGCCGACGCCGCTCGTCGCCCAGGGGGGGCTCGCGGGCAGGGCGGCCGTCCTCTCGGCGGAAACCACGCACCGGGCGCTCGCCGTCCTGGAGATGAAGGCGGCCCTGGAAGAGGCAGCGCGAGAGCGCCTCGGACTGCCGGAAACGGCCGGGACCGCGGACATCATCCAAGAGATCGATGGACGAAACGCCCTGGGTCGGCGATCTTCGGAGTCTCTCTCGGCGTTGTTCCGGGAGATGGAACTGGCGGAAGCCCGAGTGACCCGAACCGAGCCCATCCGAATCCCGCCGGACAAGGTCCGGAGGATGCACGAAGAGATGGCGAGCATCCTTTCGGAGCTCGATGAACGCCTCGGAAGGCGTCCGTGACTCACGCCGTCCAGATCAACGAGGTCGAGGCGGCCCGGGAGCGGCTGGCGGAGGTCCGGAAGGAAGTCTCCCGGGTGTTCCTCGGGGACGGGACGGCCATCGACCTCATGCTGGTCGCGCTGCTCTCCCGCGGCCACGTCCTCCTGGAAGGCGTCCCGGGCGTCGCGAAGACGACGCTCGTGAAGGCCTTCGGCCAGACGCTCGGGTGCACGATCCGCCGGATCCAGTTCACGCCCGACCTGCTCCCGGCGGACATCACGGGGACGTACGTCCTGAACCCGAGGGACGGAACGTTCGCACTCCGCGCGGGGCCGATCTTCGCGAACGTCGTGCTGGCGGACGAGATCAACCGCGCCCCGGCGAAGACGCAGTCCGCTCTGCTCGAGGCGATGCAGGAGCGCCAGGTCACCATCGAGGGCGATCGCTACGAGCTCCCGAACCCGTTCCTGGTGCTCGCGACGCAGAACCCGATCGACCTCGAGGGCACCTACGCGCTCCCCGAAGCGCAGATCGACCGGTTCCTCGTCCGGGTACGCATGGGGTACCCCTCGCACCGGGACGAGGTCGCGATGCTCCGGACCCACGGCGTCGTGGCCCCCGAACCTGCCGCGGTGCTGAGCGCGAACGACGTCCTCACGCTCCAGTCCATCGCGTCCCGGGTCCACGTGGAGGACGACCTCCGCGAATACGCCGTGTCGCTCTCCGCCTATACGCGGAACCACGTGAAGGTCGTGCTCGGCGCTTCGCCGCGAGCGACGCTCTCCCTCGTGCGCGCCGCGAAGGCGAGCGCGGTCGTGCAGGGACGCCCGTACGCGACGCCGGACGACCTCCGCGCGGTCGCGGAACCCGTCCTCGCCCACCGGCTCGTCCTGGTTCCGGAGCTCGAGGGCGACGCGACGGCCCGTTCCTCCGTGGTGGACGAGGCGCTCTCGAAGGTCGGGTACCGGCGCGCGGTCCGCCCCGTGTGAACACAGCGTGACGTCCCCGACTCTCGACACGACCATCGAAGACTTCGTCCGCGCCCTCGCGCGGGAAGGGACGCGGCGCGCATACCTCGTACTCCGGAACGGCGGGCTCCAGGCGTCGCACCCGTTCCTCGAACCCCTCGCTCGCGCCGTGGAGGCGTCGCCAGATTTCGACGCGCACGAGGGCGTGTTCTTCGAGCTCGGACGCGCCACGGGAACGCTCCTCGCCGCCACGCTCCACCGCACGGTGCGCGGACAGGGGGCCGGCGGCGTGCGACACTGGCGCTACGCGAGCATCGGCGCGTTCGTCCGGGACGGCCTTCGACTCTCCCGCGGGATGGGGCGCAAGAACGCGCTCGCCGGGCTCTGGTGGGGCGGCGGCAAGGGCGTGATCGCGAGAGAACCCGGGGAGCGATACCGGGACCGCGCCTATCGGGACGCGCTCTACGACGACTACGGCCGCTTCGTCACGTCCCTCCGCGGCTCGTACGTGACGGCGGAGGACGTCGGCACGACGCCGCCCGACATGGCGCGCGTCTTCGGCACGACACGCTTCACGACGTGCATCCCGGAGAGCGTCGGCGGCTCCGGCAATCCGTCCCCCGCGACGGCGGTGGGCGTCGTCTGCGCGATGGAGGGGGCGCTCGATCACCTCGGGCTCGGGACGCTCGCAGGGAAGACGATCGCGATGCAGGGCGCCGGGAACGTCGGCTCGGCGATGATCCAGACGCTCCTCGAGCGCGGCGCCGCGAAGATCGTCGCTTCGGACGTCGACGCGGCGCTGGTCCGGGAGCTCGGAGCACGCTTCGCCGGGAAACCGGTCACCGTCCGCGCCGTCCTGCCCGACGACGACTCCATCTTCGACGAGCCATGCGACGTCTTCGCGCCGAACGCGCTCGGCGCGGTGCTCTCGCCGCGGACGATTCCGCGCCTCGGGTGCCGTGTCGTGTGCGGCGCCGCGAACAACCAGCTCGAGGACGAGGCCCGAGACGACCACGCGCTCGCCGGGAGGAAGATCACGTACGTGCCGGATTTCGTCGCGAACCGGATGGGGATCGTGAGCTGCGCGAACGAGCAATACGGCTCCCTCCCCGAAGACCCGGCGATCGTCCGGCATTTCGGGCGCACGTGGGAGAACGCCGTCTACGTCGTCACGAGGCGGATCCTCCGCGAGGCGGACGAGACGGGGAAGACCCCGGCGGAGGCCGCGAATCGGCTCGCGGACGCCCTCGCCGCGGAACCGCACCCCGTGTTCCCCCATCGCGGAAAGGCGCTCGTCGAGGCCCTCGTCCGCGAACGCTGGGAAGACGCGCGGAGCTGAGCGAAGGATGCAGCTCTATCCCACCCGGAACGCGACTCACGTGGCCGCCGCCGCGGTGGCGGTGATGGGCGCGGGCCTCCTCACCGTGTCCCCCGCGGTGCTGGCGTGGGGCGGCGCGATCGTCGTCGGGCTCGCCGTCGCGCGTTCCGTGACGCTGCTCTCCGTGGCGAGGGTCCGCGCCGCCGGGTTCGAGATGGTATGGCGGGAGAAGGGCCAGTCCCGGCGCGTCGCGCGCGGCGAGGTCGTGGAGCTCGCGGCGGAGGTCCGGAACCGGGACACCCGCGCCGCCCGCTACGTGGCGCTCCGCGCGGTCGCGGCGCCGGATCTCGACATCGAGATCTCCCCGAGCTCGGGCGAGGTCCCCGCGGGCGGGCGCCTCTCCGTCACCGTGCGAGTCGTCGCGCCCCGCGTCGGGCGCCACGGGATCTTCGGGCTTTCGCTCGAGGTCCGCGGCTCGCCGGGCCTCTTCGAGATCCCGCTCACGTTCGCGAATCCGTTCGGGCTCGAGGTGATGCCGGCGCCGTATCGAGTGATCGCCCGCGGCGCGCGCGGGGGACGCAGCCGGACGATCACCGACGCGGGCCGGCCCGGAGCGCTGTCGGGGGACGGCTACGAGCTCCGGGAAATCCGCGAGCACCGGGCGGGAGACCCGCTGAAGCGCGTCGCGTGGAAGGCGTCGGCGCGACGCGGCAAGCTCATGGTGCGGGACCACGAGCAGGAGGAGCGAGACGTCATCTGGGTCGTCGTGGACGCCTCCGTGGAGCTCTGGGCGGGCGTCCCGGGGCGAGCCCCGCTCGACCATTCCATCGACGAGGCCGCCGCCGTGATCGAGGCGCATCTCTCCCGCGGAGACATGGTCGGGCTGGTCGTGTGCGGCGCGCGCCAGCTCGTGAAGCTCCTGCCCGGCCGGGGCCCCACGCACACGACGGACCTCCTCGCCGCGCTCGCCCACGGGACGGGCACCCTGGATTCGGACCGGAGCGGCCTCGATCCGGGCGACGTCGCGGCACGCGTGGCCGAGCACCTGCGCCCGCTCGAGGGAAACGGCGGCTCCACGCGGGATCGGACGGACCTCGCTCGCCGCGCGCTCGCGCTGTCGGACCGGGCGCCCTTTTCGCCACTGCCGGTGCACGCGCCCGATCCCGTCGACCGCGTGCTCCGCGGCTACCTCTCCGCCTTCGGGATCCCCTCGCCGCCCCGCCTGGAGCCGGAACGATCGAAGACGGATCACGCGATCGCCGAGGCGCTCGGGGAAATCCTGACCTCGAAACCCCGAGCGAGCATCGTCTACGTGTGGTCGCCCGCGCCGGATCCGGGGAAGCGCCCCGAGATCGTCGAAGCGCTCTCGCACGCGTCGCGCCGGCGCACGGAGGTCCGCTGGGTCCGCCTCACGCTGGACGACGGCTTCGAGACGGAGCGGAACATCGTCTCGCGCGCCGTGAACGCGGCGGTGTCCGTCCGTGCGCGGACGGCAGAGACCGTCGGAGAGCGTGCGCTCCGCCACCTCGGAGTGACGTCGCTCCGCGTCCGCCCGCGAACGCTCTCGAAGAGCGTCGCGGCGCCGTCGCATCCGCCTCCGAGGGACCCCGAGCGCCGATGATCGACGGGAGAGGACCGAAGCACGCCCTCCTCGCGCGCGGCCTTCGCCCGAAGGGCTCCTTCGGACAGAATTTCCTGGCCGACGAGGGGATCGCGAGCCGCATCGCGGAGCTCGCCACGACGCCGCCGGGCGGGACGGTCGTGGAGATCGGCGCCGGCCTCGGGTCGCTCACGGCGCCGCTCCTCGCGCGCGCCCGCCGCGTGATCGCCATCGAGCGGGACCGCGATCTCGTCCCGGCGCTCCGGGACGGGTTCCCGGAAGCCGTCGCGAGCGGGGCGCTCGAGATCGTCGAGGCCGACGCCAAGGCGGTCGACTACGAATCGCTGTTCGAGCGCGCGACCGGGCCGCGCACGCTCGCGGGAAACCTCCCGTACCAGATCACGGGGCCGCTCCTCGAGCGGACCGTCGGGCTCGCTTCGCGGGTCGAGCGCGTCGTGTACATGGTCCAGCTCGAGGTCGCCGATCGCCTGGCTGCGAAGGCAGACACCGAGCACTACGGCGGGCTCTCCGTCTTCGTGCAGGCCGCGTTCGGCGTCGAACGGGCGTTCGTCGTGCGCCGCGGGGCGTTCTATCCGCAACCGAACGTGGATTCCGCCGTCGTGGTGCTCACCCCGCATCGCCCGCCCATCGCGGAGGAGACCGCTACGTTCCGCGCCGTCGTGCGCGCGGCGTTCGCGGCGCGAAGGAAGACGCTCAGGAACGCCTGGAAGGGACTCCCCGGCGTGGACGCAGCGTCGCTCGCGCGGCTCGCCGCGGACGCGGGCATCGATCTCGACGCGCGCGGCGAGACGCTGGACGTCACCGCGTTCGCCCGGATGGCGGCGGCACTCGAGGCGAACCGATCGTGACGCGTTCCCGGCTCATCGGCCCCGGCGCCGCGGCCCTCGTCCTGCTCGCTTGCCAGAGGCCTCCCGCGCCCTCCCCCGGGCCCACCGCGAAATTCGGGATCTTCTTCGGCGGGCAAATCGAGGAGCGGCGCGAGATCCCGTTCGAGCTCGACACGGCCAAGCAGACCCAGGGCTTCCGCGTGGAGTTCGGCGGCCCCCTGCCGCGCGAGGAATCCGTGGAGTGGACGATCACCCGGCCCCCGATGCCGAAGCGCCGGGCCCCGCGAAAGGCCCAGGCCGAGCCCGAGCCCCCCCGCGGCCCCATCACCGGGATGGAGCGGGTGAGGGCCGGAGAATCCCGCTACGAGCGGCGGCTGGATTTCACGCCGGGCGATCCGCTCGGCCTCTGGAACGTCCGCGTCGTCGCGGACGGCCGGGTCGTCCTCGATCGGCCCTTCGAGGTCTTCGACGCCGCCGAACGGGCCCGCGTCGCGGTCGACGGAGGCCCGTGATCCGGCTCGCTCAGTTTGAAGGCGTGCAGTCCGTCGGGCGGCAGGGATCGGGCACGCAGATCTTGATCGCGCCGCCCGCCTGCGCCGGGGCGCAGCAGGTCGCGCCGGTGCCGCAATCCGCGGACGCGGTGCAGCCGCCGACCTTGATGCACAGACCGGAGGCGTCCCCGCCGTAGAGGTCGACGGTGCAGGAGAGCCCCGCGCCGCACTCCCCGCCGCTCTTCGTGCAGGCCGCGCCGATGCCGAGCTCGTTCGCGGTCACCTTCGCGCACGCGGCCGAGTCCACGACTCCCGCACCGCCGTCCGAAGCTCCGCCTTCGGGGACGCCGCCGTCTCCGTGCGGGGTGAATTTCGCCCATCCGCCGAGCTCCACGCAGCCCGCGAGGCCGTGGAAGCCCGTCCGGAACGCCGTGAAGAAGCACATCTCGTTCTCGGTGCTCTCGCCGAACGTCACGGTGTCCGTGCGGGTGTTGTCGAAGGTGCAGGACGTGCGCGTGTAGTCACCCGCCTTGAGGTGCAGCGGGTGCGGGGCGATGAACTGCTCGCCGAAGTTCCACGGGTCCACCTTGTACTCCTCGTGGAGGTGGTCCTTGTCCGGCCCGAGCTCGAAGCTGAGCGACTTCCCGAGCGTGTGCATGTGCGGGAACACCGCGAAGACGTCGACGTCGTCCTTCACGACGCAGTCGTTCGTGACGGTCGTCGTCTTGCCGGGCGGGAGCGTGATGAGCGTCGTTCCGAACCCGTAAATGCCCGCTTCCGAGTCCGTCTTCGGCACGGTGTGCATGCGAACGTCGAGTGACCGCGTCGCGTCGTCGGCCGTGGAGTTCAACAGATGGAGCTGCATGAGGAGCTGCGTCCCTCTCGGCAGCGCGAAGCTCGAGCCCGGCGGAGTCACGAGCTCGGCGTCCGACGTCCCCGTCGCGAACAGCGGGATCCACGTCGTCTTGAAGAACGTGGGGCACTCGAACGGCTCCTCCGGCTCCGGCGCGAGCGTCTTCACGACGACCATGTGGTGGACGACGTCGACCGCCCCGTGGCTGAACCTGTCCACCCAGATGTCTTCGTCGAGCGTCTTCGTGAAGCAGAGGTACTTCTCGTCGCCCGCCGTCACCGTGAAGTCCGCCGTCGCGAAGGAAAGCTCGGACGCGTTCGTCGCGGGAGCGTCCTTCTTGCTACTGCAGCCGGCGGCGAGGCAGAGGTTCGCGGCGAGCGCTGCGAAGAGAGCTCCGTTCTGGAATCGCTTCATGTGAGATCCTGGGAGTGACCGTGGCCGCGGTCGTTCAAGTCGTATCAGTGCGCGTCGGGGGTGCCGGAGTCCTTCGGCTGGCATCGATCCAGCACGCAGGCGGAGCCGGCCGGGTTGTGCAGACAGAACGCTCCCGCGCCGCACTGGTCGTCGGTCGTGCAGCCCACCCGGGTGCAAAACCACTGATCCTGCGCGACGTCCGCGAGGCAGATCGGCGCGCCGTCGAAGCCCGCGCACTGATGGCCCTGGGGCGTGCAGTACTCCCCGACGCCGATGGCGTTCCCCTTGTCACCGCGCCGGACGCAGGACTCCGCCGGGGTCGGGTCGTGGCCGGCGTCTGCCCCGCCGTCACTCTCGCCGACCGAGTGCCGCGACGGGGCCGCGTCGTCACTCGACGAGCATGCAGCCAGAACCACGAGGAGGGGGAGCGTCCAGGCCGCGCCGGGCCGTCGCATCACGGCGTCGCGTCCCGCTCGCACTGAAGGCGGCTCTCTCCGGGGAAGTAATACCCGAACCCGATGCACATCTCCGTCGGGAAGATGAGCGTCCGGTCGCTCTCGTTGTCCCAGGTGCACGTCTGACGGAACTTGGTGCCCGCCGGAAACGTCAGCGGATCTTCCATCGTGTATTTCAGGATGGGTGGGTGGGAAGAATAGGAGGGCATCCAGTCGTGGTCGTAGACGACGGTGGCCTGCCCCTGGGCGTCGAGCGTCTCCAGCGTGTAGTGGGTCCCGTGCTCGTGCATGTGCCCGAGGAGCATCGCGAGCTTGACCTCCTGCTGGGTCGTGCAAGTCATCGTGGAGGTGAGCTTGCTCTGAGGCGCGAGCTCCCACTGGTCGTCGTCGATGACGAAGTCCGACGCATAGGACTTCACGTCCTTCGGGTCGATCAGGTGAACGATGAGCTGATCGTGCACCGTCTGATTTTCGCCCGTCGCGTTGATGTAGTGCGTCTGCACCATGAACTGCTTCCCCTTCGGGACCTTGATGGCGAGGCCGGGCGGAAGCGACGCGACGCCCTCGAGCGTGTTGCCCTCGCCGCCCGCACCGACGACGAAGTGCCAGTCGACCATCTCGGTGTTGCCGGCGCAGTTCTGGCGACCGGGGGGACGCGGATTGTCGACGTAGTAGACGGACACGTGATGTCCGCCGATGCCCTGCTTGGCCCCGGCCGAAAGCACACTGAGCTCACGGTCCGTGATGAGGTCCGTGTAGAAGCACTCGAAGTCCTCGTCGGGCGGGACGACGAAATCCCCGGAGGTCCAGGTGATGGTGTCCGCCGTGATGCCCGTCGTGGCCGCGGGGGCCTTGTCGTCGCTGCCGCCGCACGCGGTCGCTCCGAACCCGAGAGCCGAAATGACGACGAAACCCCTCGCTGCCGAAGAAATCCCCTGGTCGCGCATACGCGAATCTTACAGGAACGGGCGGCCGGAAAGCGAGCGAGACTCGCCTTTTGGCCGCTTCGGCCCGCGACTGACCGCGCCCGGTGGCCGAACCGCTCAGTGCTCGGGTGTCTCGGACGGGGTGACGGAGGCCTCGATCGAGCGGGAGGCGGCCTCGTAGTACGTGTGCACCGTGGGCGGAGGCGGATCTCCGTACAGCGTGAGCTGCGCCGCGGCCCAGAGCTCCTTGCGCATGAGCTCGAGGTACTCCGCCGCGCCGGGCTCCCCGGCGTACCTTTCCAGACCCTCGTCCGCGTCCTTCAGATCCAGACGGGCCTGCACCGGGTCGATCTGATCCTTCAGCGCGAGGTGATCCGTCAGGAGGACGGCGCGGTCGTTCATGACCTCCACGAACCCGGAGCCGACGGCGACCTTCACCTCGGTGCCGTCCTTCATGTAGGAGACGATGCCCGTCTTCAGCGCCGCGAGGAGCGGGCTGTGCCCGGGCAGGACGCCGAACTCACCGTCCACGCTCGGGGCGGTGAGGCTCGACACCTTCTCCTTGAGCGCCACCCCGTCGGGCGTGACGATCTCGAGGTCGATCGCGCCTTCGGCCATGCTCAGGACGCTTCCTTCATCTTCTGGGCCGCGGCCTTCACGTCCTCGATGCCGCCCTTCAGGTAGAAGGCCTGCTCGGGGATGTCGTCGAGCGCGCCGGAGAGGATCTCCTTGAAGCCCGCGATCGTCTCCTTGAGCGGCACGTACTTGCCCTGGAGGCCCGTGAACTGCGCCGCGACGAAGAACGGCTGCGAGAGGAACCGCTGAATCTTCCGCGCACGCGCGACGATCTGGCGATCTTCTTCGCTGAGCTCGTCCATGCCGAGAATGGCGATGATGTCCTGGAGGTCCTTGTAGCGCTGGAGCGTCTGCTGGACGCCACGGGCGACGTCGTAGTGCTCCTCGCCGATGATCTGCGGGTCGAGCATGGTGCTCGTGGAGTCGAGCGGGTCGACGGCGGGGTAGATGCCGAGCTCGGCGATCGCACGGGAGAGCACGGTCGTCGCGTCCAGGTGAGCGAAGGCCGTCGCGGGCGCCGGGTCCGTGAGGTCGTCGGCGGGAACGTAGATGGCTTGCACGCTCGTGATGGAGCCCTTCGTGGTCGACGTGATGCGCTCCTGGAGGGCGCCCATCTCCGTCGCGAGGGTCGGCTGATAGCCGACGGCGCTCGGCATGCGGCCGAGGAGCGCGCTCACTTCCGAGCCCGCCTGCGTGAAGCGGAAGATGTTGTCGACGAAGAGGAGCACGTCCTGGCCCTGCTCGTCGCGGAAGTACTCCGCGCACGTGAGTGCGCTGAGCGCGACGCGGGCGCGGGCGCCCGGGGGCTCGTTCATCTGACCGAACACGAGCGCCGTCTTCGAGAGCACGGGCTCACCGGTCTCGAGCTTCGACTCCTGCATTTCGAGGAAGAGGTCGTTGCCCTCACGAGTCCGCTCGCCGACGCCTGCGAAGCAGCTCACGCCGCCGTGCGCCTTCGCGACGTTGTTGATGAGCTCCTGGATGAGCACCGTCTTGCCGACGCCGGCGCCGCCGAACAGGCCGATCTTCCCGCCCTTCCGGTACGGGGCGAGGAGGTCGATGACCTTGATGCCGGTCTCGAAGATCTCGACCGTCGTCGACTGGTCCACGAAGCTCGGCGCCGCGCGGTGGATGGGCGACGCCTTCTTGGCGGCGACGGGACCGCGCTCGTCCACGGGCTGACCGACGACGTTCATGATGCGCCCGAGCGTCTCGGGGCCGACGGGCATCATGAT
Organism: Polyangiaceae bacterium; assembly: GCA_035545855.1. Classification (GTDB taxonomy): domain Bacteria; phylum Myxococcota_A; class Polyangia; order Polyangiales; family Polyangiaceae; genus DASZVB01. The sequence goes on from DASZXK010000058.1 coordinate 122,758, forward strand.
GGGGTTTCCGGTGTCCTTCACGACCGCGCCGCGAACGAGGCCTTCGCTCGAGTCCATGGCGATCGCGCGGACGACGGATTCACCGAGGTGCTGCGCGACCTCGAGCACGAGGTTGTCCGCCTGGGCGGAGATGTTCGGGTTGGAGACGAGGAGGGCGTTCAGGATGTTGGGGAGCTTGCCCGGCGGGAACTCCACGTCGACCACGGGTCCGATGACCTGCATGATCTTGCCGGTGTTGCCTGCCGCACTCTTGGAGATGTCCATCTTCTTGTTCGCCTCGGTCTCGGATGTTTTGGGGCCCCTCGCCCGCGAGTTCTCGCGCGGTTTTGGGGTGGAAAGTTCCGGGCGCGTCTAACACGAGGAACCCTGGGTGAAAAGGGGCACGGAACGGACGAGCACCGGGTGCCCGGAGCCCGGAAGATCTGGCTCGTCCCTGCGTTCTCGACGGCCGAGCCCCGCTTCGCCGGCCTGCCCCGGTCGCGAGCGACCACGGACGGTCAGCGGGCTCGGGGGCGAGCGGCGCGGCGAGTCGCGCGCTTCTTCGACGCCCCGCCGGCGCGGCGAGTCGTGCGCTTCTTCGACGCTCCGCCGGCGCGGCGAGTCGTGCGCTTCTTCGACGCCCTCCGACGCGGACGGGCCGCTCGCGTGGGGGGTCGACCGAAGAGGGACCGGAGCTCCGCCTTCGCCTGCGCGAGCTTCCGCCTCCGGGCCGCCGAGAGCGTCTTGCCCGCCCGGTTCTCGAAGAACGTGAGCATGGACATGGCCGAACGAAACGGGGACCCTTTCCGGTTCCGGCTGCGTTCCGCCGAACGTTTCAGGGAACGGGCGATCTCGATCGCGGAGCGCGAGAAGACCGACGGTTCGAGGTCGAGCGCGTGGCTGTTCTCCGTGACGTCTCGCGACCAGTACTTCTTCATGCCGCCAGACGCTCGCAACCTCCGTGCCCGGACGTTCGCGGGCGCCCGCTTTCCGCGCCGAGCACGGTCATTGCTCCGGTTCGCCGACATGGCCTCGTCGCTCCCGAAGGATTCATCGTCGCCGCCGCGGAACACCACCACGACCGGGACGGGCTTGCACGTCGGCCGCCTCTTCGGCGTCGACGTGAGCCTGGACGCCACGCTCCTCGTCGTCTTCTTCCTGGTGGCCACGAGCCTCGGCCGGGGCACGCTGCCGAGGTGGCACCCGGATTGGTCGCCGGCCCTCGTCTGGGCCGTTTCGATCGGCGCCGCCGTCGCCTTCCTCTCCTCGGTGCTCCTCCACGAGCTCTCTCACGCCGTCGTCGCGAAGGCGCAGGGCACGAAGGTGCGCGGCATCACGCTGTTCATGCTCGGCGGCATCGCCCAGATCGACGAAGAGCCCGCGACGCCGGGGCGCGAGTTCTGGATGGCCATCGTCGGCCCCTTCACGAGCGTCGCGGTCGGAATCGGCGCGAGCGCGGCCGGAGCCTGGGCGCTGCACGCCGAGCACCCCGGGCTCGTGCAATCCGCGCCCGTCCAGGCGCTCCGGTCCGCGGGCGCGGCCACGACGCTCCTCTTGTGGCTCGGCCCCGTGAACCTGTCCCTCGGGGTCTTCAACCTCGTCCCGGGCTTTCCGCTCGACGGGGGTCGCGTCCTGCGCTCCATCTTGTGGGCCCTGAGCAAGAATCGCGTGACTGCGACCCTCTGGGCAGGCGCCGTGGGGTCGGCGTTCGGCTGGCTCCTCATCGCCGTCGGGGTGCTGATGACGTTCGGAGGGTCCGTCCGCTTCTTCGGAAGCGGAGCCGTGCAGGGTCTCTGGCTCGTGCTGCTCGGATGGTTTCTGGCGAGTGCCGCGCGCGCCAGCCGCGAGCGGACGCTCGGCGGCCGGGGCTCGGCCTCGTCGGCGTGAAGCTGGCTCGGTACGCCCCTTGCCTCATCCGCGGTTTCGACGAGCCGCGAAGGCGACCGGCTGTTCGGCGCCCGGTTCGTCGCGGGAGGTGATTCATGTACAGCAAGGCGAAACTGTTCGGCCATCCCATCCATCCGATGCTGGTCGCGTTCCCGGTCGCGTTCTACACGGCGACCGTCGTCACGTTCATCGTCTATGCGAGCACGCAGGATACGTTCTGGTTCCGGTTCGCGACGATCTCGAGCTGGGTCGGCGTGGTGTCGGCCGGAGCGGCGGCGCTTCCCGGATTCGTGGACTGGCTCGCGATCCCACGAACGTCCCGCGCGAAGGGGGTCGGGCTCCAGCACCTCGCCTTGAACGTCGTGGCGCTGACGTCGTTCCTGGTCTGCGCGATCGTGTCCACACGGTCGTGGAACGAGCCTCTGCCACCGGCGGACGGCAGCCTGCTCCTCGCGGCCATCGGGCTCTGCGCCACCGCGGGCGCCGGCTTTCTCGGCTGGACGCTCGTCCAGGACCACCACGTCGGCGTCCGTCTCTCCGCCGCTCAGGAGCAGCTCCAGCCGGAGCTCGAGCGCGAGCTCGGTCGCAAGCCGCCGGATCGGGAGCCGCAGGGGCCGGCGTCCTTCGTGGGTCGCTGATCGAATCGGTGCGGGCGGGGCGCGTGGAGGGCGGGCTCACGCCCGCCGACGGACGGGCGTAGCGGAGAACCGGCGGGGAGATCGCCCCCACCGTGGCGTTCCGCCGGTGACGGCCGCGTCGTTCGAGTCGTCGGGCGAGCGGCGGAGCACCGGTCTTCTCGACGCTTCGGCGGGGGCGCAACGGGCGCACTTGTTGCTCGAGCCCTCGGCGATGGACGCGCCTCTTCCGAGCTACCAGGAGCTGTTCGACGACATTCACCGGATCCGCGAGCGCATCCGGCTACGAGCGGGCCGGCTGAGCCCGACCGCGCTGGCGCGGTGGCAGGAGCTCGAGCGGCGCGCCGTGAGCGCCGAGTGGAAGGGCCGGCCGAGAGACGTCTCCGCCGGCGAGGCTGCGCATTCCCTCGCGTTCGAGCTCCGCCTGGCCTTGCAGGAATTCCTGTCCATCCACTTCCCCGAGACGCAGAAGCAGTTCGCCGATTGGGTTCCCGAGACGCGCGAAGCGGAGGCCGGCACGGGGGTTGCTGCTCCGTGACGAATGCACGGCGACTTCATGTTCGCGACCGGGATCGAGTGCAGCTACCCGACCATCGGATCCGAGCGCCGGCGCGTCGACGAGCTCGCGAAGTGTGGGCACTACCGGCACTGGTCCGAGGACTTCGACGCCGTGGAGGAGATCGGAGTCGCATTCCTCCGGTACGGGCCGCCGCTCCACTGGCTCTGGCGCCGTCACGGGAGCTACGATTGGGAGTTCACCGACGTCGCCTTCTCGGAGCTGAAGCGTCGGAAGATCTACCCGATCGCGGACCTCTGCCATTTCGGAGTCCCCGACTGGCTCGGCGATTTCCAGAACCCGGACTTTCCGCGACTGTTCGCGGAATTCGCCGGAGCCTTCGCCGCTCGTTTCCCGTGGATTCAGCTCTACACGCCGGTGAACGAGATGTTCATCTGCGCGCTCTTCTCGGCCCGATTCGGGTGGTGGAACGAGCAGGGCACGACGGATCGGACGTTCGTCACGGCGCTGAAGCACCTGGTGACCGCGAACGTCCTCGCGATGCACCGGATCCTGGCCGTACGCCCCGACGCGATCTTCGTGCAGAGCGAGTCCACCGAGTACTTCCACGCGGACGATCCGGCGGCCATCCACGCCGCGGAGGTGATGAACGCGCGCCGGTTTCTCTCGCTCGATCTGAACTACGGGCGCCGCGTGGACTCCGAGATGTACGAGTACCTGATGGACAACGGCCTGAGCCGCGAGGAATACCACTTCTTCCTCGAGCACCATCTCAAGCACAACTGCATCATGGGGAACGACTACTACGTGACGAACGAGCACCGGGTCTCACCGGACGGGAGCACGCGCCCGGCGGGAGAGGTGTTCGGCTACGACGAGCTCACGACGCAGTACTACGAGCGGTACCTGCTGCCGGTGATGCACACCGAGACGAACCTCCTCCAGGGTCCGAACGGGGACGAGGCAGTGAACTGGCTCTGGAAGGAGTGGGCGAACGTCCTCCGCGTCCGCAACAAGGGCATGCCCATCGTCGGGTTCACCTGGTATTCGCTCACGGATCAGGTCGACTGGGACTCCGCGCTCCGGGAGGACCGCGGAAGGGTGAACCCGCTCGGCCTCTACGACCTGGATCGAAACCCGCGGCCCGTCGGGCATGCTTACAAGAAGCTCGTCGAGTCCTGGCGAGCCGTGCTGCCGACGCAGAGCATCTGCCTGAGAGTTCCGGTGGCGCCGCTCGAGTGGGCGGACGATCCGCCGAGCGTCTTTCCCGAATCACATCTCCCGCGCGGGAAGGCGCCGCGCGAGCCCGTCGACGCCCCGGGGTAGCCGCATGACGAGCTGCGAACGGTTCCGCGGCAAGGTCGCGCTCGTCACCGGCGGGGCGAGCGGGATCGGCCTCGCGACGGCACGGAGCTTTCTCCGCGAGGGCGGAGCCGTCTGCGTCGTCGACCGCGACGAACGCGCGGTCCGCGCCGCGAAGGAGCTCGGCGCGAGCTCGCCGGAGAGCCGGACCTGGGGCGTCGCCTGCGACGTGTCTCACGAAGCGGACGTCGAGTCCGTGACGTCGCGCTGCCTCGACCGCTTCGGACGGCTCGACGTCGTCGTGAACAGCGCGGGCATCATGATCGTCAAGCCGCTCGAGGAACACACGACGGCGGACTGGGAGTCGGTGCTGCGAGTCGATCTCCTCGGCGCCTTCTATTTCATCCGCGCGGCGTTTCGAGAAATGCGCGAGGGCGGCGCGATCGTGAACGTATCGAGCGTGCACGCCGTGGAGACGACCGCCGAGGTCGCGGCCTATGCCGCCGCCAAGGCCGCTCTCGTTTCCCTGACGCACAGCGCGGCCATCGAGGGAAAAGCGAAGAGGATCCGCGTGAACGCCGTGCTTCCGGGCGCCATCGGGACGCCGATGCTCTGGGACAATCCGAACGTGAAGTCCGGCCTCGAGCGCATCAACAAGGCGGACGTCGGCAAACCGGAGGAGGTCGCGGAGGTGATCGTCTTCCTCGCGTCTCCGGACGCGTCGTTCGTGCAGGGGGCCGCGGTGCTAGTCGACGGAGGGCGGCTCGCGAAGCTCTGAGCCTCCGGTGCCCCCGTCCTAGAATTCGAAGAGCGAGAGCTGACCGCGAGGCGGAACCGGGCGCCCAGCGGAGACCGGCCGTGCCTTCGTCTCCGCCTGACTCGAGAGCACGGGCTCTTCGGCGCTCCCTCCTTCCCGGCGAGTGGAGAGGCCGAGCCGCTTCGCCGTGGTCTCGAAGAGGTGGTGGATGGCGTCGGCGTATTCCCCTTCCCCGCGCATCCGCGAGCCGAAGCGCGGATCGTTCAGCTTGCCGCCGCGGACCTCCCGCGTCCGCGCGAGGATCTTCTCCGCGGCGAGCGGAAACCCCTCGCGGATGCGCTCCTCGAAGACGGGGAGGACGTTGCCCGGGAGCCGCAGCATGACCCGGGACGCGGAAGTCGCCCCGGCCCTGGCCGCGGCTTCGAGGACGTGTACGACGTCTTTGTCCGTCAGGCCCGGGATGATGGGGGCGACGAGAACGTTCACCGGGACGCCGGCCGCCGCGAGGCGCTCGACGGCGAGGATTCTTCGCTGCGGCGTCGCCACGCCGGGCTCGACCTTGCGCGCGTTCTCCGCGTTCCAGAACGGTACGCTGATGCTCACGGAGGCGAGGCCCGCCGCGGCCATGGGCCCGAGCAAGTCCAGATCTCGCTCGATCAGGGGTGCCTTGGTGATGACGTGGACGGGGTTCTCGAACTCCGCGAACACCTCCAGGCAGCCGCGGGAGAGCTCGTACGTCGCTTCGAGGGGCTGATACGCGTCCGTATTTCCGGAGAGCGCGACCGTCTGCCTGACCCACGACTTCTTCTGGAGGGCCGCGCGGAGGAGCGCGGGGGCGCGGCGCTTCACGACGATCTTCCGCTCGAAGTCCACGCCGGCGCCGAAGCCGAGGTACTCGTGCGACGGACGCGCGTAGCAGTAGGCGCACCCGTGATAGCAGCCGCGGTACGCGTTCACACTGAAGCGAAAACCGACGTCGGGGCTCGCGTTCTCCGAGAGGATGCTCTTCGAATCGTCCTCGATGACCTCGAGCGGTTGAGGCGGCGGGTCCCCCAGGTACTCCACGTGGGAGGACTCCCAGGGGGACTTGGGGTTCTTCCTCGGCAGGGCGAGCACGGTTCTTGTATGATACTGCTCTTTAGTTCAGTGTCCAGCCCGGGACCTCAAAAATCGCTCCAGGAATCGCCGTCCCGGCCTTCCCTCGAGCGAAATTTCTGTGCATGCCTGGGCTCGCTCGGAGAGTCCGCTCTCGGGGCGGGCGCGTGCCGGGGCGCGCCCCTCGGTCCTCCCATCGAGACCGCTCCCGTCCGTCCCGCTGCGCGACTCCCTCCGCATGATTGCCGACGAAACGATCGACCGAGTCAAGCGCGAGGCGAGGATCGTCGCGATCGTCGGCGAGCGGGTGAAGCTCACGCAACGCGGTCGCGCGCACATCGGCCTCTGCCCGTTCCACAAGGAGAAGACGCCGAGCTTCAACGTGAACGAGGAGCGTGGCTTCTATCACTGCTTCGGCTGCAACGCGTCCGGTGACGCCATCAAGTTCCTCCGCGAGCTCGACGGCCTCTCCTTCGTGGACGCCGTCCGCTACATCGCCGAGCGACAGGGCATCGAGGTCGTGGAGACGGGATCGGATCGGGAGATCCGGGAGCAGGCCGAAGCGAGGAAGCGTCGCGAAGAGCTCTACGTCGCCGGGGAGGCCGCGGCGGCGTTCTTCGAGCGGGAGCTCCGGCACAACCCGCTCGCCGGATACGCCGTGAAGGAGCTCGAACGCCGAGGGATGGATCTCTCCGCGAAGGACGGCCCGATGGCGGACGCGATCCGGGGCTTCCGCCTCGGATACGCGCCGTACGGCTGGGACCGGTTCGCGACCTACGTTCGCGAGGGCGGCGCGACGAGCGTGCGCGCCGCCGAAGCCGTGGGCCTCCTCGTTCCGCGGAAGTCGGGCCCCGGGCACTACGACCGCTTCCGTCATCGTCTGATGTTCGCCATCGTGGATCTGGACGGAAAGATCGTCGGATTCAGCGGGCGAACGCTCGACGAGCCCACGGAAGAGGAACTCCGCCGCGCGGGCGTCGCGTCCATGGGCGGATCCGGAGACCCTCCCGCGAAGTACCTGAACTCCCCGGAGTCCCCCGTCTACAAGAAGCGCGAGGCCGTCTTCGGGCTCTACCAGGCGCGGAGCGCCGTTCGCCGCGAGGACCGCACGATCGTCGTGGAAGGAAACTTCGACGTCGTGAGCCTGCACGCGCGGGGAATCGCGAACGTCGTCGCGCCGCTCGGAACGGCGTTCACGGAGGAGCAGGCGCGGCAGCTCCGCCGCTACTCCCAGAACGTGACGCTCTTCTTCGACGCGGACTCGGCCGGCAAGCGCGCCGTCGTCTCGGCGCAGGAGCCGTGCAAGGCCGCCGGTCTCGTCGCGAGCGTCGCGACCGCGCCGGCGGGGAAGGATCCGGACGAGCTCGTCCGGGCCGGCGGTCCCGAGGCGATCGCGAACGCCGTCCGCGCGGGGCGCGCGCTCGAGACCTACCTCCTCGACGCCGTCTTCGACCGCTGCACGGACAGCAATTCCCCCCAGCATCTCGCCTCCCTCGTGAACTCGGCGGCGAAGCTCATCGAGGGAATCGAGGATCCCGCGGCTCGTGCCGTCGCCGAGCGACACGCCAATCAGCGAGCCGCGAGCCTGACTCACGGAGACGCCGTCACCCTGCGCGCGTGGAGCGCCGTGCTCCTCCGCGCGGAGCAGGGGCGTGCCGAGCCCCAGCCGCTCGCCGCGCCCCCGGAACGCGCCCGATCCCGGGCCAGGCGCCGGGACATCGCCCTCGAGATCCTGGGGGCTCTGCTCGATTTCCCTAGCCTCCTCGACGACCCGGACGTGTTCGATTCGGCCACGATCCTGGACGGCGAGGCCGCCATCGCCATTGCTGCGCTGCGTCAAAACCCGGCCCTGGCTGCATCCCCAGAACATCTGCTTGCTAAGCTGCCAGGCTCGATCCATCCATTCGCGGCTGCGCGTCTGGCCGCCCCCCGGCACCAGACCGTCACGGATGCGAAAGCGGAGCTCTTGGGAAACGTCGAGAAGTTGAAGCGACTGGAGCTTTCGCGACACAAGTCCGAGGTGATCGAGGAACTCTCGAGATCGTCGGGGGACTTCGACCGCGAGATGGCACTGCTCGGCGAGCAAGCACGCCGCGTCCGTGAGCGACACGGGCTCTGAGCCCGAAACAGATAGAGAGAGGTAATCCGGTGGGAGCGAAGAAGTCGGACCGCTCGGTCAAGCCCAGCGCGGGCACTGCGAAGAAGGCCCCTGAGAAGAGCCCCGTGACGAACGGAAAGGCGAAGCCTCCGCAGAAGGAACCCGAAGCGAAGGCGAAGCCGAAGGCGAACGGCAAGATCGAAGCGAAGACCGCCGCTCCGAACGGCAAGGCCGCCTCCGCGGAGAGCAAGCCCGGAAAGACGAACGGCGCCGCGAAGCCCGCGAAGAAGTCGTTCGATTCGGAGCCGCCGCGTCCGCCGAAGGGGGCCAAGGCGAAGGCCGAAGCGCCGGACCTCGACGACGACGACGACGAGCCGAACAGCGAGCGCCCCGAGAGTCCGCCGAAGAAGAAGGCGAAGGGCAAGGGCGTCGACGACCTCGTCGCCCTGGGCAAGACGAAGGGCTTCCTCACGTACGCCGAGGTGAACGAGGCGCTCCCGGGGGACGACGTCGATCCGGATCAGATGGACGACGTCCTCAACACGCTCGACAGCGAGGACATCGAGATCGTCGACGACGCGGCGAACCTGAAGATCGCCCCGGCGAAGAACCGGATGTCGGAGGACGAGGCCGCCCCCGCGCGCGGCGCGAAGGCGAACCAGGAGACGGAGTCCACGAGCTCGTCCACCCCGCCGAAGGGCGCCGAGGGCGAGGACGGCTACTACGGGCGGAGCAACGACCCCGTCCGCATGTACCTCCGCAAGATGGGGAGCGTCGCTCTCCTCACGCGCGAAGGCGAGGTCGAGATCGCCAAGCGCATCGAGGAGGGCGAGAACGAGGTTCTCGCGTCCATCCTGAACAGCCCGATCGCCGTCCGCGAGATCATCGACATCGGGGAACGGCTCCGGAACCACAAGATCCGCGTGAAGGACATCGTCCGTGACGCGGAGGACGAAGAGCACGAATTCGACGAGGAAGAGGCGGACCGCCGCATCATCCGGCTCATCGATCGCGTGAAGCGTCTGGACAAGAAGAACGTGGACCTCGCCGAGGAGCGGAAGACCGCGAACGACGTCCGGAAGAAGGCGATCGACAAGGAAGTCGTCGAGACGAAGCTCGAGCTCGTGAAGACGCTCCAGGAGATGCGCCTCAACAAGAAGACGATCGACAAGATCGTCCAGAAGCTGAAGAACATCATCCAGAAGGTCCAGCGCGCCGACAGCAAGGCGGCGGACCTCGAGAAGCAGGCGGGCGCGACGAAGCAGCAGCTCCGCAGGATGGTCCGGGAAGCGAAGGACAGCGAGGAGGCAGCGGCCGCACTCGCCCAGCGCCTCGGCGTGGAGTTCACGGACATCGAGGAGATCGACGACACCCTGAAGGACGCGCAGCGCGGCGTTCGCAAGGTCGAGGAAGAACTGAAGATCGACCTCGTCGAGACGAACAAGACCTACGACGCCATCCAGACGGGTGAGCGCAAGGCCGAGCGCGCCAAGGCGGAGCTCGTCGAGGCGAACCTCCGACTCGTCGTCTCGATCGCGAAGAAGTACACGAACCGCGGTCTCCAGTTCCTGGACCTCATCCAGGAGGGGAACATCGGCCTCATGAAGGCGGTGGACAAGTTCGAGTACAAGCGCGGCTACAAGTTCAGCACGTACGCCACCTGGTGGATCCGCCAGGCCATCACTCGCGCCATCGCCGATCAGGCCCGGACGATCCGCATCCCGGTGCACATGATCGAGACGATCAACAAGCTCATCCGGACGTCTCGGTACCTCGTGCAGGAGTACGGCCGCGAGCCGACGCCCGAAGAGATCGCGGAGAAGATGGAGCTTCCGCTCGACAAGGTCCGGAAGGTCCTGAAGATCGCGAAGGAGCCCATCAGCCTCGAAACCCCCATCGGCGAGGAAGAAGACTCACATCTCGGAGACTTCATCGAGGACAAGAGCGTCATCAGCCCCGCCGACGCCGTCATCAACATGAACCTCTCGGAGCAGACCCGGAAGGTCCTGAAGACGCTCACGCCGCGCGAGGAAAAGGTCCTCCGCATGCGCTTCGGCATCGGCGAAAAGAGCGATCACACGCTCGAAGAAGTCGGCCAGGACTTCGAGGTGACCCGCGAGCGCATCCGCCAGATCGAGGCGAAGGCCCTCCGGAAGCTCCGTCACCCCAGCCGCTCCAAGCAGCTGAAGAGCTTCATCGAGAGCTGACCGGCGCGAACGGCTTCACCAACGGCTCAGGACACGTGGGGTTTGGTTTCGGGGGGCCTTGGCCCCCCGAAGCTTTTTGCTTCGCAAAACTTCTCCCCCCGCCCGCCTACCGGCGGAGCGCGCGTCGCGCGCGAACCGTGAATCGGCTGGATGAATCGATTGGTCCAGCCGTTTCACGGCCCCGCGAGCACGGCGAGCGCGCGCCGCCAGGCGCGGCAGGGGGAGAGGTTCCCGAGGACCGCAGGGCGAAGCCCGAGGACCGCAAGGGAAGCCTCGGGGGACCGTCCCCCACAAACAAAACCCCACGATGCTCCCCGTCGTCGCGTCGAGCCCGCCCGAAGGGCGGCGAGTCGCCGCTGCCACAAAAGACCGACACCCGGGGCCGCGAGGCCTTCCGGGTGTACGCCCTGTCAGCGAGTGACGAATCAGGCCTTCTTA
>DASZXK010000059.1:0-134909 GCA_035545855.1 Polyangiaceae bacterium
CCCACCTCGAACGGCATGTGCGCCGCGGAGAGCGTCACCGTTCCTCCGATCGGAGGCGGCGTGAAGCGGGCGTACGTTTCGCCGGCCCAGGAGAGGAACCGGTAGCGCGGGTTCTCGAGCGGCTCCGCGAACGTGAACGAGGCGCGCTCGGGGCGGCCGTCTTCCGTGACCGCGGTCACCTCCACCGTGAATCCCTCGAGCTTCACCGTGTCTCCGACGTTCATGGGTAGCCGCGCGCTCCGATAGAGCTGCGACAGCGGGTCCGCGAGGAGCCCGCCGACGAAATGGACGTCCAGCACGTTCGGCGCCTTACGGTGGACCTCGAGCGGCACGGGGCCGATGGAGAGCATCCGGAGGCGCTTCGGCTCCGTCCGGTGCTCGAGCCGGGCGAAAAACGGGATCAGGTTCACCGAGAAATACTCGGGCGCGTTCAGCACGAAGAGCTCGTCCTCCGGCGAGGTGACGGCTCGCATCGCGTCCGGTACGGCGCGCGTGGCGATGCCCGACGTCGTCGCGACGCTGCACACGTTGAGCGAGAGCAGGAACGGCGAGAGGAACGCGTGGAGTCCCATCGTCGCCGCGAGGTAGGGCTGGGCCACGACGTGCCAGAGCGGCTGGAGCGGAAGCCACGCCGCCCGCGCGAACGCGTCCCGGACCAGGATCGCGACGAGCGCCATCGCGCCGAGGCCCACGAAGAAGAGGAGCCGGCCGTGGGGGTACGCGGTGCACGCGAGGGGGAGCGAGAGGAGCGCGCCGAACGTCCAGAAGCGCGCCACGCGGTCGGCCCGGGCGAGCGGCCACACCACGACGACCGTCACGATCGTCCCGAGGACGGCCGCGCCGTAGACGAGCGGCCGGAGCCCCTCCGCGACGAAGTAGTACGCCTCCGCAGGGGGCAGGCCCATCTGCCCGAGCGTGAGGAGCGGGATGCGCCGGACGAGCGCCGCGGCGAACGCGACCGGCTCGTGGACCGGATCGAGGTACAGGCCCGAGCCGCGCGCGCCGTAGCCGAGCGCGTTGTACACGAGCCGCCACACGACGACGGTGACGAGGTACGGCGCGAGCGCCGTGGCGCGCGACGCGGGCTTTTCTTCGTCGAGCGTGAACGCGTACGCGACCATGTACGCGAGCGCGCCGAGCGTCACCTCGCCGGCGAGGAGGCCGAGCAGGAACAGGAAAGGTCCGGCGAGCGCCGCGCCGCGCGAGCCGCCCCTCCCCGCCTGGTACGCGCGGAGCGAGAGCAGACCGAAGAAGATCGCCGGGAGGGCGTTCCGGTTCGCGATCCAGCCGACCGGCAGGCCGTGGTTGTGATCGACCGCGTACAGGAACGCGGCGAAACCGGCGGCCACGGTGGTCCCGAGCACTCCCCGGTAGACGAGCGTCGCCGCGTACACGACCGCGAAGAACCAGAGCAGGCTGTGGGCGTGCATCAGCACGGGACTGTCGGGGAAGAGCGCGTAATCGACGTGGTGCGTCAGCGCGCTCACCGGGCGGAAGAACGACAGCAGGAGCCGATCGTACGTCCACCACGGAGCGAGCCCTTGCTCGACGAGCCAGTGGTTCTGCGCCGGATCGCCGTTCGCGATGGCGTACGGGGAGACGTAGGACCGGGCCACTTCCGCCGATCCCGGGTACCGGAGGAGCAGGTACCGATGGACGTAGTCGTCCAGGTGGAGCCCGATGAAGAGCGACGGGCTCGCGAAGAGCGCTCCCAGGAGGCCGAGCCAGAGCGGAAGGCGAGGCGTGACCAGTAACGCGGCGGCGCGCTGTCGGAGCGAGGGCGGGCCAGACGAGGCAGACGAGGCAGACGAGGCGGGCAGGCCTTCCTGTTTATCACAGCGATAACCTCGATTGCCGGCGCGGCGGGAACGCCGTATATCGAAAGGCTCCGCGAAAGGCCCTCTGGCCGCGCGGCCTTCCCGCATGAACGTCGTCCGAACCTTCGTCTCGCCCGAGCACGGCGAGGAACAGGAAGAGGTCGGGTGCCTGCTCTGCGGAGAGACGGCACACGAGCCCGTCCTCACCGCGTCGGACCTCCTTTTCCGGAAGCCCGGCAAGTACTACCTCGTCCGCTGCGCCGCCTGCGGGCTCGAGTACGTGAACCCAAGACCGACGCCCGCCGCGCTCGGCCCGCACTACCCGCCGACGTATTTCGGGTACGCGCGTCCGGAAGAGGCGCCGTGGTTCGCCCGGCCGTTCCTCCTCGCGTTCGCGAAATCGATCGCGCTCCGGCGCATCCACTACATCGAGACGGTCACCGGCAAGTTCCGCCCGGAGCAGCAGGTGGTGGACGTCGGCTGCGGCGCGAACGGACTCCTCCGCACGCTGCGCGATCTCCGCGGCACCCTCGGCACCGGCGTCGACTTCACGCCGCGCGCCGTCGAGTACGTGAGAGACGTGCTGAAGATGCCCATCGTGCAGGGGACGCTGAAGGGCGCGGGCTTCAAGGACGCCCAGTTCGATACGATGACGCTCCTCGAGTACCTGGAGCACGAGCCCGATCCGATGGCGATCCTCGGAGAGGCGCGCCGCGTGATCAAGGACGGCGGGCACCTCGTCGTGGAGATCCCGCATCCCACGGGCTGGGTTTCCAGGCTCTTCGGGAAGTACTGGTGGAACCTGGATCTCCCGCGCCACCTCGTGTTCTTCAGCGAGCAGACGCTCGGGAAGGCGTTCGAGAAGACGGGGTTCGAGCTCGTGCGGACGCGCGCCTTCACCCTCCCGCTCTACGTCGGGTCCAGCATCGTCCAGGCGCTCGGTGAGCGGCACTGGGTGAAGAACCAGGCGTGGTTCCCGCTCGCCTCGGCGTTCCTCGGCGCGCCGTTCCTCCCGTTCCAGGCGGTCATGCCGGAGTTCCTGTTCTGCGTCGCGAGGGCGAAGCCATGACCCCGGAGCAGAAGAAGTACCTGTACGTGCAGAGCCCGATCGGGAGCGCCATCGTGAACGCGCTCATCAACGGGCTCCTCGGCTACGGCGCGACGATCGGCCTCGCCGAGTTCCCCGCGTGGAAGATTCCCGGAGTCGCCGGGGATTTCCTCGCGACGGCTTTCGGCGTCGCGTTCGGGACCACGCTCGGCGCGATCCTCCAGATCAAGCTGGACTCGGCGAAGGGCCGCATCTCTCCGCCGTCGTTCGACGAAGGGCTCCCGGCGCGAGCGGCGCGCACGCCGAAGGGCTGGTTCGCGCGCTCGATGCTCATCGGGCTCTTCGGCCTGCTGGCGTTCGGTCCGTCTGCCGTCCTGGCGCTGAAGATCTCGGGCGCGGAGGCGCTCCCCCGCGGGACCTTCGTGCTCTGGAAGGCCGTGCTCTCGGCGGTCGAGGGCGCCGTGGTCACGCCGTTCATCCTGCTCGCGACGCTCGCCCACTACCGCGCGGCGCCGAAGCCGGTCGTCTAGCGCCTCCCGGATGTTCGCCCTCATCCGCGAAATCAGCCTGCGGCACTGGGCGCGCTCGCCGCTCCGGTCCGTGCTCATCGTGCTCGGCATCGCGCTCGGCGTCGCGCTCTACGTCGCGACGGAAGCGACGTCCGCGAGCATGATGGCGTCCTTCGGCGAAATCGTCGAACGCGTCGCGGGCCGCGCGGATCTCACCGTCGTGGGGAGCGGAAGCGGCGTCCCGAGCGAGCTCGTCGCCGACGTCGCCGAGACCCCGGGCGTCGCTCACGCGGCCTCGAGCCTGGAGATCACGACGCAGGCCGTCGACTTCAAGGAGTCCTTGCTCGTCCTCGGGGTGGACTTCCTCGGGGACATGCATTTTCTCCCCTTCGACGTGAAGTCGGGGGAAGAGCGCGTCATCGAAGATCCCCTCGCCTTCGTGAACGACCCGACGGCGCTCCTCGTCTCCGGGAAGTTCGCCGCCCGGCACCATCTCGCGAAGGGAAGCACCGTGAAGCTCCTCACGGCGGAAGGTCCGAAGGATTTCGTCGTCCGCGGAGTGCTCGCGGATACGGGTCCGGCCGCTTCCTTCGGCGGTCAGGTCGCGGTCATGTTCGTCGACGCGGCGCAGGTCTCGTTCGCGCGGGGGACGCTCGTCGATCGCATCGACGTCGCCCTCGAGAAGACGGCGGACCCGGCCGCCGTCCGCGCCGCTCTGCAGGAGAAGGTCGGCAAAGGCTTCCGCGTGGAGAAGCCGGACCGCATGGGCTCGAAGCTCCGCGAGCTCACGGAGCCGCTCCGGACGTCGCTCTCCCTCTCGGGATACGTGTCGCTCCTCGTCGGGGCCTTCCTCGTCTACAACGCGGTCGGCATCGCCGTCGTCCAGCGGCGCCGGGAGATCGGCGTGCTCCGGGCGCTCGGCACGACGCGCCTCAAGATCGTGCTCCTCTTCTGCCTGGAAGCGGCGCTCCTCGCCCTCCCCGGCGTGCTTCTCGGGCTCTTCGTCGCGCGCCTCCTCTCGCGGTACACGTCCGTGCAAGCGGAAGACGCGATGACGACGCTCTACGTCGCGGTCGCGCCGTCGGCGCCGAAGATCACCCCGGCCCTCGCGCTCCGGGGTTTCGCCGCGGGCGTCACGACGGCCGTGCTCGCCGCGTTCGTCCCCGCGCGGCGCGGCGCCTCCCTGGACCCGGCCATCGTGCTCCGCGGCGCATCCGCCGTGGAGCGTTCACGCCTCCGGTACGGACGGCTCGCGATCATCGGCTCCCTCGGGCTCGCCTTCGGCTGGCTCCCGTTCTTCCGCGGGACTCTGGGCGGCGGAGCGATCTCGATCACCGCCGCGGTCGTCGGCTCCACGCTGATGACGCCGGCGATCGTCGTCCTCATCCGGCGGCTCACCGTTCGCGGCGCGGAGGGCGCCTTCGGCATCCCGGCCAGGCTCGGCCTCGACTACGTGGAGCGCACGCTCGGCCGGAGCACCATCAACGTCCTCGCGCTCATGGTCGGCGTCAGCATGAGCGTCTCCGTCGGCGGCTGGCTCGCCTCCTTCGAGAAATCCCTCACGGAGTGGTTCGAGCAGATGAGCGTCGCGGACCTCAGCGTGACGAGCGGCTCGCCCATCCTCGACCAGCGGCACCTCGCCCTCTCCGCGGACGCGCCGGAGCGCGTCCGCGGGGTGCCCGGCGTCGGCCGGGTCCAGTCGTTCCGGATGACGGATCAGGAGACGGAAGGAAAGACGTTCCGGCTCGTCGCGACGGACACGGACGTGTTCCTCGAAGAGGCGAGGAAGCACGGCCGCGGCTGGCCCGTCGTGGAGGGAGACCCGGTCGCCGTCGGGGATCTCTCGAGCGCCCCGCGCATTCTCCTCGGCGAGAGCGCGTCGCGCCGCCTCGGGAAGCACGCCGGGGACTCCCTGGTGCTCCACGGCACGAAGGGCGACGTGACGTTCCAGGTCCGCGGCATCATCGTGGACTACACGTCCGACAAGGGCGCGGGATTCGTGGATCTGAAGGTCTTCCGCGACCACTGGGGAGACGAAGCGGTCGACGCGCTCAGCGTCTACGTCGCGGACGGCGCCAAGGCAGAGACCGTCGCGGACGGCATCCGGACGGCGCTCGGCGGCGGCTCCTCCATCTTCGTCACGAAGACCGAGGAAGTCAGAAAGCAGATCATCGACACCCTCCAGCGCACGTTCTCCTATTCGCGCTCGGTGGAGCTCGTGACGCTCCTCATCGCCCTCATGGGCGTCGCAGGGACGATGCTCTCCGCCGTGCTCGACCGCGCGCGCGAGATCGGCATGCTCCGGGCCATCGGCGCGACGACGCGTCAGGTGGCGGCGTCCATCGTCGTGGAGGCGTCCTTCCTCGGTTTCTGCGGCATCGTCGCGGGCTCGATGCTCGGCGTCCTCGAGTGTCTGCTGTTCCTGAAGACGTTGCTGCTGACGGACACGGGCTGGCACCTCGACTTCGTGTTTCCGTGGGTGAGCACGGCCCGCATGAGCCTCCTCTCGATGGCGACGTGCGCGCTCGCGGGTGGGCTCCCCGCGATACGCGCCGCGAAGACGGACGTGACGGCGGCCGTCGTGTACGAATGACCGACGCGGACGACGAGGCGGCTGCAGTTCGGGTCGCCATCGAGTCCGCCGACGCGGCCGCGGCACGAAACGCCCTCCGGCGAATCCATCGACCCGAGCGACTCGCCGAGGTGGCGCGAAGCGTCGCGTCGCGTGCCGTCGCGGAAAAAGCGCTCGACGGCATCGACGACGACGCGCTCCTCTTCCAGGTCGCGCTGGGCGCGAAGAATCCGGTCGTCGGGAAGGACGCGGCCAAGAAGATCCGCGGCGAGCGCGTGCTCGTCGAGCTCGCGCTGTCGACGGCTCCGCCGATGGCTCGCCTCGTCGCCGTGAAGGGCCTCACGGACCTCGACGCACTCGTCACGTTGGCCTGCGCGCCGACGGATCCGGACGTCGCCGCGGCCGCGTTCGGCCGCATCGACGATCGCAACGCCGTGGCGCGCGTGGCCGAACAGGCGAGCCTCCCCGCGATTCGCCTCGCCGCGGTGGAACGCGTCGAGGAAGGACGCGCGCTCGCGACGATCGCGAAGCACGACGCCGACGCGGACGTGCGGCGAGCCGCCCTCGCGCGGCTCGAGAGCCCTCGCCTCGTCACCGAGGTCGCCCGGACGAGCGAACACGCGGACGTTCGCGCGCGGGCCGTGCGAAACTTGAAAGACGGGGACGCGGTCGCCGATTTCGCCCTCGGCGACGCGGACGAGATGGTGCGCCTGTCGGCGGTTCGCACCCTGGAGGATCAGTCACTCCTCGCGCGAGCGGCCGTGAAGGACGCCTCCTGGCGAGTCCGGAGGGAGGCCGTCTTGAAGCTCAAGGATCGCGCGTTCGTCGCGGAACGCGCGAAGGAAGATCCGGACTACCAGGTCCGTGAAGCCGCGACGCGACGCACGCGCGATCAAGGGACGCTCCGGAACCGCGCCACGCTCGACGAAGCGTGGCAGGTGCGGAAAGCCGCCATCGAGCGCGTCGATAGCCAGGCCGTCCTCGCGAAGCGCGGCCGGAGCGACGATCACCCCGCCGTCCGGCTCGCCGCCGTGAAGCGCGCCGAAGACGCCGCGATGCTCGTCAATCGCGCGGCCCACGACGATTCGCCGGAGGTCCGGGAAGCGGCGCTGGAGCGACTGAGCGACCCCGAGCTCGTGGCGCGCGTCTCGAGGGACACGAACGACCCGGCGGTGCGAGCCGCCGCGCGCGCACGCCTCGAACGACTCGGATCGTCGTCATGAGGTCGACTCCGTCGAGAAGGGCGCTCGCACTTCGGCGCTCACGGTGAGCGGCACGGTGAAGCGCTGAGCTCCCCCTGAGCGATGCGGTGATCCGCGCATCACGTTCGCTGGAACTCTCCCGTCAGGCGGTCCGTTTTTCTGGTCGATCGCCCAAAATCGAAACTGCGAAATCTGCGCGAACGTGGCAGAGGTTCTCGCACGCCAGCGGCCGGACGGCGTGGAGGCTCACGTGGCATTGAAATCGAGTGTGTCGGGTTTCGGGATCGTGGTCGCCGCGGCGCTCGCGAGCGCCTGCTCGGGAGCGAGTGACGGCAGCAAAGGCCAGGGAGGCGCGCTCGGTGGATTCGGCGGCGCGCTCGATCCGTACGGCAACGGCGGAGGCGGCGGTGACGTCGCGTCGAGCGGCGGGACCGGAACGGGCGGCGGCGGTTTCGTCGCCGGCACGGGTGGCGACTCCGTCGGCAGTGGCGGGACGAGCAGCGGCGGCGCCCTCGGCGCAGGCGGCACTCCGCTCGGCGCCGGCGGCGATTCCGTCGCCAGCGGCGGCGAAGGGACGGGCACGGGCGGCGGAGGGGGCGGCGCGGATCCGACGGCCGAC
The DNA here is from genome assembly GCA_035545855.1 of Polyangiaceae bacterium. Classification (GTDB taxonomy): domain Bacteria; phylum Myxococcota_A; class Polyangia; order Polyangiales; family Polyangiaceae; genus DASZVB01. Next base: position 7,768 of record DASZXK010000059.1, read on the forward strand.
TCGGCATCCACGAAGGGCCCCTGCACCGTGCAGACCTACACACAGGGCGTTGCCGGCGGTCAGGACTACGTGAACCCCACCGTCTACTACCCGACGGATTGCCCCGGCCCGTTCCCGGGCGTCGTCGTGATCCCGGGGTTCACGGAAGACCAGAGCTGGATCAGGGACTGGGGCACCTTCCTCGCCTCGCACGGGTTCGCGACGATGACGGTGGACACCGCGGCGGGCGGCATCGCCAACACGGGCGTCCAGCCTCCGTCGCGCGCGCTCGGGCTCTGGGAGGGAGTGCAGACCTTGAAGGGCGAGAACACCCGCTCCGGAAGCCCCCTCGCCGGCAAGGTGGCGACGGATCGGATGGCCGTGATGGGCCACTCGATGGGCGGAGGCGGGACGCTCCTCGCCGCCAACGCACATCCGGAGCTGAAGGCGGCCATCGGGCTCTGCCCCTGGAACCCGGGCGTCACGTATCCGCAAGACGTCGTACCGAGCCTGATGTTCGACGGCACCGGAGACTTCCTCGTCCCGCCGACTCAGTCCTTGCCCGAGTACCAGAGCATCCCCACGACGACGCCGAAAGCGTACGTGGAGTTCACGGGCGGCAGCCACTGGGTCTCCAACACGCCGCTCGGAACGGCCGCGACCGACAAGATCGTCGCGCGCATCGGGCTCTCGTGGCTCGAGGTTCACATGAACGGCGACACTCGCTACCAGCAGTTCATCGCGAAGGACCCGGCGACGATGTCGAACTTCGACATGAAGCCGTAGCGCCGAAACGGCGCCGCCCGCGTCACATCTTGAGCTTCGTGAAGTCGACCGCCGGAAGCGTCACCGTGCTCCCGACGGGCGGGATCGGGAACGGGACGTAGCCGTCCGGTTCCCACTCCAGGAACACGAGCGACGGATCTTCGAGCGGCTTCTCGAAGTGCGCGTCGATCGCCTTCGGGCGCGCGTCCGCCGTCACCTCCTTCACGACGACGGTCATTCCGGCGAGGGAGACCGTGTACCCGACGGGCATCGGGTGCTCGGCGCTCCGCTGCATGCGCTCCGACGCGAGGGACATGAACCCGTCCGCGAGCGAGACGTGGAGATCCGCGGGCCCCGTCCGCGTGATCGTCGCTGCGCTCGCCCCGGTCGCGATCCAGCGAAGGTGCCGGGGGATGACACGCCCCGTGCCGGCCCGCATCATCGGTAAGTACCCGGCGAAGGCGTCCGCCGGCGGGTTCACGAGGACGACGGTCTTCTCGCGCGCGGACGGATCCGACGGGATGGTGCGGTCCGCAGTGGAGAGCATGCGGGTCACGTCCGCGGGCCCCCGCGCACGGAACGGGAGCCAGAGGGGCGCCAGCACTCCGTGGACCACCACGGCGAACCCCGCGCTGAGCGCCACGGGAAGCCGCGTGCGCCCGTTTCGTGTCGTCCAGGCCTCCGACCCCAGGACGGCGACCAGAAGCCGCGCCACGAGCGCCTGGGCGCCGATGCCGACGAACAGCAGCAGGCGGTCGTGCGGCACCTGCGAGCAGGGCGGCAGCGCGGCGAGCACCATCCCGAGGGCCCAGAACCGCGCGGAGCGCTCGGACTTCAATATCGGCCAGAGGAGCACGGCGAGGAGCACCGGGACGACGATCGCGACGGCGTACACCGCCGGCTGGATGAACTTCCCGAGGACGGGAAAGATCTCCCAGACGTCCGAGGGCGGAAGCGCGAGCTGCCCGAGGAGCAACACGGGGAGCCGGACCGCGACGGCCTGCGCGTACCCGAGCGGGTCGTGAACGGGATCCACGGCGAGGCCGGAGCCGTGCGTCCCGTAGCCGAGCGCCGCATAGAGCGCGCGCCACGCGAGGAACGCGATGCCGTACGGCACGATCGTCATGCCGCGACGGACGACGGGCCCGTCTTCCATGAACACGGCGTACGCGAGGAGATACCCCCCGATGGCCGCAGCGGACTCCCCGGCGAACAGCGACGCGAAGAACAGGACCGGCGCGAGCACGGCGGCCTTCCCTTCGCCTCCCCGCCGGAAGCGGTCGTGGAGCACGAGCACGGGCGCGCCGAGCGCGAGCGCGAGGAGCGCGTTCCGGTTCGCGATCCAGGAGACGACGAAGCCGTGCGCGTCGTCCACCGAGTAGAGGAGGAGCGCGAGCGTCGCGACGAGCGGGACCTCCGCGAAGCGCGCGTACACGAAGCGGAGCGCCACGAGCCCGGCGAAAAACCAGAGCAGGCTGTGGACGTGCATCCAGAGCGGCGCGTCCGGGAACAGCCGGTAGTCGAGGAGGTGCGTCAGGGACGCGAGCGGACGGAAGTACGCGAGCGCCGTCGACGGATCCGCCCACCATCCGAGGAGCCCCGACTCCTGCTGCGCGTGCCCGACCACGGGGTCGCCGTTCGAGAACACGAAGAGGTCCATGCTCCGGTGGTGCACGCCGGCGAGCGTGTCGTTCCCGGTCAGCACCAGACGATGGAACCAGTCGTCCGCGGCGAGCCCGGACGGCAAAGACGGCGAGAGCAGGAGGAGCCCGAGCAGGATGGCCCAGAGCGGCGCCGCACGCGCGGCGAGGAGCCGGGAGAGCGTCGCGCGGACCTTGCCGGGCATCTCTCGGGACGGCTCCGTCACGGCCGGCGGAAGACGGCCATCACGTCCGTCCCGCGCGAGAAGAAGCTCCCGAAGAGACCCCAGAAGAGCGTGAGGGGCGCACGGAGCAGGAGCGCGCCTGCCTTCACGGGCTCCATCAGAGCGTCCAGCGTCCCGTCCGTGACTTGCGTGTAGTAGAAATAGAACCGCTCGTTCAGGAACGGGATCCGCGTGTTGGAGTACATGGTCGGGTAGTACTCGAGGAGATCCCACCCGGCGCGCTTGCCCGTCGCCAGGAGCGCGCCCTTGGAAAGGATGTGCCGGTGGTACGGCGCGTGGATGGTGTGGACGAAGTCCTCCGCGCGCTGGATGTCTATCGCGGAGGCGTTCGGCGTTCCGACCGCGATGATGCCGCCCGGCCTCACGAGCCGGGAGAACTCCTCAGTGAGCGCGTGCGGCGACGCGACGTGCTCGATGACGTCCTGCGAGAGGATGCAGTCGTACCGATCGGCGAGCACGTTCTTGTCGCCGTACTCCGCGCTGTACTCGTCGAAGCCCGTGACGCTCCGGTAGCCCCGGGACCGCAGGTACTTCACGAACTGTCCGCCGCCGCAGCCGTAGTCGAGGATGCGCTGGGACGCCTCCACGCCCGCCTTGCGGAGGCGCTTCAGCTGGTTTCCGTACATGGCCTGCAGGCGCCAGTCGGCCGGGAGGTCGTGGAACGGGTACTTCGCGTAGTAGTGCGCGAGGTCCACCTCGTCCCGCGCGTGGAGGCTCCCGCACCGCGGGCATCGCCAGAAGACGAACTGCTCGTTCCGGAAGACGCGGACGTTCGAGCGGACCGGGGCCTGCTCCACCTTCGAGTCGTCGGACTCGGCCTCGCACACCACGCAGACGCGCATCGTCATCGGGAGCCCGCCACTTTACCGCGCGCCGAACCCCGAGAGCGCGGACTTTACGAGCACTCGAGTGAAATCCTCTTCCGGGAGGGACACGTGCCGGCCGGGCTCCGGGAGCGCGAACGGAACGAAGCGTCCGTCCTGGTACGTCATGAACCGATAGGACCCCGGCGCGTCCGGGAACGTGAAGCGGACGCTCGCCGGCCGACCATCAGGAGTCTCGGCCGTCACCTCGGCCTCCAGGCCGGCGAGCTCCACACGATCTCCGACGCGTAGCGGCGCGGTGCCGCGATAGTGCCGCTCGAGCGGCGAATAGAGGAACCCGGCGGCAGGCCGCACGGTGAGCGCGTCCGGCGAAACGCGCGCGACGTCCAGGGCCGAGCTCGCGCTCGCGAGCAGGTACAGGTGCTTCGGGCGGGGGATGCCCTCGAGCGCGCGCTCCGCCTGGACGTAGTTCGCGAAGATCACCGTGGGCGCGGACACGAGGACGACCGTCTCGTCGCGAACGTCCGCCGTCGACGGGATCCCCGCCGCGGCGCGATCGTGCGCCGCGCCGAAGATCTCCATCTGCGCCGCGCGCACCGGGAGCGCGAGGGGAGCCACGACGCCGTGGATCCCGAAGAGCGCCCAGGCTGCGAGCGCGCGTGCGGGAGAAACGGCCTCGCTCGCGAGGAAGGCGCGCTCGAGCACGCGCGCGACGAGCGGCATCGCCCCGAGCCCCACGAAGGAGAGCAGCCGATCGCTCGGGAACGTCGCCGCGAGCGGGAGGGCGGCGAGCAGCATGCCGGTCGCCCAGAACCGGCTCGACCCATCCTCCCGCAGGATGGGACGGAGCACCCAGACGACGAGCCCCACCGCGACGAAGCCGAGCGCGACGACGATCGGCGCCTGCGGTGGCGGCCCGAGGAACGCCTGATCCGACTGGATCACCGAGAACTGCCCCTGGACCATCACGGCGAGCCTACCGGGGAGGACGGAGAGGAAATGGCCCGGCGATCCGAGGGGGTCGACGTACGCCCCGGATCCTTTCGCGCCGAACCCCGCCGCGGACCACGCCACACGCCAGAGGACGAGCACCGCGCCGTACGGCGCGAGCGACAGCGCGCGCGCGCCCGCGGGCTTCTCGTCGCGGAAGAGGCCGTACGCGGCGACATACGCGAGCGTCCCGATCGCCGCTTCGCCCGCGAGGAGCCCGGCGAGGAACAGCGACGGCCCGAGGACGGGGACGGGCCGTCCGGCGCGACGGGAAGCGTCGTGCGACGCGAGCGAGAGGCAGCCGAGGAGCGTCGCGATCAGGGCGTTCCGGTTCGCGATCCAGGCGAGCATCGGGCCGTGCGCGTCGTCGAGCGCGTACAGAGCGAACGCGATCCCGACGAGCAGGGCTCGCGGTTCGAGCCGCCGGTAGACGAGCAAGGCCGCGCCGAGCATCCCCGAGAACCAGGCGAGGCTGTGGAGGTGCATGAGCACGGCGCTCGACGGCCAGAGCCACTCGTCGACGCGATGCGACAGCGACGACAGCGGCCGGAAGAACGAGATCCGGAGCGCCGGGTCGGTCCACCACGGCAGCATCAGCCCGGTCTCCATGAGCTCCCGGTTGTTCGCGGGGTCTCCGGTCGTGAACGTGAACAGATCGAACTGGCCGCGGTGGAGCCCGAGCGGCCCCCCTTCGCCCCGGGCGATCAGGGAGAGCACGAAGTCGTCCAGCACCCGGTGCGTCCCCACCGACGTCGCGGCGAGGAGCGTCGCGAGCCCGAGCACCACCCACGCCGCGGACGGCCGCTCGAGCCGCCGGAGAACCGCGGCGACGCGAGCCGCGAGCCCGCTATTTGTGCTCATGGAGGGAAAGGTGGACCTCGGAAAACGCGTGCGCCGGAGACCGACGTCATTGTAGAGACTAACTCGCCCGACCCGGAAATGTACGCCTGGATCCGCCGCGTCCTCAGTCACCCACGGGCTGATCTCTGGGTGATCGCCCTCTCCGCGCTCCTCATGGCGACCTCGCTTCCCGCGGGCCTCGCCGCCGACGACTTCATCCACGAGGTCGCCCTCGAAGCGAAAGGCGCCGTCCCCGGCTTCTCCCGCGCGCCGCTCGACCTCTTCCGTTTCGCGACTCCGGACTGCAGCGCGAGCCTCCAGGCGGACGGCGTCCTCCCGTGGTGGATCGATCCCACGGTGCGCTTCGCCTTCTTCCGCCCCCTCTCGGCGGCGACGCACGTCTTCGACCACGCGCTGTTCCCGGGGAACGGCTTCCTCGCGCACGTCCACACGTGGGCGTGGGCCATCCTCGCGCTCCTCGCCATCCGCTCCCTCTACCGCGCCGTGCACCCGGTCGGGTGGGTCGCGCCACTCGCGCTCTGCCTCTACGCGCTCGACGACGCCCGGGGCTCGCCGGTCGCGTGGGTCGCGAACCGGAACGAGCTCGTCGCGTGCACGCTCTCGGTCTACGCCCTCGGCCTCTACCTCCGCGGGCGCGCCGGAAACCGGACGGCGGGACTTGTCGCGCCGCTCGTGTTCGCCGCGTCGCTCCTCGCGAACGAGGGGTCCATGGCGGTCACGGGCTACCTGTTCGCCCACGTGCTCTTCGTGGAGGAGGGGCCGCTCGTCCGTCGCTTCCTCCGGCTCTGGCCCTTCGCCGTCGTCGTCGTGATCTGGGCGGCGCTCTATCGCGGGGTCGGCTACGGCATCTCCGGCTCCGGCGTGTACTTCGATCCGCTCCGGGACCCCGTCGATTTCCTCCGCGTGCTCCCCGAACGCTTCGCGATGCTCTGGCTCGCCCAGCTCGGCGGCCCGTGGTCGGAGGGGTGGAACGCCTACCCGTTCATGTTCCCCGGCCTGGAATACGTCGTCGCGTTCCTCGCCGTCGTGGCGCTCGTGGGCGCGGGGTTTCTCTTCGCGCCGGTGCTCCGCCGGAGCGCCGAGGCGCGATTCTGGGCCCTCGGCGCCGTCATCGCGACGTTCCCGGCGTGCGGCGCGTTCCCGGCGGACCGGTTGCTCCCCTGGATCGGCATCGGCGGCATGGCCCTCACGGCGCAGTTCTTCGCCGGCTTCGTGGATTCCCCCGAGCCCGGGGGCCTCCGCGGCGCCATCGAACGCCTCGGCGCCATCGCGGCCGTCGGGACGCACCTCGTCATCGGACCGCTGCTCCTGCCAGTCCGCTCGTTCGGCATCGCGCAGGTGCGGGCGGCGATCGATCGCGCCGATATGAGCATCCCGAGCGACGCCGCCGTCGCGAACCGCACGGTGATCTTCTGGAACCCGCCCGCGGACCCCTTCGCGAGCTACATCCCCGTGACGCGAGCCGCGCGCCACGTGACCCGCCCGAAGACGCTCCGCTGGGTCGCGACCGGCGAGACGGCGGTCCACGTGACTCGCGTGGACGCGCGCACGGTGCTCGTGAAGCCGGACCGCGGCTACCTCCTCCTCCCGAGCGAGAAGCTCTTCCGGAACACGGCACGGCACCCCTTCACCGTCGGTCAGGTCATCCAGGTGCCGGAGATGCAAGTGACCATCCGAGCGGTCACTTCCGACGGCCGGCCGGAGACCGCGGAGATCCGCTTCGACCACCCGCTGGAAGACCCCGGGTACCTATTCATGGCGTGGATCGGCGGCGGATACACGCCCTTCCCCGCCCCCGCCCTCGGGAGCGAAATGACGATCCCCGCGGTCGACCTCGTCACGGTCGCCTACGGGCCGGACAGCTCCGTCACGAAGATGCTCCGGCCGCCGGTCAAGGTACCCAGCGAACGCCGGTGAAGACGTTCACGACGTCGCGGTAGAGACCGCCGAGCGCGAGCGCAGGGCCGGCGACGTACGACACGGCCGAGTTCCACGCCGGCGTCGGCCCTGTCACGAGCACCGCCCCGAGTTCGAGGTAGACCGTGTGCACCGCCTGCCACTCGACTCGCGGGAGGAGCAGCGCCGTCGGCCCGAGAATGAAGGCGCCGCCGAGCTCCGCCTTGAAGGGCGAACCTTCCGGCTCGTAGTGGACTCCGCCCGCGATGCCTCCGAGCCACCGATCGTGCTGGAGCACGGGCCAGGCTCCGCCCCCCGGCGCGTCGTTCAAGGCGACGATGCCGAACGCCTCCGCTTCGAGGGCGGTCGCGTCGAGGACGAGCTCACCGTGGAGGCCCGCCTGGGCCATGTCCGTGTGCCCGGGCGGCCCGGGGAACCAGCCGGTGACCGGTGGGGTTCCGAGCGTCTGGAAAGCGACCGAGGGCAGAGTCCGGTGCATCATGTACGCGAGTTCGAACCCGAGCTGCACTGGGCCCGCGTCGGTCGCGCCGTCGACGGAGAACAGCCCGAAGCGGTCGTAGTGCGGATCGATCACTTCGGCGGGGTTCGTCGTCGTGGTGTTCACGCCGAGGGTCGGCAGATGCTCGACCGCCGTCGCGACCGTCGCCGAGAGCTCACCCGAGCTCCCGGAGACGGTCGCGCGCACGGCGCCCTGCGGCTTCGTGAAATTGGGAGCCGGCGCGAACGCGTCCAGGCCGCCCTTCGCGAGCCCCGCGGTCCGCTGCCGCACGAGCGACGTCTCCGCGCTGCGATCCGCGCCCAGGGCGTCCGCCGCGCGATCGAACGGCGTGAAGAGCGAGTAGTTCGTCCCGTAGACCGACACGAGGTGCGGCACGACGAACGGCACGTAGTACGCCTGGAGCGCGAACCCCGGCGTCCCGTCGTAGTCGAAGCGCACGGCGGGCTGCCCGACGGCCGCGGCGCCGTTCATGGTGAGCGGCCCGCTCCGGAGGTCGTAGACGGCGAGGACGTTCGTCGCGTTGAACAGATCGAAACGGCCGAGCTCCGTCACCTGGTACCCGACGCGGACGTGATATCCCGCGGTCGGGGTCACGTCCGCGAAGCCGGAGATCGGCACGGCGTCGAGCTCCGTGATCGTCGTCCCGCTCTTCCGCATGCCGAACGCGTACCGGGCGCGGAGCCCGAGCGAGACGAGCAGCACCTCGCTCCGCCGCTGCTCCATCTCGACCGATGCGATGCTCGTTCCTTCGACGATGTCCTGGCTCGGCCCCGTCCAGTGCGTGTCCATCCCCCAGCGCGTCCCGAGCGTCACCCGGAGCACCGCGTCGTGCGGGTACTCCGGGCGGTTCGAGAAGCCACCGCTGTCCGTCGCGGGCTTCGCGCCTCCGAGCTCCGGATCCTCGATGCGCTCGTCACCCGCCGCGGCGGGAGTCGGCGCCGCGCCCGGCGCCTCCGCGGGCTTCCGGTCGCCGGTCAGCTCCGGGTCCTCGATTCGCTCGTCGGCCCATGCGGAGCGACTCTCTGCGCTCACGGCGAGGGCCAACAGGGCCGTCAGGCGGGCGCGAGCGAGCATCTTGGGCACGGAAGCCCAGCATATACCGTGCCCTCACCCGAGCTCGAACAACGCGCGCCGCAGGTCCGAGGCCGCCGCCCGTTTAACGAAGTGCCGGCGCCTCAGCGTTCGAGCGACGCCGGCGAGAACTCCGAGTCCGGGAGGTCGTTCTTCTGCTCCAGCGCGTCGACGACGAGGTCCGTCTGGTGGCCGTTCTCGCTCTTCATCGTCGCTTCCACGACGACGGGCTTACCGTCCACCTGGCGGATGCCCTTCACGTAGAGCGTCTTCACGAGCTTCCCGTTCGCGTCGAAGAACTTCGTCCGGAGCGCGACGAGGTCCGTCTTCCGCACCCAGACCTGGACCTTGCCGTACCCCGCGTCCGCGGCGTTCGCGGGCGTCGTCTCCACGACGTACGTGGAGTCCTTGCCGATCTGGTCGTCCGGGAGCTTCACGTGCTTGTCGCCCGAGGCGTCCTTCTTCGTCATGTCGGCGTACGTGAAGTCGCTTCCCATGAAGCTCCCTTCCCGCTCGCGCCCCACGATGCGCCGGGTGCGCTTCAGGCCCGGGAGATAAATGTGCTGCTCCGTCTTCCCGCCGTCCTTCTCGAGCGAGAGGAACTTCGTGCCGGCGACTTCGGAAGGAGAGAGGAACTCCACCTTCGACTCGAGCTTCCCGTTCTTCCTCCTGCCGAGCACCTCGAGCGAGCGCTCCGTCTTCGCGCCGTTCGCCTCCACGAGCGTCATGCGGAGCTTCGTGCGAGCGCCTTCCCACGTGAAGCCGTTCCCCCGGATCATCTTCGCGGCAATCTGATCGGCCGTCAGATCCTCGGCGTGCGCCGCCACGGCGAACAGGGCGAGCGCGAGGGCGACGAGACGGAGGAGGTGTTTCACGGGCATGACCGGGGCTCTCGGAAAGACGCGCATCGAGCTCGAAAGATTCAACGAAATCCACGTCGGCGCGCATGAATTCGGTGCCCCGCGGTGACTCTCCCCGGAGCTCGATTTCCCGCTCCGACTGCGCAAGCGACGAACCGGTTGTACGAACGCTGCGCAGGTGACTCAACGCGTCAGGATCGCTAAAGATGTCGGCTGATCGCCCACTTCCTCCGCCCCCGTCCCCAGAGAACACGCAGAAATCGGGCCAAACACCGGGGAAGAAGGTCAGGACGCCCTTGTCTCCTTCGGGAGACCCGAGAAGGATCGGTAGCTTGGGCGAGCCCGGCACGGAGCTTGTAACTAGCTCGTCCACTTTGGAGGCGCCCCCCATGACGAATCGTCCGTCCGCGTCGGTCTCGAACCCTGAAGAAGCGCGGACCTCGAACCCCATCCCCTCGCCCGACGGCGCCGCGGACGAACCGCGCAGCGACGTTCAGGTGGCGAAGCGCGAGACCTCGGCCGATGAGCCGACGCCCGCGGACTGGCCGGGGCCGGGCCCGATCGATCTCACGGTTCACGACCTCCCGCACGCGTCGTCGACGCTCGAGTGGTGGTACCAGAACGGGCACGTCGTCACGACGGACGGACGGAAGCTCTCGTTCTTCGCCGCGTTCTTCCGGCAGGCGAAGGCGAGGAACAAGCAGACGGGCGCGTTCGAGTACGCACACTCGGTGACGTGGGCGCTCGTCGACGCCGACCGCAAGGAGTACTTCCACGTCTCCGCCGTCGATCCGACGGCGCCGGAAGAGGGCTTGAAGCGCCTTCGCCGCGGCCTCGGCTCGAAGGATCCGCGCCTGAACCGCGCGCTCGGGGAGATCCTCGGGCGCGGTCACGTTCCCTCGCCCGATCGCCTGCTCCAGGGGCGCGTGTTCGTCGGCGATCGACGGCTGGATCTGGACTACGGCGGGTCCACGTTCCGGAAGCTGGACGACGGCTCCTACCGCCTCCACCTCTCCGACGACCGGCAGAAGGTCGGCATCGATCTCGTGTTCTCGCCGCAGAAGGGCCCGGTCCGTCACGGCGACGACGGCGTCGTCCGCGGCTCCGACAACGAGCGGATGTTCTACTACTTCCAGCCGCGCTGCCGTCTCACCGGCACCGTGACGGCGGGGGGCGTGAAGCTCGCCGTCGCGAGCGGCCAGGGCTGGTACGATCACGAGTTCGGCCGCAAGTCGGACGGCGTCTTCGACGACGAGGCCGACGCCCACGAGACGGATCAGAGGAAGATCCAGGAGAAGCAGGCGGCGCGCCGGCAGAAGAAGGAAGACGACGCGATCGGCTGGAACTGGCTCTCCGCGCAGCTCGACGACGGCACGGACGTCACCGTGTACCCCCTCTTCCACCTGAAGAGCGGCGAGTCGGCGGGCGCCTGGGCCATCGTCGTGGACCCGAAGGGAAACCGAAGCGCGCACCACGACATCCGCTTCGAGCCGCTCGAGAGCTGGCAGAGCACCCAGACGTTCTTCGAGTACCCCGTGCGCTGGCGCTGCGAGATCCCGCAGGCGGGCATCGAGCTCGACGTCCGCGCGGCCTTCGACGACCAGGAGTTCATCACGCTCGTCTCGAAGCCGTCCTTCTGGGAAGGCCGCGTCGAGATCGAGGGACACCTCCGCGGGAAGGACGTGAAGGGCGTCGGATTCGTGGAGCGGAGCGGCTTCGCGCCGTTCGACGACCTGGACAACTACTTCAAGGCCGTCGGCCGCGTCGTTCGCAAGTCCATCCGCGAGGTGATCCCGCTCGAGCCGACGTACGAGCAGGCGCGAGATCTCATCGGGACGGAGCGCCGCGACCACTACATGGACGGCATGGACATCAAGCAGCTCGGCCGCACGCTGATCGCGCCCATTCGCGAGATCACCGACCGCGGCGGCAAGGGCTGGCGCTCCTACGCCGCGATCACGTGCTGCGACATCGTCGGCGGAGATTCCCGTCAGTTCGTCCGGTGGCTCGCGCTCCCCGAGATGATGCACGTGGGCTCGCTCATCGTGGACGACGTGCAGGACAAGTCCGTCGTTCGCCGCGGCGGCCCCTCCGCGCACCTCATGTACGGCGACGCGCAGGCGATCAACAGCGGCACGGCGGCGTACTTCCTCGGAAACCACCTCATCAACTCCGCCCGGCTGAGCGACCGGGACAAGGTGCGCGTCTACGAGCTCTATTTCGAGGCTCTCCGCGCCGGCCACGCCGGGCAAGCGATCGACCTCGATGGCCTCGGGGACTTCGTGTCCCGCGTGGTGGAGTCCGGGGACGGCCGCGATCTCGAGCGGCGCGTGCTCGCGATCCACCGCCTGAAGACGGCGGCTCCGGCGGCCTGTCTCGCCCGCATGGGCGCGATCGCCGGCGGCGGGACCGACGACCAGGTGGAGGCGCTCGGCGGGTTCTTCGAGGGCCTCGGGCTCGCGTTCCAGATCGTGGACGACGTCCTGAACCTCCGCGGCTTCAAGGGAGACCTGAAGAGCAAGGGCGAGGACATCACTCAGGGGAAAATTACGCTCCCGGTGGCGAAGGCCCTCTCGCGTCTCGGGCTCGAGGAGCGTCGCGCCCTGTACGAGGCCGTGGCGAAGAAACCCGAGGACCCGAAGGAGGTCGCTCGCATCATCCAGGTGCTCGAGGACTGCGGCGCGGTCGAGGCCTGCGCCCAGGAGGCGAGAGACCTCATCGAGCGCGGCTGGGCCCGTCTGGAGCCGCTCATCGAAGACACCCTCGCGAAGATGATGCTCCGCGCCTTCGGGTGGTTCGTCCTCGAACGCCACTATTGATTGGTGGTATGTTCGAAGAGATGAAGAGACTTCCTTCCCACACCGTCCTCGGCTTTCTCGCACTCCTCGCGCTCCCGAGCACGGCTCTGGTCGCCGGCTGCGGCAACAAGGCCGACGGGGACGGCACGCCCGGGGGCGGCACGGGCGGCGCGAACCCCGGCACGGGCGGCGCGAACCCCGGCGCGGGCGGCGACGGGCAGGCCGGCTCCGGCACCGGCGGCGACCAGCAAGGCTCGGGCGGCTCGCAGGGCTCCGGTGGAGACCAGCAGGGCTCGGGCGGAGATCAGCAAGGGGCCGGTGGCAGCGGCCCGCCGCCGAGTTTCGACGATCTCGTGAACGCGTCGGACCCGAACCGAAACGACATCCCCGGTGGTCAGGTCTGCGAACGCATCGCCACGATCCAGTGCGCCGCCGAGGCGACGTGCTGCAGCAACCCCGGTCGGTCGTTCGACGCCTGCAAGACGACGATGAAGCAAGGGTGCGTCTCCCAGCTCTACCTGGACGCCATCACGGGCAGCGGCATCACCGGCTACGACCAGGCGCGCGCCAAGACGATCTTCGAGAACTACGAGAGCCGCGCGCACGCCTGCGACACCGGCGTCACCGCCTGGGGCGCCACGCTGGACGGCCTCCGGGGCCTCGTCACCGGAACGCGATCCTCCGGGCAAACCTGCCAGCCGAGTGTGACGGAGCTCGCGGACAACGCGAAGATCGCGCCGTACCTCGCGTCTTGTTCGGACCCGGGCAATTCCGCGTGCTTCCCCACCCTGACGAGCTGGACGTGCTCGCCGCGGGACGTGGCCGGGGGCAAGTGCTTCACGGACAACAACTGCCAGGACGGGCTCTACTGCACGAACACCAAGGCCTTGAACATCGCCGGCGGCAACTGCGCGGCGCAGAAGGCCGACGGCTCTTCGTGCGAGCTCCAGACGGAGTGCCAGTCTCTCCTCTGCAAGGGAGGGACGTGCCAGCCCGTCACCGCCGACAACGTGTTCTGCCTCCAGTGAGGCGGAGCCGGTAGCCGAGCCGCCCGTCGGCGACACGGAGGGCCTGCTCGAACGAGCGGGCCCTTTCTCTTTCCGCGAGCGCCGTTCGGTCGCGCGTCAGTGGTACGCGGTGCTGAACATGAACGTGAGCGCGCGCGTCGTGTCCGTGACGTCGAACTTCGCGGGCTCGTCGCCGAGCGTGCGACCGGAAAGCGTCGCCGAGAGCCGGACGAGGCCGCCGACGGACCACTGGCTGGACGCCCACCACATGTACCCGGCCCACGCGGCGACGCCGACGCCGCCGGACGCCTTGTCGTCCGTGCCCTTCAGCCCGAGGTGCGAAAATCCGACGAGCGCGCCGACGTGGAACCCACCGGTGGGATTCGGGAAGACGTCGATCATCGGACCGAGGAGCAGGTAGCTGACGGAGCCGTAGTTCCGCTGGCGGAGGGTCGTCGCCGTCCCGACCGAGACGCTGTCCGTCGGATCGAACGCCTCCTGGGCGAGGACGCCGCCGCCGACCACGAGGCCATTCGCGGGGGTGCCGCCGGCGAGGATGTCCAGAGCCGCGCCGGAGCCTCGAAGCGTCTCCGAGTAGCCGACGTCGTCCGCCTTGGAGTTCGTCCAGAGCGAGCCGAATCCCATCGACAGCCGCAGGTAGAAGCCGTCGTGGTACCGGCGGGAGCGGGGCTCGAGGGGCGGCAGAGGCGGCTGTGCGACGAACAGGTGCGCTTCGGGCGCCGGTGCGGCCGCGGGCGCCGGAGCCGTCTCGGGCCCGGGTGCGGGCGTGGAGCCCGGCGGCGACGCCATGGGGGCCACCGGAGCCGGCGCTGCGCCGTCGCCGGGCGGCATGCCTCCGGGCGCGGCCGGCTGGGGCGCGGCCGGCGAAGGCGGGGTGTCGGCCGGCGCCGCACCCGCGACGCGAGTCGTGGCGCAGACGGCAAGAACGAGGGCGGGGATTCTCATGTGCAGGGGCTTCCTCGAAGTCGCGAGGAGTCTACACCGGAAATCCCGCCGCGGTGACGACCGGCCCCGGCCCGAGCGCGAATCGACGCTGCCCCTCTCGACCACGCAGATCCTGCACTTTCTCCGGGGATTTTCGGACCTCGCGCGGCTCGAGCGCGTCGCGGGGCTGAACCTGGAGCGCAGGCGCCCCCGGGGACGGCTCCCTCGCGGGCCGTCTCGGATCCGTCGGACCGGGACGTCAGCGCCCGCCGCCGATGGTCACGTCACACACCCCGCGGTCGCGGTATCGCACGACACGAGGATAGAGACCGAGGTACACGAAATCCTCCAGCGTCTTCCACGTCGCGGGAGGCGGTTCCGCGAGAGGAGGCGGCTGCTGATAGCGCCCTCGACCGCCCACTTCCTCGAGCGGAACCAGACCGAGCTCCCCGATGGTCACCTCGCCGTCGCCGTTGCCGTAGCGGTCGTCGGCGAGGGCGAGCACATCGAATCGGGGCGAGGCGACCGCGAGGTTCGTGGAATCGAGGAAGAGCGTCTCCGGGTGGACGACGAGATCCGCGCGAACGTCGCCGGCACTCGTGAGGTCGAGACCGCGCGGGCCCGGAGGTCCCGCGTCCGAATAGAACGGGATCGACCCGGCGTCTCCGCCGTCCACCGGCCCTCCGTGGTCGCTCGCCCGGGCGTCTCGCAGGGGTCCGGCGTCCTCCCGTTCGTCCAGGGGAGCCGCGCAGCGCGAACTCGACGTGCGCTGGCGGAACGACCAGGCGAAGGTCTTCGTCTGCGCGCCTCTCACGGCCCGCCCGGTGACGTGGAACGCGACGCCCGTCGCGACCGGCTTCCCCGAGGTCACCGTGTACGGGTCGAGGCCGGGAACGTTCATGAACGCATGGTCGGCCGGAGTGACGTGCTCGCCGAGCGGAGTGTACGGATCGACGGACGGGCTCTGGACGGAGAACCCGATGTCGCAGTGACCGAGCGAATACAGCGTGTTCACCTTCTGGTGACCGTCGAGGAACGGGTCCACGATCCGCGTGTAGCCTTCCGGGGCGTAGTCCGCGCACGCGTCGCCGCGTAACGAGGACCGGATGCCGAGGAGGCCTCGCTCGAGCGTCACCGTCCAGCCGTCGACCGTGCCGACACGCACTCCTCCGGAGGAGAGCGAGAGCGTCACGTCGACGCGAGCGGGAACGGGACGCGTATCTTTCGGGAGGCACGCGGTCAGTGCCACGCCGAGGAGCGTCGACAACGGCACGATCTGCCGTCGAACGGACATCAGAAACCTCCCTCCACGCCGATGCTGGGAATCGCGACGGGGCCCACCTCTTGCGACTGGACCGTCTCCTTGTTCAAGGTCGCGTTCAGCATCTCCGCGACGAACGAGATCCAGAACGACTTCTTCAAATTCCATCGCTTTTCCAGCCTGAGGTCCACGCGATAGAACGCTGGATCGCGACCGGGGCTCACGCTGGGCGGCGGCGGAGTCGCGCCACGGTACTGAACGACCTTCGGGGTACCGGTGTAGAAGACCAGCCTCCCTCCGAGGCGCCAGTGCCGTCCGAGATCGTATGCGAGGGCCGCGTTCAGGACGTGTGTCCGGTCGAACCCGCTCGGGAACCGCTCGTTCTGGAAGGACCTCATCGAGCGCGCGAGCGTGTAGGTCAGGAAGCCGCCGAGGTTTCTCGTCAGGTTCCGTCGAACGAAGAGCTCGAAGCCGACGGCTGATCCGAGGGCGCGCTTGTCGAGGTTCGCGGCAATGTTTCCCACTCTCGTCCCGAGGAGGTCGCTCATGTCGAGGAAGACGTTGTCGAACACCGTCGCGGTCGCCTCGATGTCCTCGGGGAGATCCGCCTCGACGCCGGCGCTCGCCTGGAGACTCGTCTGAAGGCCGCCCTTCAGCCCGCCGGGGGCGAGCCCCGGGACCGGGACCAGGAACCCCGGCGGCTGATGCACGACACCGTATGCGTGGATGATACGGACGTGATCGGTGACGGAATACCGAGCCGCCAGACGCGGATCCACGCCGACCCGCGTCTCCCCGATGGAATTGAAGACGTCCACCCGAGCTCCCGGCGTGATCTGCACGCGGGGCGCGACATCGAGCACCGCGTCGGCCCAGAACCCGACCGCGAGGTCCGCGCGCGGAGGGAACGTCTCGTCGTAGTGACGAAGGCCCGGAGTCTCCGGATCGTAGTAGGGATACTTGTCGAGCGAGTACGCGTCCCGCGTGACGTCGGCGCCCGCGCGGAACAGCGTCCCCTTCGAGATCCGGTGCCGCAGCTCGATGCGTCCGCTGACCATCTGGTCCTGACTGTTCCGCTGGTCGCCGAAGCGGGTCTGGTCGTAGCCGAACGTGACGCCCGAGCGCACGGTGCTGTCCGCGCCGAAGGAATGGTCGTAGCGGAGGTCCAGCCGGTAGAACTCCGACCCGAACACGATCGTCTCCACGCCCCCCGACGTCTGCCCGAGAAGATCGTACGATCCGAAGCCGAACGCCGTCAGCCGATCGCGCGGCCCGAGGTCGTACGTCACGCGCGCCTGGTAGTCACGGTAGTCGAGCGTCGTGTCCTTCGCGATGAGCGAAAGGACCGTCGCGGTGTACGAGTATCGGCCACCGAGGAGCACCGTCCCTTTCCCGTCCGCGAAGCCGCCTTCGGCGAGCGCTCCCGCGTCGAAGATCCGGAGGTTGTACTCGCCGTGGAAGTCGTCCCGCGGCGCGGTCGCGTCCCCCGTGACGATGCCGCCCGCAAATCGCCCGAACTGCGCGGGGTACCCGCCCGGATACAGGTCGACCCGATCCACCATGCCCGGGTGCACCACGGAGGGGCCCAAGCCCACGTGGTAGAGGTAGGGAACCCGGACCCCGTCGAAGAAGTACCCGACGTTCCCGGGCGGAGCGCCCCGCACGTAGAAGAACGGGAGTCCCGAGGCGATGGGCGTCACCCCGGGCAACGCTTCGATGGCACGGAACGGGTCTCCGAACGCGCCCGGAAGCTGTCGCACCTCGGCGCGAGTGAACGTCGAAACGGCGGGAGCAGCGCGCACGCCGTGGACCTCGACCTCCGGCGGCGGCGGTGGCGGCGATGGACGGGGCGGCGCGGTGGCCGCCGCGGCCACGGAAGCAGCCGCCTCGGGGAGCGCCTCGGTCGGCCCCGTCGCCGGCGCGGGTGAAGGAGGCGCGGGCGCATGAAACGTGACTCGGAAGCGGATCACGCTCGCGACGGGCTTGCCGTCTCGCGTGGCCGGCTCGAAGCGAAACGCGTACGCCGCCTCGACGGCCGCCGTCGCGTACGGCTCGGCGCCGTCCACGGCACGCGCCGATCGCACGCTTCCGTCGGCTCCGACGCGGAGCTCCAGGATGACGTCGGCGTCGGCGGTCCCTCCCGCCGGATACGGCACGTCCGCGGAGGAAGCGAGCCGCGGCGGCACCACGGCGATCGGCGCCGGCGTTTCCGGTGAGCCCCTGCCCTCCGAGGCCGCACGCGCCGGCACGGCACCCACGGTGAGGAGGACGAGCACCCCGAGTGCACGCGCGAGCCGGACACGAGAAGGCGATGATCGGGGCACGCGCGGAGCTCGTCGAGGCGCCGGCGTTCGTCCGTGTTCGCGCCGCCGCCGAGTTTACTCCCGCATTGCCACGTTCGCCGGTCTACCTGATCGCGACGCCGGCGCCCGGGCCCACGGGGACGCCGTCCGCCCCGGGGCCGCCGCTCACGCGCGCCGGGACCGGAGCGGAGCGCCCCCGCGCTTCGGCTGCCGAGCCCGCGCCCGATACGTGACGGCCGGCGCCGCGAGCGGTCGCAAGAGGCCCGCCTTTCGGAGGCTCTTGCCGATCCGTTCGAGCGTGTGCCACGTCAGATCGGAACCGACCTCGACGGTCGCGGTCCTCGCCGGCAGCTCTTCCTTCATGTGCGGCCGGAGGTGCCCGAGGAACTTCGGGGGCGCGATCACGACGAGCTGCCCTGCCCTGCGCTCACGGAGCGACTCACCGACCTCGCGAGCGACGCTCTTCGCGAATCGCCGCGCGTATTCCACCTCGTGACGCTCGATGCGCCGATCGGCCGAATGCGCGCCGCCGCCCGATCGGGACATCCTGCCCGAACGGGTGTCGCTGAAGAGGTCCCGGCGCTCGAGGCTCGCCTCGGGGTTCACCAGGTCGGCGAGCTCGTGCAGGGGCGAGCCGTTCTGCTCGGGGCCCTCGTCGATCGCGAACAGCCGCGCACGTGCCTCGTCGGCGACGAGGACGCACCGGTTCGGACGAGCCGGCTCGGGTTTGGTGGATGCTTTGCGCGGGTTCCTGGGCTTCTCGTACATGCGGCGGTGCGGCTGCAAGCCACGTGCCCGGCATTCCACGGCTTTTCGCAGGGTTCCGAGACCGACCCCCTGCGAACCGTTTGCGCGCGCTCCCCGAGCTTTGCGCGTGAGCCTGGCCCATGGGTCACGCCACTCACGCGGATGAGGGCGACCCGATCGCGGGCAGAGTCCGGGTGGCGAGCTTCTGGGCCTCGGATCGATTCAGGCCGAGCGCCTCGAGAATGGCCGCCGCCGCGCGGCTCGGCAGATCCCGCGTCTCGAGGCCGAGTTGCCTCGCTCGCGCGCCCTGATCGGGCATCGCGCTCTCCGCGGCGACGGTCGAAAGAACACACCCCCCGGCGAGCAGCACCGCCATGAGCAGATCGGGGGCGTCGAACCGCTTCGCGGCCACGCCCCGCTGCACGTCGCGAAGGAGTCGCGCCCCCAGCCCGCGTGTCATCGCAGACGGCTTGAACCCCTCGCGCAGGAAGAAGCGGCCCCAGAGCGGCTCGGCGTGGGCGCGCAGGATCGTGTGGCGAACGCAGATCGCCACGACCTCGGCGGGATCCTCGACGTCGCTCGTCAGCCGCGTGAGCGTGTCGCCGAAGGCGCCGAACACGGAATCCACCACCGCCTCGTAGATGGCCTCCTTCGAGGCGAAGTGGTTGTAGAAGGAGCCGAACCCGACGTCCGCCGCCTCGGTGATCTCGTTGATGGCCACGTCGTCGACGCCTCGCTCGCCGAAGAGCCGGAACGCGGCGTCGAGCAGCTTCTCGCGCGTCTCGCGCTTGCGCCTCGCGCCTCTCGGCTCACGCCCGTCGCTCGGGGTCCCGGTCGGAGGCGGACTCGAGACCGCCCGACGTCGAGCCGCCGGGGCTGCCGGTTTGCGTGCCATCCGTGCCTTCAGCCTACTGCAATTTCTGACCCGATCGCCACTGTTGACAGAGTCATCAGTTTTGAATATTCTATCACCATTCGAGCGCCGCGAGCCCGAAGGAGGCCAGGATGAAGACGAACCCGATCGATCGAGCCGACCTGGACCGAGGTCGCGCCACGGATCCGCTCGTCCGCGCTTCGGGCCTCCACCATCTCGTCCTCGAGACCCCGGACATCGACGTCGCGGCGCGCTTCTGGGGCGACTTCGGACTCTCACCGTCGGCGAAAACCAGCGAGGCGCTCTACCTGCGGTCGGCGAGCAGCGCGCATCACGTGCTGAAGCTGGTCCGCGGGTCGCGCGGTCGGCTCGCGACCCTCGCCTTCCGCGTGGAATCGGACCTCGACCTGCGGAAGCTCGCGTCTCTCCCGGAGGGGTCGCCGGTGCACCGGATCGACGAACCCGGCGGAGGAGCGCGAGTCTCCCTCGCGGCTCCGGGAGGGCTGGCCATCGACGCCGTTCACGGGATCGCAGAGCTCCCCCCGCTCGAGACGCGCGATCCCCTGCCCTCGAACGTCACGGGCGGCGTCACGCGCTCCGGACGGCCCGTGCGCGTGTCAGCCGCTCCGAGCGAGGTCCTGCGCCTCGGCCACGCCGCGATCGAGACCACGCGGCCCGCGGCGCTGCTCCTGTGGCTCATGCGGACCCTCGGCATGATCGTCTCCGACTACCAGCACCTGGACACGGAGCGTTCGCCCACCCCGATCGTCTCGTTCATGCGCTGCGATCGCGGCGCGACACTCACCGACCATCACACCCTCGCGGTCGCCATCGGTCCGCGGCCGGGGCTCGCGCACGTCGCGTTCGAGGTGCGCGACGTCGACGAGATCGGTCGCGGCGCGGCGTTCCTGCGAGCGCGCGGATACCGACACGCCTGGGGCATCGGCCGCCACATCCTGGGGAGCCAGCTCTTCGACTACTGGCGCGCGCCCGACGGAATTGTGGCGGAGCACTACTCGGACGGCGACGTCTTCGATTCCTCCGCGCCGACTGGACGCTTGCCCTTCCGCGGCTCGACCCTCGCGCAGTGGGGAGAGAAACCCCCGCCGGACTTCGCGTTACCGCCGCTCTCGCCCTCCGCCATCGCCGGTGCGGTGCGCGGGATCGCGACGAGCGACGAGATCTCCGTCGCGCTGCTCGCCAGGGCGGCCTCCGCGCTGTCCCGTTGAGCAGGGAGTCGAACGCATGGGAAAGCAAGTCATCCGGTTTCGCAGCGCCACGCCCGGCGGGCACACCTGGGCCATCGTCGAAGGGGCTCTTGCGCTTCCGATCGACGGCTCGTTCGCGACGACCCGGGAGCTGATAGAGCGTGGACTGCCGGCGCTGGCGACCGGGGCGCTCCCGCTCGGCGCGCCGCTCCCCCTTCGGGACCTCGAACTGCTCTCGCCCGTCACCCACCCCTGCCGCGTGATCGCGCAAGCGACGAACTACGGCGATCACCGCCGCGAGGTCGGGCTCGATCCCGGTGCGCGCTCGTCCAACGTCCTGTTCCGCAAGTCGTCCGCCGCGATCTCGGGGCCGAAGGACGCCATCGTGCGCCCATCGCACGTTCGCCTGCTCGACTACGAGATCGAGCTCGGACTCGTCGTCGGGAGGCGCACGAGCGGCCCGACGCACGTCGACGCGGAGCGCCTCGGCGACTTCATCGTCGGACTCGTGATCGCCAATGACGTGTCGGCGCGCGACGTCCAGGTGCCCGAAGGGCAGTTCTACAAGGGCAAGAGCTACCGGACCTTCTGCCCGCTCGGCCCCTACCTCTTCGTGCCCGGGCCAGGGGAGCTCGAGCTGTGGCCGGAGCTCGAGCTCACGCTCCGCGTGAACGGCGAGATCCGCCAGAAGGCACGAGCCGGGGAGATGATCCACCGTCCCGCGGAGACGCTGACCGAGATCCTGTCCATCGAGGACCTCGATCCGGGCGACGCGATCCTCACCGGGACCCCGGGTGGCGTCGCGCTCGCGCCTCCGAAGAAGCCCCTCCGCTCGCTCGCCGAGCTCCTTCCAGAATCGGCGAAGTGGCGGATGTTCGTCGAGGGGCAGGCGAAGAACCCGCGGTACCTGAAGCCAGGCGATCGGATCGAGTCGACGATCCGCAGCCCGGACGGGCGCGTCGATCTCGGCGTGCAGGAGAACCTCGTCCGGTGAGGTCGACCGTGTCGGACGGCCAGGTCGTGATCATCGGGGCGGGGCCGACCGGCATGGCGGCCGCCGCGCTCCTCGCTCGCCAGGGCGTGCGCTGCACCCTCTTCGAGCGCGAGACGGACATCCTGAAGATCCCACGGGCCGTGCACCTCGACGAGGAGGTGCTGCGGGTGCTCCACCAGTGTTGCCTCGGTGAAGAGGTCCAGAAGGAGATCCGCCCCATTCGAGGCATGCAACTCGTGGATCGAGAGCGGCAGACGCTCATCTCCTTCGCGCGCGACGGGAAGGGCTCTCACGGCTTCGCGCGCTCCAACGCCTTCGACCAGCCCGACCTCGAGGCGGCCATGCGACGCGCGCTCGAACGGGAACCCCTCGTGACGCTCAGAACGGCGACGAGCGTGGAGGCAGTGGAGCACCTTCCGGGCGGGCGTCTTCGCGTCACCGTTCACGACCGGAAGCGCGATACGCTGGAGGAGCTCGAGAGCCCGGCGGTACTCGCCTGCGACGGCGCGCGAAGCCGCACGCGGACGTTCGTCGGCACGGACTTCGAGGACCTCGGCTTCACGGGGCGCTGGCTGGTCGTCGACGTCACGACCGACGCGACGCTCGAGCTCTACGACGGCTGCCTTCAGGTCGCCGATCCCGAGCGGCCGACGACGTACTTCTGCACCGGCGGCGGCCGACATCGCTGGGAGATCATGCTGCGGGACGGTGAAGCGGCCGAGGAGATGACCCGCGAGCCAGACGTCCGGACGCTGCTCGGCCCCTGGCTCGGCAGCGCGACGCAGACGGCGACGCTCCGTCGCCGCGCCGTCTACACGTTCTATTCGCTCGTCGCGCGGCGCTTCCGGCGCGGGAACGTCTTTCTCCTCGGGGACGCCGCGCACCAGACGCCCCCGTTCATCGGCCAGGGGATGGGCGCGGGGATCCGCGACGCGGCGAACCTTGCGTGGAAGCTCGCCGCGGTGCTGCAGGGGCGCGCCGGGTCCGCGCTGCTCGACACCTACGAGCTCGAGCGTCGTCCCCACGTGCGCTCCGTCATCATGCAAGCGGTGCTCCTCGGCCGCACCATGCGCGGAAGGATCGGCGGCGGACTCCGGAACCAGGTCATCCGGAGGCTCGGCTCGATCCGCCCCCTTCATGACGCCTTCCTGCGACGGGCGTTCCCCGACCTCCGGCGCGGCCCGCTCGTTCGGCCTCACGGATCGCGACGCGCAGGCTGCTACGTGCCGCGCGCCGAGATCGACTTCGAGGGCCGGACCATGCCCATCGACGACGCGCTCGGCGACGACTTCGCACTGGTGTCGATGGCAGCGGGAGCGAACGGAGACCGATCCATCATCCAGATTCGCCGCCTCGGCGAGACCGCGGCGCCCCACGTCGTCCGGGACCGCGAGGGAACCCTGCGTGCCTGGTTCGCCGAGCTCGGAGCAGAAGCCGTGCTGCTGCGCCCGGACCGCGTCGTGATGGCGTCGGGCACGGCGGCGGCGGCCCCCGGGTGGATCCGATCCCTCACGCGGGCGTGCGATTGGACGGCGAATCCTTCCCACGACGACGGCCCCTCGACTCGGAGGACGCCGTGAGCGAGCGAGCGGGAACACGGGCGGCCGACCACTCGTAGCGGCGTCCGCCGAAACCGACGTCGACCCGCAGGTTCAGCCAGGCGGACCCGAGCTTCTCGGCGAACGGGTGGGCGGGACAGGTTTCGAACCTGCGACATCCGGCTTGTAAGGCCAGCGCTCTACCGCTGAGCTACCCGCCCGGTAGAAGCGCGCAGTCTACCGACGCGACGCGGCGAGTCCACAGCGCAGCGCTTGCGCCGGGCGATGTCCGCATGATTTCGGGCAACTCCGGGTGTCAGGCCGCCGAATCACGAAAATGTTCGAGCCGAGGGACCCATCGTCGACGACGCGCGTACGCAAATGTTCGAAGCCAATGGGCCCATTTTTCCGGCTTCTCCGACGGTACGCGTCACGGCTTTGTGGCTTGTACGCCGCGTGTGGGACCTATACGATTTCCGGGTCATGGGGGATCACCTGACCACGGGTCAATCCGTCTCCGATCGCGGCATCTATCAGTCGTCGTGCGGCTGCCGCACGGCGCTCACCGTGCTCGTCGGGCAGACGCTTCCACGCTGCCTCGGCTGCGACGAGACCGTCGAGTGGGTGCTGGTGCAGGAGATCCGCCCTTCCACGCGGCCCGCGTCCCAGGTGCCGCGTAAATCGAGCACCACGCGCCTCAAGGCCGCGAGCGTGACGCCCCGGCAGCGGCTGGACTCCGCGTCGGGCGACGACGAGCGCTGAGCCGCCAGGTCGGAGGGGCGCCGCCTCTCGGTCGCCTTGCCTCAGGCGCCGGGCTGTTCGGCAGGAGCGCCGGGGATGCCCGCCGGGCCGTCGGAGTGCCCGCGGCCGCCCTCGCCCTGCCACAGCTCGCCGCCGCGGTACTCGAGCTGGAGCCGTCGCGGGCCGAAGTACTCCTCCGGCTTGTCCAGCACGAGGGCTTCGCGAAGCACGTCGTCCATGTGATCGACGAGGACGATGCGGAGCGCCTTGAGAACGCGACGCGGGATTTCCCGGAGGTCCTTCCGGTTCTCCGCGGGGACGAGCACCGTCTTGATGCCGCCGCGGTGAGCCGCGAGGAGCTTCTCCTTCAGGCCGCCGATCGGCATGACGCGGCCGCGGAGGGTGATCTCTCCGGTCATCGCGACATCGTGCCGCACGGGGACCTTCGTGAGAGCGCTCGCGATGGCCGTCGCCATCGTCACACCGGCGCTCGGGCCGTCCTTGCGGACGAAGTCGGGGAAGTGAACGTGGACGTCCGTCTTTTGGTAGAAGTCCGGCTCCAGGCGGAGGGCTCCGGCGCGCGAGCGGATGTAGCTCGTCGCGGCCTGGCCGCTCTCTTCCATGCCCTTTTCCAGGAGGCCCGTGATGACGAGCTTGCCCTTGCCGTGCACGACGGAGACCTCGCAGTCGAGGATGTCCCCGCCGTAGTCCGAGACGGAGAGGCCGTGAACGAGACCGATCTCGTCGTGCTCTTCCGTCTTTCCGAGGCGGAACTTCGGGACGCCGAGGAACGTCGGAACGTCCTTCGCCTTCACCTCGATGTGCTGGGTCTTTCCCTCCTTCACGACCTTGAGGGCGACCTTCCGGCAAATGCTCGCGAGCTCCCGCTCGAGCGAACGGACGCCGGATTCCTTCGTGTAGTGGTGGATCACGGTTCGGACGGCGTTCTCACCCATCGCGAAGTCCACGTCTTCGAGGCCGCACTCCTGCTTCTGGCGCGGCACGAGGTACTTGAGCGCGATGTTCAGCTTCTCGAACTCCGTGTACCCGCTGAGCTGGATGATCTCCATGCGGTCTTGCAGCGGGAGCGGGATGCCGCCGAGCGTGTTCGCGGTCGTGATGAACATCACGTCCGACAGGTCGTAGTCGAGGTCCAGGTAGTGGTCGTTGAAGTTGTGGTTCTGCTCCGGGTCGAGGACCTCGAGAAGCGCCGCCGCCGGATCCCCGCGGAAATCCGTGCTCATCTTGTCGATCTCGTCGAGCAGGAAGAGCGGGTTGTTGGAGCCCACCTTCTTCAGGTTCTGGATGATCTTGCCGGGAAGCGCGCCAATGTACGTGCGCCGGTGACCGCGGATCTCGGCCTCGTCTCTGACGCCGCCGAGTGAAACGCGGACGAACTTCCTGCCCGTCGCGCGCGCGATGCTCTTCGCGAGGCTCGTCTTGCCGACGCCGGGAGGCCCGACGAAGCAGAGGATCGGGCCCTTGAGCTTCCGCGTGAGCGCCTGGACGGCCAGGTACTCCACGATCCGCTCCTTGCACTTCTTCAGCCCGTAGTGATCCTCGTCCAGGATCTTCTCGGCCTCGCCGATGTCGTAGCGCTCGTCCGTCTTTTCGTACCAGGGGAGCGCGAGCACCCAATCGATGTAGTTCCGGACGACCGTCGCTTCGGCGGACGTCGGGTGCATCATCTTGAGCTTCTTCAGCTCCTTCTCGACCTTGCCGCGGGCTTCTTCCGAGAGCTGCTTCGCCTTGAGCTTCTCCTCGATCTCGGAAATCTCGTTCTTGAACTCGTCCCGCTCGCCGCCACCCAGCTCCTTCTGGATGGCCTGCATCTGCTCGTTCAGGTAGTACTCCTTCTGCGTCTTCTCCATCTGCTTCTTGACGCGGGAGCGGATCTTCTTTTCTACCTGCAGTATCTCGATCTCGGCCTGCATGAGCTCGTAGAGCCGTTCGAGACGCTTCTTCGCGTCCGACATCTCGAGCAGGGCTTGCCGATCGGCGAGCTTGATCGTCGGGAGGTTCGCAGCGATGGTGTCCGAGAGCTTCGACGCATCGTCGATGCTCTGGACGCTCATCAGGACCTCGGGCTGAACCTTCTTGTTCAGCTTCACGTAGACCTCGAACGTGCTCTGCACGCTCCGGATGAGCGCTTCCACCTCGACGTCTTCCGCGACGTCGTCCTTCACCGGCTCCACTTCCACGACGAAGAAGTCCCGGCTGTCCGTGAAGCGGCGG
Organism: Polyangiaceae bacterium; assembly: GCA_035545855.1. Classification (GTDB taxonomy): domain Bacteria; phylum Myxococcota_A; class Polyangia; order Polyangiales; family Polyangiaceae; genus DASZVB01. The sequence continues at coordinate 34,070 of DASZXK010000059.1, forward strand.
ACGCGGGCGCGCTGACGGCCTTCCACGAGCACCTTCACGGTGCCGTCCGCGAGGCGAAGGAGCTGCACGATCGCGCCGACGGTGCCGAACGTGTAGATGTCCTCCGGCGTCGGGTCGTTCGTCTTCGCGTTCTTCTGCGCGGCGAGGAAGATTTCCTTGTCCCGCGCCATCGCTTCATCCAGCGCCGCAATGCTCTTCTCTCGGCCCACGAAGAGCTGCGACACCATGTGCGGGAACACCACGATGTCCCGGAGCGGGAGCGCCGGCAGGCTGCGCCGCGGAGGCGCGCCAGGCTTGTCGTTTTCGTTCTTGAAGAACATCGCTGCCTCTCGGGTGGCTCAGGGCCGGGCTCGGAGGGCTCGGCCGCCGTTGCGGGTCAGGAGACCTCGGCCTCTTTTTCGTACACGATGAGCGGCGAGTCGCCCTTCACGACGACCTCTTCGTTGATGACGACTTCCTTGATGTTCGCCTTGGACGGGACCTCGTACATGATGTCGAGCATCGCCTCTTCCAGGACGGCGCGGAGGCCGCGGGCGCCGCTCTCACGCTCGAGCGCCTTGCGCGCGACGGCCTGGAGTGCGCCCTTCGAGAACTTGCACTTCACGCCGTCCATCTCGAACAGTTTCTGGAACTGCTTCACCAGGCTGTTCTTCGGCTTCGTGAGGATGTCGATCAGCGCCTCTTCCGTGAGCTCGTGGAGCGTCGCAATGACGGGGAGACGGCCGATGAACTCGGGGATGAGGCCGAACTTCAGCAGGTCTTCCGGCTGAACGGCGGCGAGGAGCTCGCCGAGACGCATCTCGTCCTTGCTCTTGATGTCGGCGCCGAAGCCGAGGCGCGACTGGCCCAGCCGACGGGCGACGATCTCGTCCAGGCCGACGAAGGCGCCGCCGCAGATGAAGAGGATGTTCGTCGTGTCCACCTGCAGGAAATCCTGCTGGGGGTGCTTGCGGCCGCCCTTCGGCGGCACGTTCGCGACGGTGCCCTCGATGATCTTGAGGAGCGCCTGCTGCACGCCCTCCCCGGACACGTCCCGCGTGATGCTGGGGTTATCGCTCTTCCGGCTGATCTTGTCGATCTCGTCGATGTAGACGATGCCGCGCTGGGCACGCTCGACGTCGTGGTCGGCGTTCTGGAGGAGCTGGACGATGATGTTCTCGACGTCTTCGCCGACGTAGCCGGCTTCCGTGAGCGTCGTCGCGTCCGCGATGGCGAACGGCACCTTGAGGATTCGCGCGAGCGTCTGCGCGAGGAGCGTCTTCCCGCTGCCGGTGGGGCCGAGGAGCAAGATGTTGCTCTTCGAGAGCTCCACGTCGTCCGAAGACACCCGCGAATCGATCCGCTTGTAGTGATTGTAGACGGCGACCGCGAGGCTCTTCTTCGCGCGCTCCTGGCCGACGACGTACTCGTCCAGGATCTGCTTGATCTCCTCGGGCTTCGGGATCGGCTCCGAGCCGCCGTGCGGCTCGTCCTTCTCGACCTCTTCCGCGATGATGTCGTTGCAGAGCGCGATGCACTCGTCGCAGATGTAGACGGTGGGACCCGCGATGAGCTTCTTCACTTCCTTCTGCGACTTTCCGCAGAAGGAGCAGCACAGGTTCCCGTTGGACTCGTCTCGCCGTCTCTCGACCATCTATCTCATGCCTCGCTTGGCTCGATAACCCTACCGAAAGCCTGACGATTTATCCGGGAAGTCTAGGCTCCGGATGGGGCGCTAGCAAGCATACGGCAGGCCCCCGGCGACAATTCAGACGTGACCCACCTGCCTCCGGAGATTTCTCCGGAGGCGGCGACCCGCAAAGCCTCGAAGCCGACTCAAGGGAAGCGCGTGAACCCGCGTTATCCCCACGAAATCCACGAAGCGCAGAACCGGTGCGACCACGCGAGAACTTTGCGTGGCGCCTTGGTCTGCCAGCGTGGCCCGCGAGGAGCGCGTCGGAACCCGGACCCGCTCCGGTCCCGACCAGGCGCGCCTCAGTCCTTCTTCTTCTTCTCGAAGATCTCGTCGATCAGGCCGTATTCCTTGGCCTGGCTGGGACCCATGTAGAAGTCCCGATCGATGTCCTTCGTGATCTCGTCCCGGCCGCGGCCGGTGTGATCGACGAGGATCTGCGTGATGACGTCCTTCATGTGACGGATCTCGCGGGCCTGGATCTCGATGTCCGTGGCTTGACCCCGCGCGCCGCCGAGCGGCTGATGAATCATCACGCGCGAGTGCGGGAGCGCGTAGCGCTGCTTCTTTCGCCCCGCGCAGAGGAGCACCGCCGCCATGCTCGCCGCCTGCCCGATGCAGAGCGTGCTCACCGGGCAGCGGATGTACTGCATGGTGTCGTAGATCGCGAGGCCCGCGGTCACGACGCCGCCCGGCGAGTTGATGTAGAGCTGGATGTCCTTGTCCGGATCTTCGCTCTCCAGGAAGAGGAACTGGGCGATGATGATGTTCGCGACGTCGTCGTCGACCGCGCTGCCGAGGAACACGATCCGGTCCTTCAGGAGCCGGCTGAAGATGTCCCACGTGCGCTCGCCGCGGTGCGTGGTCTCGACCACGTGCGGGTAGATGACCGAGCCGTGGGCTCGTTCGAGGACGGAGAGCGCTTCGCTACGGGTTTCGGGTCGCTTCATCGATGGCTCCTCAGGGGTCAGGCTTCGGTGATCTTGGACTTCGATTCGATGATGTCGAGAACCTTGTTCTCGAGGACCATCCCGATCAGCATTTCACGCTTCTGAGCGTCCCGGTATTCCGCCCGCACCTTCGCGAGGTTCTTCCCGGTCTGCTCGGCGAGCTCCTTCATGCCCTCCTCGAGCTCGGCATCACCGATCTTGATGCCTTCCTTCTTGGCGATTTCCGCCATGAGGAGACCGGCGCGGACCTTCATCTCGCTCTCGGCCCGGATGCGACCGCGGAGCTCGGGGGGAACCACGGGCGGTCGGCCGGTGCGCCTCGCGAGCTGGACGACCTCGGCTTCCGCCACCTCCATTTGCCGCTGGACGAGGGACGGAGGCACGTCGATGGGGTTCTTTTCCACGAGGACCCGGACGATGTCCTCGGCGAGGGCGTTGTCGGATTCCTCCTTGAGCTTCTTCTCGACCTGTGTCGAAATTTCCTTCTTGAGCGCATCGAGCGTCTCGTAGTCGCCGAGGTCCTTCGCGAATTCGTCGTCCAGGGTCGGGAGGACTCGTTCCTTCACGTCCTTGATCGAGAACTTGAAGGTGGCCTTCTTGCCGCGAAGGCCCGGGTGCGGATGCGTCTCCGGCAGATCGACGTCCACCGAGACGCTGTCGCCGACCTTCTTCCCGGTGAGGCCCTGGTCGATCTGCGGCATCAGGTCCCCCAGACCGAGCTCGGTCTGGAGGTCCGTCGCGCCGGCGTCCGTCACCGGAACGCCGCCTGCCTCGACGGTATAGTCGACCGTCAAGACGTCCCCGGCCTTCGACGGGCGCTCCGCCTTCAGCGGCTCGAGCGTCGAGTTCTCCCGGCGGAGCTGCTCGAGCTCCTGGGAAAGCCGGTCGTCCGTCACCGCGACCTTGGGACGCTTCACCTCGAAGCCGTCGTACGTCACGGCCGCGATCTCGGGGAGCACCTCCACCCGCGCCTTGTAGGAGAACGGCTGGTCCTCGAGGACCTGGCTCGGCTCGATGGAGGGCTGGGTGACCGGCTGCATGTTCTGCTCCGTCACGGCCTTCTGGAAGGTGTCGTCCACCAGGCGCTGGGCCACGTCCGCCGCCACGCGCGGGCCGAAGTAGTGCGCGAGGACCTTCTTCGGGGCCTTGCCGGGGCGGAACCCCTTGACGCGCGCGCTCTTCGCGAGGCTCGTGTAGGCCTTGGACAGCTCGCTCTTCACTCGGTCCGCATCGACGCGAACGTCCAGCTCGACGAGCACGGGGCTCAGTTTTTGTACGGTGACCTGCATGGGAGGCGCCCTCCGTGCCATGCGCGGTCGGGAAGGTCAATGCGCGTCGCGCCCGATCGTGCTCGGTTTTTCCGCGGAGACCGACCGGGACGAAAAAACGCCCCCGCAGGAGGCAATCCGCGGGGGCGACAAGAGTCGGCTTAAGAAAGACTCTTCAAGACTGTGCGGGACCCGGCTTCAGTCGTCTTCCGGCTCCTCCTCTTCGGCGGCGTCCAGCGCCGCCTCGAAGGGGTCGACGTCGAACTCGAGGTCGGACTCGCTCGAGGTCGAGAGCTCGTCCATGGACCAACCGACACGCATGGACGGACGGATCTCCTCGCGCTCGAAGTCGGCGAAGCTGCGGTAAGCTTTGGGAAGGGCCATTTACGGATGTCTCCTCGGGGTTGGGTTCTCGGGCGAGACGGGCAGCCCCGGCTCCGTTTCCTCTGACGTGGTTCTGGACGGTGTAGACAGGAAGACCACCTACACCTACATCTCGCTACACCATACGACATCGGCTCCAGCCGACCAAGAAATCGCGAATTGTCGCCCGGGTTTCGATAAGGGAGTTCTCAGCACCGAATGGCCAACGTGATCGCGATCGCCAACCAGAAAGGCGGCGTCGGCAAGACGACGACGGCGGTCAACCTCGCGGCGAGTCTCGCCGCCGCGGAGCACCCCACCCTGCTCGTCGATCTCGACCCCCAGGCGAACGCGTCGAGCGGCGTGGGCATCGCGCCGCATTCCGTGACTCGCACGATCTACGACGCGCTGATCGGCAACGCGCCGCTGTCGGAGGTCATCCAGCACACGAAGATCCCGACGCTCGACGTCGCGCCGTCGAGCCAGGATCTCACGGCCGTCGAGTACGAGCTCTTCGAGGAAGAGGGGCGCGGGCAACACCTCCGGAAGGTGCTGTCGGAGGACGCGGCCCGGAAGTACGACTACATCGTCATCGACTCGCCCCCTTCCCTCGGCGTGCTCACGCTGAACGTGCTCGCCGCCGCGAATCGCGTGATCGTCCCGCTGCAGCCGGAGTACTACGCGCTCGAGGGAATCACGTACCTGATGGCCACGATCGACCGCGTGAAGAACTCCTTGAATCCGGGGCTCACGGTGGAGGGCATCGTCCTCACGATGTGGGATCCGCGGAACAAGCTCGCCCACGAGGTGGCCGACCAGGTGCGGAAGCACTTCCGCGTGTTCGATTCGATCATCCCGCGAAATGTCCGGCTCAGCGAGGCGCCGTCGCACGGCCTCCCCGCGCTGCTCTACGACGTGCAGTGCAAGGGAGCGCAGGGGTACCTGGGCCTCGCGCGCGAGGTCATCGAGGCACGTCCGTGAGCGGCGCCGGGAAACCGCCGCGCGGCCTCGGTCGCGGGCTCGACGTGCTCCTCCCGACGCGGAAGGAACCCGTCGCGAGCACGGGACAGACGTACGGCAAGGGCAACGTCTTCGAGTGCCCCATCGAGAAGATCGTCCCTCAGAAGGGCCAGCCCCGGCAGCACTTCGACAAGGAACGACTCGAGGAGCTCGCCCGGTCGATCCGGGAGCACGGGCTCATCGAGCCGCTCGTCGTCCGGAAGCGGGGCGAAGAATACGAGCTCATCGCCGGTGAGCGGCGTTGGCGAGCGGCGCAGCGCGCGGGCCTCCGCGAGGTGATGGTCGTCGTCCGGGACGTCTCGGCGAAGAACGCCTTCGAGCTCGCCCTCATCGAGAACATCCAGCGGGAAGACCTGAACGCGATCGAGTTCGCCGAAGCCCTCCAGCGGCTCATCGACGAGCACGGCTACACGCAGGAATCGATCGCGGAGCGGATGGGGAAAGATCGGTCCACCGTCGCGAACGCGCTCCGGCTACTGAAGTTGCCGGAGAAGGTCCGGAAGCTCGTCGTCTCCGGCGAGCTCTCGGAAGGGCACGCCCGGGCGCTCCTCGGCGCGCCGGACGAAGCGAGCCTCGCCGCGCTCGCGGAGAAGGTCGCTACCGGACGGCTCAGCGTCCGCCAGACGGAAGCGCTCGTCCGCGGCGCGAAGGACAGGAAGGCCGGAACGAACGGCGCGAGCGGCGGCCCCAAGACGAAGACCCCGGCCGTCCGCGACCTCGAGTCCCGCCTGACGCGGAAGCTCGGCACCAAGTGCGAGGTCCGCGACAAGGACGGTAAGGGCGAAATCGTCGTCCAGTACTCGTCCCTGGACGAACTGGATCGTCTCCTGGAGACGCTCCTGTAGCCGCCGCCCCTGCCCCGTCCGTTCACGACGAGCTCGGCGAAGCAGGCGACCCCACCGCAAGCGAAGCCGAGGACCACAGGAGCCGCCCGGCGAACGACGTCGCGGCGGGTATCTCCTCCCCGGACAGTTTGTATACAAACCAAATGGACGAGACCCGCCGTTCGTCGAGCTCGCCCGCAGGGCGGCGGTCGCCCCCCCCGATTGGTCCAGCCGTTCCACGGCTACCCGCGAGCAAAGCGAGCGCGCGCCCAATCGGGCGCGGCAGGGGGAGAGGTTCCCGAGGACCGCAGGGCGAAGCCCGAGGACCGCAAGGGAAGCCTCGGGGGACAAGGTCCCCCACAAACCAAACCCCACGACGCTCACCGCCGTCCTGCCCCGCAAGGGAAGCCTCGGGGGACCAGGTCCCCCACAAACCAAACCCCACGACGCTCACCGTCGTTCGCTCGGGCCGTTCCGCTACTTGATCTCCGAGAGCGCCTTCTTCGCCGCCTGGCCCAGCGCCCCGGTGTCCAGCTCGGCCGCTTTCTGGAGCTCCGCTTTCGCCGCCTTCTTGTCGCCGTCGGCGAGCTTCTGCTGGCCGAGGTAGTAGTGGGCGGGGGCGTACTTCGGATCGGCCGTCGTGGCCGCGACGAAGTCGGCCTCGGCGGCCTTGTCGTCCTTCTTGCCGTGCTTGCAGATGCCGCGCTGGACGCGGAGCTCGGCGACGTCCTTCTTCGAGACGGCGCGGTCGAGCGCTCGGACGCAGCCGTCGAACGCCTTGAGCTTCCCGAGGAGGCGTCCGGTGGATGCGAGGACCGCCACGTCGTCGCTCTCGGTGAGGGGCATGAGCTCCTTCACGGCTCCCGCCTCGTCTCCCGAACGGGCGAGCGATTCGCCGTAGAGGTACCGGACCTCGCCGTCCTTCGGGGCCGCGGCGAGCGCCGCCTTGAACGCGGCTGGCGCGTCCTTGCTGCCGGTCGCGTCCAGGGCGACGGCGCGGTTCCGGAGGAGCGACGGGCTCTTCGGCGCGACCTTCAGGCCGGCCTCGGCGGCTTCGAGTGCGCCCTTCGCGTCTTCCAGATCCAGCAGGACACCGGACAGGTTCGTGCTCGCCTCCGCGAGCTTCGGATCGAGCGACAGCGCCTTTCGGTAGTCCTCCGCCGCGGTCTTCCCGTCGCCGAGGCCCTCGTCCGCGACGCCGAGATAGAACGCCGCTTGCGGGTCCTTCGGGTTCGCCTGGGTCGCCTCGGTGAGCACCGTCTTCGCCTTCGCGAAATCGCCGGCCTGGATGGCGTCCATGCCTTCCTTCACCTTGCCGCTCGACGGCTGGGCCGCGGCGCCGCCGCCCGACGGCGCGTCGTCGTCGTCCAGAGGTGGCGGATTGTCCGCGGTCTGCGGCGGGGGCTCCGAGCCGCCGCACGCGACGAGCGCGGGGACACCCAGCGCGATCCACGAAGCCAGACGAAGAGCGCGGACGTTCCAGACCATCTCTATCCTCCCGTTTCGAGACGCGCGATCGTACCGAGAATGCTCTGAGTCAGACCCTCGATTCGCGCTTCGTCGAGGACCTTTCCGCCGTTCTGATCGGAGACGTAGAACACGTCCGCGACGCGCTCACCCTCCGTGTTGATCTTCGCGAACGAGATGCTGAGCCCCTCGTGCTGCAGGGCCGTCGAGAGCCAGAAGAGGAGTCCACGGCGATCGCGGGTGATGACCTCGATGATCGTGTGGTTCGTGGCCGAACGACTGTCCACGTTCACCTTCGTCGCGACCGGAGGCGTCGGGCGAACGCTCCAGCGCGGCTGCGCCCGCACTCCGGTCGCGAGCTCGACCGGGTCCAGCTTCCCGTCCAGAAGGAGCCCGAGATCCCGCTCGCAGCCGGGGATGCTCTTCAGCACCTGCTCGACCTCCTGCCCGCTCCTCACCCAGAAGGTGTCGAGCGACCGGCTTCGCCCGTCCTGCCCGACCCAGGAGTAGATCTGCGCCGAGAGCACCTTCAGCTTCGCGTGCGTGAAGGTCGCGGTGATCATCGCGAGGAGGCCCGGGCGGTCGTCCGCGACGACGCAGAGCTCGACGTACGGGTGACTCTCCGAGAGCACCTTGACGTTCGCGGGCTTCGCCTGAGCCTCCTCCGCGAAGAGCGCCTGGCGGACGACGTCCTCCGGCTCGTTCGCGTAGAGGTACCGCTCCGGGAGCGCGTGGAGGAAGTGGTCGAAGAACTTGCGGTCTTTCCCCTTCGGCCACTGGGCGACGACCTCGGCCCGCGCGGCCTCGAACCGCTCGGGGCCGCGCGTGGGCGCGCCGGAGAAGTAGCGGTCCGCCGCGACGTAGAGCTCGTCCAGCATCCGCCTCTTCCAGCTCGTCATCGAGCCGGGGCTCGTCGTCGTGACGTCCGCGAGCGTGAGGAGGTAGAGCTCCCGGAGGCCCTCCGCGCCGCGCACCTCGGCGCAGAACTCCTCGAGCGTCTTCGGGTCGTCGATGTCCCGACGGGTCGCCACGTGGTACATCCTGAGATGCTTCAGCACGTGATGCGCGACCTCCACGATGTCCGCGTCGGGGAAGCCGAGCCGCTTCAGGATGGGCCAGCACATGTCGGCGCCGCGCTGAGGGTGCTCCTTGCCGCCGATGTCCTTTCCGATGTCGTGGAGGAGGGCGGCGAAGAACAGCACCTCGAGACGCGGCATCTCCGCGGCGAGGCGACACGCGAGCGGATGCTCTGCGGCGAGGTCCCCGCGGGCGAGCGCCCGGAGCTGATCCACGGCAGCGACGGAGTGAACGTCCACCGTGTACACGTGATAGATGTCGTGGTGCACCCGCCCGACGACGGGTGAAAACTCCGGCACCATCGCGACGAGGAGGCCCACGTCGTGGAGATCGTGCAGGACGGAGCCATGACGGAGCTTCGTCTGCTGGACGACGCAGACGAGCTTCACGAAGAGCTCGGACGCTTCCTCGCTGGCCCGGAGCGCGTCGCAGAAGACGGGACTCGAGACGGCGCGAGAGACGGCGTGCCGCGCGAAGTCGTACACCGGGAGATCCCGCTGGACGGCTTCGTCGTAGAGGCGCAGGGCGAGCGCCGGGTCGTGATAGAGCTCTTCGGGGTTCACCAGGGACACGGCGTCGCGCTGGAGCTTCAGACCCCGCCCGATGGGAGTTTCTTGGGGCCTCCGTCTCGGGGGCGGCTTCGCCCGAGAAAGGATCATCTCCCGCGCGCGCGCGACGGCTCGCGCGTGGCGGTAGTAGTCGCTCATGAACTGCTCGATTCCGTGGGCGGACGAGCCGTATCCGAGCTGCTCGGCGAGCCGCTCCTGCTGGTCGAAGCTCAGGCGATCGGCGCGACGGCCCGCCGAGAGGTGCAGGAGGTTCCGGACGCGGAAGAGGAGGCTCCGCGCAGCTTCGATCTCCGCCCACTCCCGCGGCACGAGGATCCCGTAGCGAACGAGGTCGGAGAGGTCCTGAACGCGCCAGCGGGCGCGCGCGCTCCAGTGCGCGGTGTCCAGATCCCGGATGCCGCCTTCGCCGTTCTTCACGTCGGGCTCGAGCAGGAAGACGGAGCCGCCGAAGCGCTCGTGACGATCGCGCGCGCTCTTGTCCAGGCGCTCGAGGAACGTCGCGAGATCCCCGGGGCCGAAGACGCCCTGGAACGCGCGATCGAGGAGCTTCTGTCCGCCGTCCGTGTCCCCGGTGATGTTCCGCCAGTCGAGGAGGGACGTCGCCGTGGGGAGATCCGCCCGGGCGAGCTCGATGAAATCGTCCGCGGTGACGACCTGGTGCCCGATGTTGAGCCCCGCGTCCCAGAGCGGGTAGAGAAGCGCGTCCGCCGAAGGTCCGGCGCTCGCGGCGTCCCGCTCGTAGAGCATGCGCACGTCCAGATCGCTGTGCGGTGAGAGCGCGGCCCGACCGTAGCTACCGACGGCGGCGAGCGAGCAAGGGACCCATTGCCCTTCGCGCGCCATCGCCGTCTTGGCGGCGTGGAACAGCGCCGAGAGCAGACCGTCGTAGACCTTGGCGTAGCGACGTCCGGCCGGGAGCCCCGCCTCCAGGTCTCCGCGCGCGATCATCGACTCCACGAGCGACCGGTGCTGGCTCAGATACCGACGGAGCTCCGGCACGAGCTGCGTGGAGAGCCGCTCGAGGAGAGGACGCGTGTCGTCGGACGCGGTCGTGGCGGAGGGGGGCATCGAGCGAGCTCGGGGCCGCGGGCGCCCGTCGGACCGGGGTTTATAGCGCAGCCGGGGCGGCCGGGAAGGCGGGAGTTCGGCTGCCCGGCAGGGTCCCTGGCTGTCTCGCGCGCTTCCCCGCATGCTACGATCCTCGCCATGCTCTCGAGACGCAGTGTGCTGACGGGGGGCCTCGCGACGGCGGCTCACCTGGCGCTGTCACGCCGCGCCGGCGCCACGGTCGCCCGCGCGCTCACCCTGAACCAGCTGGTGCATCAGAGCCGCCACGGGTTCGTGGGAACGCCGGTCGACGCGTTCTGCCGGTGGGAGACCATCGGCGGACACTCGCGGATCGTGACGTACACGCTCGTCCGCGCGGACTACTCGTTCGACGGGCGCCCCCCCGCGACGTCCGACGTGATGGTCCGCACCCTCGGGGGCGCGGTTGACGACGTCGGGCAGGTCGTGCCCGGCGAGGCCGTCCTGGACCGGGGCGTCGCGACGGCCGTCTTCCTGGAGGAAGCCACCCGGGACCTGTTCGTCGTGACCGGCATGTCTCAAGGGAGCTACCCGGTCCGCCTGGAGCGAGACGGCGTGAAGCGCCTCCGGGCTCGCGCGTCGCAGCTCGAAATCGTGGGCGCGAGCCTCGAGTCCGCGGTCCGTCGCCTCGACGGCCGCTCGGTGACGGAGACGGAAGCGCTCGTCGCCAAGGAGCTCGCGAGTGGGCCACGCTGAACGCTTCGTCGCGATTGCCGTCGCCGCCGCCGCGGCTCTGTCCGCGTCTTCCGCCTCCGCCTTCTGTCGCACGACGACGTGCGACGCCAAGAACCCGACCGCGAACTGCGAGCGGGACGCGAACGCTTGCTCGACGACGGGAACGCCGCTCTTCTGGCCCTCCCCTTGCCTCGGGTTCTACGTCCAGAAGGACGGTTCCGCGAAGCGACACGTCTCGTACCAGACGTTCGATCGAATCGTGCAGACGGCGTTCAATCAGTGGACCGCGTCCCCCTGCAGCGGCGGTCACCCGAGGATCGAGCTCTGGGACCTCGGGCCTTCCGACACGACGGGCCCCGAGTACAGCGACACCGAGCCGAACACCAACGTGTGGATGTTCCGCGACGACGACTGGCCCTACGTGGGCGCCACCGCGACGCTCGCCCTCACGACCGTCTCGTTCGGGCTGAAATCCGGCAAGATTCTGGACGCGGACGTCGAGGTGAACTCGTACCTGAACGTCATCACGACGTCCGACGCCGCCCCGCAGGCGGACCTCCAGTCCATCGTGACGCACGAGGCCGGGCACTTCCTCGGCATGGCGCACTCCGCCCTGGCAGACGCGACGATGTTCGCTTCCTACTCACCCGGGGACCTCAGCTTCCGCACCCTGACGGACGACGACCATCAGGGGATCTGCGCCGCGTACCCCGCCGGGGCCATCTCCTGCACGGGCCCCACCGCGCAGGAACCCGCGTCGAGCACCACGACGACCCGCTCGGGCTGCTCCATGCCGCCGACCCGTCCGTCGGGAAGCTCGCCGTTCGCGCTCGGGCTCGGCCTCGCCGCGCTCGTCCACGGGCTTCGTCGACGCGGCCGCCGGACGGCCTGACGCGGGCCGCGCTCGTGTCTCCCCTGCTCGTCGTGGCGGGCGAAGCGTCGGGCGACGCGTTCGCAGCTCCAGTGGTCTCGCGCCTCGGCGTCGGAGCGTTCGGGCTCGGCGGACGTCGGCTCCGCGAGGCGGGAGCCGACGTGCTCTTCGACGCGACGGAGGTCGCGGCCATGGGAGCCCGGGGCGCCCTCGTGGCCCCGCGTCTCGGACGAGCTCTCGCGACCGTCGCGCGGCGGATCTCGCGAGAGCGTCCCCGGGCGGCGCTCCTCGTCGGCTTCTCGGAGGTGAACGCGCTCGTCGCTCGGCTCCTGGCAGCGAAGCGCATCCGGGTCCTCTGGTACGCGCCCCCGCAGGCCTGGGCGTGGCGGCGCGGGAGGGCGGCCCGCATCGCGAGGACTGCGAATCACCTCGCGACCGTGCTCCCGTTCGAGGCGCCGTTCTGGCGGAACGCCGGGGCGACGGCGGAGTACGTCGGCCACCCCCTCCTCGAATGGCTCCCCGACGCTCCCCGGTCCGCCGACGGGGAACGCCTGGCCCTCCTGCCCGGGAGCCGCGCTCACGAGGTCCGCGCCCACCTCGAGCCGATGCTCCGCGCAGCGGCCGCGCTCGCTCGTCCGGGGGCACCACCGGCCACGCTGATCCTCGCGCCGGGGCTCGAGCGGAGGACGCGAGCCCTCGCCGAGAGCAGCGCCCGCCAGGTCGGGGTCGTCCCCTCGACGGCATCGGTCCGCGACGCTCTCCCCGGCCACGACGTCGCGCTCGTGTGCAGCGGGACGGCGACGCTCGAATCCGCGGCGCTCGCGGTGCCGCCGGTGATCGTGTACCGGACCGATCCGGTGACCTACGCACTCGCGAAGCGGCTCGTGTCCGTCCCCCACGTGGGGCTGCCGAACCTCGTCCTCGGCCGCCGTGCGTTCCCCGAGGTGCTGCAGGAGCAGGTCACGGCGGACCAGCTCGAACGCGCCGTGCGCGACGTCCGGCGCGCGGCCGACGGATACCGCGGGAGCTGTGTCGAGGTGCGGAACGCGCTTCGCCCCGAAGGCCGCGCCGGGCCGTCCGAGCGGGTCGCGGCGGTGCTCCGCCCCTGGCTCGCGGAGGGGTGACCGGCATGACCACCCGCGACGCCCCCGCGCGCGCCCCGCTCCGGCTCGCTCTCGGGCTCTCGCTCCTCCTGCTGTCGCTCCGGCTCTACCTGTCCGAGCGGGTCGGCTTCGGCGATTCCGAGGCGCTCTACGTCTCGTACGGCCTTCACCCCGCCCCGGCGTTCCTGGACCACCCCGGGCTCGTCGGCGAGCTCGCGCGGTGGATCGGGGACGGAAGCGTCCCCCGTCCGTCCACGCTCCACCAGGTGACCGCGCTCGCGGCCACGGCCGTGCCCTGGGTCGGCTACGCCGCGGCGAGAGCTCTCGGCGCGGCCTCGGGACCTGCGCTCCGCACGTTCTTCGCGCTCGCGCTGTGGCCCGAGATGTCGCTCGGGCTCTTCGCGCTCACGCCGGATCTGCCGCTCGCCGTCCTCTGGCTCGGGGCGCTCGGGGCGGCCGGCGCGGCGCTCCGGAGTCCGCCCGAGAGCCGCGGCGCGCTCCTCTTTGCCCTCGCCGCCGGGCTCTCCGCGGGGCTCGCCGTCACCGCGAAGGCGAGCGGCGCCCTCCTCGTCCTCGCCCTGGCAGCGACGCTCGTCCTGCCCGCGAATCGAGCCCGCCTGAAGACGGCCGCACCGTGGCTCGCGGCCGCTCTCGTCGCCGTGCTCGTGCTCCCGCTCGCGCTCCACGAGGTCCGGGAAGGCTTCCCGCTCCTCCGTCATCGGTTCGTGACGACCCAATCGCGGGCGGGACTCTCGCTGCGGAACCTCGCAGCCCTCCTCGGGGGGCAGCTCGCGTACGTCGGTCCGCCGCTCCTCGTCGGGGCGTATCGGGTGCTCCGCGTGCTGCTCCGCGACCGGGGCTCGGCCGTTCCGGCCCTCCTCGTCGCGGCGACCGTCGTTCCCGGCTTGCCGCTCGCGGGCCTCTGCCTATGGTCCCGCGTCGCGGAGCCGCACTGGCTCGCGCCGGCGTATCTCGGGCTCGCCCTCGGCGCTTCCCTGCACGATCCGGTCGGCCCCTGGGTCCGGCGCGCCGTGGCCGCGTTCGGAAGCGTCGCGATCGCCGCCGGCTTCCTCCTCGTCGCGACACCCGTCCAGATCCGGATCCTCGGAAGCCGCTACGTGCCCAGGTACGACCTCGCGAACGATCTCTTCGCCTGGAAGACCGGGATCCCGCTCGTGCGCGAGGAGCTCGAGGCGGCGGCGGAGCAGAGCCGGCAGGCCGTCGTCGTCGGACCGCACTGGACGGTCTGCGCGCAGCTCCACGCCGGGCTCGGGGCTTCCGTCCAGGTCGGTTGCCGGACCCCGGGGGGAGACGATTTCTCGACCTGGCTCCCGGAGTCCGGATGGCGGAGAGCGCCCACGGTGCTGTTCGTCACGGACGATCGCTTCGACGTGGACGCGAAGGCGGCGTTCCCCGACCGCGACGTCGTCGGGGTGCGGACCGGCTACGTGTACCGGGGCGGGCGCCCCGTCCGGGCCATCCACGTGACGCGGCTCGACCGCGCCGCGGTCACTCGGCTGCCGTAGCGGACTCGGCCGTGAGCCCTGCCGCGCGGAGGAGCTCGGAGTCTCCGTCGGGGCCGGGGTTCGGCGTCGTGAGGAGGCGATCCCCGTAGAAGATGCTGTTCGCCCCGGCGTACAGGCAGAGGAGCTGCGCCTCGCGGGACAGGTCCGTCCGCCCGGCGCTCAGGCGCACCTTCGACTTCGGCATCAGGAGCCGCGCGAGCGCGATCATGCGCACGAACTCGATGGGATCGACGGGCGGGAGCGCCTCGAGCGGCGTCCCCGGCACGCGGACCAGCGCGTTCACGGGGACGCTCTCCGGGTGCGGATCCAGGGTCGCGAGCTCGACGAGGAGCGCGCACCGGTCGTCGATGCTCTCTCCCATGCCGATGATGCCGCCGGAGCACACCGTGATGCCGGCGTTCCGGACGTTGCGGAGCGTCTTCAGGCGATCGTCGTAGGTGCGCGTCGAGACGATCGACCGGTAGTGCTGGCGGGACGTGTCCAGGTTGTGGTTGTACGCGTCCAGGCCGGCTTCCTTCAGCTTCCGCGCCTGTTCGTCCGTGAGCATCCCCAGCGTGACGCAGGCTTCGAGGCCCATCCCCTTCACGCCCCGGACCATCTCCACGACGCGATCGAAGGCCTGCCCGTCCTTCACCTCTCGCCACGCGGCCCCCATGCAGAAGCGCGTCGCGCCGGCGTCCTTCGCGCGCCGCGCGGCGGCCAGCACTTCGTCCACCTGGAGCATGGCCTCGGCCTTCACGCTGGATTCGTGCCTGGACGACTGGGAGCAATACCCGCAGTCCTCCGGGCAGCCGCCCGTCTTCACGCTGAGCAGCGTGCAGAGCTGCACCTCGCTCTTCTTGTGGTGCTCGAGATGCACGGCGCGCGCGCGGTCGACGAGCTCGAACAGGGGCAAATCGTGCAGGGCCCGGGCTTCGGCGACGGTCCAGTCGTGGCGGATCGGGGCGTTCATCGGTGCCCGAGGCTTAGCAGGGACGCGCCCCGGGGGGCAGTCCCCGGCGGCGGCGAACGGACCGATCCGGCCTAATGACCCATCGCAGCGCGGCCGGTTTCCCGATCCACGAGGCCGTCCCGGACGAGCGCCTTGATGTGCATCTCGAAGGTCTGCATCCCGTACGGATGCGCGCCGCCTTCCATGAGCTCCTTCAGCGGGGGATTCCCGACCGGGCGCTTCAACGTCTCCCGCACGGAGCCGGTCGCGACCAGGACCTCCGCCGCGAGCACCATCCCCTGCCCGTCCGCCCGGGGCAGAAGCCGCTGCGCGACGATGCCGGCGAGGGCGTCCGCGATGCGTTCCCGGAGGTCGTCGTTCTGCTCGGGGGCGAGCGAGATCATGCGGTTCACGGTGCGGAAGACGTCCGGCGTGTGGAGCGTGGAGAGGACGAGGTGCCCCGTCTCCGCGGCCTTCAGCGCGATGTCCATCGTCTCCGCGTCCCGGATCTCGCCGACCTGGATCACGTCCGGGTCCTGCCGGAGCGCGGCGCGGAGCGCGCTCGCGAAGCTCTTCGTGTCGAGCCCGATCTCGCGCTGGCTGATGCTGCAGCGATCGTCCGTGTGGAGGAACTCGACCGGGTCCTCGATCGTCACGACGTGACGGGAGAGGTTCTGGTTCATGTAGCCGATCATCGCAGCGAGCGTGCTGCTCTTCCCGTTGCCGGCGGCTCCGACGCAGAGGACGAGCCCGCGGTCCCGGATCGCGAGGTCCGCGCACGCCTTCGGCGCGCCGAGCTGTTCGAGCGTCGGGATGTCGAACGGGATGAACCGCATGACGACGGCGAGCGTTCCGCGCTGTCGATAGACGTTCACGCGGAAGCGTCCGACGTCGGGAGCGTCGTAGGCCGTGTCGAACTCGCGGAGCGACTGGAGCTCCCGGAGCAGCTCCGGCGACTGGATGACGTGGTGAGCGATCGCTTCGGTGTCTTCCGGGCGGATCGGGTCCAGCCGGAAATAGACGAGCTCTCCTCTCACCCGGGCGCCGGGGGGCTGCCCGACCTTCAGATGAACGTCCCGCGCACGGGCCGCGATCGCTTTCGCGAGGAGCTGGTGAAAGTAGTGCTCCGAGGAGTAGGGGCTCCCGGAGCCGGGCTTCTGCGAGCTCATCCGTTCCGATCCCTCACCCGGCGGCGAGCGCTGCCTGGAGCTCGCTCGCGAGCGCCTTGCCGTCCGGACCGGAGAGGGAGCCCGGCTTCCACCCGACGCCCAGCCCCTCCTTTTCGTTCGGCTTCGGGATGATGTGAAAATGGACGTGGAAGACGGCCTGGTGCGCGAGCGGGCCGTTGTTCTCGAGCACGTTGTACGCCTCGCACCCCGTCACCTTCTTCACGGCGCGACAGAGCCGCGGGAGCACCCGGCCGATGGCCGCCGCGCTCTCGTCCGAGAGCTGGTCGAGCGTCACGGCGGGCTCCTTCGGGATGACCAGCGTGTGTCCCCGGCTCAGGGGCCCGATGTCGAGGAACGCGAGGACCCGATCGTCCTCGTACACCTTGTGACAGGGGATCTCTCCCGCGAGGATCTTCGAGAAAATCGTACCTGCCATGATGGCTGCGAGCGTAGCTGAAACCGGCACGAAAATCCCCAGAATGGCCCTTCCGGGAGCGGCCCTCCCCTTCGATCCGAAAGACGCCGGATGACAATCGTGCCCCCGCCCCCATAAACTTCGCGCGGTCTACCCATGGTTTTCGCGGTCGAATTCTGGGGAGTACGCGGCAGCATCGCGTGCCCCTCTCCACGGCACGTCGTCTACGGGGGCAACACGAGCTGCCTCGAGGTGGCCGCGGGGGACCACCGCATCATCCTGGACGCCGGGACGGGCATCCGCGACCTCGGGGATTCGCTCCTGAAGCGGGACGTGCGCCACGCGCATTTGCTCCTCACTCACGTGCACTGGGACCACATCAACGGGTTCCCCTTCTTCGCGCCGGGCTATCAGTCGAACCGCACTTTCGAGATCCGGGCCGCGCACCTCGCCCCGCTCGGGGGCGTCCGGGAAGTCCTCGCCGGCCAGATGGGACAGCCCACGTTCCCCGTCCCGCTCGAGACGATGCGCTCGAAGCTCGTGTTCGAGGATTTCATCGCCGGGGACACGTTCCACCTCGAGCCCGGCGTGCGCGTGCGCACGTCGCCCCTGAACCACCCGAACGGCGCGACGGGCTACCGGCTCGAGTGTTCGGGCAAGTCGCTCTGCTACGTGACGGACACGGAGCACGTTCCCGGATCTCCGGATCAGAGGGTCCTCGGCCTCATCGAGGGCGCGGACCTCGTGATCTACGACTGCACGTACACGGACGAGGAGTTCAAGACGAAGGTCGGGTGGGGTCATTCCACGTGGCAGGAGGCCGTCCGCCTCTGTCGCGCCGCGAACGTGAAGCAGCTCGCCATCTTCCACCACGACCCCGCCCACGAAGATCCCTTCATGGCGGACGTCGAGCGGGAAGCTCGAGAGATGTGGTCCGGCGCGATCGTCGCCCGCGAGGGCATGCGCATCGAGCTCGCGTGAGAGTGCGTCCATGACGGAGCGGGCTCTCGACGACGAGGTCAAGAAGCTCGAGCTTCTCCACAAGGTCGGCATCGCGCTCTCCTCCGAGCGCAACAAGGACCGTCTCCTGGAGATGATCCTCCTGGAGGCGAAGAACCTCTGCAACGCGGACGGGGGAACGCTCTACCTCCGCACGGACGACGACCATCTCCGCTTCGTCATCATGCGGACGGATTCTCTCGGCATCGCGCTCGGCGGCACCACGGGGGCGAGCATCACCTTCCCCCCGATCCCGATGTACGATCCGCTGACGCTCCATCAGAACCTGAAGAACGTCGCGACGGCCGCGGCGCTCCTCAAGCGTTCCATCAACATCCCGGACGCGTACGACGCGAAGGGCTTCGACTTCAGCGGGACGAAGGCGTTCGACGCTCGAAACTCGTATCGCTCGCAATCCTTCCTGGCGATCCCCCTCGTGAACGGCGAGGACAGGGTAATCGGCGTCCTCCAGCTCCTGAACGCCCAGGATCCGAAGTCGGGCGCGCTGGTCGCCTTCACGGAAGCGGATCAGAGGATCGTCGAAGCGCTCGCGTCCCAGGCGGGCATCGCGCTCGACAACAAGCTCCTGCTGGACGGTCAGCGGGAGCTCCTCGAGAGCTTCATCAAGGCCATCGCGTCGGCGATCGACTCGAAATCGCCGTACACGGGCGGGCACTGCGAGCGCGTGCCCATCCTGACGGAGATGCTCGCCGCGGCGGCGTGCGCCGCCGACACGGGGCCCTTCGCGTCCTTCGATCTGGACGACGACCAGTGGTACGAGCTCCGGATCGCCGCGTGGATGCACGATTGCGGCAAGGTGACCACGCCGGTCCACGTCATGGACAAGGCGACGAAGCTGGAGACGATCTTCGATCGGATCGACGTCGTCCGAGCCCGCTTCGAGGTGCTCCGCCGCGACGTGGAGATCGACTACCTCCGGGCGCGCGGCTCCCCCGCGGCGGACCCCGCCTTGCTGGACGCCGAGCGGAAGAAGAAGCTCGCCGAGCTGGACGACGAGCTCGCGTTCCTGGAAAAGGCGAACATCGGCGGCGAATTCCTCGAGCCCGAGAAGCAGCAGAAGATCGTCCAGATCGGGAACCGCACGGTGACCCTCGGCGGCGTGCCCCGCCCCCTCCTCTCCCCGAACGAGGTCAAGAACCTCACGATCTCGCGAGGCACGCTCACCAACGAGGAACGCCTCGTCATCAACGGGCACATGGTCCAGACGATCAACATGCTCGAGGCGCTCCCCTTCCCCCGGAACCTCCGCCGGGTGCCGGAGTACGCCGGCGGCCACCACGAGAAGATGGACGGCACGGGCTACCCCCGCGGCATCTTCGCCGGGGACATGTCCATCCCGGCGCGCATCATGGCGATCGCCGACGTGTTCGAGGCGCTCACGGCGCAGGACCGGCCGTACAAACCCGCGAAGAAGCTCTCCGAGACGATGCGCATCATGGGCTTCATGAAGCGGGACCATCACCTCGACCCGGACCTCTTCGACCTCTTCGTGACGTCGAGCGTCTACCGGGAATACGCGAAGAAGTACCTCCCGCCCGCGCTCATCGACGACGTCGACGAGGCGGCGCTGCTCGCCATCCGCCCGAAGGCGCTCGAGCTTCCCGATCCCGAGGTCCGGAAGGAGCGCCTGCGCGAATTCCTGCTCGAGTACCGACCGAAGGAGCCGATGCGCCAGAGCATGATCCCGTCGGGCCGCTCGAGTCTCTTTCCGGCGAAGCGGCGGTAGGCGGCGAAGGCGTCACTGGACGCGGGTCTGGGAGGCGGGGTCGGCCTTGGCTTCCGGCTCGGCGCCGTCGTCCGGAGCCGGGGGGTCGGAGATGTCTTGCGGCACCTCGCCGGCCTCGCCGGGCTCTTCGTCGGGCTTCGCTCTGCCGCGGTAGTTCGGCGGCTCGCCGGGGCCCGCGTCGTCGACCCAGTACGCGGAGGCCTCCCGGACGTCGAGGTGCACGTGCGTCGAGTTCGGGTAGTAGCCGACGCCCACGCGCGGGAGCGTGCGGAGGTAGTCCCGCAGGACGCCGTTCGGGATGCCGGGAATGCTGAAGTCGAAGGCGCGTCCGACCTTGTGCTTCGACTCCGCCGCGAAGGAGTGCTCGCGATAGCCGGAGACGACGCGGATCGGGCGACCGCCG
Source organism: Polyangiaceae bacterium (assembly GCA_035545855.1). GTDB lineage: Bacteria > Myxococcota_A > Polyangia > Polyangiales > Polyangiaceae > DASZVB01. The sequence continues at coordinate 54,205 of DASZXK010000059.1, forward strand.
AACGTGTCGCTCATCTTCACGACGAGCTTGATGAGCCGCGGCTCGATCTCGTGTTCGGCGCCCGTCCGCCAGGAGGCGAACAGGTGGAGGATGCCGTCGTGCGCCTTCGGGAGCATCTTGCCGGTTCTGGCGTAGACCGGGCCACGAAAGCGCTTCGTGGGCGAGAAGAGCACGACCTGGCCCGGGTGCTTCGGGCGAGAGGCGTAGTCTTGCCACCGATCGCCGTGGCCGCGGTGCGCGTCTCGCGCGTCCGGTTCCTTGCCGTCCGGGATCACGAGCTTCTGACCGGGGTGGATGGCCGAGCGCGCGCGGAGACCGTTCGCGGCGCGGAGCGCCTTCACCGTCACGTTGTAGCGCTTCGCGATCTTGCCGACCGTCTGCCCGGCGTAGACGGTGTGGACCGTCCTCCCCTGATCGTCCGTCTCCCCTGCCGCCGGAGCCGCGCGAAGGCTCAACCCGACGGCCAGGGCGAGGACGACTCGGCGGCCGCTCCACATGGCGCGGAACCTAGCAAACGTTTCCGAGGGCGAGCAATGTACGTTCCCCGCCGCTTCGTTCGACGTTCACGGACCCGACATATTCCGGCAACGTTCGTCGGAGTCTCTTCCAGGGGGAGAGCGAGCCGAGCTCTCGAAGCCGCATGTCCATCCGCGTCGCACTGCGCCATCGCACCGTCTACCACTACGATCGCCTCGTCTCGCTCGGGCCGCAGGTGGTGCGGCTTCGGCCTGCCCCGCACGCCCGGACGAAGATCGAGAGCTACTCGCTCCGCGTCCACCCGAGCGGGCACTTCGTCAACTGGCAGCAAGATCCGCACTCGAACTACCTCGCCCGGCTGGTCTTCCCGGACAAGACGAGAAACCTCGAGATCGACGTCGACCTCGTCGCGGACCTGACGGTCCAGAACCCGTTCGACTTCTTCCTCGAGCCGGACGCAGAGAAGGCCCCGTTCACCTACGAGCCCGACGTCGCGCGCGACCTCGAGCCGTATCTGAGGAAGGATCCAGCGGGCCCGCTCCTCTCGGACCTGATCGCGAAGTCGCGTCCGAAGGGCGAACGCACGATCGACTTCCTCGTCGCGCTGAACCAGCGCGTGCACGACGGCGTGAAGTATCTCATCCGCCTCGAGCCCGGGGTGCAGACGCCCGAGGAGACGCTCTCGCTCGCGAGCGGGTCCTGCCGGGACAGCGCGTGGCTCCTCGTCCAGGCGTTGCGGCACCTCGGGCTCGCCGCGCGCTTCGCCTCGGGGTACCTGATCCAGCTCGTCGCGGACGTGAAGTCACTCGACGGCCCGTCCGGGGCGGAGAACGACTTCACGGACCTACACGCGTGGGCGGAGGTGTATCTCCCCGGCGCGGGCTGGGTCGGGCTCGACGCGACCTCCGGGCTCTTCTGCGGCGAAGGGCACATTCCGCTCGCGTGCACGCCGGAGCCCGCGGCGGCGGCGCCGGTCACGGGCGCGCTCGACGAGTGCGAGGTGACCTTCGAGCACGAGATGGCCGTCACGCGCATCGCGGAGACGCCGCGGGTCACGAAGCCGTACACCGAGGAGCAGTGGGCGGACATCGAGCGCCTCGGGCACGAGGTGGATCGCGAGCTCGGCGCGGGAGACGTCCGCCTCACGATGGGCGGCGAGCCCACGTTCGTCTCCATCGACGACCCGGACGGAGCCGAATGGAATTTCGACGCGCTCGGCCCCGGAAAGCGCCTCCTCGCCGGCGACCTCCTGCGACGACTCCGGAATCGCTTCACGCCCGGCGCGTTCCTGCACTTCGGCCAGGGCAAGTGGTACCCCGGAGAGCAGCTCCCTCGCTGGGCGCTCGGCTGCTACGCGCGGAAGGACGGCGTCCCGTTCTGGACGGATCCGTCGCTCGTCGCCGACGATCGCACGACTTACTCGATCACGAGCGCGGACGCCGAGCGCTTCATCCGCGAGCTCGCGGTGAAGCTCAACGTGAACCCGCGGTACGCCATCCCCGGGTACGAGGACGTCTACTACTACCTCTGGCGCGAAAAGCGCCTCCCCGTGAACGTGAACCCCAAGTACTCGAAGCTCGCCGACGAGCTCGAGCGCGGACGGCTCGCCCGGGTATTCGAGCAGGGGCTCGGCAGCGTCGTCGGCTACGCGCTCCCGCTGATCCCCGAGTCGCCGGGCCTGCGCCGCTTCCGGAGCGGGAAGTTCTTCCTTCGCTCCGAGGTGCTGTTCCTCGTCCCGGGCGATTCCGCGATGGGCTATCGGCTGCCGATCGCGTCGCTCCCCTGGGCCGAGGCGGGAGACCTCGAGCCGCACGTCGAGCGAGATCCGTTCGACGAGACGCGCGCGCTTCCACCTCGAAGGCTCCCCTCGCCCATCATGCAGGACCCCCGGACGGAGCGCGAGGAGCCGCCGGCGCTCCTCGAGTCGGCGCCGTGGTCCGTGCGGACGGCGCTCTGCACGGAAATTCGCGACGGTCGGCTCCACGTCTTCCTCCCCCCGCTCGCGCATCTCGAGGACTACATCGACGTGGTCGAACAGGTCGAGGCGACGGCGAAGGACCTGGAGCTTCCGGTGCTCGTCGAAGGGTACAAGCCGCCGAACGATCCTCGGCTCCGCTCGTTCTCCGTGACGCCGGATCCCGGCGTCATCGAGGTGAACGTCCACCCTTCCGAATCGTGGGACGATCTCGTGTTCACGACGACCGCCCTCTACGAAGAAGCGCGCCTCTGCCGCCTCGGCACGGACAAGTTCCAGCTCGACGGGCGGCAGACGGGGACGGGCGGCGGCAACCACATCACGCTCGGCGGCCCGACCGCAGCCGACAGCCCGTTCCTCCGGCGTCCGGATCTCCTCCGCAGTCTGATCGGCTACTGGCACGATCATCCGTCCCTGTCGTACCTGTTCTCCGGTCTCTTCATCGGCCCGACGAGCCAGGCCCCACGAGTCGACGAGGCGCGCCACGAAGCCGTCTACGAGCTCGAGGTCGCCTTCCACCGCATGGAAGACGCGCAGGCGCGCTACGGCACGCCGCCCCCGTGGCTCGTGGATCGCACGTTCCGGAACCTCCTCGCCGATGTCTCCGGCAACACGCACCGCGCGGAGTTCTGCATCGACAAGCTCTACTCTCCCGACGGCCCCACGGGCCGCCTCGGGCTCGTCGAGCTCCGGGGGTTCGAGATGCCGCCGCACTCGCGAATGAGCCTCGCCGAGCAGCTCCTCGTGCGCTCGCTCGTCGCGAGGTTCTGGAAGAAGCCGTACCGCGCGAGGCTCCCGCGCTGGGGAAGCGAGCTCCACGATCGGTTCCTCTTGCCGCATTTCGTCGAGCAAGACTTCCGGGACGTCGTCGACGAGCTCGTCGACCACGACATCCCGATGCGGAAGGAGTGGTTCGACGCACACCTCGAGTTCCGCTTTCCGGAGCTCGGCGCCGTCGCCTACGACGGCGTGGAGCTCCGGCTCCGGCGAGCGCTCGAGCCGTGGCACGTGCTCGCGGAAGAGAGCGCGCCGGGCGGGGCGTCTCGCGCGGTCGATTCGTCGCTCGATCGCCTTCAGGTGACGGTCCGGGGCGCGATCCCCGGGCGTCACGCGGTCCTCTGCAACGGGATCCCCGTGCCGCTCCATCCCACCGGAACCCGCGAGGAAGCCGTCGCCGGCGTCCGGTACAAGGCATGGAACCTCCCGCGCGCGCTCCACCCCAACGTCCCGGTCCACTCCCCCATCGTGTTCGACGTGGCCGATCTCTGGACGGGCCGTTCGCTCGGCGGATGCACGGTCCATCCGTCGCACCCCGGAGGTCGCGCCTACGACCGGCTCCCCGTGAATTCGTACGAGGCCGAGTCGCGGAGAAGCATGCTATTTTCTCCGCTCGGGCATACGCCGGGTCCCCTTTCGGCTCCCATCCCGGAGCCGACTCGCAGCCCCGACTATCCCTTCACCCTCGACCTGAGACGGTACCCTGGATAGCGAGTGACGTCCGCCATCCCCGCAGGCAGCCCGACGGACCGGGCGAACGACCCGTTCTCGTACCCGGCGACCGCGACGGGCAGGGACGAGGCGTTCGACACGAACGGAGTCGCGCACGAGCACACCGCGCCGCTCCTCCGGTCGCTCGCCGCGCTCGGGGTGGACGAGATGCAGCGGCGGTGGGACCAGGCGCGGCGGCTCATCCGCGACAACGGCGTCACGTACAACGTCTATGGCGATCCCCGCGGCATGGATCGACCTTGGGAGCTCGACCCGGTCCCGATGGTGCTGCCGAGCGCCGAGTGGGCGGCGATCGCCCGCGGCCTCGCCCAGCGCGCCGAGCTTCTGAACCGCATCCTGCTCGACCTCTACGGTCCGCAGAACCTGCTCGCCCGCGGGCTCCTCCCGCCGGAGCTGGTGCTCGGCAGTCCGGGATATCTGAGGCCGCTTCGCGGCGTCCAGGTGCCGTCGAACACGATGCTCCACCTCTACGGAGCGGATCTCGCGCGCGCGCCCGACGGCGGCTTTCGCGTCCTCGGAGATCGCACGCAGGCGCCGTCCGGCGGCGGGTACGCGCTCGAGAACCGCATCGTGCTTTCGCGGACGATGCCGCGGGTGTTCCGGGACTGTCGCGTGCAGCGGCTCGCCTCGCACTACCGCTCGCTCCGGGACACGCTCCGGGGGCTCGCGCCGCGGGCGCGGGAGAGCCCGCGCATCGTGCTCCTCACTCCGGGGCCGCACAACGAGACGTACTTCGAGCATGCGTACCTCGCGCGTTACCTCGGCTTCGCCCTCGTCGAGGGGGCCGATCTCACCGTCCGGGATCGCCGCGTCTACGTGAAGACGCTCGGCGGCCTCGAACGCGTGGACGTCATCCTCCGCCGCCTGGACGACGCGTTCTGTGATCCACTGAGCCTCCGCTCGGATTCGTCCCTCGGCGTCGCGGGGCTCGTGCACGCCGTCCGCGCCGGCCACGTCGCGGTCGCCAATGCGCTCGGAAGCGGCGTCGTGGAGACTCCGGCCATCCTCGGGTTCCTGCCGGGGCTCTGCCGGGAGCTCCTCGGCGAGGATCTCCGCCTGCCCTCGGTCCATACGTGGTGGTGCGGCGAACCGAGCGCGCTCTCGCACGTGCTCGATCAGCTTCCGAAGCTCGTCTTGAAGCCGACGTTCTGGTCGCCGAGCGCGCCCGAGCCGGTCTTCGCCGGAAGGCTCTCGTCCGCGGAGCTCGACGCGCTCCGCGTCCGCATCCGCGCGAAGCCCGAGGCCTACGTCGCGCAGGAACAGGTCGCGCTCTCGACGGCGCCCGCGTGGACGCGCGGGCGCCTCGAGCCGCGCCACGTCGCGATCCGCGCGTACGTCGCTTCCACGTCGCACGGGTTCCAGGTGATGCCGGGCGGGCTCACGCGCGTCGCGGCGACGGAGGAGTCGCTCGTCGTCTCCATGCAGCGCGGAGCGGGCAGCAAGGACCTCTGGGTCCTCGCCGAGAACGAGGAGGTGAACCCCGTCACTCTCCTCCGGACTCCCGCCCAGAGGGTCGAAATTCTGCGGAGCGGCGGGGACCTGCCGAGCCGGGTGGCGGACAACCTCTTCTGGCTCGGCCGCTACATGGAGCGCGCGGAAGGCACGGTGCGCCTCATGCGAAGCCTCATCGCGCGACTGACGGACGACTCCGTGCCGGGCGAAGTCCCGGAGCTCCCCACGCTCCTCCGGGCCCTGGAGGTCAACGGCGACTTCGACCCCGGCACGCTCATCACCCCGACGGGGACCCGCGCCGGCGGCGTCGATCTCTCCCGCGCGCTCTTCGCCGATCATCCGCCTCACGCGCTCCGCGCGACGGTGACCGCGGGTCACCGCGCCGCGTCCGTCGTCCGGGACCGCCTCTCGAGCGACACGTGGCACGTCGTGAGCCGGATCCATCGCCTGCTCGACGACGCGAGCCGCCGCCCGGCCTTCCACCTCTCGGACGCGTTCGACCTGCTCGGCGAGCTGCTCCTCCTGTTCTCCGCGCTCTCGGGTCTGTCGCGCGAGAACATGACGCACGGCCCGGGCTGGCGCTTCTCGGACATGGGGCGCCGCGTGGAGCGGCTCCACCATACGGTGCGACTCCTCCGCGGGATTCTCGTGCCCGCGGACGAGGACGACGTCCCTGCCCTCGAAGCGCTCCTCGAGATCGCCGACAGCATCATCACGTACCGGACGCGCTACCTCGGCGCCATAGAGGTCGCGCCCGTGCTGGACCTGCTCCTCACGGACGAGAGCAACCCTCGGTCCGTCGCGTACCAGCTCCTCGCCCTGGACGAGCACATCGCCGAGCTGCCCCGCGCGCGGCGTTCCGCGACGCGCCCCGAAGAGGCGCGCATCGTGCTCCGGGCCCTCGCGCGCGTGCAGCTCGCGGACGTCCATGCCCTGTCCGCGGTCGGCACCGGCGCGACGCGGGAGACCCTCGACGCGCAGCTCGCCGAGCTGGAACACGTCGGGCCCGCGCTCGCCGAGAGCCTCACGCGGAGCTACCTCACCCACGCCGAGCCGACGCAATCCCTCGACGGCCTCACCTGAGAACGAGACGGATGCTCTACCGGGTCACCCACGTCACGACGTACGCGTACGAAGATTCCGTCAGCATCTCCCACAACGAGACGCGCGTCGCTCCGCGACGGACACCGGGGCAAATCCCCCGAAGGACGCAGCTCCTCGTCGAGCCGATGCCCGTCGTGCTCGCGCAGGACGTCGACTACTTCGGCAACATCATGCATTTCTTCTCCCTGGAGGAGAGCCACGACCGCCTGAGCGTCACCGCCGTGAGCGAGGTGGACGTCACCGGCGTGGAGCCCCCCGCCGCGCAGCTCACGCCGGCGTGGGAGAGCGTCCCGGACGCCGTCCGGCGTGACCGCTCGTACTACGGCCTCGAGGCGTTCGGGTTCACGTTCGACTCGCCGTTCGTCAGACCCGAGGCGGAGCTCGAAGCGTACGCGAGGCAGTCCTTCGAGCCGGGACGCCCGGTGCTCGACGCCGCCTTCGAGCTCACGCGCCGCATCTTCCAGGACTTCAAGTACGAGTCCGGTGTCACGACCATCGCGACACCCCTCGGCGAGGTGATGCGCGCGCGTCGCGGCGTGTGCCAGGACTTCGCGCATCTCGAGATCGCGATGCTCCGGAGCCTGGGCCTCCCCGCGCGCTACGTGAGCGGCTACGTCCGCACCCATCCGCCCGCGGGCCGCGCCCGCCTCGTCGGCGCGGACGCTTCCCACGCCTGGCTCTCGCTCTACGTCCCCGGCTTCGGTTACGTCGACCTGGACCCGACGAACGGAACGATTCCACGCGAGGAGCACGTCACCGTCGCCTGGGGCCGCGATTTCGGCGACGTCTCTCCGGTGAAGGGCGTGATCCTGGGCGGCGGAGAGCACTCGCTCACCGTCAGCGTGGACGTCGCAGCGGCGTAACCCCGCGCCCCCGCCGACGACCGTCCGTTCACGTCGTCACGTCACTGTTGCTGCTGTCGCTGCTGCTGGACCTGAGCCTTGTTCCGATCCTGCTGCTGCAGATGCGCCTGCTGTTCCACGCCTCTTCCGCTCGCCGCTCCGCCACCGGACGGCGCTTCCGCGTAGGTCGGAACGTGAACGCCGACGTGCGCGCCCAGGGTGGGCGTTTCCAGCCGCTCGATCGCGACCGCGACGGCGATCTTCTCCTCGGCGTCGCCGCGGTAGACGCCGCGGTTCGGCGGGACGTCCGCGTAGCTCCGGCCGACGGCGATCGCGACGTGGCGTTCGCCGACGAGCTCGCCGTGAGTCGGATCCAGGCCGACCCAGCCGACGGAGGGCAGGAACGCTTCGCACCAGGCGTGCGTCTCCACCTCGGGCAGGTCCGAGCGATAGAGGTAGCCCGAGACGTACCGCGCCGGGATGCCGGCGAGCCGGAGGAGCGAGATGCCGAGGTGAGAGAAGTCCTGGCAGACGCCCGCCCTCTGATCGAGCGCCTCCCCGACGGTCGAACCGGCGTGCGTGACGCCCTTCTTGTAGTCGAGGGCGTCTCGCGTGCGCGTCGTGACGAGGAGCACCGCCTCGATCGCGCGCGCGCACTGACCGAGCTTGATGCGCTCCGCGAGCTGCACCACGCGCGGGTCGCGCTGTACCGGCCCATGGAACGAGAGAAAGTCGTAGAGTCGGTGGTTGCCGGCAGAGGCGCCGATTGCGTCGGACATCCGGTTCACGTCCGTCGGGAGCGGATGCGTCTCGACGGTCGCGCTCGAAATGATGGCGACGCGATCGTGGAAGGCCACGACGGAGAACTGGTGCACTTCGTTGTCCTGCCAGTCGCGGTGCGACGTGACGCGCGCGTCCGGACCGACTCCCACGTGGAACTGGCGGAGCGTCTGATGGGCGTCGGAGCGCGGCATGAGCCGCAGCTCGATCACCGACTCGCTGATCCGCTGCGAATACGTGAGCTCGGTCTTGTGCTGGATGGAGAGGAGCATGACGGACCTCCGTTCATTGCAGGAAATACTTGCGTCCGAGGAGCGAGCTGGCCGTCGCCGCTTCGGCAAGAAGATCGTCCAGGAAAGCAGAAGGGCCCCTGGCGATGAGCTCGTCCACGTCGCCGTATTCGAGTCGCGCGGCCATGCGTCCGAACGCTCGCCCGACCGGGTCGTCGGGGCTCCCGTGGAGGGTGGAAAGGCTCTGCGCGAACTCGAGCGACATCCGCGTGCCGTAGCGAATGGCCCGCGGAAAATCGCGATCGAACACCAGGAAACCGAGCACCGTCCGCGCGTCCATCTTCGTCGGGTTCGCCTGCCGGTACGCCTCCATGGCCCCCGCGCTCTTCAGCAGCGTGAGCCACATGACGTTCTCCTGCGAAGAAGGAAGGAGCTCGGAGCCCTTGTGCCGCATCGCGAGGCGGACTCCGAGCGTCCGCGACAGGCGGTCCGTTCGCTCGACGAACTTTCCGAGCTTCAAGTAGAGCCACCCCTCCCCGCGACGCATGGAGGCGTCCGTCACGCCGTCCCAGAGGAAGCTCGCCGTCTGCACTTGCGTCAGCGTGGGGACGATGCGTGCTTCCCCGCCGCTCTGCGTCCGCGCTTCCTGGAGCGCCCAGTAGGCCTGATTGAGCTCTTCCCACATCTCCGCCGTGATCACCTCCCGCACCTGACGGGCATTTTCGCGGGCCATCATGATGGAGGAAATCAAGGACGTGGGTTCGGTGGGATCGAACACGATGTCTTCCACGCCGGTGTCCTTCACGCCGAGCGTGGAGACCGTCGCTTGCCACTGGGCCTTCGCACCGTCCGGGTCGACCTCGGCGAGATCCACGAGGAGATCTCGCGTCATCTCGAGGAGCCGCGCCATGTGCTCCGCCCGCTCGAGGTAGCGCCCCATCCAGTAGAGGGAGTCCGCGACGCGAGAGAGCATCGCCACGATCAGGCCCTCCCCACGGACGGCACCGCACCGGGCTCGCCCGCCAGGACCCAGGTGTCCTTGTATCCGCCGCCCTGACTCGAGTTCACGACGAGCGACCCGCGACGGAGCGCGACGCGCGTGAGCCCGCCGGGAATGACGCGGATCTTGTCGCCATAGAGGATGTACGGACGGAGGTCGACGCAGCGCCCCTCGAGCTGCCCGTCCACGACCGTCGGGTGCCGGCCGAGGCTGATCGTGGGCTGCGCGATGTACGAGCGCGGATTGGCGACGATCCTCCGCCGGAAGTCCTCCCGCTCCGCGGCCGTCGAGTGCGTCCCGATGAGCATGCCGTAGCCGCCGGAGGCGTCCGTCTGCTTCACGACGAGCTCGTCCAGGTGATCCAGGATGTACTTCCGGTCCGAGTCGCGGGAGGCGATGTACGTCTTCACGTTCGGGAGGATGGGCTCCTCGCCCAGGTAGTAGCGGATCATGTCCGGGACGAACGGGTAGATGGCCTTGTCGTCCGCCACGCCGGTGCCGGGGGCGTTCGCGAGCGCGACCTGACCGCTCCGGTACGCCGCGAAGAGGCCCGGACAGCCCAGGATCGAGTCCGGACGGAAGACGACGGGGTCCAGGAAATCGTCGTCGATGCGACGATAGATGACGTCCACCCGGCGGAGGCCGTCCGTCGTGCGCATGCAGACGGCGCCGTCCTTCACGACGAGATCGCGCCCCTCCACGAGGTGGACGCCCATCTCTCGAGCGAGGAAGCTGTGCTCGAAGTACGCGGAGTTGTAGACGCCGGGGGTGAGGACGACGACCGTCGGGTTGTCGACGGCGCGCGGCGCGACGAACTCGAGCGTCTGCCGGAGCCAGTCGGAGTAGTCGTCCACCGGGCGGACGCCGTAGTGCTCGAAGAGGACGCGGAAGACCCGCTTCATCACCTCACGGCACTCGAGCACGTACGAGACGCCGCTCGGGTTCCGCGCGTTGTCCTCCAGGACGAGGAAGCTCCCGTCCACGTCCCGGATGAGATCGGTGCCGACGACGTGCGTGTAGATGCCCTGGGGGGGCTTCATCCCGATCATCTCGCGGCGGAAGAAGCTCGCGCCGTAGACGAGCTCGGGCTCCACCAGGCGATCGTTCAGGATCTTCTGCTCGCCGTAGACGTCCTTCAGGAAGAGATTGAGCGCCTCGGTCCGCTGGACGAGCCCCTTCTCGATGCGCTCCCACTCCTCGGCCGCGATGAGCCGCGGGATCGGGTCGAACGGGAAGACCTTCTCGATGCCCGCCTTGTCCGAATAGACCGTGAACGTTACGCCCTGGTTTCGGAGGAGCAGGTCGACGGTGCGCTGGCGCGCCTCGAACTCGGCCGGCGTGAGCTCGCTCATCCGCTGCGCCAAACCCCGGTACAGGGGCCGAACCGACCCCGAGGCCGAAAACATCTCGTCGTAGTGGTTCTTCGGTTCGGTCGCGTACTCGTCGAATCGCACCGGAAGGATCTGACCTCCGGCACCGAGTCCGAAAGGTTTCGGCCCCATTTCCGAACCGTCCGAGAGGCTCTTCCCCGTCCAGCCAGCCCCCCGAGCCGGCTGCGCGCCCGGCACGGAGAGCAATTCCCCTTGGATGCCGGCGGTTTAGCCTGGTTTCCTCGCGCCGGCCCCAGGGCTCGACGCGGCGCGGCCGCCGTCGCATGTCCCGGAGCCGAAACCATCGACCCATGTCCCCTCGCCGAATCCTCGTCACGTCCGCCCTGCCCTACGCGAACGGACCCATTCACATCGGGCACCTCGTCGAGCACATCCAGACGAACGTCTGGGTGCGCTTCCAGCGTCTCGTCGGAAACGACGTCCTCTACCTCTGCGCGGACGACACGCACGGCACGGCGATGATGATGCGCGCCCGCCGCGAAGGGCGGGCGGAAGAGTCGCTCCTGTCGTCGATGAGCGAGGCCCACGTGAAGGACTTCGCCGGGTTCGACGTCACGTTCGACCACTACGGGAGCACGCACAGCGAGGACAACCGCGTCCTCTGCGCCGAGCTGTGGGCGTCCCTGCGGAAGGCGGGGCTCGTCGCCGAACGGGACGTGACGCAGCTCTTCGACCTGAAGGAGGGCGTGTTCCTCGCCGACCGGTTCGTGAAGGGGACGTGCCCGAACTGCAAGTCGAAGGACCAGTACGGGGACTCCTGCGACAAGTGCGGAACGACGTACACGCCCGCGGATCTCATCGACCCGGTCAGCGCGCTCTCGGGGACGAAGCCCGAGGTCCGCACCGCGACGCATCTCTTCGTCACCATCGAGAAGCTCCACGACTTCCTCGCGGAGTGGACACAGGCGGAAGGACACCTGAACCCCGGGATTGCGAACTACCTGAAGGGACATTTTCTCGGGAACCCCTTGCGGGACTGGGACGTGTCTCGACCGGCCCCCTACTTCGGGTTCGAGATCCCGGACGCTCCCGGCCACTACTGGTACGTCTGGTTCGACGCGCCCATCGGCTACATGGCCGCGACGAAGGAGTGGTGCGATCGAAACGGCGGCCGATTCGACGACTGGTGGCGCTCCCCGGAGACGGAGATCGTCCACTTCATCGGAAAGGACATCGTCTATTTCCACGCGCTCTTCTGGCCCGCCATGCTGAAAGCCGCTGGATTTCAGCTCCCGAAGCGAATCCAGGTGCACGGGATGCTCACGGTGGACGGGGACAAGATGTCCAAATCCAAGGGCACGTTCATCAACGCGAGCACGTACCTCGAGCACCTCGACCCTTCCTATCTTCGCTACTACTACGCGAGCAAGCTCACCCCGAAGCCGGACGACATCGACCTGGACTTCGCGGACCTCGTGAACAAGGTGAACTCCGACCTCGTCGGGAAGGTCGTGAACCTCGCGAGCCGCACCGCGAAGTTCGTGAGCGGGGGCGCGCTCTCCGCGACGTATCCGGACGACGGCGGCCTCTTCGAGGCAGGAGCGAAGGCCTCCGCCGAGATCCGCGAGGCATACGAAGCGTGTGACACCGCTCGCGTCACGCGTCTCGTGATGAGCCTCGCCGACCGCGCGAACGAGTACGTCGACGCGAAACAACCCTGGGCGCTGAAGAAGAAGGGCGACACGGCGGCCGGGGAGCTCCGGGACGTCTGTACGGTGGCCTTGAACCTCTTCCGTCAGGTCGTCACCTACCTCGCGCCGATCCTGCCGAAGCTCGCGGAACAGACGGGCGCGCTGCTCTCGGCGCCCATCGAGCGGTTCGACGACGCCCTCACCCCCGTCGCCGGAACGACGGTGAAGGAATTTTCCCACATGATGCAGCGAGTGGACCCGAAGAAGGCGGAGGCCGTGGTGAGGGCCAGCGCCACCGCGGAAGCTGGCCCCGCCGGAGCGGCGGGAACGGACGACGGCTCCGCGCTCGCCGCCGAACCGCTCGCGGCGGAGTGCACCATCGACGACTTCGGCAAGGTGGATCTCCGCGTCGCGCGGGTCCTCTCGGCGGAGGCAGTGCCGGAAGCCGAGAAGCTCCTGAAGCTCACGGTGAGCCTCGGCGGAGACGTGACGCGCACGATCTTCGCCGGCATCAAGGCGCACTACGCGCCGGAGACGCTCGTCGGCCGCCTCGTCGTCGTCGTCGCCAACCTGAAGCCACGAAAGATGCGCTTCGGCACGAGCGAGGGCATGGTCGTCGCAGCGGGCGGCGCCGGGGAAGCGTTCGTGCTCTCTCCGGACAGCGGCGCGAAGCCCGGACAGCGCGTACACTGACGGCCCGGATGTCCCCCGCCGAGCTCCTCGAATCCTGGCTCGAGACGCGCGTCCCGGCGTCCGCGCTGGCATGGCTCCGGGAACGCCTCGAGGACACTCGCCGGGGCGCGAGCGAGGCGGATTTCTTCCTCGCTTTCGGGCTCACGCCGCGAAAGACGGGCCGAGAACCGCTCTCGCTCGGGGACGCGGAGCGAGCGAGCGCCGAGGCCGCGCGTCCCGGGTGGCGGCCGGAGTCCCTGCGAGTCGACCAGGCGGCGCGGACGGCGCTCCTCCTGTCGCTCGCGTCCGAGGACGAGGCTCGGTACGTCGGGACGCTCGAGCGCCTCGTCGCCGACGCGGACGAAGGCGAGCTCGTCGTCCTGTACCGGGCGCTTCCCCTGTACGCCCATCCGAAGGCGCACCGCGGCCGCGCCGCGGAGGGGATCCGCACGAACATGAAGACCGTGTTCGACGCGATCGCGACGGACAATCCCTACCCGTCCGAGGAGCTCGACGACGCGGCGTGGAATCAGCTCGTCGTGAAGTGTCTCTTCATGGGGACGAAGCTCATCCGCGTGCAGGGGTTCGACGCGCGGAACAACGCGGCGCTCGCGAAGATCCTGGTCGACCACGCGCACGAGCGCTGGGCCGCGGGGCGCCCCGTCTCGCCCGAGATCTGGCGCTCCGTGGGCCCCTTCGCGGACGGGGCCGTGCTCGCGGATCTCGAGCGCGTGTTCGCGACGGGCACGGACGTCGAGCGCGCCGCCGTCGCCCTCGCGATTCGCCACAACCCGAATGCCGAAGCGCTCGTCTACGCGAACCGCCGCCACATGGACCGGTGGATCGCCGCCCATCCGACGATCGAGGCGATCGCCGCCACCCTTCCGGATTGAGGAACGGATGCACTTCATCGACCCCCACATCCACATGCAGGCCCGGACGACGGACGACTACGAGGCGCTCGCGCGCGCGGGGGTGGTCGCGGTGCTCGAGCCCGCGTTCTGGGTCGGGCAACCACGAACGAACGTCGGAGCGTTCCAGCATTACTACCAGAGCCTTGTCGGCTGGGAGCGCTTCCGCGCCTCTCAGTTCGGCATCCGGCACTATTGCATGATGGGGCTGAACGCGAAGGAGGCGAACCAGGAGGAGCTCTCCGAGCTCGTGCTCCAGGAGCTCCTCCCGAGGTACCTCGGCAAGGAGGGCGTCGTGGCGGTCGGGGAGATCGGGTTCGACGACATCACCGCGGCGGAGGAGAAGGTGTTCCGCGCGCAGCTCGAGATGGCGAAGAAGACGGAGCTCCCCGTCTGCGTGCACACCCCGCACCGGAACAAGAAGGCGGGCACCTCCCGCTCCATGGACATCGCCGTCGAGCACGGCATCGATCCGGCTCGCGTCGTCATCGATCACAACAACGAGGAGACGGTGAAGGAGGTGCTGGACCGCGGCTTCTGGGCGGCGTTCACCATCTACCCGAAGACGAAGATGGGAAACGAGCGCATGGTCGCGATCGCGAAGCAGTACGGCGCGCGCCACGTCATCGTGGACAGCTCGGCGGACTGGGGCGTCTCCGATCCGCTCGCCGTCCCGAAGACGGCAAAGCTGATGCTCGAGCGCGGCATCGCCGAGGCGGACGTGCAGGACATGTGCTACCGGAACGCGCTCGCCGCATACGGGCAGAGCGGACAGATGGCGGAAGACGACTGGACGAAACCCGCTGCGGTCGATCAGCGCGCCTTGTTCGAGGGAAACAGCGTACTCCGTGGGCAGGACCCGTCCGTGGAGACGGCGGAGGAACGCCGCGCGCGCCTCGTCATCGAATGACGCGGCCCGAGCGAGGCCCGGCGCCCCGCCGAAAGGCGTAACACCCTCGCCCCCCGTGCCGCCCCTTCCAGAACGGAGCGAGCCGGCCTAGCTTCCTTCGCCGTGAATCCCAAGGTGAAGAAGGTCCTGGTCGGGCTCGGCGCGCTCGTCGGCGGCGTGCTGATCGCGGGCGGCGCGTACGCCTACTCCCTCGTCCACGCGTTCGATACGAGCGTGGAGACGGTCTACTCGGTCCCGGTCCCGGTGCTCGCGCGCTCGACGGATCCCGCGGTCATCGCGCGCGGCAAGCACCTCGCGGAGGCCGTCGCTTCCTGCGCGACCCGGGACTGCCACGGAAACGACGGCGCGGGCGGCAAGCTCCTCGAGATCGGGCCCATCGGCAATTTCCAGGGGCCGAACATCACGCCGGCCGGGATCGCCGCCGTGTACACGGACGGAGAGCTCGCGCGACTCGTCCGGCACGGCATCAAGAAAGACGGTCGTACGGTGCGCTTCATGCCGGTCGGGGACTTCACCTGGCTCTCGGACGCGGACGTCGTCGCGGTGATTTCCTTCGTCCGTTCGCTACCGCCCGTGGAGAAGCCGAACGGTCCCGTGAAGGTCGGCGTCGTCGGGAAAATCCTCGATCGAAGGGATTTCTTCCCGCTCGACATCGCGCGAAAGATCGACCACGAAAAGCTCGAGGTCGCGCCGGCGCCGGAGCCCACCGCCGCCTACGGCCGCTTCCTGGTCCGTCTCTGCACGGGCTGCCACGGCGAGCACCTCGCGGGCGGGCCGATCCCTGGCGCCCCGCCTTCCATGCCGGTGCCCCTGAATCTCACGCCGCACGAGACGGGACTCCACGACTGGACGTACGACGATTTCGCGAAGCTCCTCGCGACCGGGATCCGGAAGAACGGCAAGGCCGTCGACCCGATGATGCCGTCCGAGTCGTTCGGAAAGATGGACGACACGGAGAAGCACGCGATCTGGGAGTACCTGCGGACCGTGCCGCCCCTGCCCTTCGGGAGCCGCTGACGGTGCCCGGCGAGGACCCCACGTCCCGGCGTCGGTTCCTGCTGTCGTCGCTCGCCGTTCTCGGAGCGGGCGAAATCGGCGCCTGCAAGAACCGGGAGGCATCCGGTTTCGCGTGCACGGACCTCGGGGGCCTCCCCGAGGCGGACGTCGCGGCGCGGACGGCGATGGCCTACGTCGAGCGCGCGCCGGACGGTGCGCGGGAGTGCGGCCGCTGCGTGCAGTTCATGGGAACCTACGACGGCTGCGGCGCGTGCAAGGTGATCCGGGGACCCATCCACCCGAAGGGTACCTGCAAGATCTTCGCAGCGAACGGGTGAGGGTCGGGCCACGGGAGGGGCGGTCCGCCCGGCTTCGCGGGCGAGCTTCCCTCAGGACGGCGCGCTGCGCCGTCGCGCGCCTCACCGGCCGGCGTCCAGCGCGACCTTGGGGCTGGCGTCGGAGGCGGTCCCCGGGGAGTCGTCGCCGGAGTCGTCTTCACGTTCGTCCTCGGCGGGGTCCGTCTCGCCGACGGGCTCGCTCTTCGCGGCGTGGGGCGCTTCGACGGCGGCTCGCGGGGGGGCGGCCTTCGGTGTGGGCATCGCCTCCGTCACGCGCGGCAGGACGGTCGCGGGGCCCGCGTCGGCGGCCTTCCGCGTCGCGAGCGCGTCGAGCGCGGACGCCAGCATCCGTTCGCCGGACGTCATTCCGCGCAGCCGCTTGTCCCAGGCGTACATCGGCCGATCGCCCGGGCGCGAGTAGTCGACCCAGTACGTGTGCTTGTCCCGGACGTCGAGGTGGACGTGCGTCGAGTTCGGGTAGTAGCCGACGCCGACGTCGCCGAGCGAGAGCAGGAAATCGCGAACGGCCTCGTTCGGGACGTCCGGGACGCTGAAGTCGAACGCCTCGCCCGTCTTGTGGCGCGAGTCCGGCGCGTACGAGTGCTCCCGGTACCCGGAGACGACGCGGATCGGCCGTCCCCCGAACTCGTCGGAAACGTCGGCGATGAGCCGGAGCAGGCGGTCGTCGATCGGCGTCGTCTTGCCCGTGCGCCAGGACGCGAGCGCGGCCGCGACCTCCGCACGTGCCGCGGGGATCGGGTCGCCGTAGCGATCGACGAGGAAGCCGCTCCATTTCTTGCCGTGGCCGGCGAGCGTCACGTAGCCGCGCTTCCAGGGCGCATGCCTGTACTTCTTCCACGTCGCGTTCGGCGGGAGGGGTCGCACCTTGCGCTCGGGACGCGGCGGCGGCTTCGCCTTCTTCGCGGCGTGCTTCCCGTTGGAGGGTGCCGACTCGAGGTGCTCGTGCCCGTGGGACGGGAGGAGCTTCTCGTGGTGCGGCTCCTCCGGCCCGGGCGGAGCGGCGCGCTTCGTCGAGCTCGCGTGCGACGATTCGACGTCCTTCGACTGGACGCGGGACGAGCGCTCTCCGGCGGGACCGTGCGCATCACGAGAGGACGGCGCCCTCGGCGCGGGTTTCTCGCCCCGGCCGAGCGCGACTCCGGGTGCGAGCGAAAGCGCCGCCAGCGCCCCGGAGAGGGCCCACGTTCGGAGTCTCATGCCCCCGGGTTTGAGCTCACCCGGAGCAGCCGGGCCAACAAAGGGCGTCTTATCGAACCAGATTCGGAAGTGAGCGGCTCCCGCCTGGCCCGGGCGTCACACGAACCGCGCCACGTGCCACGTCTTCTTTCCGCGGCGAACGAGGGCGACCTTGTCGTGGAGGAGCGCCGCGCGCACGAGGCGCGACTCCGGGTCCATCTTCACGCCGTTCACGCTCACGGCGCCGCTCCCGAGGTGCTCCCTCGCCTCGCGCTTGCTCTTCGCGACCCCGGCCGCCACGAGAAAATCCACCAGCGGCGTGCCCTCCCCCGCGAGCTCCGACATCGCGTGCTCGGTCGCCGGCGCGGTGGCGAACACCTCGTCGAGGGTCGCCTCCGACAGGCCCGCGACGTTGCCGGAAAACAGCGCGGCCGAAGCTGCCTCTGCCTGCTCGCGCGCGTCCGCGCCGTGGACGAGCTCCGTCACGTGAGCGGCGAGCGCGCGATGCGCGGCGCGCGCGCCCGGGTTCGCCCGGTGCTCCGCGACGAGTGCCTCTATCCGTTCTCGCGGAAGGAGGGTGAAGATCTTCAGGTAGCGCTCGACGTCGGCGTCGAGCGTCCCGAGCCAGAACTGGTAGAACGCGTACGGGCTCGTCCGATCCGCCGTGAGCCAGATCGCTCCGGCTTCCGATTTTCCGAACTTCGAGCCGTCCGCCTTGGTGACGAGCGGCGCGGTCAGGCCGAACAGCTCCTTCTGGCGCGTCTTGCGCGTGAGCTCGATGCCGGCCACGACGTTGCCCCACTGGTCCGAGCCCGCGAGCTGGATCGTCACGCCGAGCGAATCGCTCAGGTACTGGAAGTCGTACGCCTGGAGCAGCATGTAGCTGAACTCCGTGTAGCTGATCCCCTGCTCTCGCTCCTCGAGCCTCCGGCGAACGGAGTCCTTCTGGATCATCATGTTCACCGAGAAGTGCTTCCCGACGTCCCGGAGCGCTTCCAGGAAGGAGAGCTTTCCGAGCCAGTCGGCGTTGTTCACGATCCTCGCGGCGTTCTCTCCCGAAAATGAGAGCACCTTCCCGAACACGCGACGCTGGCCGGCGACGTTCCGTTCGATCTCCTCCGTCGTCCGGAGCTGCCGCTCCGCCTCCTTCCCGGAAGGATCCCCGATGAGCCCGGTCCCGCCGCCGACGAGCACGACGGGGCGGTGACCCGCGTCCTGGAAGTGCCGGAGCAGCAGGATCGGCACGAGGTTCCCGATGGTGAGAGAGTCCGCCGTCGGATCGAACCCGGCGTAGACGACGCGCGAGCCCCCGGCGCAGTGCTTGCGGAGGCCTTCAGGGTCCGTCTCCTGGTGGATGAGCCCCCGGTAGGCGAGGTCTTCGAACAGGTCCGTCATCGGTGGGGCGGGATCTATACACCAGTGGAATACGCGTTGCGTATTGCGCGTATCACGCGCCCGGGGCCCCGCAATGCGCGTTCCCGTATTGCGCGTATCGCGCGCGCGGGGCACTACAGCGCCATGGCCCGCGACGCCGAGCTCCTCGCCGACGACCGTGCCCACCTCTGGCACCCCTACGCCTCCCTGACGGACCCTCCCGACGTCTACGCCGTGGAGAGCGCGAGCGGCGTGCGCCTCCGCCTCTTCGACGGCAGGGAGCTCGTGGACGGCGTCGGCTCCTGGTGGTCGGCGGTCCACGGCTACCGCGTACCGGAGCTCGACCGTGCGCTCGCCGAGCAAGCCGGCCGAATGTCCCACGTGATGCTCGGCGGACTGACCCACGCTCCCGCCGTCAATCTGGCAACCCGTCTGGTCGCAATCACGCCCGAACCGCTGCGGCGAGTGTTCTTCTCCGACTCGGGCTCGGTCGCCGTGGAGGTCGCGCTCAAGATGGCGATCCAGTACTGGAACGGCCGGGGCCGACCGCAGAAGAAGCGATTCCTCACGATCCGCGGCGGCTACCACGGGGACACCTTCCTCGCGATGAGCGTCTGCGACCCCGTCGAGGGCATGCACGGGCTCTTCCGGGGCGCGATGCCGGAGCAGGTGTTCGCCGACGCGCCGGTGGCGCGGTTCGGCGAGCCGTGCACGGAGGAAGATCTCCGCGACCTGGAGGCGAAGCTCGCGGCGCACCGGGACGAGCTCGCGGCGATCGTCCTGGAGCCGGTGTTCCAGGGCGCGTCCGCGATGCGCTTCTACTCGGCCGACTTCCTCCGCCGCGTGCGCGAGCTCGCCGACCGGAACGGCGTCCTCCTCGTCGTGGACGAGATCGCGACGGGTTTCGGGCGAACGGGACGCCTCTTCGCGTGCGAGCACGCCGGCGTCGCGCCCGACGTGATGTGCGTCGGCAAGGCGCTCACGGGCGGCGTGACGAGCCTCGCGGCGACGCTCGCGACGGACGAAGTCGCTCGCGGCATCTCCGCGGGCGAGCCCGGCGTCTTCATGCACGGCCCGACGTTCATGGGAAACCCGCTCGCCTGCGCCGTGGCGCTCGCGAGCGTCGAGCTGCTGCTCTCGTCGCCCTGGCAGGAGCGCGTGGGGCGCATCGAGCGAGAGCTCCGCGCCGGCCTGGAACCGTGCCGTGGCCTCTCCGGTGTCCGCGACGTCCGGGTCCTCGGAGCCATCGGCGTCGTCGAGCTCGAGCGTCGCGCGAACGTCCGCGCGATGCAGCCGGCGTTCATCGAGCGCGGCGTGTGGCTCCGACCGTTCGATCGGTTCGTATACACGATGCCGCCGTACGTCGTGACCACGGAAGAACTGGCGCAGATCACGACCGCGATGGTCGACGTCGTGGGACGGTTCGGCGCGGCGTGACGTCAGGGACAGCCGCTCGGGGCGTCCGTGTAGATCTTCTCCGTCTTGTTGATCGCGCAGTTCGTTTCGTCCAGCGTGACCGGCGTGGGCGACGCCGAGCACCGGAGCGTGCCCGAGATGTGCCCGGAGTCTCCGCAGGCGTTGAAGAGCTGGCACCCCGGGATCGGGCAGGCGTCCCCTTCCTGGAAGTACACGGCGTCGTTCCCCGCCGCGTGAGCCACGCAGCCGCGGCTGTCTCCTCCTTGCATGTCGATCTGGCAGCCTACGGGGTTCGGCGCCTGCGGCGGACACGGGATCGCGAGGCAATCTCCGTCGATTGCGACGGTCATGTCGAAGGTGCACCCCTCGTCGACGCGACCGTCGCAGTTGTCGTCCACGCCGTTCTCGCACACCTCCGCGGGGACGACGACGCCGCAGCCGCTGCCCTCGCACGGACCCCACGCCGGGAACTCCGGCGTTCCGCTGCACGTCTGCGTGCCCTTGTGGCAGTTTTCGGCCGCCGCCTGGGACGCCGTCCCGAGGAAGCACTCCTGCGTCGCGCCGCTGCTGCAGCGGCAGTTCTCGTCGACGAATCCGTTGAGGTCGTCGTCGAGCCCGTTGCCGCAGACCTCCGCGCTCTGCACGTCCGGCGGCACGGCAGGGGTCCCCGAGCACGCCCCCGCTCCGGACCCTCCGCCCGCCCCCGTCACCGGGGCGCCTCCCGAGGACGTCGCTCCGCCCGCGCCGAACAGGGACCCACCGAAACTCGAGTCGCCGCCCGTCGTAGAGCCGCCCGTGGACCCGGACGTCGCCCCGCCAGCGCTTGCGCCGTTCGTGCCGCCCGCGGGGCTCCCGTCGCCGGGCGAATCGGCGGTGCCAGAAGCCGAGCAGCCGACGGATATCTGCCCGAGGCACACCGCGACCAGCGCCAAAGCGCGTCCGAACGCCGCCATTCATACAGTGTATCACGATCCGACCCACTGGCCGAACCACGATTTCGGGGCGGTCGTGGTACCAGGGGCCGATGGACAGCAGTGTGACCCCCGACGCGTTCAAGGCGGCCATGGCTTCGTTCGCCGCGGGGGTGACCGTGATCACGGCAGTCGACGAGGCCGGGGTCCCGTACGGCCTGACGGCGACGGCGTTCTCGTCCGTGTCGAAGACCCCGCCGCTCTGCCTGGTGTGCGTGTCGCGGGACGCCGACGCCTATCCGGCGATCACCCGCTCCCAGCGCTTCGCGGTGAACTTCCTCTCGAGCGACCAGCAAGCCGTGTCGGCGACGTTCGCGACGCACGGCGCCGACAAGTTCGCGGCACTCTCGCACCGCCCGGGACGGGCGACGGGGTGCCCGCTCCTCGACGGAGCGCTCGCGGCGATCGAATGCGAGGTGAGCTCGGTCATCCCCGCGGGCGATCACGACGTCTTCATCGGCGCGATCACGGGCATCGTGCTGGGGGAAGGCGCGCCGCTCGTATACTTCCGCGGGCGCTACGCGGACGTTCGCCAGCGCTGAAGTTGCCTCGTGCTACCATCGGCCCGGCCTCGGTGGGAGCCCGAGTGAGGAGCAACGGATGAATCGGTCACGCATCGGGCAGGGGTGGTTTCAACGAAACCTGGTGGAAGTGTCCGCGACCATCGGATTGGTCGCGGCCATCGTGAACGGATGCGGCGGCACCGTGGTGGACGGGACTCGTCACGGCCAAAACGGCGAGGACGCCGGCCCGGGAGCGTCCGGTGGAAATGACCAGACGGACCTCCCCACGTGCGGGAACGGAATCGTGGACCCGGGCGAGGTCTGCGACGGCTGGCAGCTCGCCGGGAAGACGTGCGCGACCGCGACGATGGGCATGCGACCCGGCGGCAAGCTGGCGTGCAACGAATCCTGCAAGGACTTCGACACCACCTTTTGCAAAGACACGCAGGGCGGCAACACGGGTGGCGTGACCGGCACCGGCGGATACGGCACCGGCGGATACGGCACCGGCGGCTATCGCGCGACGGGTGGTGGCCCTCCCGTCTACGTGGACGCGAGCGTCCCACCGCCTCCACCCACGTACTGCGAGAGCGGCATGCCCGATCCCTCGGGGCAGCCCCTGTGCATTCAAGACGCCGGTGTCTGGGGTTGCACGGAGTGGGTGGCGCGAGAGCTCGGGAATGCCGGGCCGTGCGTCACGAGCTGCTCGTGCGACCGGTGTCCGACCGAGGTCGCGAACTGCCTCGCGGATCCAACGTGCGCCGCCTACGAGCGTTGCGCGATCGCGAACGGCTGCTCGGCGGGCACGCCCTGCACGAGCTGCAATCAGTTCGGCTACTACATGAAGGCCGCAGGGCTCGATCAGTGCCTGATGACCCACGGGTGCTCCTTCCAGTGCTTCCCGGAGGGCGGTCTCCCCGTGCCATGAGCACGCGCGGACCGGTGCGACCGCGACGCGTCGCGCTGGACGGCCGGTCCGTACATCGAGGCGTCCTTATCGAACGGCCTCCCTCGGCGGGAAACGGCCTCGGGGCATGCTCGCGATCTTGCTCGCCTGACGGGTGATCAGTCGCGATATGCTGGGCGGATCGTGCCTCCCCCGAGGCACGCACCGCGAGGACGCCATGGAAGATACCGACACGCTCGAGCGCCCCAAGTCCACCGTCGGGAAATGGGTGATGGTCCTCGGGATCTCCATCCCGCTCGCGATGGCGGCCGGCGTCGGCATCGGCGTGTTCGCGTTCGCGCCGCCGAAAGCGCCGCCTCCGGTCGCGAGCGCGGCCCCGAAATGCCCGCCTCCACCGCCGAGCGCCGCCCCTCCGACCACGACGGTCGAGAAGGCCGCCGTCGGCGACTACAAGGCGCTCGACGAGCTCAAGGCCAAGGCCGCCGCCGACCGGAGCGCGGAGGAGACGCTCGCGCTCGCCCGCGGCCGATCGCACAACAAGGGCGCCGCGCTCGAGGGCTTCGCAGCCGAGATCAAGAAGAACGCCGATCTGCTCTCGAACAAGGATCAGCTCGCGCGGCTGAAGGAGTTCTTCCTGGATCGGGAGACGACGAACCAGGCCGCAGCGATCATCGCCGGCCTCCCCGGAACGCTCGGTCCGGATCTGCTCTACGACGTCTTCTCCTCGACCCGGAACAAGAACGACACCACGCAGCTCTGCGAAGATCTCCTCGCGACGAAGGACCTCCGGGACAAGGCCTCCCCCGCCCTCCTCGTCACGCTCGACCTTCGAAAAGCGGAGAAGTGCGAGGAGTTCAAGGACCTCCTGCCGAAGGTGCACGACACCGCCGACCGTCGCGCGCTCGGGACGCTCGCGAAGCTCCAGAACAAGCGCGGCTGCGGGGACAACAAGCTCGGCGACTGTTACGAGTGCCTCCGTCCGCTCGAGAAGGACAAGGAGGCCATCGACGTCGTCAAGGCGACCAAGGCGGCCGCGAAACGCCCCGCCCCGAAGCTCTTCTGACGGCGAGCGCCGGGTGCCGCTCCTCGACGAAAGCGCGGACTCTGCGCGCCGGCACACGCCGGAGACGGACGCCGTCTGCGAGCGCATCACCGAGACGGAGTTCCGGATCCAGGGTCGGGACGTCTCGCTGCCGCTCGAAGTCCGGGATTGCTCGATCCTCGCGGCGATGTTCTGGGCGAACGCCGCCGCCGCACGTCGGCTGGTGTCGGACGCCGAGCTCTTCGTCCCCGCGCCTCTTCCGGGCCGGACGCCGCTGCTTCTCCTCGCGGTGAAGTACCGAGACAGCCCCCTCGGCGACTACGGCGAGGCCGCGGTGCTCTTCCCCGCGGACGTCTCGGAGCCTCGACCCGGTTTCTCCCCCGGGAGTCTCCTCGGGATGCTGACCGGCAAGGTCCCCCAGTTCGTGTATCGCATGGCCGTGGACCAGGAGTTCACCCTGCACGCCGGGCGCTTCCTCTGGGGCTACCCGAAGTACCTCGCGAACATCGACGTCCATTTCGACGAGCGGCACGCCGAGGCGCGCCTCGAAGAAGACGGCGAGCCGGTGTTCACGTTCCGGGCGCCCGCCGCGTCCGGCGGCACGCTCCGCGAGACTCGCGGGACGAATCTCACGGTGCGCGGCGGCGTCGCGCGCCGCATCGTCGCGACCGTCTCGGGAAGCGGCGTTGCGTTCTCGCTCGGAGGCGAAGTGCCGGAGATCGGCGAGCGCGCTCCCCTCGCGCGAGAGCTCCGCGAGCTGGGCCTCCCGAAGCGACCCGTCGCGGCCGCCTCGATCCGGCACGCGACGTTCCGGTTCGGCGTCCCCGAAACCGTGCGGCGGTGACCGCCTCGCTCAGAGGGTCTTCAGGTACTCGATGACGGACCGACGCTCGTCGTCCGTGAGATCGTCTCCGAAGGTGTGACCGCCGTTGCCCTGGCTCCAGTACGTCGTGTCGTAGATGTGCGGCTTGTCGGCGTCCGGGGCGTCGGCCCAGGACGTGTCGACTTCCTCGTACGGGAAGCCGAGGGCGTTCTCGTCGAAGTGCGTGTCGTCCAGGTCGACGCGCTTCCAGTACTTCGGCCGCGCCTTGCTGTTCAGGACGAGCTCGATGGTCGGGACGGAGCCGTTGTGGAGGAACGGGCCCGTCGCCCACACGCCGTCGAGGGGCGGCGGCATGTACCCGGGGAAGGGATCGTCCGGGGCGGCGGGAGTGACGCTCCCGTAGAACATGTCGTTGTACCAGGGCACGAAATCCGGCGCGTGGACGACACCCATGTTCGCGACGGCCTCGTCCGTCTGGATGACGTCGAGCGGAATCAAGAGGTTCGGGTACGTGTCCTGATCGTCCGCGGCGGCGTCCGCGGCGTACGTGCCGTGGCAGCCGGCGCACGTGTGCTCGAAGACGTTCTTGCCCTTCGCAGCTAGCGCCTCGTCGATCGAAAAGGGGTACTTCGGCGCGGTGATCGTGCCGATGTACGCCTGGATGTCCTTGAACAGTTCGTCGACGCGCTTGGCTTCGGGCAGGTCTTCCACGCAGATGGCCGTCGCGAGCTCCATGGTGCCGCGGTGTTCCCCGCGTGCCATGCCGTTGTAGAACATCGCGGCCTTCTTCTTCGCGCGCCACCAGGGCGGCGGATCGGAAGTGAGCTTCGGCTCGGCCATGACGTTTCCGTCCGAGTCCTTCACGACGACGGGGACGAGCGGCTCGTCGCTCCAGGCGAGCGTCTTCTGATCGTGGTGCGAGAGCAGCACGCCGGTGAAGGACTCCGCCGGGTTCTGCCCGATGGTCCGCATGACCGTGTCGTCTCCGAAGACGGCGCTCAGCCGGAGGACCTTGTGGAGGTTCGTCTTCTCGGCATCCGAGAGACCGAGGCTCGCGAAGATCGATTCATCGAGGCCCTTCGGGGCGCCGCCCGCGAGGCCGCCGGTGAAATCCGCCGTCGCGTTTCCCATGCCGATGACGAGCTCTCCGTCGAAATGCCCCGAGTGACAGGAGAGGCAGTTCCGCTGGACGACCTCCGCGCCGTCCGACGTGGTGAACTGGTTCAGCGTGTGGGGAAGCTCCGCGTTCGGACCCGTGCGCCCTTCCACGTGGGTTTCCCCTTCTGGCTTCAGCGCCTGCTGCACGAAGGGCCCGAAGGTCGGGTCGTTCCAGAGCTTCAAGGGGACGCCGCAGCTCATGTAAGAGCCGTTCAAGAGAACGTCCTTGCCGTTCTCGGCGTTGCCGCCGGTCTGCGCTTCGGCTTCGAGCTTCACGCCTTTCGTCCACGGCCCGTCGTCGGGCGCGGTGCCGGAGGAGACCTTCTTGTCCGACCCGCCGCAGGCGGCGACGAACGCCGCCGCGCCGAGTGCGAGAACGAGCGAGCTCGAGGACGTTCGAGAACCGAGGCGGATCGAGGGCTTCATGGTCGCTCCAGGTATAGTGATATACCCCAAGGTCGCGGCCTTGGATAGCCGGGAACGGCACCCCGGGGAGAGCGCGATTTCTCAGTGAAAATCGCGGGAGCGGCTCTCGATGCCGGGGACGTCCAGCCGTTCGAGACGGTCCACGATGACGTGCACGATGGGGGTCGCACGGCCGACCTCCGTGGGCCGCGGCTCCGTCACCTGCCGCTCGACCTTGCCCGTCGCGAGGAGGAGCGTCGCGTGCCTAGCGGCGAGATAGTGTTCCTCGAACACACGGCTCCAGAGCACGAGGTTCATGATCCCCGTCTCGTCTTCCAGCGTGATGAAGACGACCCCGCTCGCCGTCCCGGGGCGCTGCCGCGTGAGCACGAGCCCCGCGACGTTCACGACCCGGCCTTGCGGGACGCTCTCGAGATCGCGCGCCGGCACGACCCGCCGCTTCGCGAGCCGTTCCCGGAGATGGCACATCGGGTGATCGTGCACGGAGAGCCCCTTCCGGGCGTAATCCAGGAGGAGCTGCTCGGGACCGCGGAGCTCGGGGAGACGCACCTCGGGCTCCCGAGCGTCCAGCGCGGCGAAGAGCCCTCCCGTCTCCGGGGCGCGCGTCTTCCAGAGCGCCTGACGTCGACCCTGGCAGAGCTCCTCGAACGCGCCCGCCTCGGCCAGCGCTTCCATCTCCTTCTTTCCGACGCCGGCGCGTCGCTTCAGATCTTCGAGGCTCGAAAAGGGCCGTTCGGCGCGCGCGGCGACGATGGCGTTCGCCGTACCCTCTCCGAGCCCGCGAACCAGCCGGAGCCCGAGACGGAGCGCGCGGTTCGCTCCGGGAGCCCGGCTCTCGATGCGGCTTTCTTTGCTCGGCGCTTCCAGCGTGGAGTCCCACGTGCTCCGGACGACGCAGGCGTCCCGCGCTTCCACCCCGTGCTTCTGCGCGTCCTTCACGAGGGACGACGGCGAGTAGAAACCCATGGGTTGCGCGTTCAGGAGCGCGCACGTGAAGTGCGCCGGGTAGTGCGCCTTCTCCCACGCGGAGGCGTACACGAGGAGCGCGAAGGACGCCGCGTGCGACTCGGGGAATCCATATTCACCGAAGCCCTTGATCTGCTCGAAGAGCGCTTCCCCGAATTCTCGGGAGATGCCGCGTTCGAGGAAGCCGGAGATGAGCCGATCCCGGTGACGGAGGAGCTTCCCGCTCTTCTTCCATGCGGCCATGTCCCGCCGGAGCTGATCCGCTTCTCCGCCCGTGTAGCCCGCGCCGACGATGGCGATTTGCATCACCTGCTCCTGGAAGAGCGGGACGCCGAGCGTCCGTTCCAGGATGGGGACCAGGCTCGGATGCGGCGCGAGGATGGGCTCTTCGCCGTTTCGCCGGCGAAGGTACGGGTGCACCATGCCGCCCTGGATGGGCCCTGGGCGCACGATCGCGACCTCGATGACGAGGTCGTAGAATTTCTGCGGCCGGAGGCGCGGGAGCATCGCCATCTGCGCGCGGCTCTCGATCTGGAAGACGCCGACCGTGTCGGCTTCCGACGCCATGGCGTACACGGCGGGATCTTCCGCGGGGATCCGCGCGAAGGCCTCCAGCGGATCGAACGGCGGATCCTCCGGCCGGTGGAGGAGCTCCAGGCACTTCCGGATCGCGGTCAGCATGCCGAGCCCGAGGACGTCCACCTTGAAGAACCCGAGCGTCTCGATGTCGTCCTTGTCCCAGGGGAGCACCGTGCGATCTTCCCGGCGCGCGGGCTCCACCGGGGAGACCTCGACGAGCGGCCGCGCCGAGAGCACGAAGCCGCCCACGTGGACCGAGAGGTGCCGCGGAAAGCCCTCCAGCTCCCGCGCGACGTCGAGCACCTTGCGGAGCCGGGCGTCTTCCAGATCCAGCCCGAGCTCCGTCGCGCGCTTCTCTCCGTCTTCCACGGAGTCCCAGTGGGAGAGCGTCCCGGCGAGACGCCCGACCTGCTCCAGCGAGAGCCCGAACGCCTTCCCCACCTCGCGGAGCGCGCTCTTCCCTCGGTAGGAGATGACCTCCGAGACCATCGCCGCGCGGTCCCGCCCGTACCGCGCGTAGATCTCCTGGATGACCTCTTCGCGTCGCTCGTGCTCGAAGTCGATGTCGATGTCCGGCGGTTCCCGCCGCTCTGCACTCAGGAATCGCTCGAAGAGCAGATTCGCGCGCGAAGGATCCACCGCGGTGATGCCGAGCACGTAGCAGACGGCGCTGTTCGCGGCGCTCCCCCTGCCCTGGCAGAGGATCCGTTTCTCCCGCGCGATCTCCACGATCTCCCGCGTGGAGAGGAAGTACGGCGCGACCTCGAGCTCCGCGATGAGCCGGAGCTCCTTCTCCATCTGCGTGGCGACGTGTGACGGCACCCCGTTCGGGTATCTCCGCCGAGAGCCCTCCTCCACGCAGCGACGAAGGGCCTCGTCCGCGGTCTCCCCGGGGGCGAGCGTGCAGGGAAAATCGTAGCGGATCTCCGAGAGCGAGAACCGGAGACGCTCCGCGACGAGGCCCGCGGCATCCACCCACTCCTCGCGTTCGCGGAAGAGGCGCCGCATCTCCGTGTCCGAACGAAGGACGGCCTCGGCGTTGGCGGAGAGGGCGGCGCCGGCTTCGTCGAGCGTCGTCCCGTGCCGGATGCAGTGGAGGACGTCCGCGAGCGCCTTTCTTTCCTTCTCGTGGAAGAGCGGGTGGTTCGTCGCGAGGACGGAGAGCCCGTATCTCTCCGACGCCTCGAGCACCGAGGCGAGACGCGCGTGGTCTTCGCCGTCCAACCGAAGACACGCGCCGAGGAACGCTCTTTCCGGCCCGAACACTTCCGTGACCGTCTGGAGGAGCGCACGCGTGGGGGCTTCGGCCGAGCCGGGGACCGCGGAGAACGGCACGACGGCGACGAGCCCCGCGCTCGACTCCCCGAGCCGCTCGAGCTCGAGCAAGGACTCTCCCTTCGGGAGCCCGTGATGCGCGCTCGTGAGGAGACGACAGAGATTCGTGTATCCGTCGTGATCTTCCGCGAGGAGGGCGACCGTGGGCGTCTCCGGGAGGACCTTCGCGCGACGGGACGTGCTCCACGACCCCGTTCGCAGCACGGGACGCGAAGGCTCCGCGAGCGAGAGCTCGGCGCCCACGATGACGCGCACGTTCCGCTCCTTCGCCTGTGCGTACGCTCGGACGACTCCGTACAGGCCGTCCCGATCACAGAGCGCGAGCGCGGGAAGCCCGAGCTCCTTCGCCCGGTCGATCATCTCCTCGGGCTGCGAGGCGCCCCGAAGGAACGAGAAGGCCGAGCGAGCGAGGAGCTCGCAGAAGAGCGGTCCGGACATGAGCGCCGTCCCCGAGCGAGCCGAGCACGGGCAGATCGGGTAGACGGAAGGATACTGAACCGAAGCTCAGTGTCGAGCCCGTCAGTAGCCGAAGTCGGGACCGCCGCCGCCGGCGGGTGCCGTAGCGGGCTTCGGTTTCGCGGCAGGCTCCGGCTTGGCCGCCGGTTTTGCGGCCGCCGCCTTCGGCTTCAGGGCCACGGCCGTGGGCTTCGCGGCGACCGCCGCACCCGGCTTCTCTTCCGCGGCCGGTGCGGCGGCTGCGGCCGTGACGGCCGGAGCGACGGCGGGTTCGACCTTCGACGGGACCTGCGGCGCTGGCGCAGGCGGCGCCGCCGTCTTCACGAGCTCCGGGGCAGGCACGGGTTGCGCAGCCGTCGCGGTGGGCTCCGAGCCGTGCTTCATGAACACGACGCCCAGGATGATCGCGCCGACGAGGAGCACTCCGCCGGCGATCGACGCGGCGACGAGCGCCGTCTTCGGCGGCGCGACGCCGGCCTGGGACGTGGCCCAGTTGCCGCCCGTCTTGTTCCCCGTCGCGGTGCGCGCCGCCGCCGTCCTGCTCATCGGGATGAGCCCGGCGGCGGACTGGAGCGTACCGCGCGTCGCACCGGGAACCATCGCCTCCGAGGGCGGCGGCGGAGGCACGGACACGTGCGCTCCGCTCTCCATCCACGCGGTGATGGCATCCGAGAAATCCTTCGCGGTCTGGAAGCGCTGGGTCACGTCCCGCGCCATCGCCTTCAAGATGATGCTCGCGAACCCCGGATCGAGATCGGGGACGATCTCGCTGAGCGGCGGGGGCTCCGAGAGCACGATCTTGAACATGAGCTGGTTGAACGTTTCTCCGTCGAACGGCACGCGACCCGTGACGCACTCGTAGAGGATGACGCCGACCGAGTAGAGATCGCTCCGGGCGTCCGCCTCGCGGCTGCCGCTCGCCTGCTCCGGGGACATGTAATAGGGCGTGCCCATCACGGCGCCGGTGCTCGTCATCTTCATGCCGTCCCCGGAGAGGGGCTGGAACTTGGAGATGCCGAAGTCGATGATCTTCACGTAGTCCGGCGTTCCGGCCTTCTCCTTCAAGATGAAGATGTTGTCGGGCTTCAGATCGCGATGAACGATGCCGGCGCCGTGCGCGGCGGCGAGACCCTTCAGCATCTGCCGGGCGAGCGGCGCGACCTGCGCCGGCGTCATCTTGCCGAGGCGTTCCACGCGCTTCGACAGCGGCTCGCCGTCGAGGAACTCGAGCACCATGAAGTGCGAGCCATCCGGCAACGAGCCGAGGTCGAGCACTTCGAGAATGTGATCGTTTCCGATTCGACCGGCGGCCTGCGCTTCGCGCTGGAAGCGCGCGACGACGTCCGCGTTGCTCGCGAACGCCGCGTGCACGACCTTGATCGCGACTCGCCGTTGAATCCGGACGTTTTCGCCCTCGAAGACGGCGCCCATGCCGCCCTCTCCGAGCAAGCGAAGAATCCGATACTTGCCTTCGAGGATCTGCCCCGGCTCGAGTGACATATGAACTCCACCGTACGTTAGCCGAATCCCCGGCGCCGTGCAGCTTCCTCAGCGGATTTTCCCGGCGCTGGAACGAGCGGCGCCGCGTACGCACCTCGGCTTACATGCGGCGCTCGCGTCCACATGCGTGCTCGTGAGCTCGTGAGCTCGTGAGGAGACTTCTGGCGGGGACGACCGCGCGTACGGCCAGAGCTCAGTCACAGACGGCCTGGAGCAGCCGCGCACCGGTGTCTCTCTCTCGATAGAGGATCGCCTCCACGACGCCGCTCGGTGATCTCAGCAATACCCGCAGATAGTCCCTGGAAATCGGCGCAGGCGACCACCACTCCACGGCGTCCAGCCGGCGCTCGAACGTCACTTTCTCCACCGTGAAGAGACGGTGCTCGATGGCGATCGTCGCCCCTCTTCGGATGGGGCAGTCCACCGGAATGGGTTTCGGGAAGAGCCGCGTGGGAACGACGGGCTCGGACGGCGAGCCGGCGTCGAGCTGGTCGAGCTGAAGAAGAAGCGCCGCCTGCCCCTTCCGGAGCCGTTCGGCGTCCGGCGCGAGATGAGCCGGAGTCACCTTCACGAGCCGGCTCTTCTTCTCCGGGCGATGCGACCCCTCCACGGAGAGGACCCCCACCCGCTCCTTGCCGAGATCCGCGAGGAGCTCCCCGAGGAGAACCGGTAGCGTCTCTGGACCCTTCGCGGAGCTGCCGCCGAGACCCGAAGCGAACCGCGACAGGCCGAGCTGCAACGCGAGCGCCCGCGTGATGGCCCTCGCTTCCAGGCGGAGCGCCACGGCGGCCGCGACGAGCTCCGTTCGCCCGAGCCGGGACGACACCACCCGGAACAGCTCTTCGGGCCGGTAAATGGGAGCGGCGAGGTCGAAGTGGAGCGTCGTTTCTCTCGGGACCCCTCTCAGCCGACAGACCGCGGCGTCGTGGACGACGACGAGGCTCACCGCCTGTACGGCTTCCCCGCGACCGGAGAGACGCGCAGAAAGCCGCGACACGAGCCCGCGGAGCACGAAGAGCAAGGGCTCGATGCCGTCTATCGGCTCGTCCCACGAAGATTCTTCCCGCGGGATGGCCGGTGGGACGTACGCGACGAGGGGGGAACTGTCCCTCCCTTCTGCCAGCTCCAGCACCTGAGCAGCCATTTCACCGAGCCGTGCCGCCGCTGCCGCACGAGGGAGGCTCGACACGGCTCCGACGGTGAGCACCCCGAGCCGGACGAGCCACGCGACTCGCTCCGGATCCACCGGGAGCGCGCGCACCGGAAGCTCCGCCATGCGCGCTTTCGTCTCTTCCGAAGGAACGACGAGACAGCCTTCCCGGTTCGTGCGCCCGTACCGAGCGAACGCCTGCGCGAGCCGTGGCCCCCCCGCGACGGCCACCTTCACCCGGTGCCCGAGCTCCTGCACTCGCGCCGAGAGCTCCGCGAGAGAGGCGTCTTCGCCCCCGGCGAGGTGTGCGGCTCCGGTCACGTCCACCCAGACCGTGTCCGGCTCTTCGAAGGCCACGGTCGGGCCGAAGGACAGCGCGACCTCTGCAATCTCCCCGAGCCGGGCGCGAAGCTCTTCCCGGGAGACTTCCTTCACCACGAGCCGCGCCACGAACGCGCTCGCCTCCACCACGGTTTGCCCCGCGCGCACGCCGAACCGCAACGCGGACGAGTTCACGGCGGCGAGGACGGCGGTGGAGCGTGTCTCCTCCGAAGAGAGGCGAGGCATGCTGCCTTCCCTCGGAGTTTCCCGAGCGTCTTCGACTTCATGCCCCGAGGACTCCTCCACGAGCACCACGCCGAGCGGAGGCGCGAGAGGACGGGCGAGCGGAGAACGAGCGTTCCGCGAAGCGGTGTTCCGCGCCCGGGTCCGCGAGGTGGCGTCCCCGGGGAGTTGACGGACGACGAGGCGCGCCGTCGCGAGCTCCGTCAGTAGGTCCGGCAGGACGACGGCGACCACACGACGCTCGGTCACCCGGCCCGCTCCTCCGCCTGCTCCGGCTCCCGCGCTGGTTCACGCATCGACTCCCGCACCGGGAGCGTGAGCGTGCGAGAAGGAGGACGTGTCCAGACGACGCTCCGTGGCCCCGACACTCTCCCTCGGCGATCTTTCCCCACTCTCACCGTGAGGCGATCTTCGGCGGGCCGAGACACTTCCAGCCGGAGCGCGACGGGAAGCGGCAGCGGCCTCCGCGCTTCACCGTCCGTCAGGAGGAGGATGGTGGAACCGGAGCCTTCCACGCCGAGTGCGAGCCGGCGCACCATTCTCGGCCAGTGGCCGAGCGACACGTCGACGGAAGCCCCGGGGACCCCGAGCGCATCCACCACGACTACGGCGAAGGCCTGCGATTCCGCGAGGCGGATAGCCGTCCGTTCGAGCGCGGCGAGGGGCGGTCTGACGACGAGGAGCCGCGAAGGATCCACCCCGGCAGCGACGACTCCGGGGCCATGGAGAGTGGCTGAAGGATCCACGAAGGCGCAGAAGGGCGTGTCCCCCCCCGTTTCTCGGGCGCTCCGCTGGGCGGCGCGACACACGGAGAGGGCGACCGTGGTGGCGAGCGAAAACCCCCCCGATACCTGCACCTCGACCACCGACCCTCGAGGGATCCCCCCGTCCGGGAGGACGTTCGCGAAGGAGGCCCCGCGAATCTCCAGCGGGAGCACGGGGACTGGACACTCTTCCGCAGGCTCCCCGCGCCGGAGAGACGCGGGGAGCCGTTCCAGGAGGTGGGCTTCCAGGGGCACCGCCATGACCAGTACTGAACATACTACCAGATACCCTGAACGCAACTCTTCTCGCGCCCCCCGAGGGCCTACCCCTGACAAACAATGCCCTCTTTTTTCCGCCCCTCTGCCGAGGACACCCCCCGCCGCGCGGAGACCCGAGCGACACGGGCTCTTCCCTGGCCGACCCTGCCAGTGGACTTACCCAGCGCTTTCGATAGCATAGCATCAAAATGCTCGGCTCGAGAGAGCGGGCCGCGTATGGGCCCGCGTGCCTGTGGCTTCTCTTTTCGACGTCCTGCGGTTCGACGACCGCCGGAGCGCCCGGCGTAGCTCCGCCGAACACCCGCGAGGAGCCGGTGGCCGTGACCGGGGAAGACGCCGACGCCAAGGGGCCGTTCGAGACCTGCTACTCGACGTTCAGCCCGAGTGGCGACGCATCCGGAGACCTCGCTCGCCTCGTGCGGAACTGTGGTCCCGCGGGCGGCATGCGAGCCCTGACGGCCGTGCACCAGGGACAGCAGGGCGAGCGTGATCCGGTCGAACGGCTCTCCTTCGAGGTGCCCGAGGGCGGCAAGTGCTACCGCGTTTACGCCGTCGGGGACTCGGGCGTGAAGGACCTCGATCTCCTCCTTCGCGGCGCGAGCGGCGACGCGTTCGTCGCGGACGTGAGTCATGACTCCTGGCCCGTCCTCCCCCCCCGAGAGCCGATCTGCCTGAGCGAGGCCGGCGTGTACTTGCTCGAGGTCAGCGTTTCCCGCGGCGAGGGACGCTACGCGCTCCAAGTCTGGGGCCGCTAGGTCGATGGTGATGGCCGAGGACTACATCATCACCGACGTCGGTCATCTGGACCCGGCGGCGCGTCGTGTCGGCACCGTCCTCGACGGCAAGTGGACGCTGAATCGCCTCCTCGGCGTGGGCGGCATGGCCGCGGTGTACGAGGCGACGCACCGGAACGGCGCTCGCGCGGCGATCAAGCTGTTCCCGTTCTCCGTCACCACGAGCGCGGAGTTCGCGGAGCGGATCCTCCGCGAAGGGCAGCTCGCGAACAAGATCGGCCACCCGGCGATCGTCCGGGTGCTGGACGACCACCTGGATCGCGAGCGTGAGTACGCCTACCTCGTGATGGAGCTCCTGGACGGCGAGACCGCCCGACAGCGCATCGAGCGCACCGGCCCGATGTCGCCGATCGAAGCGGTCGAGTTCTCGATCGAGCTCGCCGATTGCCTCGCGGCCGCGCACGAGAAGGGCGTCGTCCACCGGGACATCAAGCCCGAGAACCTGTTCATCACGACCGAGGGGCGACTGAAGGTGCTGGACTTCGGCGTCGCGCGCGCGGTCGACGGCACGTCGTCTTCCGTGACGCGCACCGGGGCGATGCTCGGCACCCCGGCGTACATGTCGCCGGAACAGGCGAGAGGCCGCCCGAGCGAGCTCTCCGCGCGAAGCGACATCTATTCCGCCGGGGCGACGCTCCTCTTCCTGGTCGCCGGCGAGTTCGTGCACGAAGGCGAGAGCGCCCAGGAGGTCATGGTTCGCGCTGCGTGGACCCCGCCGAAGAAGATGCAGGAGCGGGGTCTCGGCATCCCGCCGCCGATCTGCAAGGTGATCGACCGCTGCTGCGAGTTCGAGCAGAAGGATCGCTACCCCTCCGCGCTCGACATGCGTGCGGATCTCGAGGAGGCGCGGACCGTCCTCTCCCGGGATCCGAAGTCGGCGGAACCGATCCGCCGTACGAGCAAGATGCCGCCGCCGCGCGGACCGGTCTCGACGGCGCCGCTTCCTCTTCGACCGACGCCGCAGACGTCCGCGGAGATGACCGTCGCGGACCGAACGCCGCCGCCCGCCGCCGACTCGAGCCGGACCCACGTGGCCCCGAATCGGCGCACGGCGTTGCTCGTGGGCGGCGGAGTCACCGTCGTCGTCGTCGCGCTCGCGCTCGCGCTCCGGCCGAAGACGGCGCCCGAGACGGCGGTCCCTCCCCTGCCGCCGAAGCCCGCCGCGGTGGAAGCTCCGAGACCTGCGCCACCCCCGACGACGACGATCACGGTCGCTCCCGCGAAGCAGCCGGAGGCGGTGCCGGAAGTCACGACGCGCTCGGCGACGACCCGCGTCGGCAAGCGCACGCAGGCGGCGAAGGCCCCCGCTCCCAGAAAGCCCGCGCCGTCGCTCGCGGTCGCATCCGTGGCTCCCGTCGCGACGCCGAAGCCCACCGCACCCGCGGCCCCCGCGCCCTCCCCGCGCACGAACGTCGTCGCTTCCCCTCCGACGAAACCCTCGGGGCGCGACGTCGGGTACTGAGCGCCGCGGACCGCGGTCGAGCGGAATGCGGACGCCGCGGACGCGGAAGCAGGAAGAGGTTTCTCCCGGCGGGAGGGCGCGGTGTAGACTCGCGGGATCTTGGCTCCGCGCTTCCTCTGGCCCGCCGCCGCCCTCGCCGCGTTCGGCGCGCTGTCTGCGTCGCCTGCCGCGGCCCAGGTGTCGAACGTGGCGATCGCGCGCCAGCTCGCGATCGAGGGGATCGACGCGGTGGAGGGCGGCGACTGCAAGAAGGGGCAGCCCCTCCTCGAACGCGCCGAGCAGATGCATCACGCCTCCGTGCATCTCCAGTACCTGGCCCGATGCCAGGCGCGCAGCGGGCACCTCGTCATCGCGACGGAGATGTGGCGCCAGATCGTCCGTGAAGGCGCTCCGCCGGGGGCGTCGCAGGCCGTGCTGAACGCGATCAACGAAGCGCAGGGCTCGCTCGAGCAGACCTTGCCGAAGCTCGGCTCCACCACGATCCGCGCGAACGCCGACTACCCGGGCCTCGCCCTCACGCTCGACGGCGCGACCATTCCGCCCGAGATCCTCGGCGCTGCGCAGGTCGTCGACCCGGGACGGCACGTCCTCGTCGCGCGGGCGAGGGGCTTCGCGGACTTCGAGCATCGGTGGACGGTCGCCGAAGGCGGTTCGGCCGAGGTGCTCATCGCGCTCGTGCCAGGGACGAGCGCGAGCGACGCCGAGACGCCTCCGGGGAGCCCGGGCGGGGACCGCGGCGAGAAGAAGCCGGGGTCGCCGCTCGTGACCGCGGGCTGGATCACGGGGTCCGCCGGAGCGATCGCCATCGTCGCCGGGACGGTCACGCTGCTCACCCGGAACAGCCGCCGGGACGAGATCGCCTCGAACTGCACCAACGAGAGCTGCGGCGCGCCGAACACGAAGTACTACCAGGCCGCGAGCCAGCTCGAGAGCGACAAGGACACGGTGAAGACCCTCACCACCGCGAGCAACATCCTGCTCTTCGGCGGCGGAGCGCTCCTCGTCGGAGGTGTCACGATGATCGTCATCGGTGCCACGAGCAAGAGCTCCGCGGACACGGGAACACGCGGCACCGCTCTCCTCGCCGGCGGTCCCGGCGGCACGCCGGGCCTTTCTCTCCTCGGCCATTGGTGAACCGGATCACTCTGCGCTAGGTTCCGGGCGATGAACGGCCCGGCCGAGGAACGCGCGTCCTCCCCGAAGCTCCCGGAGCTCCGGCGGATCCTCCGGGAGATGGGCTCCGTGCTCGTCTGCTACTCGGGCGGAATCGACAGCACCCTGGTCCTCGCCGTGGCCGCCCAGGAGCTCGGAGACCGGGCCGTGGGCATGACGGCCGTGAGCCCGAGTCTCCCCGAGGCGGAGCGAGAGGAAGCGGCGAGGATCGCCGGCGATCTCCGCGCCGTTCACCGGCTCGTCAGCTCGAACGAAATGGAGCGCCCCGGGTACGTCGCGAACGGCCCCGACCGCTGCTTCCACTGCAAGAGCGAGCTCTACGACATCGCCGCGAAGAAGCAGGCCGAGTGGAAGCTCGCGTTCGTCGCGAACGGCACGAACGTCGACGACCTCGGCGACCATCGGCCGGGCCTGGAAGCGGCGAAGCGCGCAGCCGTCCGGAGCCCGCTCCTCGAGGCCGGCTTCACGAAGGCGGACGTCCGGGACGCCGCGAAAGCGCTCGGCCTACCGACCTGGGACAAGCCCGCGGCCGCGTGCCTCTCGAGCCGCATCCCCTACGGAACCTCGGTGACGCCGGAGCGCCTCTCCCGCATCGGCGGCTTCGAGGCGGAGCTCAAGGCCATGGGCCTCCGCCAGGTACGGGTCCGCTTCCACGATTCGATCGCCCGCATCGAGGTCGCGCTCGCGGAGCTTCCTCTCCTGCTCGAGCCCGAGGTGCGAGAGGCCGCGGTCGCTGCTGGCAAGCGCCACGGCTTTTCGTACGTCACCGTGGACCTCGCCGGTTACCGTCAGGGGTCGCACAACGAAGTGCTGGCGAAGCGGTCCCTTCGCGTCGTCTGACCCGCGCCTCGAAGCGCGAACGGCGCGCCCGAGAGCGCGCCGTCCGTGCCGTTTGCCGGTGCGATCTCAGCGAGGGCCGCGTCCGCGATCCCGGCCACCGCCGCCGCGACCGCCGCGATCCCGACCGCGGTCTCCGCGGTCCCGACCACCGCCGCCGCCGCCGTAGCCGCCACCGCCGCCGCCTCCACCGCCCTCGGGGCGCGGCTCCATGCCTTCCGGCACGGGAAGGAGCGCGCGGCGCGAGAGACGGATCTTGCCGTCTCGCTCCACGCTGAGCACCTTCACTTCGATCTCGTCGCCCTCCTTGAGGACGTCCTCCACCCGCTCGGTGCGGGTGTGCGCGATCTCGGAGACGTGGAGGAGCGCTTCCGTGTTCGGAAGGATCTCCACGAAGGCGCCGAAGTCCACGATGCGGCGGACGGTGCCCTTGTAGACTTTGCCGACCTCCGGCTCTTCCACGAGGCCGTGGATGATCTCGATCGCGCGCTCCACGGCCGCGGCGTCCTCCGACGCGATGGCGATGGTGCCGTCGTCCTCGATGTTGATCGTGCAGCCCGTCTGCTCGGTGATGCCCTTGATCGTCTTTCCACCGGAGCCGATCACGATGCGGATCTGGTCCGGGCGCACCTTGATCGTGGTGATGCGGGGTGCGAACTGGCTGAGCTCCGGACGCGCCGCGGGGAGCGTCTCCAGCATCTTCCCGAGGATGTGAAGGCGACCCTCGCGCGCCTGCTCGAGGGCGCGCTCGAGGACGGCCCGATCGAGACCCTCGATCTTGATGTCCATCTGGATGGCCGTGATGCCGCGCTCGGTGCCGCAGACCTTGAAGTCCATGTCCCCGAGGTGGTCCTCGTCACCGAGGATGTCGCTCAGGATGGCGAGGCGCTGGCCCTCCTGGATGAGACCCATGGCGATGCCGGCGACCGGCCGCTTCACGGGGACGCCGCAGTCCATGAGGCTGAGCGTGCCGCCGCAAACGGACGCCATGGAGCTCGAGCCGTTCGACTCGAGGATCTCGCTCACGATGCGGATCGTGTACGGGAACGTCTCGTGCGGCGGGAGCATGCGGCGGATCGCGCGCTCCGCGAGAGCGCCGTGGCCGATCTCACGACGGCCGGGACCGCGGAGAGGCTTCGTCTCGCCGGTGGAGAAGGGCGGGAAGTTGTAGTGGAGCATGAAGCGCTTCCACGTCTCTCCCGTGAGCCCGTCGATCTTCTGCTCGTCCGTCGCCGTGCCGAGCGTCGTCGTGACGATGGCCTGCGTCTCTCCGCGCTGGAAGAGTCCGGAACCGTGGACGCGCGGCAGCAGGCCGACTTCGCACGAGATGGGACGGATGGTCCGGGAATCCCGGCCGTCGATGCGCTTGCCGCTGTCCAGGACCAGGCTTCGAACGACGCTGTACTTCCGGTTCTCGAACTCTTCCTTGATGAGCTTCGCGTTCTTCTCGTACGCCTCGGCGCCGAGTTCGGCCGTGAGCGTCTCCACCAGGCTCTTCTTCACGGCGGCGTAGGCGTCGTACCGCGCGTGCTTCTCGCGGATGACGCAGGCGGTGCCGATGCCCTTGTCCACGAGGTCCGCCACCCGCTTCGCGAGCTCGGGGG
This sequence comes from Polyangiaceae bacterium, assembly GCA_035545855.1. Lineage (GTDB taxonomy): Bacteria > Myxococcota_A > Polyangia > Polyangiales > Polyangiaceae > DASZVB01. The sequence continues at coordinate 93,703 of DASZXK010000059.1, forward strand.
AGATCTTCTCGACGGTGAAGGCGCGCTTCGGGCGCCCGACCGCGCTGCGAATCTTCTCGATGAGCCCGATGACCTTCTGGCCCTCCGAGTGCGCGAACATGAGAGCGTCGATGACGTCGCTCTCCGTCGCTTCGTCGGCGCCGCCCTCCACCATGACGACGGCGTCCTTGCTGACGGCGACGACGAGATCGATGTCCGCCTTCTCCGTCTGCTCGAACGTGGGGTACGGCACGAGCTCTCCGTCCACCCGCGCGACGCGGATGCCGCAGATCGGGCCGCTCCAGGGGATGTCCGAGACGTGGAGCGCCGCGGATGCCGCCGTGAGCGCGAGGACGTCCGTCTGGTTCACCTTGTCCGTCGAAAGGACGGTCGCGATGACCTGCGTGTCCTTCTTGTAGCCCTCGGGGAAGAGGGGCCGGAGCGGGCGGTCGATGATGCGAGACGTGAGGATCTCGTTCTCGCGGAGACGGCCCTCACGCTTGAAGAAGCCGCCCGGGATCTTGCCGGCGGCGTACGTCTTCTCCTGGTACTCGCAGGTGAGCGGGAAGAAATCCAAACCCGGGCGCTCGTCCGTCGACACGGCGGTGACGAGCACGACGCTCCCTCCGCACGTGATGAGCACCGCACCGTGGGCCTGCTTGGCGAGACGACCCGTCTCGAGGGTCAGCGTCTTGTCGCCGACCACGACTGATTCACGAACGAACATTTTCGAAGCGCTCCTGGCGCACAATTGCCGCTCCGTGCGGCTCTACGCCAGACGGGGAACGCGACTTCAGCCTCGGTCTTCGGGTCGCACGAGGGTGCGGCCCGAAAATCGAAGTTGAAGTGCTACGGCGCTCCGCGTCCGGAATGATCCTTCGACTAGTTCCCCCCGGCGACGCTCCTCACTTGCGGAGGTTCAGCGAGGACACGACCTTGCGGTAGCGCTCGATGTCGGACTTCTTCAGGTAGTTGAGAAGGCGCCGACGCTGGCTCACGAGCGCGAGCAGGCCGCGGCGGGAGTGGTGATCCTTCTTGTGAACCTTGAAGTGGTTCGTGAGGTACTCGATGCGCTGGCTGAGAAGCGCGATCTGCACCTCGGGCGAGCCCGTGTCCGACTCGTGAAGCCGGAACTTGGTGATGACGCCCTGCTTCTCTACGGATTCCAAAGACATTTCTGTTTCCTGGGTGATGAACGGGCGGCGAGTATAGCCGCGGCGCCCCGCCGGTCAACCGCAACGGCCCGGCTGGTTTTCAGGGCTAACGCGGGGGCGCCCGCCCGGAAAGGGTCCCCTTTCCCCCGCGCGGGTTTTCGGGAACTCAGCGGATTCGGATGCGGCCGTCCGCGGTCCCGCGGAGGCAAGGGAGGCCGCCCCCGGTTTCTCCACAGGTCGGCGCGGACCGGATGACGGAGACCCAGGCGTCCCTCACGGTCCCCGGGCCCGGCTCGACGTCATCGGCCGAGTGCGGCTCGAGCCAGCGGCCGTTCACCAGGTAGGACGGGGCGGCCACCCGGAGCGTGCCGCCGGGTGCCCCCGGGAGCTCGACCGAGAGCGGGCTGCAGGTGACGTCGAGAGAGAGGCCGGCGATCTGCACCGGGCTCGAGCCCCCGCCGTCGCACGCCTGCGCGAAGAGAGGGCGAAGCGCGGCGCGAAGGCTCTCCCCCGTCGTGCGAACGACGACGAGCTCGTCCGCGAAAGGCAGGACCCGGGTGACGTCGCCCGTCGAGACCGGCCCGGCGAGGACGTCCGCCCGGATCCCCGTCGAATTCACGACCGCGGCGTCGGCCTGCGCGGCGATCCGGAGGGCGTCCGCGACCGCGTCTCCGAGTGCCGAGTCTCCGCGCCGGACGGCGCGACGGGACAGCGTGTCCGGCGCGTAGGCGATCGGCGTGCCGTCCCCCTCGGCCGAGAGCACGGCGCGATACGGCGCAAGGAGCGAAGAGACGTCCGCGCGCTCGGCGACCGCCTCCGTCACCGGCAGGAGCGAGAATCGAGCGTCCACGATCGCGCTCGGCGCGCCAGGCGAGCCTCGCGCTCCCTCCGCCGGGTCCGTCGACACGACGAACTCCGCCTTCCCCACGTATCGACCGTAGGCGCCGGGGTGAACGACGGGGACCGGTCTGGGTTCGCAAGGGAAGCGCGCCGCGACGTCTACGTCACAGTCCGTGACGAATCGCGGAGGGACGAGGACGTCGTGCGTATGCCCGCCGACGACGAGATCCACGCCGAACGTCCTCGGGACGAGCTCGAGATCGAGCTCCCTCCCGAGGTGCGACAGGACGATCACGACGTCCGCCGATGCCCGCCGTTCGAGGACGATGCCGTTCACGGCGGCGGCGCTCTCCGCGACGTCCGGGAAGCCCGTGTCCCGCCGCGAGAGCCCGATGACGAGGACGCGCACGCCCCCGCGCTCGAGCTCCGCGAACGGAGAGACGAATCCCGACGCGAGCTCCGGCCCGAGGTTCGCCCCGAGCAGAGGAAACGCCGCGACGCGGTCGTGAACCGCCGCCACCCGATCCACCCCCTGCGCGACGTCGTGGTTGCCGAGGACGAGCGCGTCCACCGGCAGCGCGGAAGCGACGCGCATCTCCGGTTCACCGCCGAATCGCGGGAAGAAAGACGTGCCCTCGAGCAGATCGCCCGCATCCACGAGGACCGTCGGCGCGCGCTCTCTCTCCGAGGAAACCAGCGTGGCGAGGCGGGCGGCGCCGCCGACCGTGGCGACCACGCCGGACTCTCCGAGCCCGCGAGCCGCGTCCGCCGCGCCCACCTGGACGCGCTCCGGATCGAGGTGCGAGTGGAGATCCGCCGTGAAGAGCACGGTGAGAGCCCCGGGCCCCCGATCGGGCTCCGCGGGCGACCGCGGCGAGCACGCGACGAGCGCGAGCGCGAGATACCGGGAGCGAAACGGCGCGCGCGACGATGCTCTCCGGGCTCGGCTCACGCAGGGACGTCGGCTCGAGGGCGGACCGGGTTGCGCGAAGGTCGCCCCGTCTCAGTCCGTCTCGAGCAGGTCCGCGAACCTCGGCGCGAACACGGCGGAGACGGCCTTCTCTATCTCTCTCGCCGTGACCATCCCCGAGACCTCCCGATAGACGGCCTCGGCCTCGGCGAGCGACACGCGACCCACCGCCTCTTTCACCTCCGCGACGGCCGAAGCCTCCATGCTGAGGGAGCGGAGGCCCATCCCGATGAGCAGGACCGCGGCAATGGCGTTGGACGCCATCGCCCCGCACACGGACACGGGCCGATTGCGTCGCTTCCCGGCGTCCACGACCTGGGCGATGAGCCGCAGGATCGCCGGGTCGAACGGCGACCCGAGCTCGGCGAGGCTCCGGTTCGTGCGGTCCACCGCGAGCGCGTACTGGATGAGGTCGTTCGTGCCGATGCTGAGGAATTCGGCCTGGACGGCGAGCTCGTTCGCCATGATGGCCGCGGACGGGACCTCGACCATGATCCCGAGGGGAACCTCGGCCGCGCGCGCCTGCCCCTTCTCGTCCACCTCGGCGAGGGCGCGGTCCAGGAGTTTTCGCACCTCGGTGAGCTCGTCCACCGACGCGATCATGGGCACCATGATGCGGAGATCTCCGTGGGCCGAGGCGCGGACCATGGCGCGGAGCTGGGTCAGGAAGAGCTCGGGCCGGGAGAGCGCGAGACGAACCGCTCGGAGACCGAGCGCCGGGTTCATCTCCGCGGGCGCATGGAACGACGAGACGAACTTGTCCCCTCCGATGTCGAACGTCCGGAGCGTCACGGGGAGCGGCGAGACCGTCTCCAGCACCTGCCGGTACACGCCGTATTGCTCGTCCTCCGTCGGGGGATGCGAGCGATCCACGTAGAGGAACTCCGTGCGATAGAGCCCGATCCCCTGGGCCCCCTCGTACATGGCGATGTGCGCCTCGGCGGGGAGCTCGATGTTCGCGCGCACCTCGACGGGGACGCCGCACGAAGTCGCACACGCCCGGTCCCTCCACGCCTGGCGATCCCGCGCGATCGCCAGGTGCCGTTCGGCGCGCGCGGAGGCGTCGTTCAGGATCGCGCGCGTGGGCGAGATGGTCACGCGGCCGCGATAGCCGTCCACGACGAGACGGTCGTCTCCGCCCACCTTCGCGACGATGCCGGTCACGCCGACGACGGCCGGGATCTCCAGCGCACGGGCGAGGATCGCGGTGTGCGACGTCCGCGTCCCGACCTCCGTCACGATGGCGAGCACCCGGTCCTTCGCGAGCGTCGCGGTGTCCGCCGGCGAGAGGTCCCGAGCGACGATGATGCTCGGCTCCTGGATGTCCGGCAGCGAGACGGAGCGCGCCCTGCCCGAGAGTGCGCGCTGGAGGAGGTCCGCGATGAACTCGAAATCGTGACTGCGCTCCGCGAGGTACGGGTCCCCGCCGCTCTTCAGCTGCGCGGCCATGTCGTCGGTCGCGGTCTCCACGGCCCACTCGGCGCAGAGGAGATCGATTCGCACGCGACGGTCGACCTCGTCACGGAGGAAATCGTCCGTCAGCATCAGCCGGTACGCTTCGAGGATCGACGCCTCCGCCTTCGCTATCCGGCGTTCCGTGCCGTCCTGGGCTTCCTTCAGGCCCGAGAGCGCCTGGGCGACGGCGGCGTCGAACCGCCGGAGTTCGTCGTCCGCCTGGTGCTTCTTGATGTGCCGGCGGAGCACGCCGGGACGGCGCGTGTCGATAACCAGCGCACGGCCGATCGCGAGGCCCGGCGACCCCGCGATGCCGTCCAGCACCACCGGGGATGCTTCGGAACGCCGGCCCTTCCGGGTCACCTCACTCCCCTTCTCCGAACAGCGAGTCGATGAGCTCGCCGATGGCGGCGACCGCCTCTTCGGCTCGGTCCCCGGTCGCTTCCACGCTGAGCTCGGAGCCGCGCGCGCCGCAGAGGAGCAGAAGCCCCATCACGCTCTTCGCGTTGACCGATTGCCCGTCGTGGGCGACCGTGACCTCGCAGGGGTACTTCGACGCCACTTGCGTGAGCTTGGCCGCGGCGCGCGCGTGCAGGCCGAGCTTGTTCTTCACCAGGAACGTTCCGTGTGCGACGGTCATCTCGGTTTCGCGTCTCCTTTGAGTACACCGACGAAACTTTCCCCCGTCTTGCTCGCGACGTCCCGGTCGATGTCCCGGTGAACGACGCCGATCTCGAGCCCGGTTTTCGGTCCGAGGTCCGCGGCCAGGCGCGCGGCGATCGTAACGGAGCGGTGACGCCCTCCGGTGCACCCGACGGCGATCGTCAGGTAGCTCTTCCCTTCGCGCTCGTAGCGAGGGAGGCAGAACTCGAGCAGCGCCTCCGCGCGGCCGACGAACTCCTGGGCGTCCTCCGTCCCGAGGACGTAGTCCCGGACGCTCTCGTCCAGGCCCGACTGGGGCCGGAGCGTGCCGACGAAGAAGGGGTTCGGCAAGAATCGCACGTCGAGCACGAGGTCTGCGTCCACGGGCATCCCGTACTTGAAGCCGAACGACACGACGCGGGTCACCATGCGGGACGGCCCGCCCTCGCCCGGCCCGAAGATCTCGACGACGCGTCGCCGGAGGTCGTGGACGCTGAGCTCCGTCGTGTCCACGACCTGTTTCGCTCGCGCGCGGAGCGGCGAGAGGCGCTCCCGTTCCAGCCGGACTCCGTCCAGAACGGCGATCGCGCCCCGACTGCTCTCCGGGCCGAGCGCGTGCGAGAGCGGATGCGGGCGCCTCGTGCTGCTGAAGCGGCGAAGGAGCGTCTCGTCCGTCGCGTCGAGGAACAGGACCTCCACCTCGCGCTCGCCCGGGATGCGGACGGAGTCGATCACGGCCCCGGCGCGATCGAGAAACGTTCGCACGCGGACGTCGATGCCGACGGCGATGCGGCGGACACCGCCCGCCTCGCACGCCGCGAGCGTCTCGGCCATCACCGGCACGGGCAGGTTGTCGATGCAGAAGAAACCGAGGTCCTCGAGCGCGTGAAGCGCGGTGGACTTCCCCGCCCCGGAGAGCCCGCTCACGATGATGACGAGGCGTTCCCGCGTCATCTTCGATCCTTCGGATCGGGCGCTCGGGGAACGTAGCTCTCGAACGCCCCTCGCACCGGTTCGGGGTGTCTCACGTGCATCGGGCGGCCCGGAATCAGCGGGACGACGGCCTGCATCGCGCCGCTCTCGTTCGGCTTTCGCACGAGCGCCCGGTCGACGCGATTCACCATATCGAGCGACGTGTCCTTCCCGGTGCCGCGGAGGAGCTCGTTCCGGGCCGCCATCTCGATGATGGAGCTCGTGTTCCGGCCGGGTCGCACGATGAGGAGCACCTCCCGGACGGGGATCCCGAGAATTTCCCTCGTGCGCCCCTCGAGGCCGAGTCGGTCGGACGGGTCGGCCGCGCCTTCCTCGAGCTGCACCACGAGGTCGATGCGCTTCCGCTCGCGGATGGCGGTGATGCCGAAGAGCTCCTTGATGTCGAGGATCCCGAGGCCACGCACCTCGATGTGATGACGGAGGAGCGGCGCCGGTTCGCCGAACACCATGCCGGGAGGGCGAACGTCGCACTCGACGACGTCGTCCGCCACGAGCCGGTGGCCGCGCTGCACGAGGTCGAGCCCGCATTCGCTCTTGCCGATGCCGCTCTTGCCGAGGAGGAGGACCCCGACCTCGAACACGTCCACGAGGACTCCGTGGATCCGCGTGCGCGGCGCGAGCCGTTCGTCGAGGAGAGTGTGGAGCGCGTTGATCGCCTGGGACGTGTCCTCGGCGCAGACCACGACCGTCGACGACGTCGCCTCCGCCGCGTCGAGGAACGGCTGCGGGAGCGTCACCCCCCGCGTCACGAGGACGAGCCCCGGGGCGAGCGAGAAGATGTGACCCGCGGCCTTCGCTTGCTGCTCGGGCGAGAGCGAGTCGATGTACGACACCTCGGTCTCGCCGAGGATCTGCACGCGCTCCGGGACGAGCCCGTGCGTGTGCCCCACGAAGACGAGGCCCGACTTCTGGATCCGGGGATGGGCGATCCGACGCTCCAGCCCGGCGCGCCCCGCAGCCACGAAGAGCGTGAGGCCGAGCCTCCGATCCTCGAGGAGCTCCCTCACCGTCACGCCGGGGGGAGTCGCGGGCGCGCCCGGCCGAGTACTCATCCGCTACCCGAGCTGAGCCTCTCTGGACTCCAGGATGGAGTGCGCCTGAGCCGCGCTGCCCGCGTCCGACAGCGCGTGCCGGGTGGCGTCGTCCCGGAGGAGCCGGCTGATGCGCGCGAGCACCCGGAGGTGCTCACCCGTCGCGTCTTTCGGACCGACGACCCCGAGCACGATGTGAACCGGCGCCCCGTCGATCGCGTCGAAGGGAATGCCCGGCCGGCTGACCACGAGGGCCGCGGCGCGGGTCGCCGCGGCTTCGAGCGACGTGTGCGGAATCGCGACGCCGTCGCCGATCCCGGTGCTCTGGAGACGCTCCCGCTCCGCGAAGAGCGACTCGATGGTGGCCTCGTCGCAGCCGAGGGCCGGAGCCAGGAGCGCCGACAGACTCTTGAGCGCGTCGGCCTTCCCGCGGACGGTGGTTCCCCCCGCGTCCACGAGGATCCTCTCGATCGGAAGAATGTTTGTGATCCGCATCCAGGTTGCATCCGTTCCCCCCCTTGTAGAGAAACGCGCCGAGCCTATTGCGTATTCAGTCCTTCGACTTTGCCTTCGCCCGGGTCTTCGCGGTCGCGCCGTTGCCGCGCTTTCCGCCGCTCTCCGAGCGCTCGGGGGAGAGCGCCTTTCGCGCGGCACCGTCCGCCTTGCGAAGACTGACTCGAGAGCGGCGCTTCCTGGACTCGGCCGCGCCCTTCGTTCCGCGGATCTGACGCTCGAGCTTGTCCAGCACCTTGTCGATCGACGTGTACATGTCGTCCGTCGCCTCGTGAGCCTCGTAGCGTTCACCTCCGCTGGAGACCCGGGCCTCCACCTGGTGCTTCAGCTTCTCGAGAGACACCGTCACGCGAGCCGTCATCGGCTGCCGCAGGAACTTCTGCAGCTTGGCGAGCTTTGCGGTCGCTCGGTCGCGCAGGGCATCGCTCGCGTCCACGTGGCGAAAGGTGACGGTGATGTTCATGCGTCCTCTCCTGCAGGGGTCGACGAGACCCTAGCTCCGGTCTGGTGGATGGAAGGAAACCGCACGGCCCACACGGGCGTGCGGAAAGAACGAGCGCTCTCCGCTCTAGAAGACTTTCTTGCGCTTTGACGATGCAAGGATCCCGAGCATCTCCCTGTACTTCGCGACCGTCCGCCGGGCGATCTGGATGCCTTCCTTCTGCTTCAGGAGCTCCACGATGGCTTGATCGCTGAGCGGGTTCTTCTTGTCTTCTTCGTCGATGAGCTTCTTGATGGCCTGCTTGACGCTCTCGCTCGCGATGTCCTCGTTCGCGACGCGGCGAATGCTGGAGTTGAAGAAGTACTTCAGCTCGAACAAGCCCTGGGGGGTGTGGACGTACTTGTTCGTCGTCACGCGAGAAATCGTCGATTCGTGCATGCCGACGGTCTCCGCCACGTCGCGGAGGATCATCGGCTTCAGGAAGGCAACGCCCCTCTCGAAGAAGTCCCGCTGCTTGTCGACGATGCACTCCGTCACGCGGATGATCGTCTTCCTCCGCTGCTCGATGGCGCGGATGAGCCACTGGGCGTTGCGGAGCTTCTCGCCGACGAACTCCTTCGCCGTCGGATCCCGGAGGAGCCGCTGCGTCAGGTTCTCGTTGATGTGGAGGCGCTGGATGCCGCGGTCGTTGTCCAGCACGACGAAGGCGTCCCCGTCTTTGATGACGTACACGTCCGGCGTGATGCCGATCGTGCGGTCGTCCACCTCGGAGAAGTTCCGGGCGGGACGACTCTCGAGCTTCTGGATCTCCTTCGCGGCCTCGTAGACCTCTTCGAGCGGGATCTTCATCTCCCGGGCGATGGCCTGATAGTTGTGCTTCTCGAGGAGCTGGAGGTGCTTGTCGATGATCTCGATCTCGACGTCCTCGTAGCCGAAGCCCTTCGCCTGGATGAGCAGGCACTCGCGGAGATCCCGGGCGGCGACGCCGATCGGATCGAAGTTCTGGATCATCTCCAGCACGAGGGGAGCGTCCTCCGGGTGGAGGCCGGCCTCCTCCGCGAGGTCCTCTATCGTCACGTCGGGCGTTCGCGTGCCGTCGGGGCGCTCCACCCCGGCCAGGTCCAGGTAGCCGTTCTCGTCCAGGTTGCCGATCACCTGCTCGGCGAACCTCCGCTCGACGTCCGTGAAGTCCCCGAGCTGGAGCTGCCACATCATGTGGTCCTTCAGGCTCGCGGGCTTCGTGAGGTTCTGCTCGATGGGCGGGAGGTCGTCGAAACCGCCGCGTGGACCCGTCGCGGGTTGCTGGAGCGTCCGGTTCTCGAGGAACTTCTCCCAGTCCACCTCCCGGGTGGCCTTCTCCGACTGACGGTTCTCCTCGTTCGCCCGGGCCCCGAAGTCTTCCTCGAAGGGCGTCGCGCTCTTCCGGTGCTCTCCCCCTCCCCCGTCCGCGCGGTCGGTCGCGTCGCGGCCGCGGGCGTCCGGGTCTTCCTCCACGAGGATGGGGTTGTCGTCGAGCTCTTTCCGGATCTCGTCCTGGAGCTCGAGACGCGACAGCTGGAGCAGCCGGATCGCCTGCTGCAGCTGGGGCGTCATCACCAGCTGCTGGGTCAGGCGGAGTTGCTGCTTCAGTTCCATGGGGACCGGAAAGTCGCGCGAACGGCCCCAGTCTAACACCGCGGGCGCCGACGCGAGCGGAATCGACCGGCGAGACGCCCCGGTTCCGTTCTTTTTTTGCCTGCCGAGCCAGGCTTCAGCCGAGGTACCTGGCCTTGACTGCTGGGTGCTCGGCGAACGCACTCGCGGGCCCGACGTGCGCGACTCGTCCGTCCACGAGGAGGAGCGCCTCGTCGCAGATGGAGAGCGCCTCGGACAGGCGATGATCGGCGAGAAGCACGGCGTTTCCACGGTCCGCGTGACCCCGGATCAGCCGCGACAAGAGCGCGAGGTGAATCGGGTCGGACGCGGCGAACGGCTCGTCACACACGAGCACGACGGGGTCGCCGAGGAGCCCGCGAAGGAGCTCGAGCCGACGCCGTTCGCCTCCGGAGAGATCGCGCGCTCGGACGTCGAGACGCCCCTCGAGCTCCACCGTCGCGGCGCGATCGCGCGGGTTCGTGGGGCGTACGCCCGCAGCGCGTTCGAACGTGCGGACGTTGTCGGCGACGGTGAGGTCCATCAGCACACTCGGCGCCTGCGGGACGTACCCGATGCCGAGGCGCGCCCGGCGAAACAGCGGCAATCGCGTGACATCCACGCCACGAAGCGTCACCTTTCCCGCAGACGGTACCCACTCGCCGACCAGAGTACGAAAGAGCGTCGTCTTGCCCGCCCCGCTGGGACCGAGCACGCCCACGACCGCGCCCGGACGGACCGCCACGTCGACGTCACGAAGGAGCTCGTGCCCTCGCACGGAGACCGTGAGCGCGGTCCCGGCGAGTACCGCTTCCGTCGCCTCCCGCTCCTTCGGCGCTGCCGGGGACACGAGAGTCAGCGCTTCTCTGCCTCGACGGGGATCGAGCCCTTCACTTCCTGAAGCGACACCTTGCCCGTCGCGACGTCCACCGTCGCGTGCTCCGCGGTGACCCACCCTTTTCCTCGCGACAGGCGGACGTTGCCGTCCAGGGTGACGGTCCGAGACGCGGCCTCGAACTCGACGGTCGTCGCCGTCGCGTCGATGCCCTTCAGTCGGGCGGTGACTCCGCCCGTCCCCTTCGCGAAGCTGATGCGGGGCGAGCGGTCGTACCGGATCTCCACCGTCGGGCAATGAACTTCGAGGTCACCGAGCTTCGCCGAGACGCTGCCCTGGAGGAGCGCCGTACCGCGCTCGACGTCCACATCCAGCCGTTCGGCGGAGACGTCGAGCGCTTGCCCCTCGACGACGCCGAGCGAGTCGGCGGACGCGACCTGGGCGCGCGGAAGCTCGAGCGTCGCCACGGCGACGAGCGCTGCGACGAGGGCGACGAGGGGCTTCCGCGGGAGGCGCAATTGTCCGGTCCTTTCCACCCATTATGGGCCATTTTGGACCCGAAGCACGACATACCTCTCGCTCCCGCCCGAACGCGGAACCACCGCACGAACGACGAACGACAACTCCGCGGCTTCATGGGCTGCCCGGGCCTCCACCGCGCGCGCCCACGAACCGGGCGAGACCTCGCCCATCGAAGTGCCGGAAACGCTCGCGCCCGGCGCGAGGAGGAGCACGACGGCGTCGGCCCCGCGATGCTCGAGGAAGCGCTCCGGGATGTGCTTCGACGTATGCCCTCCCGGGAGCCGCGCGACGGAGGCGTCGGTCACTCCCGCGAGGTCGACGATCGCCGCCGGGGACGCGACGCCGACCCACCCGACGTCGAGGGCCGCGATGCGCGTCGCGCCGGAGAGGGCCGGCCGGGCGTCGCGGATGAACTCGAATCGACGCGCCTCGACGCCGCGAGCCACCGGCCCCTTGGACGCGAGGAGCACCGCCGAGACCACCGTCGCCATCCCGACCCGCACGGCCGACGCGGGCCACGAGGAGTCCGCGACGAGCCGGCCGCCGACGAGGAACAAAGAGGGCAGGATCGGGACGAAGAGACGGAACAGGGACATCCAGTCTCCCCCGCAGGCGACGAGCGCGAGACAGTGGACGGCGAACGCCGCGAGGAGCCCACGCTCTCGAGACGGCAGCGACCGGATCCCCGGCGCGACCACGAGCCAGGGCGCCCCGGTCCAGAGCAGCGCGCCCGCGACGTAGAAGAGCCCGTGCGCCGCGTCGGAGGGCTTCGCGTGGAACGCGAGCGGCACGGGTGAGCCGAACGCGAGCGTCCTCACGAGCGCGACCAGCACGGCCGGCCCGAGCGCGAGCGCCGCCCGCATCGCGGGTCTCCTCCGCTCGGGGGCCGGGTCGAACGTGGAAAGCGCGACCGATGCAACGGCCCACGGGACCAGCTCGGGCCGCAGGGACGCCGCGAGCCCTGCCGCGAGCGCCCCGAACGGGGTGCCCACGAGGGACAGCGTGCAGAGCAGCACGACGAGCCCGGTCTCCATCCCCGAGACGCACCAAGCGGCAAGCGGCGTGGACAGAGCGAGCGGCACGAGCACGACGAGCGCCGAGCGCGACCGTCGCGAGAGCCACGCGCCGAGCAGGGCCGCGGAAGCGAGCCCGGAGGCCGCCCCGAGCCACTTCGTGAAGAGGTACGCCCGGAGGACGTCCCCGCCGGAGAACGGCGCGATCAGATACGGAAACGCGAGCGGCGTCACCGCGTCGACGACCGGACCGCCGCTATTGAAGCGATGACCGACTCCGGAAGCGACGTGCGCGGCGACGCGCGCGGTGATGAACGCGTCGTCGACGGAAAACCCCCACAGAAACGCCATCGGCAGCGCGAGCGCGACGGCGCCGAGCGCCGCTCCGACGACTTCGCGGCGCCTAGCCTCCCGCGGGATCAAAAGTCCACTCCTTGACCATTGTCCCGGAAAAGTTCGGTCGACGCTTCGAGGCTTTCTACCATCGCGGCACGCATGTCGGCTTTCCACGTCGTCGTCCGGCCGCGACCGGACCACGCTCCCTCTCCGGCACTCGGGCCACTCTACGGCCTCTTCGACGTCATCGTCGACGGGGTGAACGTCACGGCTCGCGTCGCGGAGGGCGTCGCCCTCAACCTGCTTTCCGAGCTCGCTCACGCGGTCGCCGCCCTCTGCGCGGGCCGGAGCGATCGCCACGTCGTCCAGCTCTACGCGGAGGAGGACGTCTGGGAGCTCGGACTCGAACGCGACGGCGAGGACGTGCTCGTCACGGTGTTCCGCTCCGGGCCGGCCCCGGAGGTCGCCGTCCACGAACGCCGCGTCGGTCTCCTCGCGTTCCGGACGGGCCTTCTCCAGGCGGTCGCCGAGCAGGCGCAGCGGACGGACACGCCGGAGTCGGCGAGGCGCGCCCTCGCGGCGGGACGGGCCGCGGTCGAGACGAGCTTTCCGCCCGCAGCGCGCGTCGCCGAGGCGCGGGTTCCGGTCCAGATCGCACCCACGGCGCGCGGCGGATTCGCGTTCCACGCCGACGTCGCCGTGCGCCGCGGCGTGCGGGCCCGGGGCAGCGAACCGCGCGGCACGTCCGTCGAGCGGGCCGATCTCCACGCGCTCCTCCTCAAGGGAGACTTCGCCGTCGTGGTCCGCGGGCGGAGCGCCCCCGTTCCCGCCGTTCATCCGTTCCTCGTCGCCGAGAGGCTGATCCCTCTCGCCGAGGAAGTGCTGGATGCGTTCCAGGGCGCGCGCGCGATCTTCCGCCGGATCCATCTCGGAGACTGCCGGCTCGGCGTGCGGCGGGGCCCGGGAGACGGTCCGCTCGACGTCACGGTGGGCTCGGGGTTCGGCGCCGTGGCCGGGAAATCCGTGACGTTCCCCGCGATCGACGCGATCGACTTCGCGGATTCGGCGGTCGCGTTCGCCCGCAAGCTGGTCGCCGAGATCGTCGCCCACGACGCTTCCCAGGCGAAGAACCTCCGACTGAAGGGCCTCGTGAATGCCTTCGAAGGGCTCGCCGATCGCATCGACGACCTCGGCGACGACGACTCGATGACGAACCCGGAGCCCGACAGCTACCGCTCCTACGCGCCGAAGAAGGGCCCGGTGTCGAGCGCCAAGGGGACCTGGTCCCACGGCGGCAAGATGCGGTTCGTCCCGAAGTGGGTCGCGACCGTCCCGAACGTCGACCTGAAGTCCACGTTCCTCTGCGGTGACAAGATCGTCGTGGGCGCCGCCCGCGAGATCGCCTGCATCGATCGGAACACCGGCACGGTGCTCTGGCGCGCGCCGTCCTCCAAGGGCGGCAGCGTCGCGACGCCGTCGGGCATCGCGCGCATCGAGCCGGACGGGCGGATCGTCCTCCGGGACCTCGAATCGGGCGAGGCGCGCTTCTCGGTCCGCGTCGCGCCCCGCACGGCGGGCGGCGCCACCGGCGCGGTCGTCCACTCCCCGGGGCTCCCGAAGCTCCTCGTCGTCGCGGAGGGAGACCGGAAGATCACGGCGCTCGACCTCGTCACGGGCGAGGTCCGCTGGCGGCACACCGGACGACGTCCCGCAGCCTACCGCATGCGCCGCGCCGGAAAGCTCCTCCTCGTCACGGGCGGCGATTCGTCGCTGTTCGCCCTGGACGTCGCGACCGGCGACGTCGTCTGGCGCGTCCGCGACCGCCTTCCCTTCTCCCACGCGCTCGCCCTGGACCACGACTCCGCGTTCGCGCTGAGCGGCGCCCCGGGCGGTCGCTTCCGGCTTCATCACGTCGACCCTTGGACGGGCAACGTGCGCTGCACGATGCCGCTCGACGACGCGACGCCCGCGGGCGGCCCGCCGCTCGTCACGCAGGAGATCGTGGCGGTGCCGACGCGGGACGCCGCGGGGACGGGCATCCGCGCGTTCCGCCGCTCGGACGGCGCGCCGCTCTGGGACCACCCGACGGGCCTCCTCTCGCCCCTCGCGGCGTGGCTCGTCGTGGACGACGGCATCCTCGCGAACAGCGGGTCCGGAGTGCTCATGTGCCTCGACGAGAAGACGGGCGACATCCGCTACAGCCACGTGTTCGCCGGGAGCGCGGAGTCCGATCAACCGCGGCGGCTCGAGCCCGTGCTCCGGAGCGGCGCGCTCTTCGTCCCTCAGCACCAGGTCTACGTCGTCCGTCCACGCGACGGGGAGATCATCGGCACCGTTCCGTCCGATCTCATCGCCGATCTCCTGCGCGTGGACGAGCGCTGCAACGTCTACCTCGGCGAGGAGAGCGGCCACCTCGCGGCGTTCGGCGCCGCGCCGCGCCTCGCGCTCGTCCGCTGACGGCTCAACGCGGGGCCGGGAGCTGCTTCCCGGATCCCGCGGTGGGCAGGGATACGCGGGCATCCCCGGACTTGTCGCGCACGAACTTGGCGAGCGCGCGCATCGGCACGCGCGTCGGGCAGATGCGTTCCTTCTCCTCGAGCACCGCGTCGGGCACGTGGGCGAGAGCGAGCGCGGCCGCCCCGTAGTCCGGCATGCTGCGACTCCCGGCGAGCACGGCTTCCATCACGCCGCGGTAGGCGCCGTTCGACTTCGCGATGCGCGCCGCCTCGCCCCGATCGCAGAGCCCGCAGGCGATGCAGCCGCCGAACGTCGAGAGTACGGCGCGTTCCTCCGACGTGACCGGCGCGAGCCCATCGGCGGCGTAGTTCTTCCGGAACGCGGCGAGCCCGCCCCGGCCGGCGCCGAACACCCGTCCGACGACGGTTCGCAGCAGCGCGAACGCGAGCAGGAAGAAGGCCTTGAGCCGCGGCGGCACGTGACTCGACGCTAGCATGACGCGACGCACCGGAAGTTCGACGGGAAGCCCGGAGACGCGAGCTCGTAGGATGGGGACACGGGGGAACGAGCAACACGTGACGCGTCTCCCGTCACCCGTTACGGCCGTGACGCATCAAAATAACTATTGGATATTGCTGGAGTAACCAGGAGGCACGCCGGGTGCTCCGTTGCCGGGCATGCTCACCCGAACCGATTCCACTCCCCGCGCCGCCGACCACCCCGATCGCCAGGCGGAGCTCGTTCTTCGCGACGCGATGGTCCTCGGCGACGCGAGCGCCTGGAAGACGTTCCAGGAACGATATGGACGCCTCGTCACCTCCGCGATCGTCCGCGTGGTCGGTCGGTTCGGCGCTGGCCGTGACTCGGAGGACGTCCGCGAGATCGAAGCGACGCTCGCGGTCGACCTGCTCTCGAACGGCTGCTCCAAGCTCCGCGCCTTCGACCCGAACCGCGGCGCGCGCCTCGGGACCTGGATCGCGATGCTCGCGTCGCACGCGGCGTACGACTTCCTCCGCAAGAAGCGGCGCGAGCCCCGCGCGGACGGCTCGGTCACGGACGACGAGCTCGTCTCGGAGATGCCCGACCCCCACGGCCTGTGCGAGCTCGGCGAGCGCGCACGCCTCCTCGCGAAGCTGACGGCGGGGTTCTCCGAGAAGGATCGCGAGTTCCTGGAGCTCTACTTCGCCGAAGGGCTCGACCCCGCGGAGGTCGCGACGCGCATGGGCATCAGCATCAAGACCGTCTACTCGAAGAAGCACAAGATCGTCGGCCGGCTCGAGGAGATCCTCGAAAAGAAGCGACTCGCCGCGTGAGCCCGGCCGAGCGAGCGAAGCTCGCTCGGCGAAGCCGGGCCGAGGCCCCCCGTTACGTGATACACGGGACGCGTGCGTCCCTGCCTGGGAAGAGACGAGACGGGCGCGAGGGTCCTCGGTCGGATTCTTCCGGTCCTGCTGCTCGCGGCCGGGTGCGGAGGGGGCGCGCCGACGCCCGTTACCCCCGGCGCGTCGCCGGGAGTGGAGGTCCGCGCCGCGTCGGGGAAGCCGCCGGTCGCAATCCTCGTGCGGGACGGAGACCCGTTCGGGGGCGTCGCCGTCGCCCTCGCCCACGATTTCGGCGCGACGGCCTCGGTGTGGCTCGGAACCCTGCTCGCCGAGCGCGTCCGAGCCGAGGTGAGCACGCTCCGGCCTCCTCGGCCGAACGGCGACGGCGTGACGCTCTCGGCCCGCGTCACCGAGCCCGCTGACGCGGCGAGGTTCGCGCACGCCGTGGACGCGGCGCTCGCGCGGCCTTTCACCACGGACGACATCGCGCGCCTCTCCGGAGCTCGCGCGCAGGCCGTCCCCGTATGGAAGACGGACGGCGAGGCAGCGACCGCGCGGTGCACCGGGGAGCTCGGTGAGCCCCGAGCGAAGGCCCCTCCGTCGGTCGCCGAGCTCGAACGCGTGCGCGCGGCGCTCCGGGGGGCGGACGTCGTCGCATTCGCGACCGTCGGGTCCCGCGGCGTCGGCGAAGCCACGGCGCAGGCCGTGAGCGAGACGTCGGCCTGGGAGGCAACCGGAGCCGTGACGGATCCGTGGCCCCCGGCGGACGTCGTGACGGCAACCGCGGCCCGGGGCGACCTCCCGACTCTCGCCGTGGCGCTCCGCGTGCCGGCGGACGAGCAAGCTCGTGCCGCCGCGAGGACGCTCGGCGCGCGGGATTCGACCTTCGCGCGGCACCTCGGCGCGCTCGACCCGGCCTGGAACGTGGAGCGCATCGTGGCCGTCTCGCGTCCGCGAGGCGCCTGTCTCCGCTTCGACGTGCGAGCGACGAGCGCCGCTTCGCTCCAGAAGACCGCGGACGTCGCCGCCCTCGTCGTCGACGAGGCGTCTCGCGCGACGGAGTCCGCCGGGCGCGCGCCGCCGGCGTCGACTCCCTCGGCAGTGGATCCGCGCGACGCGGCCGAGGAAGCGGCCTGGCACGCGCTCACGGGGCGGCTCCCTGCGGGGGCGCCGCGCATCGCGATCTCCGCGACGACTTCCGACGAAGCGCTCGCTCCGCGGTTCGCGTCGTTCTTCGCCGACGCGCAGAGCTCGCGGAAGCGCCCCTCGGTCGAAGCGCGGTTCGCCCAGGAAGCAGGTCAGCCCGAGACGTGGGCCCTGCTGGCGAGCCCGTGTGCGACGGCGTCGGAGACGTCGGAGGTGGCGGGCGCGACGGCACTCGCCGTCCGCGCGATCGCCCGTGAAGCGGACCCGGGTCGGGGCGTCGTGCTGGAACCCTGGGTGTCGGCCGACGGCGTGGGGCTCATCGCCCACGGGCCCGGAGGGGAAGGGCTCGCCGTCGCGACGGCGGTCGCGCGCGCCCTCGCCGAGACGCGGCTCGAGGATCCGGCGATCGTGCTCGCTCGATCGACACTGTCGGACGAGCTCCGGGCGGAGGCCATTCCGCTCTGGCCCGCGGCGTTCGAGGCGCTGTCGCCGAAGCATCCGAGCTTGCTCGATCCGAGGGGCACCTTCCGGTCGGTGACGGAGCTCGGAACGCCCGTCGTCGAGGCCGCTCGCCACACGCTGCTCCGCCTCCCGCTGCGCGTCGCCGTGCTCTCGCCGGAGGACGGTCCCGAGCGCCGGACGAAGCTCTCCGAGGCGATCGAGCGCGAGCTTCGCCCCGACCGCGGCGCGCCGGGCACCTGCCCCGACGTGTCCGGCATCGTCGCGCGGCCCGGGGCGTACGACGTCAGTTTCGCGGAGAGCGCGGGCGCAGGCACACGGGCGCTCGTCGCCGTCACGCTCCCGCAGGCGGGCCAGTTCCGCGCCGAGGCGGAGCGAACGGCCGAGCTGATGAACCGCCCCGGCGGACTCCTCGATTCCGCGCTTCGCGGGACCGGGCTCGCGGTCCACGCAGAGGCGGCCATCGTGGGCGGCGCTTCCGGGGCAGCGTTCGCCGTGGAGCTCGCGACGACCGGCAAGAAGCTCGACGACGCCGTCGCCCAGGTCCGGGCGCTGTTCTCGAGGCTCGCCGAAGGCGCGGCGTCGCCGGAGGACCTCGCGCGCGCGGAGTCCCTCGCGGTAGACGCCAGGGAGGCCGCGGTCGATCCGCGACAGCGGCTCGTCGCGCTGTGGCTCGGGCGAGCGCCGGCGAAGCCCCCGGACCTCGCCGCGCTCCGCCGATTCCACCGCACGGCGTTCGCTGCCGACCGGCACGTCGTCGTCATCGCGAGGCCGCGGCCGTAGGGCGCGCGCGTCTGTGCTACGACGCTCGGCGACGGCGACGGAGCCGGCTCGCGACGAACGAGGCGAGCGCCGCGAGCGCGACGGGCCCACGCGCCGGCGGCAGCGCCGGTGGAACCGCGCATCCGCCCGACGAGGACGTCTGCGGCGGCGTCGGCACGCACGCATGCAGATCCGACGAGCACGTGAACCCGACGGGGCAGGACGGATCCGCAGGAATGCACCTCGGAACGCAGATCCCGGGTGGCTTCCCCGTGTCCGAGTAGCAGACGTAGTCGTCCCTGCACGCTCCGGTGCACGACTCGCCGAGCGGCGTCTCGGCATTCCCGCCGCCCCCGGCGTCCGGCGCGGCGGCCCACGCGGGGACCGGGTATCCGCCGCGAGAGGCGGCGTCCCGGGCCGTCTGGACGATGAGGTCGCTCCACGACGCGACGTCGCCGTAGATCGCGTTCGCACAGCCGTCTCCGCCGCGGGACGCGACTCCCATGACGCGACCCTGCGAATCGAGCGCAGGGCCCCCCGAATCCCCCGGACAGATCTTCGAATCGAGGCTCAGCCACTCGTCCGTCCGCACCTGGGTGAGCGACTGGCAGCCGGCCCCCGCGCAGGCGACGGTGCGTCCGTCGAGACGCATGCGCGTGCCGTCCGTGTCCGTCGTGTTCGGATCGGTGAGGCCGAAGCCCTCCGCGGAGAACGATTCGTCCGCGCTCGGGGAGGAGACGAGCCGGGGCTCGACCGGCGTCGCGAGGTCGGCCGGGATCCCGGCGCCTGCGAGCGTGATGAGCGCCACGTCGAACCCGCAGAACTCCTGCGCGTTTTCCGGCACCGTGACCTTCACGCTCCTGAAGAACGTCGAAGCCGAAGGGTCCGTCGGACGCACGGTATCGGGCGACGCGAGGAACATGTTGCCCGCGCCCGTCGTCGAGAACCTGGAGACCCCGCACTGGACCTGCTCGTTCGGCGTCCCCTCGGTGAGGGAGACGCAGTGGCGCGCCGTGAGCACCAGGTTCGGAGCGATGAGCGTGCCGCTGCAGTGACCGATGAAAAAATGCCCGGCCGAGTAGATGGCAAGCCCGACCACCCCGGTGGTCGAATCATCCACGTAGCCGCCCACGACGGGCTGTTCCGACCGTGAAACCGGGTCCGGCTCCGCCACGGAACGGGCCTCGCCGCAGGCGGTCGCGAGAACGAGGGCGGCGGTGCCGGCGAGGAAGGAGCGGCTCATGGCGCGAGAAGGTTCGGGCAGTCTGATCCGGAGTCGTCCGAGAAGCGAGCCCGTTTCCAGCGTTTGTCGGCCCCGGAGACGGCCGGCGGTTTTCCGCCGCCTCGCGTCATGCTAGCCGGAGGACCATGTCGTCTCGCCAGACGGTCCTCATCCTCGACTACGGCGCTCAGTACACGCAGCTCATCGCGCGCCGGGTTCGAGAGGCCCAGGTCTACTGCGAAATCCATCCGGGGACGATCTCCGTGGACGTCATCCGCAAGATCGATCCGAAGGCCATCATCCTCTCCGGCGGACCCGACAGCGTTTACGGCGAACGGTCCCCGAAGAGCGACCCGAAGCTCTTCGACCTCGGCGTCCCGGTGCTCGGCATCTGTTACGGCGAGCAGCTCATGGCGTACCAGCTCGGCGGCAAGGTCGAGCCCGGTGACACTCGCGAGTACGGCCCCGCGAACGTCGAGGTCACGGCGAGCGAGGGCATCTTCTCGTGCTTCGAGCCCGGCGAGCAGATCGCGGTGTGGATGAGCCACGGCGACAGGCTCACGGCGCTTCCCGCCGGCTTCCACTCCATCGGCAAGAGCGAAGGCGCCCCGCTCGCGGCGATCGCGAATCCGGCGCGGAAGATGTACGGCGTGCAATTCCACCCGGAGGTCGCCCATACGCCGCGAGGCGCGGAGCTCCTCCGCGCCTTCCTGTTCGACGTCGCCGGCCTCCGCGCGGACTGGACGCCCGGAGCCTTCGTGGAGGAGTCCATCGCGCACATCCGCGAGAAGGTCGGCGAGAAGGAACGCGTCATCTGCGCCCTCTCCGGCGGAGTGGACTCGGCGGTCGCCGCGGCCCTCACCCATCGCGCGGTCGGGGACCGGCTCACCTGCATCTTCGTCGACAACGGCATGCTGCGCGCCGGCGAATTCGAGCGCGTCCAGCAGGTCATGCGGGATCAGCTCAAGGTGAACCTCGTCGCCGTCGACGCAAAGAAGCGCTTCCTCGACGCCCTCGCGGGCGTCACGGACCCGGAGCGAAAGCGGAAGATCATCGGCAACCTCTTCATCGAAGTGTTCGACGAAGAGTCCGCCAGGATCGGCGACGTGAAGTACCTCGTGCAAGGGACGCTCTACCCCGACGTCATCGAGAGCGTCAGCGTCCGGGGGCCGAGCGCCGTCATCAAGACGCACCACAACGTGGGCGGGCTCCCCGAGCGCATGAAGCTCGCGCTCATCGAGCCGCTGCGCGAGCTGTTCAAGGACGAGGTGCGCAAGGCAGGCGCGACGCTCGGCATCCCGCACGACGTCCTCGGTCGTCACCCGTTCCCGGGGCCCGGGCTCGCCATCCGCTGTCTCGGCGAGGTGACGGCGAAGCGGCTCGAGGTGCTCGTGAAGGCCGACAAGATCGTCCGCGAGGAGATCCGCGAAGCGGGCCTCTACGACTCGCTCTGGCAGGTGTTCGCGGTGCTGCTCCCCGTGCGCTCCGTCGGCGTCATGGGAGACGACCGGACGTACGAGGAGACCTGCGTCGTGCGCGCAGTGGAATCCACGGACGCGATGACGGCCGACTGGGCGCGCTTGCCGTACGACCTCCTCGCCCGGCTCTCCACGCGCATCATCAACGAGGTGAAGGGCGTGAACCGCGTCGCGTACGACATCAGCTCGAAGCCTCCGGCGACCATCGAGTGGGAATGAGCATCCGATCGACCCTGTTCCGGGCGGCGGTCGCGGCGAGCCTCCTTTCGGCGTGTGCCCCGCCCGTGCGCGAGACGACGAGCCTCCAGATGGTCCGGCACGAGAAGACTCCCCGCGACGCGTCCGTCATCATCGACGAGGAGTACGTCGGCCCGCTCGGCTGGGTCGGAGCGAAGGGAGTCCGTCTCCTGCGCGGTCCCCATCGCATCACCATCGAACGAGACGGCTACTTCCCCTACGACGTCGCGGTGGTGGCCGGGAAGGAGCCGATCCGGCTCGACGTGAACCTCGTGCCCATCCCCGACTGAGCGCGGTTGAACCGGCGTCCGCAGTGCACTAGGAACCCGGAAGACACCGCTCGGGGTGTACCTCAACCTGGTAGAGGACCTGCTTTGGGTGCAGGATGTTGTGGGTTCAAATCCCCCCACCCCGACGAATCGCTCGATGAACAAGAACCGCCTGGTCGGACAGCTCCTCGTGCTGGTCCCGACGCTGGCCGTGAGCGCCTGGCTCGGGGCGAAGAACTACCCGGTCCCCGAGCGCGTGGGGATCTCGGTGGCAGTCGGGGTCGCGATGATCGCGATCGTCTCGTACTTCCAGCGACCGCGCACGCCGAGCTGACTCGGCGGATCGACGTCAGCCGCCGGGGTGGCCGCTCGAAGCGAGCGTGACGGTGCCGGAATGCTCGCGCTCGCTCGCGGCCGAGAGATAGCGGAGCACGCTCTCCCGGTCGTCGTCCGAGAGCTTCGCCCGCGGGGCCATCTCCCCGATGACGCTCGCCCACTCGTCCGGAGTCTTCACGCCGGGATCGGGAAGCTGGTGGCACGCCCCGCACTTCGAGACGAACAGAGTCCGGCCGCCCTGAAGCGAGGCCACGGTCGTCCCGGGCCAGCGCCCCTCGGCCCACCGAGCGTCCCGCGCGTCCGGCTCGAGCGCACCCGCGCCGGCGCACCCACCGAGCAGCACCGCGAGGGCGAGCGCCGCGCCGCCGAAACCGCCGGTCCGACCGGTGAATTTGAAAGTCGCTTTCAACAAGGGACCCGACGTTTATGAGCGACGGGCAGACCCTGTCAAGGTGGACCGCTGCAAGTGCTTGAAACCCGCCCCGTCGCCCGCTAATACCCCCCGACCTCATGGCAAACCGCGCGATCTGGAGCGTCCGACAAAAGCACGAGTGGCTCTCGACCCCGAAGAAGGGGAAGCCCTTGAAGAAGCGGAAGCGCGCGCGCATCGGCATGGAGGCCGCCCGCCTCCGCAAGCTGAAGCCGGAAAAAGAAGCACCGGCGACGTGAATCGCTAGCGACGCGCGCCGGAGAGCCGAGCGCGCATCGCGATCGTCGAGAGCAGGACGGGCAGGGCCGCGAGAGCGCCGAACGGCGGCGAGACGCGTCCCGCGGCGACGAGGTGCAGGACCACGACGACGGTCCCCGCCGCGAGGGCGAGCGCGAAGCCTCGGAGCATTCCGGGCATGGGCGTCGCGATCCACGGCGGCACGGCGAGCGCGAGGGGCATCACGGCAGGTAGCGCCGTGAGCGCCGTCGGGACCGCCCGGGGCGCGGCGTCCTTCGCGACGGAGAGCGCGATGACGCCGCCATCCGTCACGAAGACGCTCGGCGCGCTCGCGAAGCGGCCGCCCGCGTCGATGACCCAGTCGACCGTGCCGCGGACCGACGGAAAGAGGCTCCGGGCGTCCGCCCAGGGAGAGAGCAGCGCCACGGCGCCCAGCGCGGCGAAGGCGATACCGCCGAAGACCGCGCCCCGCGCAGCGAGCCACTCGGGCACCCCGACGCACTGGAGCGCGCGGAGCTCTCCCCGCTCGCGCGATTGCCGGAGCACGAGGGCCATGGCCACCGCGGCGGGGAGCGGCTCGAGCGCGGCGAGTCGCGCGACGCGCATCCCCGCCGTGCTCGTCGCTTCGTCCGTCGCGACGACGATCGCCGACACCACGCCGAGCAGGAGCAACGCCGTGAACAGCGTGCGCCGGAGGAGTAGCGCGTCGAACGGCGTCATCGCACCGAACTTGGCCCGCCCCGGACCCGCTTGCTAGCGCGATCCACCATGTTCCGCGTGCAGACGATGGCTTCGGGCCTCGGGTGTGTGCTCTTGATCGGCGGCTGCAGCGCGATGATGGCCAAGGACGACGGCCGCGCGTTCGGCGACGACCTCGGCCGGTTCACCGTGACGGCGCACCTCGACTCCTCGACGTGTGGCGCCGGCGCGATGGACGCTCCCGCGGACTGGACCTTCGACGTCGTGCTGTCGGAGAAATCGCCGACGCTCTACTGGAATACCGGCGCGGACGCCGTCGAAGGGGCGCTCGCCGCGGACGGCAAGGCCTTCGCGTTCAAGTCGGAGACCGTCGTGAACGTCGATGCGACGGGCACTCCCACGACCGGCAGCAGCGACCCCGATACCCAGGCGGCGCGCGCCGTCTGCACCGTGATCCGGGAGGATTCGGCTTCGGGCGCGCTCGACTCGGGCGAGAGTCCCTCGGCGTTCTCCGGCTCGCTCGGCTACTCGTTTTCTCCACAGGGTGCTTCGGACTGCACCGGGCTCCTCGCCTCCGGCGGCTTCGCGACCCTCCCCTGTGCGATGACCTACCGCATGACCGGAACCCGCGTGGCCGATCGCTGATTTTTATGAAATCTGTGTATTTACAGTAACTTGCACCCAATACTCCCCTGCGCCTATTGGCGGATCCGGGAGAGTTGTGTTATCTCTGAACCAACGTGCAGGAAAGAGCGAAAGCTCTCGGGATCATCCGGCTGAAGAGCACTTCGGCGACCTGCACTCGACCGTTGGGCCCGCCTACCCGGGCCCTTCCAGTGGAAACACCCCGCATCGACGCTCGCGTCCGTTTGGTCGCGCTCGCCGCTAGTCGTGGAGACGTCGTGCCGAACTGGGCTCGCGCTATCTCAGGGGTGTCCGGGGAAACCCGGAGGAGGCAGCAGCATGGAATGTAGTTGTTCCCCTAAACCGGAGGTTCGTCCGGGGTAGATTGCCGTCCTGCCCCGCTACGCGCGGGAGCGGTGTAAGCCCCACCCAGTAGGACGGATGCTGGCTCGGTAAGAGGGCCTGCCCGGAAGGGCGAGCCGACCGAGTCGCCACCCTGGCAACGGCCGGGACTCGGGGCGCTGCAACGGTGAGGCCGGGTGCGAAGTGACGCACCCGGCCTCGCTTTCTTTCGGCTACCCTGCGCCGCCTCACGCGGACCCTCGGGGGCCTATTTTTTCCCATGCTCACGACTGCACTCGCTTCCGCCCTCGCCTCGGCGAGCCCCTTCGACTTCCTCTTCCACACGTGGAGCTTCCACTTCATGGGGAAGGACGTCCTCTCACACGACGTGTGGGAGTTCTCGATGAAGATGTTCAAGATCGGGTTCGCGCTCGTCTGCGCGGGCCTGCTCCTCATCGAGGCCCGGGCGAAACGACTCGGAGAGAAGCTCCCGGAGCGGACGACCCGGCGGATCCTCATCGCCGTCACGATCGTCGGGTTCCTCTCCTACTTCGACTTCTTCAACCCGAACGTCCGGTACCCCGACTACTACCACCGGCACGAATTCTATCACTACTACCTCGGGTCGAAGTACTCGCACGCGCTCGGCTACACGCGCCTCTACGAGTGCACGATGATCGCCGAAGTCGAGAACGGGCGCGGCGCGCAGGTGCAGAAGCGGGAGATCCGCGATCTCTCCGTGAACCTCATCCGCCCCGTCGGCGAGACGTACCTCTTCCAGCATCCCGAGGAGTGCAAGAAGCGGTTTTCTCCGGAAGAGTGGACGGCGTTCAAGAAGGACGTTTCCTGGTTCGAGAGCACGGCGCGCGGCGGCTACTGGGAGAACATGCAGCAGGACCACGGGTACAACCCACCGCCCGTGTGGACCGCGGAAGGCAAGCTGTTCGCGAGCCTCGCCCCGGCCGGGGACGGCTTCTTCAAGCTGCTCTCGCTCCTGGACGTCGCGCTCCAGGCGGGCACGCTCGCGATGATCGGGTGGGCCTTCGGGCTCCGCGTGATGGCAATCGCGAGCGTGTTCTGGGGCTGCAACGCGGTCGCGAACTTCTACTGGACGGGCGGCGCGTTCCTCCGCCAGGACTGGGTCTTCCTGCTCGTGGCGAGCGTCTGCCTCGCACGGAAGAAGCGGTACGCGCTCTCCGGCGCGGCCCTCACCTACTCGTCGCTCCTCCGCGTGTTCCCGATGATCGCCTTCGCCGGCTGGATCATCGTGATGGGCCTCCACCTGCTGAAGCGCAAGGCGCTCCACCCGAACCACAAGAAGGTCATCCTCGGGTGTGTGATGGCGGGAGGCCTCCTCATCCCGGCGAGCATGGTCGTCGCGGGACCCGAGTCGTACAGGGAGTTCGTCGCACACATCAGGGTGCACAACCGCACGCCGCTCACGAACCACATGGGCCTCGAGACCATGCTGGTTCACGACTGGAAGGGTCGGATGCGCTTCACGCGGGACTCCACGCTCGACGATCCGTTCGAACTCTGGAAGCAGGGCCGCCGGGATCGCTTCGATCACCTGAAGCCGGTCTTCTTCGCCCTCTCGTTCGGCGTCTTCGCGTGGATGGCGTGGGCGCTCCGACGCACGAAGTCGTTGTGGATTCCGATCGGGCTCTCGATCCCGCTCGTCATCTCTCTCACGAACCTCACTTGCTACTACTACTGCATGTTCCTCGCCGCGGTGCCGCTCGTCGCGGTGGTTCCGAGCCTCGGCCCTGCCCTCCTCGTGACGAGCGGCGCGAGCCAGATCATCCTCTCCGCGTTCTATTTCATCGACGACCAGTACACGGCGGAGAGCTACCTCTTCTACGCGATGGGACTCCTGCTCCTCTACGCGTACTCGCGTCCCTTCTCCGTGGAGCGTCTCCGCGCGTTCCTCGACGGAAAGCGGGAACCGAAGTCCGGAAAGAAGACCGCGACCGGCACCCCGGCGACTGCCTGAGCGCGCCGCGGCCGGCCGTCAGATCGCGGCTCGAACCGCGGCGAGTGCGCTTCCGAGACCGTCCGGAAGGCACGAGAGCTGAAGCGAGAGGATGTCCCCGCTGGACTCCACGCCGGTGACGGTCACGAGCGGGGTGAGGAACGACAGGGGCTTCCGGAGCCTGGAGGCGATCTTCGGCTCGCGCATCAGATCGAGCACGATGCGATCCCCGTCCGCCTCGAGGACGAACGTGGGCTTCTTCGGGAGATTCGCGACGAGCTTCCCGGGCTGGCTGAGGTTCAGCGCGCCGGACCGGATGAACGCGGCAACCGGAGTGTCCGACGCGCCGATCACGGAGACGGAGAGCTCGCGGAGCCGAAGGACGAGGCGGAGCTCTTCCGACGCGATCTGCACGGCGTCGATGTAGAGCGTGGCGCCGATGCGGAGGTCCGTCTTCATGGCGGTGACCGTCGCTCCGATGCGGAGGCCCGGGGGCGCCGCCTCGATCTCGACGTCCTTCGGCGCTCGGGAGCCCCTGGCGGAAGCGGCGAGGACCCGTAGCGCTTCGAGTGGCACCGTGGCGCGCAGGGCCGCCACGTTCTTCACCGCCTGGACCACGTCCTCCGGGTGGGAACGGAGCCAGTCCATCGCACGTTCCAGCAGCGCCTTCGGATCCATGGCCGGTCAGTATATAGGAAGGGCGATGCGAAGAGAGACGATCGCGGGACTTTCCGTCGTCATCGCCGGCGGTACGGATCGCGAAGGCGGCGGCGACGGACCGCTCGTCGTCTTGCTCCACGGCTTCGGCGCCCCCGGAGACGACCTGGTTCCGCTCTACCGCCAGCTCGACGTCCCGCACGAGGTGCGTTTCGCGTTTCCCGCGGCGCCGCTCGACCTCCGCACGCTCGGAGCCGGCTACGCGGGTGGACGCGCGTGGTGGATGATCGACGTCGCGGCGCTGGACGCCGCCATGCGCGGCGGGCAGCGCGAGCGGCGCACGGACGTCGTCCCGGAGGGCCTTGCCGCGGCGCGTGAAGCGGCGAAGGACGTCATCCGGGAGCTCGAGACGTTGCTCGGTGCGCCCCGTTCGCGGACGATCCTCGGAGGCTTCTCGCAGGGCGCGATGGTCACGATGGACATCGCCGTCCGGGAGGAGCAACCGTTCGCCGGGCTCGCCCTCATGAGCGGCTCCATCGTCGCCGAGAACGAATGGACGCCGGGATTCGCTCGTCTTCGCGGGATCCCGGTGATGCAGTCCCACGGGCGTTCCGATCCCCTGCTCCCCTTCGCGACCGCCGAACGTCTCCGGGACCAGCTCCACGCGGCCGCCGCCGACGTTCGCTGGGTTCCCTTCCCCGGGGGCCACACGATCACGTCCTCGGTGCTGACGGAGCTCGGGCGTCTCGTCCGAGACGTCGCGGCCGCTCGCTGAAAAACGCCCGGGCCGCGCGGCCGAGCCGGCGCGGCGCCCGGTCGCTCGTGCCGGCTCGGCGGAAAGATGCTACGCCCGCCACGCGCCACCGGCGGCATTCGCGCGCCGAGCCGTTCCGATCCCCCACCCTACCCCTCCCTTGGAAGCGAACGCCCTCCCCGAAGACGTGGACGACGGAGCCCTGAAACGGGCCGTCACCGAAGAGCAGCGCTGCCTCGAGCGCGTACTGGGCCACCTGGAGGAGGCCCGCGGTCGCCCGAAGCGGCAGGCCATCGACTACGACAGCCAGCTCCTCGCGCTCCGCGATCAGATCGTCGCCTCGCGAATGGAAGACGTGCCGCCGCTCCTCGAGCAGATGGAGCGGCTCCAGGGTCTCGCCGCGCGGCAACGCGAGATGACCGAGGGCCACGTCGACCCGCGCGCGCCGTACTTCGGTCGCATGGTGCTGAAGGAGGACGGGCGAACGCGCGAGGTGCTCATCGGCCGGTCCACGTACCTGGACTCGCGCGCCGGCATCCGAATCGTCGACTGGCGCGACGCACCGGTGAGCCGGATCTATTACCGCTACGCGGAGGGCGACGAATACGAGGAGACCTTCGGCGACAAGGACGTGCAGGGCGAGGTCGTCACCCGTCGCAGCGTCTCCATAGTGGACGGCGTCCTGCGTCGCATCGTCACGACGGACGGCATGTACGTCCGCACGGATCGCGGCGAGTGGAAGAAGGCGGGCGCGGGAGCTCGTCTCGCCGGCGGCCAGGGAAGCGCGCTCCGAGCCGACCACCACCACCGACCGGGGAAGCTCGGCCTCGGCTCCGACGCGGGACTCTCCGAGGACAAGCACCTGAAGGAGATCACCGGCCTCATCGACCCGCGCCAGTTCGACCTCATCACGGCGCAGGACTCGGGTCTCGTCGTCATCCAGGGCGGCGCGGGCAGCGGCAAGACGACGATCGGTCTCCACCGGCTCGCGTTCCTCGCCTTCCACGACAAGCGCCGGTTCCGACCGGACAAGATGCTCGTCATCGTCTTCAACGACGCCCTCGCGCGGTACATCGCGGAGGTGCTGCCGGCGCTCGACGTGGGCGGCGTCGCGGTGAGGACCTACGAGAAGTGGGCGCAGAAGCTCCGCGCCGCGCACGTGGAAGACTTCCCCGATCGCTACACGACGGACACGCCGCCGGTCGTCACGCGCCTGAAGAAGCACCCCGCGATGCTCCGCGTCGTGGACGAGTACGTGAAGGGCATCGCGAGCCGGGTCGAGCAGAAGCTCGCGGACGCCGTCGATCGCAACCACCCGGACGCCTGGCGAGAGCAGATCCTCGCCGCGTTCCGGAGCACGGCCGCCCAGCCCCTCACCCATCGCCTCCACGCGCTCCTCCGGTTCATCCAGGGGGACGACGCGGCGGAGTACTCGTCGTTCGTGAAGCACGCGGTCGAGCGCATCGCGAACACGGAGATCCGCGACGCGAAGGACACGGTCACCGCGTGGTCGGAGCTCCTCACGGATCGCGGCCTGGTCGAGCGCGCCATCCGGGAGCACTCTCCGGACGCCTTCACCGCGAAGGAGCTCCAGGCGGCCCTCGACTGGTGCTCCGTCCGATGCACGATCGCCGTCGCGGAGGTGGAAGCGAACCGTGAAGCCGGCGAGAAGAGCGCGGCCGCGCGGGAAAAGAGCGGCGACGACAGGGAAAGGCCCGCGAAGCGGAAGAGCAAGCGCCCGAAGGCGGAGAGCGCCGAAGCTCGCTCCGAGAGCCACCGGCCCGAGGAAGACGATCCGCTGACGCACGGCATCGACGGCGCCCAGATCGAGGAGAACTTCGCGCTCGATCGGGAGGACGACACGCTCCTCCTCCGCCTGGTTCAGCGCCTCCGCGGGCCCCTGCTGAAGCCGAACACGAAGGACGCGCTGCTCTACGAGCACGTCCTCGTCGACGAAGCTCAGGACCTCTCCCCCGTCGAGCTCGCCGTCGTTCTCGGCACCGTGAGCCGCGGGCAGAGCGTGACCCTCTCCGGGGACGTGGCCCAGCGCCTCCACATGAACAACGGCTTTTCGAGCTGGAAGGAGACCCTGTCCGAGCTCGGCCTGTCGCACGTCGAGGTGGAGCCGCTTCGCATCAGCTATCGCTCGACCGAGCCGATCATCCAGCTCGCGCGCGAGGTCCTCGGGCCGCTCGCTGACAGGGACGCGCCGACGGCGACCCGTACCGGCGCGCCCGTCGAGCTGTTCCGTTTCTCGCACGGGGGAGACGCCGTCGGCTTCCTCGCCGAATCCCTGCGCCAGCTCGTGCAGGAGGAGCCGCTCGCGTCGATCGCCGTCATCGCGCGCTACCCGGAGCAGGCGGACCTCTTCTTCCACGGCCTCCGGAAGGCCGAGACGCCGAACGTGCGGCGAATCGCCGAGCAGGACTTCCCGTTCAAGCCAGGCATCGACGTGACGGACGTGCGTCAGGTGAAGGGGCTCGAGTTCGACTACGTCGTGCTGGTGGAGGTCACCGAAGCTTCGTATCCCGTCGACGACGAGGCGCGTCACCTGCTGCACATCGGCGCGACGCGCGCCGCGCACCAGCTCTGGTTCCTCGCGAGCGACAAGCCGAGTCGGCTCTTGCCGGAAGACCTTCGCGAGCGCGGGTACTGACCCGGCGACGGGATGCCACTGGACTTGCGCGAATTGCGGGTACGGGGAAGGCCTTGTACCGTCGGGGCGATGAAGGTGTGGAAGCTCGCGTGGGGCCTCTCCGTGCTCGTGTGTCTGCTCCTCGTCCGCCCTGCGCACGCGGATCCCGTGCCAGCCGGTAGTGCGGCTCCGCAGCCGAAGTACAACGCGATTCCCGGGCCGAAGAAGATCGATCTCGGTCACGATCTCAGCGTCGATCTCCCCGCCGGAAATGTCTTCCTCGAGCGCGCGGACGCGAAGCGCCTGCTCGAGAGCATGGGAAACGTGGAGGGCGACGACCTCCTCGGCCTCGCGGCGCCGGAGGAGGGCTCGTGGATCGCCGTCTTCTCGTACACGGAAGACGGCTACGTGAAGGACG
This sequence comes from Polyangiaceae bacterium, assembly GCA_035545855.1. Classification (GTDB taxonomy): domain Bacteria; phylum Myxococcota_A; class Polyangia; order Polyangiales; family Polyangiaceae; genus DASZVB01. The sequence continues at coordinate 124,516 of DASZXK010000059.1, forward strand.
ACGACGCGAAGGACCTCGACGCCGCCGGCATCCTGAAGGACATCCAGCAAGGCACCGAGGAAGCGAACAAGGTCCGCGCCGAGCGCGGCTTCAAGCCGATGCACGTGGACGGATGGACCAGCCCTCCGCGGTACGACGCTCGGGGGCACGCGCTCGTCTGGGGCATCAAGGGATCCGCCGAGGACGGCGTGAGCATCAACGAGTACACGCGCATCCTCGGGCGCAAGGGCTACATCGCCGTCAACGTCATCGACGATCCAGAGCACATCGCGCAGGCGAAACAGGAGGCCGTCCCGGTGCTCGCCGGGACGCATTTCGCCGCCGGCGCCCGCTACGAGGACTTCGACGCGAAGACCGACAAGGTCGCCGAATACGGCCTCGCGGCGCTCATCGCGGCCGGTGCGGGTGCAGCCGCCCTGAAAGCGGGCCTGTTCGCGAAGCTCGGCGCGAAGCTCCTCGTCCTGCTCCTCGCCGCGAAGAAGGCCATCGTGCCGCTCATCGTCGTGGCCGGTGCTAGCCTGAAGCGGTTCTTCGCCCGCCTGACGGGAAAGCAGGAGCGCCCCGCTCCGCCGCCGCAGGCGCCCGAAGGCGCCGCCCCGCCCAATGAATGATCCCGAAGTGACCGAACCTCAGCCGTCGCCGCACGCGCCGCGTCCCCCGGCGCGCAAGGCGTCGGTCGTCGCCGCCGTCGCAGCGACGGCCCTCGCGAAAGCCAAGTGGGCCTTCGTCGCGCTGAAGAGTCTCAGCCTCGGAAAGCTGCTGCTCACCTCCGGCAGCATGCTCGCGATGATCTGGTTCGAGGCGATGCGCTACGGCTGGGCCTACGGCGTCGGGTTCGTGCTGCTCATCTTCATCCACGAGATGGGCCACGCCGTCGCGATCCGTCACGCCGGGCTCGCGGCGGGCTACCCCGTGTTCATCCCCTTCTTCGGCGCGATGATCTCGCTCAAGGGTCAGCCCCGTTCCCCGAAAGAGGAGGCTCGCATCGCCCTCGCGGGGCCGATCGCTGGGGCCGCGGCGTCCGCCGCCTGCGCGGGCATCTTCCTCCTCACTCACCAGCGGCTCTTCCTCGCCCTCGCGTACGGCGGCTTCTTCCTCAACCTGTTCAACATGATCCCGATGCCGCCGCTCGACGGCGGCCGCGCCGCCGCGGTGTTCTCGAAGCAGGCCTGGTGGATCGGCCTCGTCGTCCTCGCCGGCCTGTTCCTCGTGACTCGAACGCCGCAGCTCCTCCTGATCGGCATCTTCGCCGCGATGAACGGCTTCCGCTCGGCGACTCACCACGTCGAAACGACGCCCGAGGTCCGGCGCGAGGTGGCGGCGAGCTACTTCGGTCTCTGCGTGTTTCTCGCCCTGGGCGCGCACTTGACGCACCAGGTCCTGTCCGAGTGACGGCTCGTCGCGCGGACGTCCCTTGACATCCAGGCCCTCTGGCCGGACCTTTTTCCTCCCCCGAATTCTGGAGGCCCCATGAAGACGTACGACAAGATCTACATCGGCGGTGAGTGGACCCCGCCGACCGGCAAAGGCACGTTCGAGGTCGTCGATGCGTCGACCGAGGAGGTCATGGCGACGATCCCCGCAGGCAACGCCGCGGACGTCGATCGCGCCGTGAAGGCCGCTCGCGCGGCGTTCGACGCCTGGTCGCGAACGCCGGCTGCCGAGCGCGGCGAATACCTGCAGAAGATCCAGGCGGGCCTCGCGGCGCGCACGGACGAGATCGCGGAGACGGTCGCTCGCGAGGTCGGGATGCCGATCGCTCTCAGCAAGATGATCCAGGCGGGCCTCCCGACGCTCACGTTCGGATCCGCCGCCGGGCTCGCGACGAGCTACGAGTTCGAGGAAGAGAGCGGCAATTCGACGATCGTGCGGGAGCCGGTCGGCGTCGTCGGCTGCATCACGCCCTGGAACTATCCCCTCCATCAGGTCGCCGCCAAGGTCGCCATGGCGCTCGCCGCCGGATGCACCGTCGTCTTGAAGCCGAGCGAGGTCGCGCCGCTCAGCGCGTTCATCCTCGCAGAGATCGTGGACTCCGTGCGGCTGCCCCGCGGCGTCTTCAACCTGGTCTCGGGCGACGGGCCGACGGTGGGAGAAGCCATCGCCGGCCACCCGGAGATAGACATGGTGAGCTTCACCGGCTCGACGAACGCCGGCAAGCGCGTGAGCGAGGTCGCCTCCAAGACCGTGAAGCGCGTCGCGCTGGAGCTCGGCGGCAAGAGCGCCAACGTCATCCTGGACGACGCGGACCTCGCGAAGGCGGTGAAGGCGGGCGTCCAGAACTGCTACCTGAACTCGGGGCAGACGTGCTCCGCGTGGACGCGCATGCTCGTCCCCAAGGCGAAGCACGACGAGGCCGTGCAGATCGCGAAGAAGGTCGCGGAGGGATTCACGCCCGGCCCCGCGCTGGACGGAAAGTCCCGGCTCGGGCCCCTCGTCTCCAAGACCCAGCAGGAGCGCGTCCGCGGGTACATCAAGAAGGGCATCGAGGAAGGCGCGACGCTCGTCACCGGCGGCCCGGAGCAGCCGGAGAACCTGCCGAAGGGCTACTTCGTGAAGCCCACGGTGTTCGCCAACGTGAAGAACGACATGACGATCGCGCAGCAGGAGATCTTCGGTCCGGTCCTCTGCATCATCCCGTACGAAGACGAGGAGGACGCGATTCGCATCGCGAACGACAGCGTGTACGGCCTGGCCGGCGGCGTGTGGTCTTCGGACGACGCTCGGGCGAAGCGCGTGGCGCGACGGATCCGTACCGGACAGGTCGACGTCAACGGCGGCAACTTCAATCCGTTCGCGCCGTTCGGCGGCTTCAAGCAGTCGGGCCGCGGTCGCGAGTACGGAAAGTGGGGCCTCGAGGAGTTCCTCGAGATCAAGAGCATCCAGACCTGAGCCCGCTTCGTGTGACGCGGAGACGGCGTGTTCCCGCGAGGAGCACGCCGTCGTCGTTTCTGGTGCGCTACGCGACGACGGGGAGCGCCGGCCGCGACTCCGACGTCCGGAAGAGCTGCATGGCGCCGTCGACGCCCACCATGTCTCCGGGCTCGAGCGGCAGCCACACGTTCTCGCCGTGCAGCGGCTCGCTCGAGATCACGCAGTGGTTCACGCGACCGCTCGTCGTCGGCGCCTCGCATTCCGGCGAGAGGCTCCTGCACACGTTCCGGTCGGGGCAGCGAGTCTTGTAGGTCGAGAAGAAGAGCTCTTTGCCGCCGTGCGCGGCGACGAGCGTCTCCCCGTTCGTCACCATGAACGTCAGCGTCGCGGGCTTCTCGCCGACGTCGCAGATCGCGCGCGCCGTCGCGGTCGTCCTCCGCACGGCCGACGCGAGCTCGCTCGTGCTACGCGGGGCGACGAGGGACCCTCCCCGCCTGAGCTCCGTGAGGAGCATGAAGAAGAGGACCTCGCTGTCCGTCTCGCCGAGGATGAAGCGCCGGAGCTCGGGGGCGACCTCCGCGACCATCGCCTCCCGGTGACGGCCGAACTCCGGGACGTCGCCGTTGTGCGCGAACACCCAGCGGCCGTACTGGAACGGGTGGCAGTTCAGGACGGTCTTGTCGCCCTGCGTCGCCTTCCTCACGTGGGCGAGCACCGTCTGGCTCGAGACGACGCCGCTCAGACGATGAAAGAGCTGGTCCCCCATCGCGGTGATGGGGTTCCGGGTGACGTGCGGGGCGCCGTCCACGTAGAACGCGACGCCCCAGCCGTCCGGGTGCTGGTTGCTCTGGGTTCCGAGCGCGTTTTCCGCCGCGAGGAGGGAGCGGTGAACCTGGCTTTCGATGACGCTACGGAAGCCGAAGAGGCGGCACATGCCGGTGGCGACCACCATGCCACGACCGGCGGGCTATGGCCAATTTCGCCGGCATTTCAGGCCGTTTCACGGCCGAGGCAACCGGTGACGGGGTTCCGGCGTAGTGCACCGTGATGGCATCGAACGACGATTCGCCCCTCGAGAGGCTCCTCGCCCGCCGCCGGTTCATCCAGCTCGCGGGCGCCGGCACCGCGATCACGGCACTCGGAGGCCTCGATTGGATCGTGTCGGACGACCTCACTCGAATCGCGCGCGCGGAGACGAAGAGGGACGGGCGCCCGCGCCTTCCCCCCGGGCAGCGCGTCATCGAGCGGCTCAAGCCCATGGGCGGGGAAGAGGGGGACTCGCGCCCGGGAACGTTCCGTCTGAGGGTCCACGGGCTCGTCGAGCATCCCTACGAGCTCGACTTCGCGGGTCTGCTCGCGATGCCGCAGGTCACCGAGGAAGCGGACGTGCATTGCGTGACGGGCTGGACGGTCCTCGGCGCCAGGTGGACGGGCGTTCGCGTGAAGGACCTCGCCGAGCGCGCCGGCGTGAAGCGCGAAGCCCGGCACGTGATCTTCGAGGCGGCCCACGGCTACACCGCCAACGTGCGCCTGGCAGAGGCGCTCGCTCCGGACGTCCTCGTGGCTCATCGCCTGGAAGACCGTCCGCTCGCGCGCGCGAACGGGGCCCCGGTGCGAGGGCTCGTTCCGGGGCTCTATTTCTGGAAGAGCGCCAAGTGGCTCACCGGTATCCGGTTCGTGAAGGAGGACGAGCCCGGGTACTGGGAGACGCGCGGCTACAACAACCACGCCGATCCGTGGAAGGAGGAGCGCTATGCCTGACGGGGGGGGCGGCGGCACGCGGCGGGTCTCCGCACGAGTCCGCGCGGTCCTCCGCGTGGTCCACCGGGACGCGGGCTATTTCGTCGTGGGGCTGACCTTCGTCTACGCGGTGTCCGGCCTCGCCGTGAACCACATCAAGGACTGGGACCCGAACTTCCGGCACGTGGAAGCGACGCACCACGTCCCGGCTCCGCTACCCGCGGACGACGACGCGGCGGGACGAGCCGTCCTCTCGACGCTCGGCATCTCGGAGTCCCCGAAGGAAATCTACCGGACGAACGAGACGGACCTCGAGATCACGCTGGAACACCGCACCCTCCACGCCGATCCGCGCACCGGCGTCGTCACGGACGAGCGGGAGGAACCTCGGCCGTTCGTGCGCCTCGCGAACTGGCTCCACCTGAACCGGGGCAAGAAGGCCTGGACCTACGTTGCGGACGGTTACGCCGTACTTCTCCTGTATCTGGCGACCTCCGGGCTCTTCATGCTTCCCGGAAGGAAGGGGCTGCTCGGACGGGGCGCGGTGCTCGCAGGGCTCGGCGTCGCCCTACCCGTGCTCTACGTCGTGCTCTCCGGCGGCCCGTGATGGCCGCCGGGCGTCGTCATGCCTACGGCGACGGCCGTCGGAAACCGTGTAGGATGGATCGATGGCCGAGTCTCCGCTCGCCTCGCTGCTCGCCGGACAGCTCGTTCGGTCGGAGTCGACGCCGGGCGTGGGGTATCGGCTGCAGCACGTCCTCGGCGAGGGCGGCATGGGGATCGCGCTCTACGCGATCCGTCAGGGCCCGGGCGGCTCGACGCCCGCGGTGCTGAAGGTCATGAAGCCCGACGTCATGGCCTCCGCGGGGCCGACGGCGGCCCTGATGATCCAGAAGGAGGCCGTCGCGCTCGGGCGCCTGAACGAGCGGGTCCCCCCCACGCCCTTCGTCGTCCGCTTCATGGATACGGGGACGGTCGCCGTGGATCGCGCGACCTTGCCGTGGATCGCCCTCGAGTACGTCCACGGCGGAGCGGAGGGCACGACGCTCGAGCAGCGTGTCGCCTACAGCGTGAAGAACACGACGTTCGCCTTCGACGCCTCCCGGACGACCCACACCGTCGAATGCCTCGCCGAAGGTCTCGCTGCGATCCACGACGTCGGCGTCGTTCACCGGGACCTCACTCCCGGCAACGTCCTCTGCTGCGGATTCGGCGCGAGCGAGATCTTGAAGATCGCCGATTTCGGGATCGCGCGCCCCGCGGGGGTGACGAACACCTTCGGCTCGGTGCTGCTCGGCACGCCTGGATATGCTGCGCCGGAGCAATCCTTCTCGAGCGAGGGCGACGTCGGTCCGTGGACGGACGTCTTCGGCTTCGCGTGCGTCGTCTTCTACGCGCTCACCGGCGAGCAGTACTTCGATACGGCGAACTTCGCCCAGGCGCTGCTCATGGTCCGGGACACGCGGCGCCGGAGCCTCCTCGAATGCCGCGGGCTCTCGCCGGAATTCCGGGAAAATCCGGCGATCTGCCGCAACATCGACCAGGTGTTCGCGCGGGCCACGGCGATGACGCCCACGGAGCGGCACCCGAGCGCACAGGAGTTCGCCGGCGCGATCCTCCCGTCCCTTCGCGGCGCCGCCGGCCCGCGGAGCCAGCGCGCGAGCGAGCGCTGGGTACAGAGCGTCGCTTCACGCCCCTTCGAGCGATCGCTCGCGAACTGGACGTGGACGGTCCGTCACCCGCCAGGCGACGATCGCCTCGTCCGGGGCATCGCGTGGGACGGCGACGGGCACGGCCTCGCCGTCACGACGGACGGCCTCTCGTACTGGAACGGGTCGACGTGGCAGCCGGCCGCGGCCGTCGGCATCGACCCGGCCCTGGGCCTTCGCTCGATCAGCCTGGTTCGACCCGGACGCTGGATCATCGGCGGAGAAAGCGGGCTCCTCGCGATGATCGGCGGCGAGCTCGGGCCGACGCTCTTCCACGGCCCGCCCGCGGCCGACTTCTCGCTCGTGAACGGGGACCCGCTGGATCTCGCGCTCGCCGTCAGCGAGACGGGGAACAGCCCTCCGCTCCTCTACACCGTGGCCGCGGGGCACTTCTTCCGGCCCGTGCCCCTCGAAGCGGCGCGGACGATCGCCGCGATCGCGCGCCTCGACGAGGCTCGGTGGATCGTCGCCGGGAGGACCACGCAAGGCACCGGGTTCGCGGCCGTCTACTCGGCGCTCGAGTTCGAGGCGACGTTCCTCCTCGCGCCTCCCACGGACGCGCTGACGACGTGCGCGGCGCACCTCGACCGAGGAATCGGCGTGGCCGCGGGCCGCCGCGGCGTGGCGGTTCGCTTCGACGCGGGTCGCACGGAGTCCACCATCGTCGAGTCGTCGACGGACGTCGCGTCCGCCGCGATGGACGTCCAAGGGCGCGCCTGGGCGGGCGCGAGCGGCCGCCTCTGGACGCAATCGCCGGAGCCTCGCGCACCTTGGTTCAGAGCCTGGGAAGATCCCGGGTTCCGTACCCCGTTCGTGAGCCTCCGGGCGGACCTCGGCGTGGTGACGGCGATGACGGTCGACGGCGCGGTGCTCGAGGGTCGCGCCGGCTGACACCGCCGGCGAGTGAGCGACCGAAAGCCGGAAAAGCGCGCCCCCTCCCCGAGGGGCGCCGGGCCGCGGCTTCCCGTCCCTCCGGCCCGCACTATGTGTCGCCCCGTGGTACACCCCAATACGGAGTCGAGAGCGCCACTCTCGCCGCGGAGCCAGAAACGAATGCCGAGCTCGGATCAGCGCGCCGTGGTCGAATCGGTGCTCGACAGCCTCGTCGAGAGCTACGCGGGCCCGCTCGAGATCAACAACCTCGAGAGCGCGGCCCTCCCCAACAAGCGTGCGGTGATCGAGGCCTTCAATCACCTGGTTCCCATCATCTACATGGGCTTCTACAGCCGTCGCGGCCTGAACGCCGAGAACCTCCGAGCCTCGATCGGAGAGCACCTCGTCCCGGCGTACAACGCACTCGTAGAGCAGACGGGGCGGGCCGTGACGTACGACGAACGAAACCCACGCCCGTCGGCGTCGCGCCCGTCCACGTTCTCTCAGGAAGTGGTCGCGAGGCTGCTCCGGAAGCTACCGGAGCTGAGGCGGACGCTGAACGCCGACGTTCTCGCCGCCTACGAGGGCGATCCTGCCGCGAACAGCATCGAGGAAATCGTCTTCAGCTACCCGGCAGTCCGCGCGATCACCGCGCACCGAATCGCTCACGTGCTCTACGCGGAGGGGGTCCCGATGATCCCGCGGATCATCTCCGAGTACGCGCACTCCGAGACTGGCATCGACATTCACGCGGGTGCCCGCATCGGGGAGAGCTTCTTCATCGACCACGGCACCGGCGTCGTCATCGGGGAGACGACGGTGATCGGACGCAACGTGAAGCTCTATCAAGGCGTCACGCTCGGCGCGCTCAGTGCGCCGCGCTCCCGGGAGTCCTCGGGCGAGTTCCAGCGGCATCCCACCCTGGAAGACGACGTCGTCGTGTACGCCGGCGCGACCATCCTCGGCGGGGAAACGGTCATCGGCCGCGGCTCCGTCATCGGCGGCAACGTCTGGATAACCAAGTCGGTCCCTCCGAATTCCAAGGTCTTCGGGCGCCCGAAAGACTGAGCCAGAAAAATACCGACCGGGCAGCCACGTTCCGGGCACTGAGGGCCCAGACGTCGAGGGCGCGGATCGATGTACCAGCTGGCCGTTCGGGCCAGGGGATCCGTGAGCCGGTCGGCGCAAAAACCGAGCAATGACGCGCAATTAATGCGCGTGCCGGCCGGTAGACAGTTTCGTCCGCCTCATCTAGATTCAAGACGACCGTTCGGTACAGCACCCACTCTCGAAAGGCGCTTCCTCGATGGCACTTCGTCCCGCGTTCCTCGTCGCCCTCGTCGCACTCACGGCCTCCCCCCTCGTCGCGTGCAGCGGCCGCTCCACGGACAAGTCGCCGAACGGCCTGAACGGCGGCGGCGGAAATGACGGCAACGGCGGTTCGGGCTCGGGTGACTGCCCTGCGGGCATGGTGCGAATGGGAGGCGCGTGCATCTCCACCGTCGGCGCCGAGCCCTGCAAGAACCCGATCAACAGCGGGTACGACGGTGACGGGCAGTGCCTCGAAGCGCCGGACCCGGCCGAGGGCATGCAGATGCACTACGGCCCGAAGAACTACGACGATCCCGAAGAGGTCTCCCACTACCTCATCGCTCCCGGCGACGAGTACGTGGACTGCATGTTCATGAAGACGCCGAACGAGACCGACGTCCACATGAACAACTACCACGTGCGTCTCCGCCCCGGCACGCACCACATGATCACGTACGTGCAGCCCCAGGTCGTGCCGGACAGCGTCTACCCGGAAGCATGCAACCAGGGGCCGGGCTTCACGTTCCTCGTCGGCGCGACCGCGCCCAACACGGACATCACGTCCGTCGGGCAGGGCAACCCACCGCCCGAGTACGAAGGCGCGGCGATGCAGATCATCGCGCAATCTCAGGCCGCCGTGCAGATGCACTTCATCAACACGACGGACCAGGATCACCTGAAGGAGGGCTGGATCAACGCTCTCTACTTCCCCGACGATCAGGTGAAGATGGAAGTGAACCCGATCACCTGGCTCGGCGGCATCGGCATGAGCATCGGGCCGCACACGCACGTCGTGACCCAGGGCGGGACGACCGCTGCCGTTCAGATCCAGGACTGCACGGTGACGGACACGCAGGCGTACGACCCGGACAACACGACGGACAAGAGCCTGAACATCATCGCGACGGTCGCGCACGCGCACTCCCACACCAGCCGCGTCGCCGCGTACATCCAGCGCGGAGGCACCGGGGAGCGCGAGAAGTTCTACGAGGACTACAACTGGGAGGAGCCCACGTTCGTCTACTACAACTCGACGACGACGAACGACCTGTGGGACCCGGTCGCGAAGAAGACCGGCGGCCTGTCGGGCCAGCTGCAGGCTCACCCCGGGGACAAGATCTCCTGGGAGTGCGAGGTCAACAACGACAGCGACAACCTCACGCTGAAGTTCTCTGACCTCGCCCTCACCGGAGAGATGTGCAACGTCTTCGGCGTCTTCGGACCGTCGAAGCAGCCCTGGTCCTGCATCTCACTGTAGGTCACGAGGGCGTGAGACGCGGCCGGACGGGTCTTCCCGCCCGGCCGCGTGCATTTGGGGTCGGGGTGCGTTCGACGAACGGCGTTTCGCGACTCGCCGCCCTTCGGGCGAGCTCGACGCGACGACGGGGAGCGTCGTGGGGTTTTGTTTGCGGGGGACCTGGTCCCCCGAGGCTTCCCTGCGGTCCTCGGACCTCGCCCCCTGCCGCGCCTAGCGGGGCGCGCTCGCCGTGCTCGCGGGTAGCCGTGAAGCGGCTGGACCAATCGCGGGGGGGGCGACTCGCCGCCCTGCGGGCGGGCTCGACGCGACGACGATTGGCGTCGTGGGGTCTTGTTTGTGGGGGACCTGGTCCCCCGAGGCTCCTGCGGTCCTCGGGCTTCGCCCTGCGGGCCTCGGACCTCGCCCCCTGCCGCGCCTGGCGGCGCGCGCTCGCCGTGCTCGCGGGTAGCCGTGAAGCGGCTGGACCAATCGCGGGGGCTCGCCGGCTTCGCCGTGCTCGCGGGATCGTGTATCGGCTGGACCAATCGGGGGGGCGACTCGCCGCCCTGCGGGCGGGCTCGGCGCGACGTGCTCGCGGGGAGGTGAATCGGCTGGACCAATCGGGGGCGAATAGTTTGTATACAAACTGTCCG
>DASZXK010000060.1:0-11800 GCA_035545855.1 Polyangiaceae bacterium
CCTCGAAGAGCGGGTGGATCTAGCGGCCGGCATCCTCCGCGGCATGAGCCTCGCGAAGCCGCTCGCCCGCCTGGTGCTCCTCGTCGGACACGGGAGCTCCACCCGGAACAACCCTCACCGCGCCGGGCTCGACTGCGGGGCGTGCTCGGGCAACACCGGGGAGGTCAGCGCGCGCGCCGCGGCGGCTCTGCTGAACGACGCTTCGATACGCGAGGCTCTCTCCCCACGCGGCCTGCCGATGCCGCCGGAGACTCGCTTCGTGCCGGCCCTGCACGACACGACGACCGACGAGGTGACGCTCTTCGACCTGGACGAACTTCCAGAGACCCACGCCGCGGACCTGGCAGAGCTCCGGCGGTGGCTCACCGCCGCGGGAGCGAAAGCTCGCGCCGAGCGAGCGCCGAAGCTCGGCGTCGCGGCGGGGAGCGCCGAGCGGGTGCTCGCCGCGGTCCGTCGGCGCTCGCGCGACTGGGCCGAGGTCCGGCCCGAGTGGGGGCTCACCGGCAACGCCGGCATGATCGTGGCCCCGCGAGAACGGACGCGACACATGGACCTGGGCGGGCGCGTCTTCCTTCACGAATACAGGCAGGAGAGCGACGCGGAGTTCACCACGCTCGAGCTCATCATGACCGCGCCCATGGTCGTGGCCCACTGGATCAACTTCCAGTACTACGCGAGCACCGTCGACAACGAGAAGTTCGGGAGCGGCAACAAGGTCCTCCACAACGTCGTCGGTGGACGAATCGGCGTGTTCGAGGGCAACGGCGGGGACCTCCGGATCGGACTCCCGCTCCAGTCTCTGCACGACGGTAGCCGCTGGATCCACGAACCGCTCAGGCTCAGCGTGTTCATCGAAGCGCCGCGCGCCGCCATCGACGGCGTGCTCCGTAAACACGCGCCCGTCCGAAACCTCGTGGAGAACGGCTGGGTACACCTGTTCCAGATCGAGGCGGCGGACGGCAGCGTCCACCACAGACAGGACGGAGTCTGGAGCCCCATGGCCGAGGAGATCGCGCCATGAGCGGGACGACGCCCCGGGTGGGCGTGATCATGGGGAGCCGGTCGGACTGGCCGATCCTGAAGCACGCGAGCGACGTGCTCGCGGAGCTCGGAATCCCGCACGAGTGCCGGATCGTCTCGGCGCACCGCACCCCGGACCGGCTGTTCGCCTACGCCGCGGAGGCGGAGTCCCGCGGCCTCGAGGCGCTGATCGCGGGCGCGGGCGGAGCGGCTCACCTGCCGGGCATGGTGGCCGCGAAGACTCTCCTGCCGGTGTTCGGCGTCCCGGTCCCTTCCAGATATTTCGCCGGTGTCGACTCCCTCGTGTCCATCGTGCAGATGCCGAAGGGCATCCCGGTGGGCACGCTCGCCGTCGGGGAGGCCGGCGCGGCCAACGCCGCGTTGCTGGTCGCGGCGCAGATCGCGCGCAAGGACGCGGCCGTCCGCGCGCGCCTCGCGGCGTATCGCGCAGCGATGACCGCCAGCGTGCCGGAGGAGCCGGAATGAGCCCCCTCCTCCCCGGCTCGACCCTCGGCGTCCTCGGCGGGGGGCAGCTCGCGCGCCTCCTCTCGCTCGAGGCGCGGCGGATGGACTACCGCGTCGTCGTCTTGGATCCCGACCCCGCCTGCCCGGCGGCGTCCGTCGCGGACGCGTGCATCGCGGGCCGCTTCGACGACGCCTCGACGCTCCGCGATCTCGCACGGCGCGCCGACGTCGTCACGCTCGACACCGAGCACGTTCCGCTTTCGTCGCTCGAGCTCCTCGAGCGAGAGGTGCCGGTGCGTCCGGGCAGCGCGGTGCTTCGCGTGACGCAGGACCGGCTCGCGCAGCGCGGGTTCCTGCGAGACGCGGGACTGCCGCAAACCGCGTTCGCTCCGGTGTCCGACCTCGCGAGCCTCGAGGCGGCACTCGTGGTGGTGGGTCCGGATGCCGTGCTCAAGTCGCGTCGTCAAGGTTACGACGGCCGGGGGCAGGTCAGGATTCACCCGGGCGACGACCTCGGCGCCGCATGGTCGCGGATCGGCACGGACGCCGTGCTCGAAGCGTTCGTCCCGTTCCGCGCCGAGCTGTCCGTGATCGTCGGACGAGACGCCTCGGATCGCGTCGAGACCTTCCCGGTGGTCGAAAACGTCCATGAAGGGCACGTCCTCGTGACGAGCGTGGTCCCGGCGAAGATCCCCCCGGAGGTGGAGCGACGCGCGGTGCGGATGGCGGAGGCCATCGCCCGAGCCCTCGGCGTGGTGGGCGTCTGCGGGGTCGAGCTCTTCCTCGCTCGGGATGGAGCCTTGCTGGTGAACGAGGTCGCCGCGCGCACCCACAACACGGGGCACTACACGTGCGACGCCACGGACGTCTCGCAGTTCGAGCAGCAGCTTCGCGCCATCTGCGGCCTGCCGCTCGCCGCGCCGCGTCTGCTGTCGCCTGCGGTCCTCGTGAACCTCTTCGGTGACCTCTGGGAGCACGGGACTCCGCGCTGGGATCGCCTGCTCTCCATCCCGGGTGCTCGTCTCCACCTCTACGGCAAGCGCGAGGCGCGCCCCGGCCGGAAGATGGGCCACGTGGTCCGCCTCGGCGACGACGCGGAGCCTGCCGCCCTCGTCTCGGCGCTGCGAACGATGCTCGGCGGATCGGAACCACCGGGGCGCACCCCGGCCGATCCCGCCGCGTCTGCCCGCTCGAACCCGACCCTGAACCTCGAGAAAGGACCGTCATGACCGCTTCAACGAAGGATCTCCATCCGCTCGGCGAGATGCCGCCGACGGGGCACGTGCCTCGCAAGATGATCGCGCAGGTCATCCGCCCCGAACGCTTCGGCGAACCCGAGAAGGCCTTCGCCGTGGAGGAGATCGACACGCCCGGCGAACTCCGCCCCGACGAGGTGCTCGTCTGGGTGATGGCGGCCGGAGTGAACTACAACAACGTGTGGGCCGCGCTCGGGAAGCCGATCGACGTCACGAAGAACCGACCCAAGGATCGCTGGTTTCCGGATTCGTCCGGCTTCCACGTGGGCGGCAGCGACGCCTCGGGCATCGTCTGGAAGGTCGGCAGCGCCGTACGAGACCTGAAGGTCGGCGACGAGGTCGTCGTCCACTGCGGGCAGTGGTCGGGGGAGGACCCGGCCACCGGGGGCGGGGCCGATCCGATGTTCGCCCCCTCCTTCCGCATCTGGGGGTACGAAACGAGCTGGGGCAGCTTCGCTCAGTTCGCGCGAGTCCAGGCGCACCAGTGCCTGCCGAAACCGAAGCACCTCGGGTGGGTCGCCGCTTCGTCCTACATGCTGGTCGGCGCCACGGCCTACCGCATGCTCATGGGCTGGGCGCCACACACGGTCCGCCCGGGCGACCCCGTCCTCGTCTGGGGAGGGGCGGGGGGACTCGGTTGCCAGGCCATCCAGATCGTGCGCGCCCTCGGGGGTCTCCCCATCGCGGTGGTGAGCGACGACGAGAAGTTCGACTTCTGCCGGAAGCTCGGCGCCGTCGGCTGCATCAACCGGACGCGCTTCGACCATTTCGGGATGCCCCCGCACTGGGAAGAGAAGGACGCCTACGAGCGGTTCCTCGCCGGAGCGCGCTCCTTCGGCGCCGCGATCTGGGATGCACTCGGCGAGCGCAGGAACCCCCGCATCGTGTTCGAGCACCCCGGAGAAGCGACCATCCCGACGTCGATCGTCGTCTGCGACACCGGGGGCATGGTGGTCGTGTGCGCCGGCACGACCGGCTACAGCGCCGTGTCCGACCTGCGATACCTGTGGATGCGGCAGAAGCGCCTCCAGGGGTCGCACTTCGCGAACGACGAGCAGGCGCGGGCCTTCCAGAACCTCGTGGACGAAGGTCGGGTCGACCCCTGCCTCTCCCACACCTATGGGTTCGACGAGATCCCGCTGGTCCACCAGCTCATGTATCGAAACCGGCACCCGTCCGGCAATCTCGCGTGCCTCGTGAACGCGAAGACCGGCGACTGAATCCCCCGGCGCCGCGCGCGGCCGAGGAGCCTGCCGCTCACGGCCGCGCGGCGCCGGCCGTCGTCTTCGCGATCTCGAGGGACTTCCGGTTGTAGCCCCACTCGAGCGCACGGAGCACCGCGCGCGAGCGGTAGAGGTCGTGGTCGACGACGAACGTCGTCATCGCTTCGAGCGACCGCCGGAGCGCCGTCGGCCAGGCGATCTCGCGACGGACGGCTCGGCGGTAGTCGGCAGGAAGGGAAGCGATGCCGCCGCTCGACAGCGCCCCGGCGGCGAGGCGCCCCGCGAGCTCGCCCGACGCGAGGGCGTGCCAGATGCCTTCGCCGGTGAGTGGATCCACGAGGCGCGCCGCATCCCCCGCGACGAGGAGCCCGGGGATCGCCGGGACGGGACGGAACGTCGCGAGCGGAAGTGACCAGCTTCGGGGCGGCGAAGCTTCCTCCGCGCCCTGGAATCTGAGGCGGTGACGCTCGACGAACCGGCGGAAGAGCTCGCGGAGGCGTACCCCGCCCGCGCGGTAGCGATCGACTCGAAGATAGACGCCGATGTTCGACCGACCGTCCACCTCGGGAAAGATCCAGCCGTACCCGGCGGGAAGGTCCTTCTCGAAATAGTGTTCGCTCTCGCCGCCGGGGCGCGCGAGCCCCCGGTAGTATGCCGTCATCGCGACGCCGAGCTCGGTGGGCTCCGGCGGTTCGAGACCGAGCGCGTCCCACGCGAGCGACGCCGTCCCGTCGGCGACGATCACGACGTCCGCCTTCATGTCGACGGCGGGCCCGTGCGCGCCGACGACCTGGCCGCCGCGGAAGAGCAGCCGGCGGACCGCGGTTCCCTCCACGACGCGTGCGCCCGCGCGCTCCGCCGCCTGCCGGAGCAAGTAGTCGAAGTCGTCCCGCTCGATGATGCGGCCGGGCCTGTCGCCGTAGCTTCGCCTGACGACGGAGCCGTCGGGAAAGACGGCGACGGCACCGTTCACGGCGGCGCCGGGGACGCCGAGCGCGGCCCCCTTGCCCACGAGCCCGTCCACGAGCCCGAGCGCCGTGTTGCTGATCGCGTCTCCGCAGATCTTGTCGCGGGGGAATCGAGCACGGTCGAGGACCACGACGTCGGCCCCGCCGCGCGCCGCGGCGATTGCGGCAGCCGAGCCCGCGGGCCCCGCGCCGACGACGAGCACCTGGGTGCGGCCCTCCAGCATGAGGGCCGCATCTTCACCCGGAAGCGTGGGCCCGTGAAAGCCCGCGCTCCGGGTTTCCTCCGGTCACCGAAGGATCGGTTTGCAGCAGCCGAGCGTGCAGTAATACCCCGGCTTGCAGGGCTGGGACGCGCTGCAGACGACCTGGTTCAGGTCGCACGTGTACGTGGGCGGCGGCGGCGGCGGCGGGGAGCCGTCCGGCACGTTCGGCGTCCCGGCGTCCGTCTGCGGCGGCTTGCAGGACGATGGCAGGTCGGCTTCCGTCTTCCCGAGGCAGAGCTCGCACGTGCCGCACGTGTTCTGGCACTCCGTCGACTTCTTGCACGTCGGGCACTTGGACGTGTCGCCGATGTCGGCCAGGGAGCAACTGGTCCCGATCTGGATGTCCACCGGGCCGCCGGACGTCTGGACGGTGCAGCACCCGAAGCAGTCGCACCCGTTCGAGACGAGCGGCTTGCAGTAGTCCAGGCATTGCTGGGTGACGGTGCAGGCCTTGTCCGTCTGCGGGAGCTCGCCCGTCAGGCATTTCGTGGAGTAGCGGCAGCCGTCGTCCCCGCCGCCGGAGTTCCCGTCGAAGAAGCAGTCCTGCCACTTCGGATCGACGTTGTCTCCGGGAATGCCCGTCGCGAAGCTCGCTTCGTCGTCGTCGCAGGGGTTCGTGCACTCGGGATCGAAGCCGTCCACCAGGCCGTCGCCGTCGTTGTCCTTGCCGTCGTTGCAGGTCGCGTTCGCGCAGACGCTGGCGAGGCCGCCCTCGACGCCGCCCCAGAGGCCGCCCGTGTTCGAGCCGCCGCCGTTCGAGCCGCCGCCGTTCGAGCCGCCGCTCGTGCCGGCGTTCCCGTTCGGGCCGCCGTCGCCCACCGGACCGGTCGTGCCCAGGTTGTCGGACGAGCTCGAGGAGCAGGCCGACACGAGAGAAAGCGTGAGGAGGGTGGCGAACCCGATGATTCGCGGGGCGGCGGAAATATTCATGATTTCTCCCTTCGAGCCCCGCCGGATCGGGTGCTCGTCGCGGAGTTAGGGGGCGGGCCCGCCCGGTTTTATCAGCGCGGTCAGGCCGCGCGGCCGCCGCGGACCTGCTCGAGCTCGCCCTTCATCTTCGTCCGCACCGTCTCGAGGAGCGTGCGGTGGTCGTTCCCGACGTCCTTCGGGTGAATCGGATCGAGCACGCGGAGAAGCACGGGACGCGGACGAATGTAGAACTGCCCCTTCGGGAGGATCTCTCCCGTCCCATCGACCACGACGGGGACGATGGGAACCTGGAAGCGCACCGCGAGGCGGAACGCGCCGGGGAAGAAACGGATCAGGTTCCCGTCCGGGGAGCGCGTGCCCTCGGGGAAGACGAAGAGCGAGTGGCCTTCACGGAGCCGCCGATGGCACGTGCGGACCATCTTCATGATGCTCGGCAGGTGACCGCGGCGAAGCGGCACGTAGCGGTTCAGCCACATGTTCCAGCCGAGGAACGGCACGTAGAAATTCTCGACCTTGCTCACCCACAGGAACGGCGTCCGGAGGGCGAACACGGCGAGGATGTCCACCATGGACTGATGGTTCGAGACGTAGATGCACGGCCCCGCGCTCTTCGCACGGTCGAGGCCCTCGACGCGGGTGCCCGCGAGCGGCGCCCAGGCGAGGTAATGCGCGCCCCAGAGGCACGTGTAGCGATGGAGGAGCTTCCGCTCGCGATCGAACGGCGCCGTCACGAGGAAGATCGCGAGCGCCGGAACGAACCCGAGGACGCACGTCCCGATCAGGTACGGCCAGTAGAGGAGGTTATAGAGCACCAGCACCGGCGTCGAAGTCGCGGTGCGCGGTTCGGCGACCGGGGGGGAGACGGCCGTGTCGTCCATGGCGCGCCCCGGAGCTTATCAGGCTCCGGGGGCCGCCCGTGTCACGGCCCCGTCATCGTCCGGTCGGAAGGTGCTTGGTTCCGCGGTCCTCGAAATCCCGGAGGACTTCCCCGGTGTAAATCTGCCGGGGGCGGTGGATGCGGTCGTCCGGATCGTTCCGCTGCTCGAGCCAGTGCGCGATCCAGCCCGGGAGGCGGCCGAGCGTGAACATGACCGTGAACATCTCCGTGGGGATGCCCATCGCTCGGTAGATGATGCCGCTGTAGAAATCGACGTTCGGGTAGAGCTTCCGCTTGATGAAGTATTCGTCTTTGAGCGCGTGCTCTTCGATCTTCTTCGCGAGATCGAGCAGCGGGTCGTGGATGCCGAGCTCGTTGAACACGCGGTCGCACGTCTTCTTCAGGAGCGTCGCGCGGGGGTCGAAGTTCTTGTACACGCGGTGACCGAAGCCCATGAGCCGGGTCTTCGCCTTGCCGGTCTTCACGTCTTCCAGGAACTTCTGGTAGTTGCCGCCGTCCTTCTGGATCTCGTCCAGCATCTCGATGACGCTCTGGTTCGCGCCGCCGTGGAGCGGGCCCCAGAGGCCGCAGATCGCGGCCGAGATGGACGCGAAGAGGTTCGCCTGGCTCGAGCCGACCATGCGCATCGTCGACGTGCTGCAGTTCTGCTCGTGATCCGCGTGGAGAATGAGCAGGAGGTTCAGCGCGTCTTCCATGACGGGGTTCACCTCGTAATCTTCGGCGGGGACGGCGAACATCATGCGGAGGAAGTTGCCGGGCCAGGAGAGGTCGTTCCGCGGGTAGACCATCGGCTGGCCGACGCTCTTCTTGTGGGCGAATGCGGCGATGGTCTTCGACTTCGCGAGGATGCGGACGATGTTCCGATCGAGCGTCTCCTTGTTCTCCGGGTAGAAGCTGGAGAGAGACGCGAACATGGCCGCCATGATGGCCATGGGGTGCGCGCCGGGCGGATACCCCTCGTAGAACTTCTTCATGTCCTCGTGAAGAAGCGTGTGCCGGTTCATCTTGTCCCGGAAATCACGGAGCTCATCCACCGTGGGGCGCTTGCCGTAGATGAGGAGGTAACAGACCTCCGTGAAGCGCGCGCGCTCGGCGACCTGTTCGATGGGGTAGCCGCGGTACCTGAGGATGCCCTTGTCCCCGTCGATGAACGTGATCGAGCTCCTGCAGGAGCCGGTGTTGCCGTAGCCCGGATCCAGAGTGATGAGCCCCGTCTTCGCTCGGAGATCGGAGATGACGATGCCTTTTTCTCCCTCGGTGCCTTCCACGACGGGGAACTCGTACTCTTTGCCTTCGTAGACCAGTTTGGCTGTGCTCATGGCTCCTCGGATCGGCGGGTTTTAGAGAGCGATTTCACGCATAGGTTCACACTCTCCGCAAGTGATAGCTCTTCGGCCGTGTGAGCACCTCGAACCCCAAGGAGGACAGCGTCACGCCGCGTCCGGAGTCCTTGAGCCCCACCCAGGCGAGGGCCGGATCCAGGTAGTCACACCGGTTCATGAATACCGTCCCCGTGTCGATGGCATTCCCGAGACGGAGCGCGGCGGCCTCGTCGGACGTCCAGATCGCCGCGGTGAGCCCGAAGGGGCTGTCGTTCATGAGGCGGACCGCTTCGTCGTCGGTCTTCACCTTCATGATGCCCACGACCGGGCCGAAACTCTCTTCGGTCATCACGCGCATGGAATGGTCCACGTTCACGAGAACCTGCGGGGCGAGATACGGCGTTCCGGCTTTGCTCATGGAAAACGCCGATTCGTCCACGAGCGCCCGGGCGCCGGCAGCGACGGCGTCCCGGATCTGACCCCGGACGAAGTCCGCTGCGGACGTGCGCACGAGTGGTCCTAGATTGGTCTCTTTGTCCGCCGGGTTTCCGAGCTTGTACTGTTTCGTGAGCGCGACGAAGGCGTCCACGAAACGGTCGTAGAGGGACTCGTGCACGTAGATGCGCTCGATGGCGCAGCAGGATTGCCCGCTGTTGAACATCGCGCCGTCCACCAGGTTCTCCACGGCGTGGTCGAAGTTCGCGTCCGCCCGGACGTACGCGGGATCCTTGCCTCCGAGCTCGAGCCCGAGAGAGATGAACCGCTCGCTCGCGAACCTCTGCACGACGTGCCCGACGCGCACCGACCCCGTGAACGCGACGTGGTCCACGCCCGGAGTCCGGATGAGCTCGTCCGTGTCTTCGTCCGTCGTGTGGAGGAACTGGAAGACCCCCGCGGGAACGCCCGCCGCGGAGAACGCTTCCACCATCCGCTCGGCGCAGAGCGGCGTCTGCGGCGAGTGACGAAGGATCACGGCGTTCCCGGAGAGGAGCGCCGGCACGACCGTGTTCACGGCCGTGAGAAACGGGTAGTTCCACGGCGCGATCGCGAGCACGACGCCGAGCGGCTCCTTCCGGATGAAGCGCGTGAACCCTTCCTTCGGCGCGGGAACGACGTCCGCGAGGGCCGCCGTGGCGAGCGCGATCATCGTCCGCGCGCGATCTTCGAAGCCGCGGATCTCCCCCGGAGATTGCGACACCGGCCGCCCCATCTGGAGCGTGATCTCCCGAGCGAGGGTGTCCTGGTTCGCGACGAAGCGATCGACCGCCTTCGCGATGAGCGCCTGTCTTTCCGAGAGTGGAACGTGTCTCCACGCGCGAGCGCCCGCCTGGGCCGCTTCGAGCGTGTTTCGAACTGCCGCCGGAGGCGTGAACTCGCGCTCGGCAAAGACGCGACCGTCCGAGGGTGAGATGCAGGAAAAGCGATTCGTCATGGGGGTCCTCGCGGGCGCTCCGCGGACCCGAAAGATTACACCCGGGAAACGGGCAGGAGCGCGCCCGGATTCATGAAGCCGACGGGATCCAGCGCGGTTTTGAGCGCCCGGAGCGCGCCGAGACCGCCCTGCCCGAGCTCCGCTCCCAGAAATTCGCGGCGGATGCGGCCGATCCCGTGGTGGTGAGCGATGCCGCCGCCGCCCCCGAGGGTCGCTTCCACGACGCGCTTCCAGCACTCGAGGTACGTGGCCGACATCCCGGAGGCGTCTGCCGGCTTCGCGGCGAACGTGAAGTACAGGTTGATGCCCGAACGATAGCCGTGGCTGCTGTGCGCGGACGCCGCGAGCATCCCCGGGACCGCCGAGAGACCGGCGATCGCGTCGTGGTAGATGCGCGCGATGCGATCCCACGTGGACGCAATCTCTATCGTGTCCACGATGACGCCGTTCTTCAAGAACTGCTCGAAGCTCGGCACATGGTTCCGTTCGGCGAGCCAGTGCTCGACGGCGTGCGAGTCCGCGGTGGTCGCGCCGTGCTTCACCGCGAGCGCGGTGATTCCGTTCACCTCGGCGTCCACGCGGCTCGCGGGGCCCTCCGAGACCACGAGGAGCAGCCCGTCCGAGCCGCGGGCGTACTTGGAGAACATCCGCTCGGATTCGGTGGCGTCGTATTGCCGGAGCACGACGGGGCAGTGACCGCTCTGGAGGATCTCCCGCTGGAGCTCGAGGCCCGCTTCGAGCGACCGGACGTGAAACGCGATGCCGGTGCGCTTCTCCGGCGCGCGGCGAACGGAGAACGTGACGCCCGTGACGACGCCGAGCGTGCCCTCGCTCCCGAGCAGGAAGTGGCGCAGATCGGGCCCCGCGGAGGCTCTCGGGGTCGGCCGAGTTTCGACCACGTCTCCGTTCGGAAGAACGGCTTCGAGCGAGAAGAGGACGTCTTCCACGTTGCCGTACCCGGTGGAAAACTGCCCGGCGGCGCGGGTCGCGATCCAGCCGCCGACGGTGCTGACGCCGATGGACTGAGGATAGTGCCCGAGCGTGAGCCGACGCTCGGAGAGAACCGTTTCGGCGTCACTCCCGCGAACGCCCGCGTCGAAGCTCGCGAGCAAGTTTCGTTCATCGATGGCGCGGACGTGGTTCATCGCCCCGAGATCGAGGACGACGCTCTCCGCCGTCGTGAGCACGCCGCCGCAGACGCCGCTCCCGAGCCCGAACGGCACGAGCGGCGTCCTCGTTTCTCGGCACACGTTGACGACGGTCACGACGTCTTCCCTCGAGGCGGCGCGAACCACACAGGAGGGCTGGGGGGCGGCTCTCCCCTGGAGGTCGTCGAGCTGCGATAGCATCCAGTAGTCGTGCCTCCGGGCGGCACGGGCCTCCGGAGAGAGGTCCACGCGATTGCCCAGGAGGGCTCGGAGACGGTCCACGGCGGGGGTCATGGGCGGACACCGTACTCCGTCTGTCCGGAGGGTCCCTCCGGCCCACCACCCGAGCGAAGAACCCGCCGAGATCACTGCGACGATTTGGCGCAGGGGGAGGACCGACCGTTTCGCTACGCTCCCTTTACTCCACCTACCAAGGATCCCATTCGATGCGAAAATCCCTCCTTTCTTTCGTGACCCGAACCTCCTCGCTCGCGCTCGTCGGGGGCGCGCTCGCCGGCGTCGCTACGGGCGGCTGCTCCGACGACAAGAAGGCCGGCACCTCGACCCCGGAGACGGACGGCGGCGGGGGCGGCACCTGCACGGGCGGCACGGTCTCTGGAGCCGCGGACACGCACTGCGGGTCGACGGTGCAGGAGGTCGGAGCCTGCATGAGCGGCGACACGGACGCCGGCATGATGATGGGCGACGGCGGGATGGAAGAAGAAGCCGCCGTGCTCTACGGGACGGAAGGCGACGACGACGACTGCAAGTACCACGTGAAGATCGAGGTGCCGGCGCTCTGCGAGGGCAAGCAGGCCGTCATCAAGCTGACGCTCACGAGCAAGTCGACGAACAAGGGCGTCACCGGCGCCGCA
>DASZXK010000061.1:0-58836 GCA_035545855.1 Polyangiaceae bacterium
CGCTTCGCTTTGCCGGGACGGGCTCGCTTCGCTTTGCCGGGACGGGCTCGCTTCGCTTTGCCGGGACGGGCTCGCTTCGCTTTGCCGGGACGGGCTCGCTTCGCTTCGCCGGGACGGGCTCGCTTCGCTTTGCCGGGACGGGCTCGCTTCGCTTCGCCGGGACGGGCTCGCTTCGCTTCGCGCTAGACGTTCGCCGTGAAACTCGACAGCGAGCCGTACCGATCCACGTGATGGTCCTCGTCTCCGTACAGCGCGGCGATGATCTGCATGCGCTTGAAGTAGAGGCCCACGTTGTGCTCGTCGGTCACGCCGATGCCTCCGTGGAGCTGGATGCCCTGACGCGTGACGAAGAAACCGCCCTTCGAGAGCTGCTTCTTCGCGGCGCTGATGGCGCGCTTTCGCTCCTGTTCGTCCTCGGAGTCCGCGCGGATCATCGCGAGGATCGCCGTGCCCTTCATGAGCTCCGTCTGCACGAACATGTCCACCAGCCGGTGCTGGAGCGCCTGGAACGTGCCGATCTTCACTCCGAATTGCTCGCGTTCGCAGAGGTAGTCTCGCGTCATCTGGAGCGTGGCCTGGGCGATGCCCGAGCCCTCGCAGCAGAGGGCCGCCGCGCCGTAGTCCTGCGCGCGGTCCACGATCGCGGCGCCCTTGCCCTCCTCGCCGACGAGCGCGTCCGTGCCGACGGTGACGCCCTCGAGTTCCACGAACGCCGCCTTGTGGCTGTCCATGCAGTTCACCGAGGTGATCTTCACGCCCGGTGCGTTCCGCTCGACGACGAACACCGAGACCCCGCTCGCGTCCCGCGTCCCGCCCGAGGTGCGCGCGCTGACGAGGAGCTGGTCCGCGGCCTGGCCGTTCAGGACCCACTCCTTCCGGCCGGTGAGCTTGTAGCCGCCGCCGGACTTCTCCGCGCGAGTCTCCACGTTGGAGGTCTCGTACCGGCTGTTCTTCTCCACGTACGCGAGGGCGAGGGACGTCTTCCCCTCGATCATCGACGGGAGATACTTCTGCTTCTGCTCGGCGGAGCCGAACTTGGAGAGCGCGAGGCCCGCGACGATGACCGACGGGACGTACGGCTCGGGGACGAGCGTCGTGCCGAGGCGCTCGATGACGAGGCCGGCGTCGAGGAAGGTGCCGCCGATGCCGCCGACGTCCTCCGGGAACGGGACGCCGAGCCAGCCGAGCTCGCCCATCTTCGCCCAGACCTTCTTGTCCCAGCCGTTCGGGTTCTCCCGGATTTCCCGGACGCGCTCGACGGTGGAGTCCTTCTTCACGAAGGTCGAGACGGTCTCGACCAGCATCTTCTGATCTTCGGTGAGCGTGAAGTCCATGTGCTTGGTTCCTTCGACTGTTCCGATGGGCGCGGGTTCAGGTCCCGGGCAGTCCGAGCACCATCTTCGCGATGATGTTCTTTTGGATCTCGTTCGAGCCGGCGTAGATCGTCGCGGCGCGGAGATAGTTGTGCTCGGAGGCGACGGCCTCCTCGCGCGGGGGAATGGGGCTCGGTTCGTTGAACCAGTTCAGGGCGTGGTGGCCCATGAGGTCCATCATGAGCTCGAAGCACTCCTGCTGGATCTCCGTGCCGCGGAGCTTCAGGATGCTGGACTCGGGGCCGGGCGCCTTGCCGAGCTGCGCGCCGGCGACGGTCCGGTAGTTCGCCATGCGGAGCGCCTCGAGGTCCATCTCCAGCCGCGCGATTCTGCCGCGGAAGCCCGGGTGCTCGAGCGCGGATTTCCCTTCGATCATCGTGTCCTTCGCGATGCGCTTGATGCGGAGCATCTGCCGGGTGGAACGCCCGACACCGGCGACCAGCGTCCGCTCGTGACCGAGGAGCGCCTTCGCGTAAGTCCAGCCCATGTTCGGCTCGCCGACGATGTTCTCCGCCGGGACGACCGCGTTCTCGAACCAGGTTTCGCAGAAGGCGAGCGTATTGCCCGTCGTGAGGAACGGCTTCGCGACGACGCCCGGCGTCTTCATGTCCACGAGGAAGAAGCTGATTCCGTTCTGCTTCTTGCCGCTCGCGTCCGTGCGGGCGAGCACGAAGATCCAGTCCGCGTACTGGGCGTACGTCGTCCAGGTCTTCTGACCGTTCATCACGTAGTTGCCCTTGCCGTCGGGCTCCGCGCGGAGCTTCAACGACGCGAGGTCGCTCCCGGCGTTCGGCTCCGAGTAGCCCTGGCACCACACCTCTTCACCGGAGAGGATCTTCGGGAGGTAGCGCTCCTTCTGGGCCTTGCTCCCGAACTGGATGATGAGCGGCCCGACCATGCCGAGCCCGAACGGGGAGAGCGTCGGCGCGCTCGCGAGCTCGAGCTCCTCGGAGAGGATGAAGCGCTTGGTGACGTCGAGCCCCGGACCGCCGACCTCCTTCGGCCAGTGCGGCGCGACCCAGCCCTTCTTGTAGAGGATCTTGTGCCATTCCATCTGCTCCTCGTGATGGAAGGCTCCGTCCACCGAGGCTTTCGCCTTGATGTGCGGCGGCATCGCCGACTGAATCCATTCCCGAACTTCCTTGCGGAACTCGATCTGCTCGGGGGAAAACGAGAGGTCCATGTCGCTTCTCCGTGGGCGCGCTCGTCCGCCCGAGCACGGTGCCCGGCGCGGCCGCGACCCGATGGGGCGACGAGCCTACCACGACGCGCGGGGCGGCCGTCCGGGCGAAAGCTGCAATCCTGCAGCCTCTCCCTGCGATCTCGCCGCCGGCCGGGGCCGCCCTCCTGGCGCGTCTCGACGTGTCCGCGCGCCTGGGCTAGAGCGCCGCTCTCACCATGGGTTTCTCCTGCGGCATCGTCGGTCTCCCGAACGTCGGGAAGAGCACGCTCTTCAACTCGCTCTCCACGGCGAAGGCGGAAGCCGCCAATTTCCCGTTCTGCACGGTGGAGCCGAACGTCGGCATCGTCCCGGTGCCCGACCCTCGGCTCGACGCGCTCGCGACGCTCTTCAAGACGAGGAGCAAGGTGCCGGCGGCGATCCGCTTCGTGGACATCGCCGGGCTCGTGCGCGGCGCGTCGAAGGGGGAGGGGCTCGGCAACCAGTTCCTCTCCCACATCCGCGAGGTGGACGCGGTCGCGCACGTCGTTCGCTGCTTCGTGGACGACAACATCACCCACGTGGAGGGGAAGGTGGACCCCGTCGCGGACGTCTCGACGATCCAGACCGAGCTCTGCCTGAAGGACCTGGACACGGTGAACAAGCGCCTCGACCGCGCGCGCCGTCAGTCGAAGGGCGGGGACGCGATGGAGAAGATCGCCGTCACGCTCTGTGAGCGGCTCGTTCCGCACCTCGACGCCATGAAGCCGGCGCGTACCTTCACGGTCGACGGCGAGAAGGAGGAGCTCGTCCTCAGGGACATGCAGCTCCTCACCGCGAAGCCCACCTTCTACGTCGCGAACGTGGACGAAGGATCCCTCGGCAAGCTCGACCAGAACCCCCACTTCGTCGCGATGAAGAAGCTCGCGGCGTCCGAGGGCGCCGAGATCGTGCCGATCTGCGCCGCGCTCGAGGCGCAGATCGCCGAGCTCGAACCCGCCGATCGGCCCGAATTCCTCGCGAGCGCCGGCCTCACCGAGCCCGGCCTGAACGAGGTCATCCGCACGGGATACAAGCTCCTCGGGCTCATCACGTTCCTCACGGCGGGCGAGGACGAATGCCGCGCATGGACGCTCCGGAAAGGCGGGAGCGCGCCGAAGGCTGCCGGTGTCATCCACACGGACTTCGAGCGCGGGTTCATCAAGGCCGAGGTCATCTGGTGGGAGGACCTGGTGAAGCTCGGGAGCGAGGCGAAGTGTCGGGAGCAAGGGAAGCTCCGCGTGGAGGGGAAGGACTACATCGTGCAAGACGGCGACGTGATGCACTTCCGGTTCAACGTCTGAGCTCGACGGGCCAGACGCTTCCTTCGGCCCTCCCGAACGCGCGACGTTGACGTGGCGCGTCGTGACGAAAGGCTCCCGCGCGCCATTGATGCACGCTCGGGAGTGCCCCTACCATTCGGCATGCGCATTCGTCACGCTTCGCTCCTCGCGTTCTCCTCCCTGTGCTCGTTCGCGGTCCTCATCGCGTGCGGCAGCGATAGCTCGTCTTCCGGCGGCGACGTGAACGCGACCGGCGGCTTTCCGCAGGGCGGCTATCCGTCGAGCGGCGGCTTCTCGAGCGACACGGGCGGCTCGTCCTCGAGTGGCGGCACCGCCGGATCGACGAGCTCGGGCGGAAACGGCCCGAGCACGGGCGGCGCGAGCTCGGGCGGCGGCGCGAGCTCGGGCGGCGACACGAGCTCGGGCGGCGACACGGGCTCGAACGACGCGGGCACCGGTGGCGACGTCGGCGCGGGTGGCAGCGGCGCGGGTGGCAGCGGCGCGGGCGGCGCGGGACCCGGCGGCGCCGGCGCAGGTGGCAGCGGCGCGGGCGGCGCGGGGACCGGGGGTGGCGGAAACGAGCGCCCGCCCTTCGTGCCGACGGGCCCCGCGCTCACCGCGACGGACGGCACCTGGACGTGGATCGACGTTGCCGGGACGAAATGCCGCGACGGCTCGGCCTCCGGTCTCGCCGTCAGTCTGAAGAGCGCGTCCAAGAAGGTGATGATCTACCTGGAGGGCGGGGGCGCCTGCTTCAACTCCACGACGTGCGGCCTGAACCCGGCGAACTCGGCGGGACAGCGCGGCGCGAAGACCGCCGGCCTCTTCGATCGGACGAACGCGAAGAACCCGGTGAAGGACTGGAACTACGTCTACATCCCGTACTGCACCGGTGACGTTCACGTCGGCACGAACGACGCGGGCACCATCGCGGGCGTCGCAGGGACGCAGCATTTCGTCGGGCGCCTCAACATGGAAAAATACCTGAATCGCATCGTGCCGACGTTCCCCGGCGTGCAGCAGGTGCTCCTCACCGGGATCAGTGCGGGCGGCTTCGGAGCTGCGGGCAACGCGGACTTCGTCGCATGGGCGTTCGGCAGCGGACCGACGTTCAACCTCATCGACGACTCCGGTCCGCCCATGTCCACCGACTACGTCCCGACCTGCCTGCAGGATGCCTGGCGGACCACCTGGGGTCTCGACCAGTCCATGCTGAAGGACTGCGGCGCCTCTTGCCCCAAGACCAACGACTACCTGATCGACTACTCGCACTTCCTCGCGACGAAGTACTCGACCACCTACAGCGGCGTCATCGATTCGCAGGGAGACAGCATCATCAGTCTCTTCTACGGCTTCGGGTACGACGGCGGCGCGAAGGACTGCAACGGCAACATCCTGACGGCCATTCCCGCCGCGACGTTCAAGGCGGGTCTCCTCGACTTCCGGAGCAAGATGGCGAGTTATCCGAAGTTCGGGACGTACTTCCCGACCGGGACGCAGCACACGTGGCTCGGCGACGGCACGCTCTACACCGGCACCGCGGGCGGAACCGCGCTCATCGACTGGGTGACGGCGATCGTGAACAACACCGGCACGTCGAACGCCGGAAACTGAGCGCAAGTCTCGTTCGGAGCGCGCACGGATGTCTTCCCGCGCGCGCTCAGCGAGTCGGTTCGCCGCCGTGCGGCCGCCGGTCGCCTCGCAGAATCGCGAGCACGGGGTTCGGCTCTCTCATCGCGCTCCAGATCGAGTTCACGGGCACCGGGCCGCCGAAGGCCCCGCCGAAACGCGCGACCCAGACGCCCAGCATCGCGACCAGGAGAGCGCTCCCCGCGAACGCGAATCCGAGCTCGCGCGTGCGCGACGAGGCGTTTCCCTTCCGGAACAGGACGAGGCCGGCGAGCACCAGGAGCGTCGCGAGCGACGCGAGCGGGTGAAGGTGGATGGACCCGCGGACGTCCCCTCGGGCGAGCGCGACCAGCGCGCGGAGGATCCCGCAACCCGGGCAGGGGAGTCCCGTGAGCGTCGCGAACGGGCAGAGCGAGACGCCGACCGACGCGGCGACCAGCGCGAGCACTGCGATGGTGGCGACGGCGCGGTTCGAGCTCGCCGTCGTCATGCTCGTCAGCCCTCGGCGCCGCCCTGCTTCTTGCCTTTGACGAGCAGGTAGATGCCGTAGATGCCGCACGTGAGGACGATGAGCAGCACCGTCACGATCGGATTCGCGCCACCGACCGTACCGGGCACGGGCAGGTTCTCTTCGTACTGCTGCATCGGCATGGGCGCCTGCTGCTGCATCGGCGACGTCTGCATGCCGCCCATCGCCGGCGCGGTCGCGCCGAGGCCCGGATCGGGGCCGGGGGCGCCGAAGCCGGGCGGCGGCGCGCCCATGTCGTAGCTGCCCGGCGCGGGAGCGGGCGGGAACGCGCCGCCGAACGCGCTGGCGTCCGCGACGACGGTGCCGCCGAGCGGATTCACCGCGGACGGCGGCGGCTGTTGGGGCGGCGGGGCCTCGGCGGGCGCGCCGAAACCAGGCGGCGGTGCGCCGAAGCCGGCCGGCGGCGCGCCGAAGCCGGGCGGCGGCGCGCCAAAGCCGGCGGGCGGAGCTGGAACGTCAGCCGGGGCCGGCGGAGCACCGAAGCCGGGCGGCGGCGCGCCGAAGCCAGGCGGCGGAGCACCGAACCCTCCTGCCGCGGGCGCCGGGGGAGCAGCCGCGGGCGCCGGGGCTGCTCCTGCGCCGGTATTCGAACCCATCGACGGCGGGGCGACGCCGATCATCGTTCCCTTGAGCTTCGGCTTCGGGGCCACGGGCGCGGCGGGAGCACCCGACGGACCCGCGGCGGCGGGAGCCGGAGGAGCTGCTGCGGGCGGCGCCGCCGGGGGCGGAGCTCCACCGGGCGCCGGCGCCGGGGCCGCAGGCTTGGCGGCGGTCGGCGCGTTCATCATGAGCATCGTGCCCTTGAACTTGGGCGCGGCGGCGGCCGCCTTCAGTGCGAACCCGCACTTCGTGCACGCCGTGGCCGTATCCTGATTTTGAGCTCCACAGTTCGGGCAAAACACGCGAGTTACCTCCTCCGAGGGCAGGGGCGGGCGCTCAGCCTACACGGGGTCCGCGGGACTTAAAAGCCCGACCACGACTCCATTCGCGATTCGTATTCGACGGTTAACGGAGCCCGCGGCCCGAAGGGGCGGGCTCGCAGGACGACACTGGTCGCGGGTTCGGTTTACGGGGCGTTTCGCGCTCCGCCCTGCGGTCCTCGGACCGCTGCCCCTGCCGCCCGGCCGTTCTCGGACCGCGGCCCTTGCCGCCTGGTGGTTCTCGGACCGCCGCCCCTGCCGCGCCCCGTCGAGCGTGTGCTCGCCGTGCTCGCGGGGAGGCGGAACGGCCGGACCCAGGGTGGGACGCGCTCGCCGCGACGGGGCTCGTCGCTTTGGTTTGTGTACAAACCATCCGGTGAGGAGAGACCCCCACGGCGCCGCTCGCCGTGTGGCTCCCGCGGTCCTCGGCTTCGCCCGCGGTGCTCGGACTGCTCCCCTGGCGCGCCCGAGTGCTCGCCGTGCTCGCGGGGTCAATGCCGAAAAACCGTCGTACTATCGCCACGAAGCACACGCCTTGACACCTCGGTTTCACCGTCACTACGGTGCGGCCGCCGTGCTCACCGGCGCGGCGGTCCGGGTGTTTCGAGAGCGCGTCTCGCGCTCGGAGTCCGTGAATCGAGGACGAGTTCACCAGATGCCATTTTCCCTCAGCGAGGAACGCGAGCGCGAGCTCGGGAACATCCTGTCGCGATACCCGAACAAGATGGCAGCGTGCATCCCGGCGCTTCATCTCTGCCAGGAAGCGAACGAAGGTTGGGTTTCGGACGACGTCGTCGAGTTCGTCGCGAAGCGGCTCGACCTCTCCGCCGCGCACGTGAAGGGCGTCGTCACCTTCTACTCCCTGTTCAATCAGGAAAGGCCCGGCAAGCACCAGGTCTGGGTCTGCCGCACGCTTTCCTGTGCGCTCCGGGGAAGCGGCGCTCTCCTCGAGCACTGCGAGAAGCGGCTCGGTGTTCACGTGGGCGGCACCACCAAAGACGGCAAGATCACGCTTCGTACCGCGGAGTGTCTCGCTTCGTGCGGCAGCGCGCCCGTGATGCAGGTCGACAAGACGTACCACGAGAACCTGACCACCGACGCGGTGGACCGGATCCTCGAAGGCCTCCAGAAGGACTGAGCCGGCGCCCCTCGGGGTGAGGTGAAGAGAACCGATGCTCAAGCGATCCGACTATCTGACGAAGCACTACGGCCAGGCAGGGTCCTGGACGCTCGCGTTCTACGAGCGCGAGGGCGGCTACCGCGCGGCACGCAAGGCGCTCGGCATGAGCCGGGAGGCCCTGGTGGACGAGATCAAGAAGGCGCACATCCGCGGTCGCGGCGGCGCCGGCTTCGACTGCGGCACGAAGATGAGCTTCATGCCGAAGGACGTGAAGAAGCCCCACTACCTCGTCGTGAACGCCGACGAAGGGGAGCCCGGCACCTTCAAGGATCGCTCCATCATGGAGATGAATCCGCACGCGCTCGTCGAGGGCTGCATCATCGGCGCCCACGCGATCGGCGCGCAGACGGCCTACATCTACGTCCGTGACGAGCTCCACCTCTCCAAGGCGCGGCTCTGGGAAGCCATCGGAGAGGCTCGCGCGAAGGGGTACCTCGGGCAGCGTCCGTTCGGCACCGGCGCGCACCCGATCGACGTCCAGGTCCACACGGGCGCGGGCGCCTACATCTGTGGAGAGGAGACGGCCCTCCTCAACTCCCTGGAAGGGCGTCGCGGGGAGCCTCGCATCAAGCCGCCGTTCCCCGCGCAGTCCGGCGCGTTCGGCTGTCCCACGACGGTGAACAACGTCGAGACGATCGCCGTCCTCCCCACCGCCCTGAACCTGGGCGGGGACACGTTCAGCCAGCTCTCCGCGCTCCATTCCTTCAACGACGGCGGCGCGCGCATCTTCGGCGTCTCCGGGCACGTGAAGAAGCCCGGCCTCTACGAGTGCCACGTGGGCCTCACGCTCCGCGAGCTCATCTACGACCTCGGCGGCGGCGTCCTCGAGGATCGGCCCATCCTCGGCGTCATCCCCGGCGGATCTTCGTGCCCCGTACACCGGCCCGACGAGATCGTGAACGTGCCGAACGATCCTCGGTTCGAGCCGTACAACGGAAAGAGCATCCTGGATCTCCCCCTCGGGGTGGACACGTTCCGGAACGTCGGGAGCATGCTCGGGACGTGCTGCGCCATCGTCCTCTCGGACGCGGTCGACCCGGTGCTCGCACTCCAGAACCTGATGCACTTCTACAAGCACGAGTCGTGCGGGCAGTGCACACCGTGCCGGGAAGGATGCGGATGGATCGTGCGCATCCTGGACAAGGTCGTCGCGGGCACGGCCACGATGGACGAGCTCGATCGCCTCCACGAGATCGCGAACGACATCACGGGGAACACCATCTGCGCCTTCGGTGACGGCGCCGCCCAGCCGGCGCTCGCGTTCGTGCGCCGCTACCGCAAGCACTTCGAGGACTACGTGACCACGGGCGGGAAGTCGCAGACGAGGAGGCTCGCACTATGAGTTCCGGTGGGTTTCTCTTTCTCGTGTGCAGCGTCGCCTGCATCGTCGGGGCGATCGCGACGGTGGCCGCGCGGAACCCCGTCCGCGGCGCCGTCGGGCTCCTCACGACGATCATCGGCATCGCGGGACTCTTCCTGAAGCTCTCCGCGCAGTTCCTCGCCGCCATCCAGCTCATCGTCTACGCGGGCGCGGTGGTCATCCTCTTCGTCTTCGTGCTGATGCTCCTCGGAGCGGACGCGGCGGCGATCCGGGAAGACCGGGCGCGCGTCGCGAAGGTCGTGAGCGGCGTCCTCCTCGCCATCATGGCCCTCGGAACGATGTTCGCGCTCGCGCCGCACGCGGGCGAGGTGACGCGCTTCGGTTCGCCGCTCCCGAGCCACGGGACGGTGGAGGCGGTCGGTAGCATGCTGTTCGACCAGGGCGTCGTACCCTTCGAGCTCTCCACGGCGCTCCTCATCGTCGCCGTCGTGGGCGCCATCGCGGTCGGGCGCGGCAAGCAGGGCGTCTTCAAGAAGCGCCCGGCCGTCCTTCCCCCGAAGGAGATGTTCATCGGCCCGCTCCTCCCCCGGGACGAGTCCGGCCGTCCCGCGGACGAGGTGGCGAGATGATGATGATGGGTCAGGTCCTCGAGCACTACGTGCTCCTCGCGTCGGTGATCTTCACCATCGGCGCGGTCGGGTTTCTCGTCCGCAGCAACATCCTCGTCCAGCTCATGAGCATCGAGCTCATGCTGAACGCGGTGAACCTCGCGCTCGTGGCCTACAACCGGGTCCACGACGGCGACATGGGGGGTCAGATGTTCGCGTTCTTCATCATCGCGGTCGCCGCCGCGGAGGTCGCGGTCGGCCTCGCGATCGTCCTTTCTTACTACCGGCACCGCTCGACGGTCCTGTCCGACGAAGCCGACGCCCTGAAGCACTGAGTCATGGGAACCCTCCAAGCGATCTTCCCGGCGCGCGACTGCGCGCTCCTCGTGGCCATCATCGCGCTGCCCCTCATCGGCGCCTTCGTGAACGGCGTCTTCGGAAAGCGCCTCGGCAAGGAAGCGGTCACCCTGATGGGGCTCGCGGCCGTCGGGCTCTCCTTCCTCGGCGCGGTCGCGGCGTTCTTCCTCCTGAAGAGCCTCTCCAACGGCGAGGACCACGTCCGCCTCGCGTGGACGGGGTGGAACTGGCTCTCGCTCTCGTCCGTCGGGGAGCTGAACTCGCTCGGCCAGGGTGGGAACGGCGTTCCGATCCAGCTCGACATCGGCTTTTCGCTCGACGCGCTGAGCGGGACGATGGCGCTCATCGTCACGGGCATCGGCTTCCTCATCCACCTCTACTCGTCCAGCTACATGGCGGAGGATCCGGGCTACCCGCGCTTCTTCGCGTACCTGAACCTCTTCATCTTCTCGATGCTCGTCCTCATCCTCGGGGACAGCCTTCCGGTGCTGTTCGTCGGGTGGGAGGGCGTCGGCCTCTGCAGCTACCTCCTCATCGGCTTCTGGTTCTCGGACGTCGCGAACGCCGCTGCCGGCAAGAAGGCGTTCATCACGAACCGCATCGGCGACTTCGGCCTCCTCGTCGCGATGGCGCTCCTCGTCCGCTACACGGGCTCGCTCTCCTGGAGCGGCATCGCGGCGCACGCGGGAGACCTCCTCCGTCCCGTCACCGTGTGGCAGATCCCGATGCTCCAGGGCAAGGCCGGCTTCCTCGGCGCCCTCGGTGGACCGGTGCAGGTGTCGGCCGCGACGCTCGTCGGGCTCGCGCTGTTCCTCGGGTGCGCGGGCAAGAGCGCCCAGTTCCCGCTCTACGTCTGGCTCCCGGACGCGATGGCCGGCCCCACGCCGGTCTCCGCCCTCATCCACGCCGCGACGATGGTCACCGCGGGCGTCTACCTCGTGTGCCGCATGGCGCCGGTGTTCGTCATGAGCCCCGCGGCGATGTTCACCGTCGCCTTCACGGGCGCGTTCACGGCGCTCCTCGCCGCGACGATCGCCCTCGTCCAGAACGACATCAAGAAGGTGCTCGCCTACTCCACCGTGAGCCAGCTCGGCTACATGTTCATGGGCGTCGGCGTGGGCGCGTTCACGGCGGGCTTCTATCACGTCATCACGCACGCGTTCTTCAAGGCCTGCCTCTTCCTCGGCGCCGGCTCCGTCATCCACGCGATGCACGCGCGCATCCACGACACGAACGCGTCGCAGGACGTGCGGAACATGGGCGGCCTGAAGGACCACCTGCCGATCACGCACTACACGTTCCTCGCGTCGTGCCTGGCGATCGCCGGCTGTCCGCTCACGAGCGGCTACTTCTCGAAGGACGAGATCCTCATGAAGGGATTCACGTCCAAGATCCTCCCGCCGCCGGGGACGGACGGCAGCATGATGACCGCCTCCGGTCCGATCGCGCTCTTCGCGTGGCCCGCGTGGGCCGGCACGGCCATCCTCGCAGCGGGCATCGTCGGGGCCGTGATGACGGCCTTCTACATGTTCCGCCTGTACTTCCTGACGTTCCACGGGGAGTTCAAGGGCTGGAAGATCGTGCCGAACTGGGTCGATCCGGGCCACGGCCACGACGCTCACGGTCACGACGACCACGGGCACGGTCACGACGACCACGGGCATCACCACGAAGAGCCCGGGTCGATGGAAGGGCCGACCCCGCACGAGTCCCCCTGGCAGATGTACCTGCCGCTCGTGATCCTCGGCGTCCTCGCGCTCGTCGGCGGCATCTTCGCGACGCCCCTCGAGAAGTGGCTCGAACCGGTGTTCGAGTCGGTGAAGGAGAGCGTCCAGGTCGCCGAGCACGCGACCGTCGTCCAGGTGCTCGCCATCTGCGCGTTCGCTGCCGGGACGGGCGGTGCGTACTGGGTCTACCAGCTTCGGCAGGGCGTCCCCGCCGCGAACCTCGCGAAGCAGGCGCCGGGCCTCCACCAGCTCCTCCTCGACAAGTGGCGCGTCGACGAGCTCTACGACGAGTTCTTCATCGGCACGGTGGACTTCGTCGCCGACGTCCTCGTCTGGGTCGACCAGTACGTCGTGGACGGCATCGTCGCGAAGCTCTCCGCGTTCGTGGTCGCGTCCGTCGGCCACATCCTGCGGCTGCTCCAGACGGGGCGCGTGCAGGCGTATGCGGCCGTCATGATGGTCGGCACGGCGTGCCTCGGCTGGTTCTTCACCATGCCGCAGACCGCCGCGCACGTGGACCGGGACGACGCCGCCGGTCGCTACACGATCACCGCGGCTCCGGGCCTCGGCTACGCGTACCGCTGGGACGCGGACGCCGACGGAAAGCCCGACACGGAGGACTTTATGGAAAAGAAGAGCGTGGAGCTCACGCTCGGTGTCGGGGACACGCGCGACGTCGTCCTCGAGGTTCGGAACGCCTTCGGCCGGACGTCGAGCCGGAAGGTCTCGCTGTCGCGTCCGAAGCCGCCCGAGGAGCCCGCCCGCGCGGATCTCGGCACGGGTGACGCCCGGCGAGTCGCCGGTCTCTCCGGGGAGGTGCTCCGATGAGCCCGCTCGCTGCTGCCCTCATCGACCTCTGGCCGTACATCGCGGCCTTCGCCGTCGGCCTCCTCATCCCGAAGCGCGGGACGACGCTCGAGCGTGTCGCCGTCGGCATCATCGGCGTCCTCTCGGTCGCGGCGGTTTCCGGGCTCTGGCCCGGCAAGCAAGCCGTCTCCACGGAGACGGTCCCGGAGGAGTGGCCGCACCTCCTCAGCGTGATCGTGTTCCTGCCGATCCTCGGCGCGGTCGCGCTCCTGTTCCTGCCCCGGCAGACGCCGGGGCTCCTCCGCCGGTTCACGCTCGCCGTGATGGCGGCGGATTTCATCGCGTCCCTCGCGCTCCTCTCGGTCCCGATGACGAAGGGCTGGCACTTCCAGCAGAGCACGGAGTGGCTGCCCGCGTTCGGCATCCGCTACCACGTCGCGGTGGACGGGGTGAGCCTCTGGCTCGTCCTCCTCTCCACGCTGACGTCGCCGATCGCGATGTATGCGTCGTTCGGGTCCATCAAGAAGCGCACGAAGGACCTCTGCTTCTCGTTCCTGCTCCTCCAGGGGGCGATGCTCGGCGCATTCGTGAGTCTGGACCTCTTCCTCTTCTACGTCTTCTGGGAGCTCATGCTCATCCCGATGATCCTCATCATCGGGATCTGGGGCGGCGTGGAGAAGATCAAGGCCGCGTACAAGTTCTTCCTCTACACGATGTTCGGGAGCGTCCTCATGCTCGCGTCCATCCTGTACCTGGTGTGGACGCACAAGCAGATCGCCGGCTACGTCACGTTCGACTACCTCGCCCTCCGGCGGCTGGTGCTGCCAGAGACGGCCGCGTGGCTCTGCTACGCCGCGTTCGCGCTCGCCTTCGTCATCAAGGTGCCGATGTTCCCGTTCCACACGTGGCTCCCGGACGCGCACGTCCAGGCGCCGACGGGCGGGTCCGTCATCCTCGCCGCCGTCCTCCTGAAGCTCGGCACGTACGGCTACATCCGGTTCTGCATGGGCATGTTCGAGGGGCCGGCGTGGGCCGCGAGCGCGACGCTCGCGACGGTCGCCGTCGTCTTCGGCATCATCTACGGCGCGCTCGTCGCCTGGAAGCAGCCCGACGTGAAGAAGCTCGTCGCGTACTCGTCCGTCGCGCACCTCGGCTTCGTCATGCTCGGGATCTTCGGCGCGACCCAGGCGGGCGTTCAGGGCGCCATCCTCCAGATGGTGAACCACGGCGTATCGACCGGCGCGCTGTTCTTGCTCATCGGCGTCATCTACGACCGGCGGCACACGCGCCTCATGAACGAGTTCGGCGGCCTCGCGAAGGTGATGCCCGTCTACGCCGTGCTCTTCATCATCGTGACGATGGCGAGCGTCGGCGTCCCCGGCACCAACGGCTTCGTCGGCGAGTTCATGATCATCATGGGCACCATCGTGTCCCAGGTGCTCGAGCGTCAGTCCATGAGCCAGGCCGCGGTCGCCGCGTTCGGCGTCATCCTCGCCGCCGTCTACATGCTGCACGTCGTCCAGAAGATGTTCTTCGGCCCGGTCGACAACCCCAAGAACGAACACCTCGACGACGTCACGCCGCGCGAGACGCTCGCGCTCGCTCCGCTCGTCGCCCTCGTGTTCGTCATCGGGTTCTTCCCGAACGTGTTCCTCTCGCGCATGCAGGAGAGCGTCGCCGGCGTGCTGGACAGCTTCGTCGACGGGCAGCTCCAGTACTCGCAGCACCAGGGCGACCCCGCCGCCGTCCTGAGGCCTCGCCGTGGCGGGCCTCTCGAGCAGGGGTATCCCGAGCCACCGGGTGAGAAGACCGGGACGGTCGCGACCAACGAGGTGGCCAAATGAGCCTGTCGCTCCTCTTTGCTCTCTCGCCGATCCTCGTCGTCGGGGTCGGCGCGATGCTCCTCATGCTCGCCGAGGCGTTCGGAGCGCCCGCGGCTCACGGGATCGAGGACGGCGTCGTGGTGGACGCCGGTGCCGGCCGGAGCGCCGAGCTCGGCCTCGTCGCGTCCGTCATCCTGTTCCTCGGCGCGCTGCTCTCCGTGAGCGTGTGGCTCGTCGGGCCGGATTCGCTCGAGGGCGTCGCGAAGGTCGCGCCGTACTTCGTCGTGGACCGCTTCACGGTCTTCTTCGAGTTCGTTCTCTCCCTCGGCGGCGCGCTCGCCGCGCTCCTCGCCGCGGGCTACCTCCCGGAGCACAAGATCGACCGGGGAGAGTTCTTCCCCCTCCTCCTCCTCTCGACGGTGGGCGCGATGGCGCTCGCGGCATCCGGGGACCTGCTCGGAATCTTCGTCGCGCTGGAGACGATGTCCCTCGGCGTCTACTGCATGATCGGGCTCCGCCGGGGCAGCGTCCGAGCGGCGGAAGCGGCGCTGAAGTACTTCCTCCTCGGAAGCTTCGCCGCCGCGCTCATGCTCTTCGGCTTCGCGCTCCTCTACGGCGCGACCGGCCACACCGACCTCGCCGGCATCGGCGAGGCCGTGAAGCAGATCGGCACCCCCGGGAGCAAGGTGAGCGCTCCGACGGTGCTCATCGCGCTCGTCCTGAACATTGTGGGGCTCGCGTTCAAGGTGAGCGCCGTTCCGTTCCACATGTGGACGCCGGACGCCTACGAGGGCGCCCCGACCCCGGCGACGAGCTACATGGCCGTCGCCGTGAAGAGCGCGGCGTTCGCGGTCCTCCTTCGGGTGCTTCTCGTCGGCTTCGGCGACGAGCGGCTCCTCTCCTGGGGCGCGGGCTGGCCGCCGGTCATCGCGACGCTCGCCGTCCTCTCGATGACCGTCGCGAACGTGGTCGCCGGGCGCCAGGAGTCCGTGAAGCGAATGCTCGCGTACTCGTCGATCGCGCACGCGGGCTACGTCCTCATCGGCGTCGCAGCGACGATGCGCGCCGGCTCCACGGGGCAGGCGAGCGTCCTCTTCTATCTCCTCACGTACACCGTCTCGACCGCCGGCGCGTTCGGCGCGCTCATCGCGTGCGGCAGCCACGGCAAGGAAGCGGTCTCTTACGAGGACCTCTCGGGCGTCGGGAAGCGACACCCCGCCGCGGCGCTCGCCTTCTCCCTGTTCCTCGTGTCCCTCGCGGGGATCCCGCCGACGGCCGGCTTCTTCGGGAAGCTCTACATCTTCCAGGCCGCGATGGACTCGGGGCTCTACACCGTCGCGGTCGTGGGCATGCTGAACAGCGTGATCGGCGCGTACTACTACATGAAGGTGATGGTGCACCTCTACATGCGGGAGCCCGCGCCCGGCGCTCCGTTCGCGGTGCCCATGCGCTCCGGGCTCGTGGCGTCCGCGCTGGTCATCGCCGCGGTCCTCGTGCTCGTGCTCGGTACCATGCCCGGCCGCCTGCTCGAGATGGCGAGCACGGCCGGACTCTGAGCGTCCGTCAGCGGCGGATCGAGAAGCGCAGCTCCTCGTCCTTCGCGCCGATGATCGCGGGCCGGTAGCGGAGCTCGAGGCGCGTCGCCGCCTTCGGGACCTCGAACGTCACGTAGCCCGTCTGGGACTTCCCCTCGGCGACGCGCCCGGCGAAGAGCCCCGGCTCGCATCCGGCGAGCGTCGGTGCGTACGTCGTCCCCGACGGATCCACCACCGTCGCATAGAAGGGGTTCGTCGGGACCTCCGTCGCGGTCGTTCCCGTCAGGGTGAGCTCCACGCCGAGCTTCAGGAAGCCCCTCTTCGGCGAAAACGGCGGATCCATCGGGCACTCGCGGACGGAGTCGACGCTCGCGGAAAAATGCGGGGTCCGGCCGAGCTCGCCCATGCCGAGCACCCGGGGCTCGGCGCCCAGCACGGGCGCCTCCGTCGCCGACGACGCCGAGCCGCCGGGGTGAGCGCCCTCGGCAGGCTCGCGGCATGCGCCCGCGAGCACGCCGGCCGTGAGGAGGAGCAGGCCCCGGCGAAACACCCGGTCGACCCTACACGAGCTCCGCCCCGCGCTCTCCCTCGTTTCCGGCTCCCGCCCCCCTCTGATAGAACCGGCGAGCCGTTTTCGGGTCACGCCGGCACCGGTCCTTCGAGCCATGAATCCAGTTCCCGCGCGCTTCGCGCTGCTCGTCCCCGCTCTCGTCCTCGGGCCGGCCGCGTGCCGTTCGTCCGCGCCGCACGCGGAGGGCGCCCCGAAGCCGTCGGCCACCGCGAGCGCCGCACCGCCGGAACTCAAGGCCCTCGCTCCGGAGCTCGTTCAGGCTGCGGTGAACCCCGCCGGGGAAAAGCCGTACGCCGGACCCATCGGCAGCGTCCGGGGTACGGTGCGCGTCTCGGGTCCTCCCGCGCCGGACCTCCCCGTCCTCGCGAGGATCCCGGCCGGGACCTGCGAGGACGCGCGCGCGTTCTACGGGAAGCTGTTCCGTGAAGGGCCCGGCAGGGAGCTCGGCGACGTGCTCGTCGCCGTCACGGGGTACCAGGGCTATCTTCCGGCGAAGTCGGACGTCCGGCGCGTCGTCGCGCGTGGATGCGCCTTCGAGTCGCGCACGATCGCGATGGTCTTCGGTCAGCGGATCGAGGTGGCGAACAAGGGCGGCGAGACGTTCATTCCGCGCCTCGTCGGCGCGAAGCAGGCGGCACTCCAGGTGGCCGTTCCCGGTGGGGACACCGTGAAACTCTTTCCGATGCGCGTCGGCGAGTATCGGCTGGAGGACCAGACGCACGACTACGCCGTCGCGGACGTCTTCGTCCTCAAGTATCCGACGGCCGTCGTCACGGGTCTCGACGGCAAGTTCCAGGTGGACGGCATCCCGGCCGGAGAGGTGACCGTCTCCGCCTATCTCCCTGCGACGAAGGCGACCGTCTCCCGGAAGGTGACCGTCGTCGCGGGGGAAGAAGCGACGGTGGACATCACGCTGCCGTACGCGCCGGAGGCGCCCGTCGGCGGCGCGCCGTCTGCGGCGCCGTCTTCCAGGTGAGGCGGCCTCAGCGCGCCCTCGGTCGGCGCGCTCGCCGGAACGCGTTCGCCGCCGACTCGCCCAGCCGCCGCGCGATGAGGGCCTCCAGCTCGGCTAGCGCGGCCTCCGAGGGGGCCACGCGATCGGCCGGCAACCGCCGAAGGAAGCGCTGAAACGAAGCGTCGTCCCCGGCGAGATCCGCGCTCGAGAGCGCGAGGGCCGCGAGCGTCGAGTCCCCCGGATCGGACACGAGCCCGAGTGACGCGGCTCGCACCGCGTCCGCCGCGCGGCCCAGCCGGATCTTCTCGAGGACGATGCCTTCCGTGGTTCGTCGCGGTCCGGGCGCAGGGGGACCGAGGGAACCGTCCCGCGGCGCCGACTCGTCGATGAGGGCCCCTCGTGGCTCCGGGCGCAGGGGACCCGTGTCCGCTCGAAGCTCCGCCGCGCGCCGGATCCGCCTGGCTTCGTCCGATCTCCCGAGACGCTCGAGCGACGAGGCGACGACCCGGGTGCACTCGGGGTCGTCCGGAGCTCGGGCAAGCGCCCGGGTAGCCGCTGCGAGCGCCCGCGCTCCGTCCCCGCGGACGAGGGCGCACTCGGCGTCCGCCAGGAACGGAGCTGCGAGGTCCGGAGCGGCGCGCTCGGCCCGTGACAGCGCGCGATCCGCTTCATGGGGCGCCGAGCGGCAGAGCACGACCCCGAGCCGCGCCCATGCCTCCGCGGCTCCGCCGTCCGCGTCGAGGGTGGCCCGGTATCGCTCCGCGGCGGTCCGGAGATCGCCGGCCGCCTCCGCGACCGTTCCGGAAAGGAACTCCGCGTACGCCTCCTCCGAGACGAAGCGTCCCGACACGTCCCGGCCGTTCGACAGGCGCACGACCTCCGGCCCTGGGGCGCAAGCGCTGAGCCCGACGGCGAGCACGAAGCAGGGGAGCAGCCGCACGAGCCGAGCATACCGGCGAATCGCGTCAATTGATTGGTCCAGCCGATACACCGCGAACGGCGAACGGCGAACGGCGAACGGCGAACGGCGAACGGCGAACGGCGAACGGCGAACAGCGAACAGCGAACGGCGAACGGCCAACGGCGAACGGCCAACGGCCAACGGCCAACGGCCAACGGCGCCGTGGGGGGGTATCTCCTCCCCGGACAGTTTGTATACAAACCATCCGCCCCGCGCTTGGTCCAGCCGATACACGGCTACCCGCGAGCACGGCGAGCGCGCGCCCTATCGGGCGCGGCAGGGGGAGAGGTCCGAGGCCCGCAGGGCGAAGCCCGAGGACCCGAGGAGCCTCGGGGGACCAGGTCCCCCACAAACCAACCCCACGACGCTCACCGTCGCTGGACGAGCTCGCCCGCAGGGCGGCGTCCCCCAGAGCACGGCGAGCGCGCGCCCGATGGGGCGCGACTCCGCGCGCCTACCGCCGGAGCGTCGCGAGCTCGGCCTTCGCGGCCTCGACCGTCACCGTGCCGCTCTCGGCGATGCGCGCCGCGACGATCTCGACGTCGTTCCCCGTCGCGCCGGCGGCGATGGCGACCGAGCGGGCGTGGAGGGACATGTGGCCGCGCTGGATCCCTTCCGTCGCGAGCGCGCGGAGGGCCGCGAGGTTGGACGCGAGCCCGACCGAGGCCGCGACGAGGGACAGTTCGTCCGCCGATTTCAGGCCGAGGATCGAGAGCGCGAGGCGCGCCGCGGGGTGTACCCGGAGCGTGCCGCCCACGGTTCCGAGGGCGAGGGGCATCTCCAGCTCGCCGACGAGGTCCGTGCCTTCGCGGCGCCAGATCGCGAGCGGCGCGTAGCGGCCGCTCCGCGCGGCGAACGCGTGCGCCCCGGCCTCGACGGCGCGGTAGTCGTTCCCCGTGGCGATCACGACGGAGTCGACGCCGTTCATGATGCCCTTGTTGTGGGTCGCCGCCCGGTAGGGGTCGAGCTCCGCGAAGCGAGAGGCTTCCACGACGCGATCCACGGCTTCCACCGGGTCGATGTCGGCCTCCCCGGGCCTTCCGCGACCGACCCCGAGGTCCGCCGCTTTCACCCGGCCCCGGACGAGCACGCGCCGCCGGTCCGAGAGGTTCGTCAGGATGCGGAGTCCGAGCTTCCCGCCGGAGAGCTGCTCCGCGCGCGGGCCGATGGCCTCCGCGATGGTGTTGACCAGGTTCGCGCCCATCGCGTCCTTGCAGTCCACGTGGACGTGGACGACGACGCATCGCTCGCCCAGATCGCGCACCTCGAGGCTTCGAGGGCCGCCGCCGCGCGCGAGCAGGTTCGGGACGCTCGCGGCGCCGAGCGCGAGGAGCTCCTCCTCCGCGGCGACGAGGCGGACGCGCGCGGCTTCCGGATCCGGCACGTCGAAGAGCTGGACCTGCGTGGTCATCAGGCTCTCCAGCATCTGGCCGCGGAACCCCCCGGAGCCCCGGACCATTCGGGCGGCGTTCGAGGCGGCGGCGATGACGCTCGGCTCCTCCACCACCATCGGAACGAGGCGATCGACGCCGTTCACCTGGACGTTCAGGGCGACGCCGAACGGGAGCCCGTACAGGCCGAGGACGTTCTCGACGACCTTGTCCGCGGTCTCGGTGTCCAGGCCGCCGCGATCGAGCGCCTCCGCGATCTCCTCGACGGAAACGCCGCTCGCGCGGGAGAGCTGCTCGCGCCGTTCGCTGATCGACAGCTTGTAGAATCCGGGGATCCTGGAGTTCCTGTTCGTCATCGGCAGCCCCGCCCTTGGATTTTCACACGGGCGGGCTCGGGGCGGGGTGATTTCCTCAGGCGAGGACCCGGTGCAGGCCTTGTGCACCGAGGCGGAGGGGCAGCCGTTCGTGCCGCTCCGCGTCGAACGCGCGCACGAGCGCGGCGGAAGGGGGCGCGGTGCCCACGTAGATCGCGACGTCTCCGCCGCCGGCGCCCGCGGGGAGCACGACGGCGTCTTCCTCGGCCGCGGCGTCCGCGAGACGCGCCACTTCGCGAGTGACGATGGGGACGCGCGCGCGCTCGCCGAGGTCCGAAAATCCCCGGAGCTGAGTGCGGAGCGCGCGGACGAGGCCGATCGCGGAGCCGTCGTCGAGCGCTTGCTCGGCTTCCTCCGAGCCGCTCCGGAGATCTTCGATGAACCCCGCGTATTCGTGAGGCGCCCTGGCCTTGAACGCTCGCACCTTCGAGACGAGCTCCGACGTGCTCGCGGGGACGCCCGCGAACAGGACCTCGATGACGGCATCCGCCGGGAGCGTCGCGTGCCGGACTTCGAGCCCCGACTCCGTCTTTCGCGCGACGATGGCGCCGCCATGGACGCTCGCGGCGACGTCGATGCCGCTTCCGCCGCCCTGCGCCGTCCGGTGCGCGAGGAGGGCCGGCCCGAGGACCGCTTCCCGGAGCGCCTCGTCCGAGTCGAACGGGGTCTTCGCCGCGTACACGGCGCCGAGCGACGCGACGAGGATCGCCGCGCTCGAGCCGAGACCGAGCTTCTTGTCGCCGTTCCGGAGCGGACCGGCGTCGAACCACGGAGCGGGATCGCTCCCGAGCGCGGCGCGGACCTCGGGCGTGAGGAGCGGCGGCGGGCGACTCGTGTCCGCCGTCACGTACCGGTCCACGGCGGCGACGATCGCCGGCGCTCCTTCGAGCACCGCGTACGCGCCGGACAGAACGATCTTCCCCGGTG
Source organism: Polyangiaceae bacterium (assembly GCA_035545855.1). Taxonomy (GTDB): domain Bacteria; phylum Myxococcota_A; class Polyangia; order Polyangiales; family Polyangiaceae; genus DASZVB01. The sequence continues at coordinate 21,470 of DASZXK010000061.1, forward strand.
CCCGGGCGATCACGGAGTGCCCGCTTCCACGAAGGCGTCGGGCCCCGAGCCGGAGCGGATCACCTGGAGCACGCCCGGAACCGCGCCGAGGGCTTCCGCGACTCCGGGGGCGCTCTCCGGGAGCGTCAGCACCTTCACGTGGGGCCCGGCGTCCATCGTGAAGTAAGCCGGAATCCCTCCGGCGCGGAGCTCACGGACGCGGTCCATCACGGCGAGGGTCACGGGGGCGAAGTACACGATGGGAGGGTCGGAAGCGAACATGGAAGCATGCATGGCGAGGGCGCTCGCTTCGACGGCGGGCCCGATCGCCGCGAGGTCGCGATCGAGGATGCCCTGACGGATGCGCTCGAAGAGCTTCGGCGCGTGCGAGACCCAGCCCGCGTAGTAAGGGCTCGTCTCTTTCGTCCGGATCATGCCTTCGGTGGACCCGACGGACTTTTCTCCGGCGCGTGTCAGGGCGATCACCATCTCGAGCGGGAAGTGCGAACCGGGCGCGAGGGGCTCGGCGTGCTCGCCCTCCGCCGCGAGCGTGACGAAGCCGCCGTGGAGCGACCGCGCCGCGGAGACCGAGGCCGCGCGCGCCATCGCGCTCAGGGCGTTCGTGGACAGCGAGAGCCCCGCGGCCCGCGTCGCCGCGAGGGCGAGCGCCGCGAAGCCGGACGCGCTCGAGGCGAGGCCTGCCGCCGTCGGGAAGCCGTTCGCGGAAGCGACCCGCGCGCGCGATTTCATGCCGGCCAGCTCGCGCACCTCGTCCAGCATCTGAGCGATGCGCTTCTTCTCCTTGTCCCGCGCGGCGCGACCGTCCAGCGAGACGTCGTCCTCCGCGAGCGAGGGATCGAAGGTGACCTCCGTCCGCGTGCGGAGGGCGTCGAGCGTGAGGGAGAGGCTCGGGACGGCCGGACGGTTCCGGCCCCGGTCCGCCTTGCCCCAGTACTTCGCGAGGGCGATGTTCGCGCAGGCGACGGCGACGGTCACTCTGCGCTCTCCGTCTTCCGCACGGACGTTCCGAATCCGCGGATGCCCGCGGCCTTCCAGGCGTCGAGGATCGGAGCCGGATCGCCGTCCGCGAGGGCGACGACGCAGCCGCCTCCGCCGGAACCTGTGAGCTTTGCGCCGAGCGCGCCCGCGTCGCGCGCGATGCCGCACGCACGTTCGATGTCTTCGGTGGAGAGGAACAATCCGGAGAGCAACATCTGATTCAGGTCGAGCAACTTGCCGAGGCCCGGGAGGTCCCCGGCGCCGATGCAGAGCGCCGCGTTCTTCACGAGCGACTCGATGCCGTCGAAGGACTTTTGCACCATCTCGGGCTTCCGGTCGCGTAGCTTCGCGAGGCCTTCTACCATCTGCCTGGTGCTCGCGGGGGGACCGGCGACGCCGATGGCCAGCGGGAGGTCCCTCGCGACGCGTAGCGGCGTGATGCCCTTCCCGCGGACGAACACCAGGCAGCCACCGTGTGCCGCCGCCCAGGCGTCCACGCCCGACGGATTCCCGTGGAACACGCGCTCCCAGGCCATCGCCCCGTCCACGACGCGGGCGAGCGGCGGGGCCGTCTCGCCCGCTCCCTCCAGGACGGCCCGGGCGACCGCGACGGCGATGGCCGCCGAGGCCCCGAGCCCGACCCCCGCCGGCAGGTCCAGGGTCACCGACACGGCGCCCGGTTTCGCGCCGAGCGCGTCGAGGAGCGCCTCGTAGGCGTTCGCGAGCTCGGTTCCGTCCCCGACCGTCGCGGTCGCGTGGGTGCCGAGCACGATCGTTCCCGGGCCGCCGGGCGTCCACGTCGCGGTCGCGCCGAGCTCGAGCCCTGCCGCGATCGCCGGCACGCCGTAGACGACCGCGTGCTCGCCGAGCAGGATCGCTTTCCCGGAGGACCGAGCCATCAGCTCCGCCGCTCGAGGAGCGCGTCGAGCGCGCCGGAGAGAAGCGCCCGGCCCGTCTTCGCCACCTTCATGTCGAGGATCGCCTCCTCGGCCTTTCGCGCGAGCTCGAGCGTGCGATCCTCCGCGGCCTTCTCGGCGCCGGAGCGCTGAAGGACCCGGACGGCGGCCTCGAGATCCTTCCGGCTCGCGCGGGCGTTACCGAACGCCTTCCGGAGCGCCGCGAGCTCCCGGCCCTTCGCGAGCCGGAACGCGTGCTCGACGACGAGGGTGCGCTTTCCCATCTTGATGTCGTTCGCGAAGGGCTTTCCCGTGACGCTCTCGTCTCCGAACGCGCTCAGGAGATCGTCGCGGATCTGGAACGCGATGCCGGCCGGAATCGCGAACCGATCGAACGCCGTCGCGAGGCTCTCCGAGCCTCCGGCGAGGATCGCCCCCATGCGAAGCGGGCCCGCGACGGTGTAGCTCCCGGTCTTCAGCAGGTACGTCATCTCCGCGTCCGGCGAGCGCGCGAGGACGTCTCGCTGCTGTCCGGCGATGGCGTCGCTCTGCATCTCCGCGAACGCCGCGAACGCGCGCGGGAGCCGCTCGGGGGGCACGTCCACGCGGGCGAGCGCTTCCGTCGCGAGGGCGAGCGAGTAGTCCCCGGCGAGGATGGCGCACGAGTTTCCGAGCCGCTTCGAGCCGTAGCGTTCCGCGAGCACCGTGTGGACGGTCGGGCCGCCGCGCCGGACGGCGTCGTCATCCATCCAGTCGTCGTGGATGAGGAAGTAAGCGTGGAGGAGCTCGATCGCGACGGCCGCGTCGAGCGCCGCTTCCAGGTCGGCCGAACCGCTCGCGGCGCGGTAGCCCGCGACCACCAGGGCGGCGCGAAGGCGCTTTCCTCCGCGGAGGCAGAGGTCGCGGACGGCCTCGACCATGTCCACGACCTCCGGGCCGCGGCTCGCCGCCGCGTCGATCTTCGCGTCGAAGAGGCCGGCGAGGCGTGAGTCGACCTCCTTGCGAACGGTTTCGAGGAGCGCCGCGAAGGGGTTCCCGGGAAGACGCTTCGCCGCGCCGCGGGGGGGGCTCTTCGCCCGGTCGCGGCTTCGCTTGGAAGCCCTCGTCTTCGCTGGCATTTTCGTGCCCGAGCCTAGGAGTCGCGAGGGGCCGCGTCAACGCTCTCCGCCCCGACGGGAAAAAAGCGCGCGCTTGCGAGCGCGTAGATTGGGCGCTTTGCTCGCGAAAAATGGCCGACATCTCGAGTCGCAAAGTGGATCACCTGGACCTCGCGACGTCCGGAGACGTCGGGTTCAGGTCGACGTCCACGCTGTTCGAGTGCGTCCGGCTCGTCCACGACTCCCTCCCGGAGATCGACGTCGGGGCCATCGACCGGAGCGTCCGGGTGTTCGGCAAGGTGCTCCGCGCGCCGCTCTTCGTGGCCGGGATGACCGGCGGAACCGATCGGGCCGAGCGCATCAACCGGGAGCTCGCGTCGATCGCCGAGGAGCGTGGCTACGCGTTCGGCGTCGGCAGTCAGCGCGCGATGTTGAAGCGCCCGGATGCCAGAGCCACCTACGAGATCCGGAGCGTCGCGCCGACGGCGCTCGTGTTCGCGAACATCGGCGGCGTGCAGGCGGCGGCGATCGACACGGACGCCGTTCGCGCGCTCGTCGATCAGATCGGGGCCGACGCGCTCTGTGTCCATCTGAACCCGGCTCAGGAGATCGTGCAGCCGGAAGGCGACCGGGATTTCCGCGGGGTGCTGGACGCCCTCGGGCGACTCTCCCGCGAGCTCTCCGTCCCGGTCGTCGCGAAGGAGACCGGGTGCGGCATCGGCGCGTCCGCCGCGCGGCGCCTCGCGGAGGTCGGTGTCCGGCACGTCGACGTCTCGGGCGCCGGAGGGACGTCCTGGGTGGCGGTCGAGACCGCGCGGGCGACGGGCGGGCTCCGCGACGTCGGCGAGACGTTTCGCGAATGGGGCATCCCCACCGCGGCGAGTCTCCTCGCCGTGACCGGCGTCGGCTTCCGGACGGTGCTCGCCTCCGGGGGGATCGCGTCGGGACTCGACGTCGCGAAGGCGATCGCGCTCGGCGCGACGGCCGCCGGCATGGCTCGCCCCGCGCTTCAGGCCCTCGAGACCGGTGGACGCGCCGGAGCGCTCGCATTCTTCGATCGCCTCGAGGCCGAGCTCACGACGGCGATGCTCCTCACGGGAAGCCGCACGACGGACGAGCTCCGTCGCGCGCCGCGGGTCCTCGTGGGAGAGCTCGCCGCCTGGAAAGCCGGCGCTTGAGCCACCCCGGCGGAACGAACGCGCTCCGGGCGACCGTCTACGGGCTGCTCGTCCTCGGCGCGTTCTCGCTCGGGTGTGGCCCGAAGGGTTGCTCGTGCAAGGGGCTGCCGAAGAACCCGCTCTTCGGAGTCCAGAAGGCGCCCGTGCACTCCGACGTCGAGATGATCTCCGAGGGCGCCGAGCCGAAGGTCGCGCTCCGCGTGGCGCGGTGGGCCGGCCTCCGCTACCGGCTGATCGTCGAGGGATCCGGCTCCATGGCGCTCGAGGGCGGACCTCCGCTCGAAGGCCCGACGGTGACGACCACCGTGGACCGCGAGGTGCTCCGGGGAAGCGCCGATCCCATCGTGACGACCGTCGACGGCGGAACGATGGATCTCATCGAGGAGCGCGCCGTCATCACGCGCATGGCCGTCCGCCAGCCCGGCGCGGCGCCCGGCACCGTGGACGCCTGGAACCGGATGCTGCACCCCCTCGAGGGCACGCCGCTCCGGTTCCTCGTCGCGGAGTCCGCCGCCGTCGTCTCCGTCGAGGGCGAGCGCGGGGACGTCGCCCCGCCGAAGGAGGTCCAGGCGATGGTGAAGCAGACGCTCGAGACGCAGCGTCACTTCCCGTTCCGCCTCCCGTCCGTTCCCGTGGGGGTCGGCGCGCGCTGGCGCTTCTCCGACAGGCTCGAGTTCGCCGGCATCCAGATCGAGCAGATCGCCGAGATGACCCTGAAGAGCCTGAGCGAATCGACGGCGATCGTCGGGCTCGTGCTCCGCCAGGGGGCCGCGCGGCAGACGATCCCGCACCCTTTCTATCCGGGAAAGGTCGCGATGGTGGAGCAGTTCCGCGGCGACGGGGACGGACAGCTCGAGGTCGATCGCCTGACGGCGATCGTGAAGAAGGGCCGCCTCGTGAGCGCGGCCCGGCTGACCCTCACCGGCGAGATCAACGGACAGGTCGGCACCGGGAGCCTGACCGCGATGAGCACGATGACGTCGCGCGGCATGGTGCTCGACGAGAACGCGGCCGGAGCGGACGACTCCGACGGCGGCGCGGGCGAAGCGGCGCCCGGAGCTCCTGCGGCCGCGCCCGCGCAGGCCGCGCCCCCAACCGGCGCCGACTGAGGCATCGTGTCGCGAGACGACTATCGTCCGACCGTCGCTCTCGGAGTGCTCACGCTGAGCGCCGCCTCGATGACGACAGAGCTCGTTCTCACGCGCCTGTTCTCGGTGGTCATCTGGTACCACTTCGCGTTCTTCGCGATCTCCGTCGCGCTCTTCGGGGCGAGCGTCGCCGGAGTCCTCGTCTTCGCGTGCCGCGAGCGGCTCGACGAGACTCGCACGAGCGAACACCTCGCGCTCGCTTCGGGAGCGCTCTCGGTCGCCGTGGTCTTCGCGGATCTGTGCCTGTCGCGCGTCGTTCCGTACTGGTTCGATCGCGCATCCGCGGGCGACGACGCGGGCCTCGGTCCGAAGATCGCGCTCGTCGCACTCGTCCTCTCCGCGCCGTTCTTCGCGGGGGGCTTCGCGATGGCGCTCGCCGTCCGGCGCTATCGGGCCGCGGTGCACCGGCTCTACGCGGTGGACCTCCTCGGCGCGGCGGCGTCCTGCGTGCTCGTGGTCCCGTTGCTCGGGCTTCTCGGGGGCCCCGCGGCGCTCCTCGCCGGCGCCGCCCTCTCGACGCTCGCGGCCTTCTTCTTCGGCAGGACGGCGAGCCGCGGCGGTCTCCGCGGCGTCGCGCTCGGGGGCGCGGGCGTTCTCCTCGGCGTCGTGCTCCTCGGCACCGGCATGCTCGACGCGACGCGCGCCAAGCAGATCGACCTCCGGGGACGTCCGCCGGAGTTCGACGCGTGGAATGCCTTCTCCCGCGTCACGGTCGTGCCCTTCGACGGGTTCCGCGGCTGGGGGACGAGCCCGACGTACCGGGGCCCCGTCCCCGAGCAGAAGGGCGTGTTCATCGACATGGGCGCGTTCACGGTGCTGACGAGGCTCCCGGGCGCAGTGAAGGACGCCGACTACGCCTCGTACGATCTGTCCGCGTTCGTCTTTCGCCTGCGCCCTTCTCCGTCCGAGGTCTGCGTCGTGGGCGCGGGCGGCGGCAAGGACATCCTCGCCGCCCTCCAGGCCGGAGCCCGGAGAGTGACTGCGGCGGAGATCAACCCGCTCATCGTGGACGGAGTCGTACGAGGTCGGTTCCGGGACTTCACCGGAGACCTCTACCGCCGCCCGGACGTCGACGTTCACGTGGAGGACGGACGGAGCTTCGTCCGTCGCACGGACCGCCGCTTCGACGTGCTCCTCCTCAGCATGGTGGACACGAGCGCGGCGACGGGGGCCGGGGCATTCTCCCTGACCGAGAACACGCTCTACACCGTCGAGGCGTTCGCCGATTTCCTCGATCGGCTCGGTCCGGACGGGATCCTCTCCGTCTCCTCCGTGAGTTTGCCCAAGATGGCCGTCGGCGCGAGGCTCGTGTCGGTCGCGCGTGCGGCCCTCGAACGCCGCGGAGTGGACCCGTCCCGCGCGCTCGCCGTGCTCACCACACCCTGGGTGCACACCGAGGGGACGATGTTCGACGTTCTCGTGAAACCTTCGGGGTTCTCGGAGAGCGAGGTCCAGCGCATCGGCGACGCGGCCGACGCGCTCCGGTTTCACGTCGCGTGGGTGCCGGGTCTGGCGGCCGCGACGGGCGAGGGCGAAGGGGCCGTCATCCATCGGATCGCGGCCGCCTCCGACGCGGCCGTGCTCCGGCGGGACCTCGACGCCCTCCCGCTCGACACGACGCCGGCGACGGACGACCGCCCCTTCTTCTTCTACCAGGACCGCGCCAGTCACTTCCTCCCCGCGCTCGCGGCGCGTTCCTTCGCATACCCGTTCGGCGACGGGCTGGTCGTACTCTCGAAGGTCCTCGTCGTCACGGCGCTGATGGCGTTCGCGAGCCTCGGCCTTCCCCTCCTCGCGTTCCGGAAGGCGCTCGCCTCGGGTGGCGGATCCGTCTACGCCGATTCGCTGTTCGTCGGCTGTCTCGGCTTCGGCTTCATGGCGGCCGAGATCGGCGCGCTCCAGCGACTCGCGACGTACCTCGGTCACCCGACGTACACGCTCGCCGTCGTCCTCGCGTCGCTCCTGCTGTCGACCGCGGTCGGGAGCCGGTTCCTGTCCGCGCGCGTGGCGGCGCGTCCCGGCGCCGGGGTCGCGGCGCTTCTCGGCTGCGGGGTGCTGGTGCTCGTCACGGGGATCGGAGCGCCGGCGGGGCTCGCGCTGGTGCTCGGTGCGCCGGTCTCGGTGCGCGCGCTCGCGTGCGCGGCGTCGCTGGTTCCGCTGGGCGTCCTCCTCGGTGCGCCGTTCGCCGCCGGGCTCCGCGCCGTGGCCGGACGCGCGGAAGACCGGCTCCCGTTCCTCTTCGCCGCGAACGGCGCAACGTCGGTGCTCGGCTCCGTCGTGGCGACCCTGGTGTCGCTCCACGTCGGGATCACCGCGACGCTCGGGGTCGCCGCGGCGTCCTACGGGCTCGCGGCGGCGCTCGCGCCGGTCGTCTTCCGCCCGGCGCGGGGAGCGGCAGGTCATGGCTGAGGAAGATCCGTCCGGCGGCTCGCCGCGGTCCGCGCTCTCGCTCGCGCTGGTCGTCGGCGTCCACCTCTGGCTCGTCACGCGCTTCGCTCCGCGGGAGGTGCTGCTCTCGGCGGTGCCGATGTCTCACGACGCGTTCGCGCTCGAGTGGTACCGGGTCGGTCGCGCGACGCTCGCGCGGGACCTCCTCGGATCGTCCCGCGCCTACGACCCGCTCGTCGCGGCGGGCGCGGCGCTCGGTCCGCCCGGGGCGCTCGCTCCCCGGTTCTTCTGGCTCGGGGTTCCGTTCCTCGCCGTCCTCGGGGTGGAGCCGGCGCGCGCGTTCAACGTGCTCTGTCTCGCCGTCCACGTCGCGATCCCGCTCATCGGCTACGCCGCGGCGCGCGCTCTTCGCGTTCCCCGTCCAGGCGCGGTCGTCGGGGCGGCGCTCTGGTCGGCGCTCTGGTTCTTCGACTCGACGGTTCACGTCGCGTGGCACTCGGGACGCGTGCCCTGGCTCTTCGCGAGCGCGGCCGCCGTGCTCGGCCTCGCCGTCGCGCTCCGCGCGCTTCGCGGCGGCGTGGGCTGGGCGCTCGCGGGGGCCGGGGTCTTCGCGCTCGCCGTGGCCGCGCATCCGCTCGCCGCGCTCCCGCCGCTCGTCGTCTCGGCGGCCGTGGCGCTCGCCACGCCGGGTCTCCTTCCCGCGCGCCGCCTCCGGCTGGTTCTGCTCCACGCGGTGCCGCTCGCCCTGCTCGCCGCGTTCGGTCGCGGCGGAGGGGAGGGGGCGCTCGAGCCGCTCGCCACGGCGTTCCAGTCCGTTCCCTCGGCGTTCCTCTGGGACACGATGGACGTCGTCGGTCCGGGGCGGCCCGCGGAGAGCGCCGCGCGCACGCTCGTCCGGACCGTGTCCGTCGCGGCGTGCCTGCTCGCCTGCCGGCGACCGCTCGCGAAGGACGTCCCCCGTCGCGCCGTCGTCGCGCTCGTCCTCTTCGGCTTCCTGTTCGGGTATTCCGGGGGCCTCGTCCATGCGACGTGGCCCGTCGATCCGGCCCTGTTCGTCGTGGGCGCGACGTTCCTCGCCGCGAGCGTCGCCGGTGGTTTTCTCGCGGAGCTCCGTCTCGGGGACCTCTACCGGAGCGGCTCGCCCACGCTGCGCGCCGCGCTCGCGGTCCTCCTGTTCCTCGGGATCCCGCGCGCGTATCGCACGGTCGCGACCTACTTCCCGGAGCTCCTGCCCGCGCGCGTCCTCCGCTCGGGGATGGACGCGCGGGTGTCGCCGCTCGTCGGAAACGGCGATCCGCCCCCGGCGCGTCTCGGCCACGACGGCGTCCGGGACGCGACCCGTCGCGTCGCGGCGTTTCTATCCGAGGGCGCGCGGAGCCGCGGTCGCGTGCTCGTGGACGACGCGGAGCTCGCGCTCCTCCTCGCGACGGAGACGTCGGTCCCCGTGATCGGGCCTCTCGTCGAGCGTGGCTCGTCCGTGGCCGCGGCGGATCCGTCGATGCTGCTCGAAGAGCGTGCGTCCCCGGAGTTGGTGCGCAGGTTCCTCGAGCGCTACGCGATCGGCTGGGTCGTTCTCGGAGGCGCGCCTTCGGTGTTCGATCGTGACGATCCCGCGCTCGAGCCGCCGATCGACGTCGCGGGCCACCGGCTCCGCCGGGTCGTCCGGGAGCCGTCGTGGTTCCTCGAGGGCGGGGGAACCGTGGGGCGCGCCGAGGTCGGCTCGGTCACCGTTTCCGGAGCGACGGGTGCGCGGGTGGTTCTCCGGTTCCACTTCGCGGAGGGCCTCGCGTGCCGGCCTTCGTGTGCCGTGGAACGCGCGCCGATCGCCGGAGACCCGGCGGGGTTCGTCGCGATTGTCTCGCCACCTCCGTCCTTCGAGTTGTACCTTCCGTAGAAGGACATGGTCGGCGCCGCGCTCCGCATCGTCGTCGACGTGGCCGTGTACCGGCTCGCTCGCCTCGAGATGGCGAACCTCGTGGCGACCGTCGCTCTGCTCGTCGCGCTCCGGACTCCGACGGACGCGCTCCTCGCGCGGTCCGGGTTCGCGCTCGTCCTGAACCTGTTTTCCTACCTCAACAACGACTACCTGGACGTCGATCGGGATCTCCGCGCCGGGCGCGCGTCGGACAAGACGCGGTTCCTCGCCGAGCATCGCTCGGCGGCGCTCGCCGCCCAGCTCGGGTTTCTCGCGGCGCTCGTCGGATTCGCGCTCCTCTACGACCCGGGTCTGCTCGTGGGCGTGACCTTCGGCGCCGGCCTCTGCGCGCTCTATTCCCGCTGGCTGAAGCGCCTGCCGTTCGTGGACGTCCTCGCCATGGCGGCGTGGGGCGTCGGCATGACGTCCGTCGCGTTCCCGCTCGGCTCGCGGCTCGGCTGGCTCCTCGCGGGCGAGCTCGGCCTGTTCTCCGCCGTGTTCGAGACGATCCAGGTCGTTCGTGACCACGACGCGGACCGGGCCGCGGGGATCACGACGACCGCCGTGTTCCTCGGTCCGCGCCGTGCGGAGACCCTGGCGCGACTTCTCGTCGTCGCTTCCGGCGCGTACGGCGCGCTGTTCCTCCACCAGATCTTTGGTGCGATCCCGCTCGCTGCCGCGCTCGTCCCGCCGCGGCGGATGCCTCCCGCGCGGTACTGGACGGTGGTTCGTCTCGTGTTCGCGACGAGCCTCCTCGGCATCCTCGCCGCGGTCTGGTCTGCGGGCGGCACGCGCGGGATGACCGGGCTCTTCCGGACGCCGTGAGGGCCGGACGAGGCCGAGCGTCCTCTTGCGGCGGCGAGCCCGTCGTCGCATCGTCTGCGACGGAAAAATGACCGCCGCCGCGTCCCCGCCGACCGACCAGGCCCCGAACTTCCTGAACGAGATCGTGGAAGCCGACCGCGCCGCCGGCAAGCACGGGGGGCGCGTCGCGACGCGATTTCCGCCCGAGCCGAACGGCTACCTCCACATCGGCCACGCGAAGAGCATCTTCATCAACTTCGGCATCGCGGAGAAATACGGCGGCACCTGCAACCTTCGCTTCGACGACACGAACCCGCTCACGGAGGAGGTCGAGTACGTGGAGTCGATCCAGGCGGACGTCCGCTGGCTCGGCGGCAAGTGGGCGAATCTGTACTTCGCGTCCGACTACTTCGAGCAGCTCTATCAGTGGGCCGAGCTCCTCATCCAGAAGGGCAAGGCCTACGTGGACAGCCGGAGCCTCGACGAGATCCGCGAGAGCCGCGGGAACTACTACAAGAAGGGCGTCCCGAGCCCGTTCCGGGACCGCTCCGTGGACGAGAACCTGGACCTCTTCCGCCGGATGCGGGCCGGCGAGTTCCCCGACGGGACCCACGTGCTCCGCGCGAAGATCGACATGGACTCGCCGAACATGAACCTCCGGGATCCGCCCATGTACCGGATCCGGAAGGCGCCCCACCACCGCACCGGGGACAAGTGGTGCATCTACCCCATCTACGACTACGCCCACGGCCAGTGCGACGCCATCGAGCGCATCACACACTCCATCTGCACGCTCGAGTTCGAGAATCACCGTCCCCTCTACGACTGGTTCATCGCGGCGATCGGCATCGACGACGCACCCCGGCAGATCGAGTTCGCGCGCCTGAACATCAGCTTCACGGTGCTCTCGAAGCGGAAGCTCCAGGTCCTGGTCGCGGAGAAGCACGTCTCCGGCTGGGACGACCCCCGGATGCCCACGCTCGCGGGTCTTCGTCGCCGCGGTTACACGAAGGACGCCATTCTCTCCTTCTGTGAGCGCATCGGCGTCGCCCGGAAGGACGGCGTCGTGGACGTCGCGCTCCTCGAGCACGAGCTCCGGGAAGATCTGAACGCGCGGACGCCGCGCGCGATGGCCGTCCTCCGGCCGCTCAGGCTCGTCATCACGAACTACCCGGAAGGGGAGACGGAGTGGTTCGAGTCCCAGAACCACCCCGAATTTCCGGACCGCGGAATGCGGAAGCTCCCGTTTTCGCGAGAGCTCTGGGTCGAGCAGGACGATTTCCGCGAGGCGCCGCCGAAGGGCTGGTTCCGTCTCGCGCCCGGCGCGGAGGTTCGCCTGCGTTCGGCCTGTCTCGTCCGCTGCCAGGAGGTCGTGAAGGACGCCGCGGGGAACGTCGTCGAGCTCCGGTGCACGTGGGATCCGGACTCCCGCGGCGGAATGCCGAAGGACGGCCGAAAGGTGAAGGGGACCATCCACTGGGTCTCGGCCGCGCACGCGAAGGACGCGGAGGTCCGCCTCTACGACCGGCTCTTCTCGAAGGAGAACCCGTCGGAGGGAGAGGACCAGGGCGTCCCGTTCACCGCGCACCTGAACCCCGCATCCCTCGAGGTGCTCACCGGCGCGAAGGTGGAACCGAGCCTCGGCGGCGCCGCCGCCGGTGCGTCCTTCCAGTTCGAACGCCGCGGCTACTTCACCGTGGACCTGGACGCGAAGCCGGACCGCCTCGTGTTCAACCGGACCATCGGGCTCCGGGACACGTGGGCGAAGCTCGAACAGAAGGCGTGAGGGCGCGCGAGCGCTTCTATTCGCAGATGCCGGTCGGCGCCCCGCTGTTCAGCGGATCGCGGCACGGTGAACACAGCTCTCCCGGAGCGCAGCTCCCCTGCGTCAGGATGGCGAGAGCCGACGGGTTCATGTCTCGCACGAGGTACGAGGGCGTGCAGGCCCCGGCCGCGTATTGTCCGCCGAACGAGCCCAGAGTCGTCGTGCAGCGAACCGGACACGTCCCGAGCGTTCCGGCGAGCTCGGGCGGCACGCAGACGTCGCCCGGCGGGCATTCGTCCTGCTTGAAGGAAACGTGGGTCCGGTTGCCTCGAAGGAGGTCGATGGTGGCCTGAGGGAAGCACACGCCCTCGTTCGGCCCGCTGTCGAACACGCCGCATCGGGGCATCGTCGGTTCGCCGCCGCCCGTCGGGCACGCGCCGGTGCTCGCGCCGCTCACCGGATCCGCGCAGGGAACGCAGACCTCCACGAGCCCGCACGTCTCCTTCGCGAGCAGGGGCGCGAGCGGGTAACCGTCGGTGAAGGGGCGTGCCACGCAGCCTCCGGCCCGCGGCGCGCCGAGGCCCATCGTCGTCGTGCACCCTTGGGGCGACGGTGGCGCCCCCGCTTCGGTCCAGATGATGCCGCCTTCGACGGGGATGTCCGCCGCCGGCGCGCAGAGGAGGGGCGGAGCGCACTCCGCATGCCCGAGGAGGCGCCGCAGCGGCTCCGAGACGAGCTCGCTCGCAAAGGCGCAGCGCGCGTCCAGACCCGGACCCACGGGGAGGTCTCCACAGTAGTCCCCGTGCCGTCGCGCGCCTCCGGGGTCGGAGCTGGCGCAGGCGATGCCGCCATCTTCGTCCCCGACCGCGACGCCGCCGCCCGCCGAGGGGTACCCACCGGTCTCGTCCGGGTACCAGCCACCGGCGTTGGACCCGCCGGGGCCGTAGTAGGGGGAACCGCCGCTGCCCGCGGGGGAAACACCTCCGGAACCGACGCCGATGCCAACGCCGCCGCCCGAGCCGTCGTATCCGGACCTGAAGCCGCCGGATCCACCCTCGTTCGCGCCACCCTGGCTCCGCTCGGTCACCGTGCCGCCGCACGCGACCACGGCGACCACGGATCCAATGAAGAGCCCGCTCCGACGTCCAACAAGCATCATCGATGCACCTCCACACAAGCTGCGTATGCGACGGAGTCTTGCACGGCTTCCTGTCCCGCGCGAGACCGCGTTACCGTTCCCCGGCGTGAAGCCGCGATTCGGGGTATCCGCGCTCGGAGTGGCTGCCGCCCTCGTCGGTTGCCGGCACTCCCCACCTCCGCCCCCGAACCCGGCGGCCACCCCGAGCGCCTCTGCGGCAGCCCCGGCGCCTGGCTCGGGGAGCTGCGGGGCCGTCTCTTGCCGTCGCTTCCCGACGGCAACCGCCGCGTTCGCCGAGGTGCTCGCGCGCGATCCGCGGGTCCTCGGCGTCGGCGAGTCTCACGCGCAGAAGGGGAGCGAGGCCATCGAGCCCGCGACTCGCCGCTTCACGCGGGACCTCCTCCCGCTCCTCCAGGGACGAGCGAGCGACCTCGTGATCGAGCTCATGCTCCCGAACCCGAAGTGCAAGCGGGAGACGAAGGCCGCCGCGAAGGAGCAGAAGGTCGTCACGGAACACCAGGCGCCGACGGACCAGAACGACTACGTCGCGCTCGGCGCTCGCGCGAAGGAGCTCGGCATCCGCCCGCACGCCCTCGAACCGACGTGCGACGACCTCGCGAAGATCGCGTCGGGCGGGGAAGCGGCCGTCGCGACGAGCCTCGACGTCGTCACGCGGCTCGTGACGGAGCTCGCGACGAAGCTCGCCCGCGAACAGGCGGCGTCCCCTGCGCCGAAGATGGTCGTCCTCTACGGCGGCTCCCTCCACGACGACGTCTCGCCCCGTCCGGGGCGCGAACAGTGGAGCTTCGGCCCCGCCCTCGTGAAGCTCACCGGCGGGCGCTACGTCGAGCTCGATCTCGTCGTGCCGGAGTTCATCGGGGATTCTCCGGCGTGGCGCTCGCTCCCGTGGGTCCCCGGCTTTTCGCGGAGCTCGGTCGCGAAGGAGGCGGCGCTCCTCGAGCCCGTTCCGTCGGGTCTCGTCCTCGTCTTTCCGTGCGGGAAGCCCGCGGCGGACGTTCAGGTCCGCGGCTTCATCGGCGGCGGAGGGTGCGAGTGAGACAGTGACGAGGCCCCCTCGTCGTAAGAGAGGCGGGACGCTTCCTTGTAGAGTTCCTGGAGACCCGGGAGCTTCGGTTCCTTGCGCATCACCGCGAGGAGCCGGTTCATCGCGATCTGCGGCTGGAGCGAGCCGTCGAGGAGCGCGATCTTCACCTCGATGAGCTCGGCGAGTGCGGGCGTTCCCTGCGTCCGGGTGAGCGTGGCCCGCGCCTGGGAGTAGTCACCCTGTTCGACCAGGGCATCGATGGCCCCGTACGGTTCGGGGAGGTTCAGCAGAGCCATCCATTCAGACTAGCCGAGTTCGCCCGTTTCGCGGAGGTCCCGCGAGCCAGGGCGTGTTTTTCGCTCGGTTTGTCGCCCGCGTCCCCCGACGCGCCCGCGGATCGTGGCAGCCACCCGGGCGAAAGGTATGCTCCTCATGCCCATGGGAGTGTCGTCCCTTTACGTGAAGATCTGCGGGCTCACCCGCGCGGAGGATGCCGTCGCGTGTGCCGAGCTCGGCGCGACGGCGCTCGGCCTGAACTTCGTGCCGACGTCCAGGCGGCGAGTCGACGAGCGGACGGCCAGGGAGATCGCGGACGCGGTTCGCGGGCGCGTCGAGCTCGTCGGCGTCATGGCGGACGTCGACCCGAGCGAAGCGGCCCGGATCCGGGACGCCGTCGGCCTCGACTACGTCCAGCTCCACGGCGACGAGTCGGCCGAGGTGGTGGAAGCGCTCCTGCCGCGTGCGTTCAAGGCCGTCCGGATCGGGGACGCGGAGGACGCCCGCCTCGCGAGCGACGTTCCCGGCGAACGCATCCTCGTGGACGCCAAGGTCTCGGGCGAGCTCGGCGGCACCGGGAAGACCCTGGATTTCAGCCTCGTGCGGCGCCTCGCGGAGGAGCGCCCGCTGCTCCTCGCCGGAGGGCTCACGCCCGAGAACGTCACTCGCGCCGTGCGCGTCGTTCGTCCCTTCGGTGTGGACGTCGCGAGCGGCGTCGAGTCGTCCCCGGGCGTGAAGGATCGTGCCCGCGTCGCGGCGTTCATCGAGGCGGCGCAGCGCGGAGTCTCGTGAACGGTGGAGCGGGCGCGTGGAGTGCGCTCGCCGCGACGGCCGTGATCTCCTGCGGCGCGTCCGTGGAAGGGGGGCGGGTCGTTTCGCCCGCGGCGCCGGACCCCGGGGACGTCGTCGCCCGATACACCGTCACCGAGTGCAAGGACGCCGCAGGGAAACCGTCGCCGGCGGCTCCGGCGACCGTCCGCGTCTTCCGCGCCGGAGACACCTTCGCGCTTCGCGAGGAACGGCCGACGTCGGAGCCCCTGCAGGTCGAAAACGTCACGGAGGCCGCCGATCGACTCGTGTTCGCCGTGACCGTGGAACCCGATGACGGCGACGCCGTGCTCCGCGAGTACCGGGTCTCCCGCCGCGGGTCCGAGCCCGGGACGCTCGCCGTCGTCCGGCGCTTCACGACTACCAAAACCGGTACCGGATTCGTCGTGACCTACCCGCAGGCGACACTCGCGTGCGCCCTCTCCCCCGTTCCCCTGGCCGCGGCGGAGGCCGTCCCGAGCGGGAGCGGAGACTGAAGAGCGACCGGGCGCGCACGGTCTTCGCTGGTGCGGCTGGACGCGGGCAGTATAGTTTCCGCCGCCATGAGTCAGGTCGTCGTCGCGGAAGCGCAGAAGCCCGGCTACTTCGGAGAATACGGCGGACGGTTCGTCGCGGAGACGCTCGTCCCGGCGCTCGCGGAGCTCGAGCGCGCCTATCACGAGATCGTGCTCTCCGCCGCGTTCCAGAACGAATGGCGGGACCTCCTCACGCACTACGTGGGCCGCCCGACGCCGCTCTACCGCGCCGATCGCCTCGCTCGCGAGCTGGACCCGACAGGGGAGTCCATCGGCGAGCTCTGGCTCAAGCGGGAGGACCTCTGCCACACGGGCGCGCACAAGATCAACAACGCGCTCGGCCAGGTGCTCCTCGCGAAGAAGCTCGGGAAGACACGGATCATCGCCGAGACGGGCGCCGGGCAGCACGGCGTCGCGACGGCGACCGCCGCGGCGAAGATGGGCCTCCCCTGCGAGGTCTACATGGGCGCGGTGGACGTCGAGCGTCAGGCGCCGAACGTCCTCCGGATGAACATGCTCGGCGCGAAGGTCATCCCGGTCGAGTCCGGCTCCCGCACGCTGAAGGACGCCATGAACGAGGCGCTCCGCGACTGGGTGACCAACGTCCGCACGACGCACTACTGCGTGGGTTCGGCCGCGGGCCCGCACCCGTACCCCATGCTCGTGAGCGAGCTCCAGCGCGTCATCGGGGACGAAGCGAAGGAGCAGGTCGTGCGACGCTCCGGGAGCCTTCCGGACGCGGTCGTCGCGTGCGTCGGCGGCGGCTCGAACGCCATCGGGATGTTCCGCGCGTTCATCCCGGACGCCGTGGCGCTCTACGGCGTCGAGGCGGAAGGGGAGGGCATCGGGACGGGCAAGCACGCCGCGACGCTCACGGCAGGGTCCGTCGGAGTCCTCCACGGCGCCCGGACGATGGTCCTCCAGGACGCGGACGGGCAGATCCTCGAAGCGCACTCGGTGAGCGCCGGGCTCGACTACCCGGGAGTCGGCCCGGAGCACGCGTACCTGAAGAAGGTCGGTCGCGCGCAGTACCTCACCGCGACGGACGACGAAGCGCTCCGGGCCGCGGAGACGGTGGCGCGGACGGAAGGCCTGATCGTCGCGCTCGAGACGTCGCACGCCTTCGCGCGCGTGCTGGACGTCGCGATCGCCGAGCGAAAGAAGAAGGGGCGCCCCGCGCGGCTCGCGCTCTGCCTCTCGGGCCGGGGTGACAAGGACCTGCAGACGCTCGCGAAGCGCTTCGCGGGAGCCGGGAAATGACGGTCGAGCGAATCGATCGGACGTTCTCTCGCACCGCCGAGGAGAAGCGCCCGGCCCTCGTCGCCTATCTCTGCGTCGGGGACCCGAGCGTCGCGGATTCGAAAGCGTGCGCCCTCGCCTGCGTGGAGGCGGGAGCCGACATTCTCGAGATCGGGGTCCCCTTCAGCGACCCGACGGCGGACGGCCCCGTCATCGCCGCCGCCGCATACCGGGCCATCCACCATGGCGGCTCGCTCCGCTCGGCTCTCGACGTCGTCGGGGCCGTCCGGGAACGGAGCGAAGCCCCCGTCGTGCTCTTCACGTACTATAACCCCATCGTCGCGTTCGGGGAGTCGGCGCTCCCGAAGGCCGCGCGCGAAGCCGGCGTGGACGCGCTCCTCGTCGTGGACCTGCCTCCCGAAGAGGGAGAAGAACTCCGCGCCGCGGCGAAGACGGAGCAGCTCGCCGTCATTCCGCTCCTCGCGCCGACGTCCGACACGGAACGAGAGCGGAGCGCGTTCTCGCGCGCGAGCGGGTTCGTCTACTACGTGTCCGTGACGGGCGTCACGGGTACGGCCAGCATCTCGATGGAAGAGGCGTCCGGTCGCGCGAACGAGCTCCGCGCCCGAGCGAAGCTCCCCGTCGTCGTGGGCTTCGGCATCGACTCCGGCGAAAAAGCGAAGGTCGCGAAGCAGCACGGCGTGTCCGGCATCGTCGTCGGCACGGCGATCGTGAAGGCGATCGCCGCCGGGGCGGACACGGCCGCGCGGGTCTCGGCCGTGAAGAAGCTCGTCGGCGAGCTCCGCGCCGGGCTCACTTAGAGACGCTCCGCTCGGATCCGGCGCGAGCGGAGGGCTCGCCCCGCGTCACTTCGGGATCTCGACCTCGAACTGTTCGAGGGTCATTCCGAACTGGTTCGCGTCGATGAGCGTTCCGTTCGCCCAGCCCTCGCGCGGGGCTTCCCCGACGGAGCCGACGTTGACGATGTCCACCTCGTCGAGCTTCCGGTGGAACGGGACGTGGGAGCCGCCGCAGACGATGAGGTCTCCGGGGTCGTCCCCGAGGAGCGCGGACAGTTCCTCGTCCGTCATGTCGGCGGTGAACGGCTCGGTCGGATCCGCGGGCGAGCCGTGGACGACGACCATCTCTTTTCCGTTCTCGAGCGGGAGCCGCGCGATGAGCGGGAGCTTTCCGAGCCGCGCGACGATCAGCTCGCCGATGGCCTGCTTGGTGGCGACGAGGCGCTCCAGCCTGACCTTCTGCTCGGGCGTCGCGGGCCGAAGCTTTCCGGGATCCACGCTCGCGACCGCGCGGTCCGAGACGCCCTGGACGCAGACGGCGCGATGCTCCACGAGGAGGTGCCACGTCGCGAGCGGCTCCGGCCCGGGAAAGAGCAGATCTCCGCACACCACGAGTTGCTCGAAGGCGCGGCTCTTCCCCTCCGCGAGCACGGCGCGGAGCGCGCGCTCGTTTCCGTGAACGTCGGAGATGCACAGGAACCGCATCGGGAAGCGGCGGTCTAGCACGTTCTCTCTTCTGCGGGGGGCCTCGTCCCCCCGGCTTCCCTGCGGTCCTCGGCTGCGCCCGCGGTCATCGGGAACCGCGCCCCCCTGAATGCAACCCATCCAGCCTGGAGATCCCCGGACGCATGGTTTGTATGCAAACCATCCAGCCGGGAGATCCCCCCACGCATGATCTGTATGCAAATCATCCCGCGAGGAGATACCCGCCGCGGATAGTTTGTATACAAACTATCCCGCCTGGAGTTCCCCCCACGCCGCCGTTCGCCGTGCTCGCGGGGACGTGAGTCGGCTGGACCCATCTCGGGAGCTCAGCGCACGGCGGTTGGAGCGGCGGTCTGCGCGGGGCCCGGGGGGAGGCGGCGGGGCGGAATGGCGACGGGTCCGGACACGAGGGCAGGGGGGGCGCGGCCGCTGACCGGGATGCGATACGTGCGCTTCGCCTGGATGAGCGTCGAGCGGAGATTGTTCGCGCGGCGGATCGCGCGGACCGTCGTGTCGTACCGTTTGGCGAGCCGCGCGAGCGTGTCCCCCTTGCGCGCGGTCACGACGAAGTACTGGGGCCCCACCTTCACGAGCCCGCGACGGACCAGCACCGGATAGGCGCGGCGGCCCGTCTCCTGAGCGATGGGATTGTAGAAGCGGATGTGGAGGTGCGTCGCGTGACCGGGCGCGTGCCGGATGATCGGCGGAACCGCGCCGCGCCCCTTGAAGAGCAGGCCGAGCCAGTCCCGATCTTCGCCGATGCTCTCCGCGTAGTCGCGGAGGAGCGCCTGGATCGAGTGATCGATGAGCAGGAGATCCACGTCCGTCAGCGTGACCAGCGCGCGGACGAACGCCCAGGTCCGCGCGAGATCCAGGTTCTCGGCCGTCGCGCGCTGGTACCAGCGTCCGCCGCCCCGGTAGTAGTAGGAGATGTCCACGTCCCGGCCCGATTGGTGCGAGAGGTGCGGCTTCAGGTATCCGCCGCCCCTCGCGCTCACGTCGCCGATGGCGAGCTTCGGGGAATCCGGGAAGCGCGCCGTGACGGCGTGGATCGCCGTTTTCAGGTACTCCGACGTCTCCTCCGTGGCCCACGCCTCGCCGGGAGCGACGACCGTCCACGCGTCGCCGTCCGAGAGCTGAACGCCGTTCACGAGGAGGCCGCCGTTCGGCCTGCCGACGGACATCGAGCCGAGGGAGGGGAGGTCGCGCCCGATCCGCTCCTCGAGCTCACGGTCCGACACGTTCGCGAGCGGGTGGGGCGGGCGGAGCGTCGCGTCCGGCGGCAGCTCGACGTCGCCTTCGTCGTCGGGGCCCTCGTCGTCGTCGTCGTCTGCCGTCTCTTCCCCCTGTGGTGATGCGGGCGGCGCGTCCGCCGGGGCGCTCGCGGGCGCCGAGCCCGCGGCGGGTGATGCGGCGGCGAGGGAGGGGGCGGGCCGCGGTGCGGAGGGAGCCGCGGCTGCCCCCGGGCGGGTTCCCGGACGCGCGCACCCGGTGAACGCGAGCGTCAGGGCGAGCGCGAGAGGCAGCGGGTGGACCGGGAGGCGCATGCGGCCGGGGTGGACGATGCCACCGGTTCGCCCGATCGACAAATCGGGGCGCTCGGCGGCCTTCAGCCGAGGTCGACCGTCCCGACCACGAACTCGTGGACGCAGGAATGGTCGCGCGCCGAAAGCGCGCGTTCCAGCACGCGGTCTCGCGTGAGGCGCGCGGAGTGCTCCGTCGCGAGCGGCCGGTGATGGATGTTGCTCCGCGAGACGAGTCGCGCGCCGGGCGCCGCCGACGACATCACGCTCTCGAAGAGCCGATGATGAGCGCCGTCGTCGAGGTACGAGGAGATGTCCGACAGGGAGTACGCGTCGAAGCGCCCGCGCTTTTCCGACTCCAGCGCGGCGTCGACCATCGCCGTCCGGATCTCGATGCGCGCTTCCGACAGGGCCGCTCGCGCGGCGTCGTACGTCTTCACGTTCAGGTAGACGGGGAGCCCGGGCTCCCAGACGTACCGTCCGAAGAAGACGATCTGGAGGAGGGAGTTTTCTCTGAGGAGATTGTCCCGGAGGTAGTCGTGGATGCGCCGATAGAGCTCCCGGTGGAGGGGGAGCTCCTGCGGGAGATACTGGAAGAAGCCGGGATCCCCCGAGAACGCTCGCAGCACGGACCTGCGGCACATCGTCTCGGCGACCGTCCGCCAGAGGGGGTTCTGGATCTTCTTCAGGAACGCCCGCTGCGTGTCCAGCGTCGGCGCTTCCAGCATCCGCCGCACGCCGAGGGGGCGGGCGAAGTTCATCGCGATGGACACGCCCCGGAGGTAACGCTCGAGCTTCCCCTGGTAGAGGATGCCTTCCTCCAGGAGGTCCGGGTTCCGGTCGAAGAACGTCTTCGCCCCTGCCGAGAGCCGCGGACGGAGCCGCTCGTACGTCGCGAGCCGGCCGAGGTCCGCCCTCACCCCGAGGAACTTCAGGTACCCGTCGTGCGGGAGGTCTCGCATGGCGGCGACCTTGAGCTCGAGGAGCGCGCTCTGCGCCGGGTTCAGATCGCAGCAGACGATCTCCTTCGGCCGGGCCGGGAGCAGGCCGAGCACGCGGCCGCCGCCCGCCGTGACGCAGAACACGCGCTTTCCCTCGAGCGATCCGAAGGCGTCGAGCTCCGACCGGGTGTCCTCGTTGCAGGCCGAGAAGAGGATCGATTCCTTGTTCCACACGACCGGTCCGTCGTGGACGATCGAGTTTCCGACGCCGGTGGGGGCGAGTGCGAGCATGACTCGGGGCCGAAGGTACACGGTCCCCGTCCCGCTTGCATGTGTGAGTGAATCGGCCGTGCTATGCCGACTGCCGCGATGCGCCGTCCCGAGAGCCCGGTCGCCCTCGCTCGAGTCATCGCGCCGTCACGCGCCGAGCGTCTCGAACGGGACCTCGGGACCGAGGGAGGGCGCGGCCTCGGCGTCGCCCTCGGGGCCGCCTATCCGGCGCTCCGCCCCGTCCACGGCTGGCAGATGGATGCCCTCGAGCGCATCGCCCGACAAGGCTGGCGGTCACGTCGCAGTCGCGCGTTCGTCTTACCGCGCCTCGAGCGGCGGGTCTTCGAGCACCTGGACCGCGCCGAACGGCTTGCCGAGCTCCGGCGCGACGCGTGGGAGCAGCGCGCCCGGATCGCGCTCCGCGAGCTCCTGCCGCGCCACCTCGGGGGAGCGCCGATCCATCAGACCGCGGCCGAGCTCGCGAACCTCGCCGAGGCGACGCTCGAGGTGGCGCTGGCCGAGGGGAGGGCGGAGGCGAATCACCGGTTCGGCGAGCCGCTCCGCGCCGACGGAGGGCCGTCGGGGCTCACCGTGCTCGGAATGGGGAAGCTCGGCGGACGCGAGCTCAACGCCGGCTCGGACATCGATCTGATCCTCATCTACGACACCGACGACGGCGCGGCCGGCGAGGCCTCCCTCCACGAGTACTGGACGCTCGTCGCGCGGCGGGCCGTCGAGATGCTCGAAATGAAGACGGAGGACGGCTTCGTCTGGCGCGTCGATCTCCGGCTCCGACCCGAGGGCGCGAGCGGGCCGCTCGTCTACTCGCTCTCGGGCGCCGAACGTTACTACGAGACGTGGGGACGCCTCTGGGAACGGGCGGCGCTCCTCCGCGCTCGGCCCGTGGCCGGAGACGCCGCACTCGGGGAGACGTTCTCGCGCGAGGTGGTGACCCCGTTCGTCTATCGTCGCGACGTCGGCCCCGAGGTCGCTGGCCACCTCGCCGAGATGGTCCAGCGCTCGCGCACCGAGCTCAAGGTGGACCGCGCGCGCGATCTGAAGCTCGGTCGAGGCGGGATCCGCGAGGCGGAGTTCTTCGTGCAGGCGCTCCAGCTCATCTGGGGCGGGCGCGAGCCGAGCTTGCGCACGTCGGGGACCCTCGCCGCTCTCGACCGTCTCGAGGCGAAGGGGCTCGTGACGGACCGCGAGGCCATCGACGTCGGGGACGCCTACGTGCTCCTCCGGCGCGCCGAGCACGCCGTGCAATGGGCGTCCGGCGTCCAGACCCACTCGCTCCCCGACGACCCGGAGGAGCTCGACGTGCTCGGCCGGGTCCTCGGCTTCCCCGGCGCGAAGGAGCTCGGCTCCGCTCTCTCCGTCGCGCGGGACCTGGTGCAGGACCGTTTCTCGTCCTTGCTGTCGTCCGCGGTGCGAGCCGCTCCGCGATTCACGCCGCTCCTCGCGGCCCTCGAGCACCGCTCGCCGGATCTTCCGGAGCGGGTCGTCGAGGTGTTCGGCGACGCGGACCTCGCGGACCATCTCCTCGCGCTGGCCCGGCGCCCGGACGACCTCCTCGGTGCGCGCACGGTGGAACGCCACCCCGACCTCGCCGATCGCGTCGTGGAAGCGCTCCGGACGTCCGCGGATCCGGAGCAGGCCGCGCTCTCGCTCCGCGCTCTCCTGTCGCGGTTCGTAGCGCCGGACGCCTACGTCGCGACGCTCGCGGACGAGCCGCGGGCCCTCGCGCGCCTCGTCTCGGTGTTCGGCGCGAGCGCCTTCGTCGGCGAGGTGATCGCGGCACGACCCGACCTCGCCGACGTCGCGCTCTTCTCCCAGGGCACGCCGTCCGAGGAGGACGCCGTGCGGATCGTCGATCAGGAGGTGGAAAGCTTCGAATCGGCGCCGCTCGCGGACGCCGAACCCCACGAGCGCCGCGAGGCGTTCATCGGCGCGCTCCGGCGGGCCCAGCGTCGCGTCACGGTGGAGGTCGCCGTCTCGGACCTCGCCGGCGAGCTCCCGACCCGGCAGGTGACCCGCGTCCTCTCCGCGCTCGCCGACCGGATCCTCGCGCACGCGCTCCGCTGGGAGACCGGGGGAGACTCCCCGGGCCTCGCCGTCATCGCCGTCGGGAAGCTCGGCGGCGGCGACATCGGCTACGGGTCGGACCTCGACGTGCTCTTCATCTACGACGACGAGAAGACGCCCGAGGAGCAGCACGCCCCCGAGCACTTCTCGCGCCTCGCCCAGCGGATGATCCGCCTCATCTCCGAGCCCCACGCCGTCGGGCCGGGATACGAGCTCGACACCCGGCTCCGCCCGTCCGGCTCGCACGGCCTCCTCGTCACGTCGCTCCCGGCGTTCGCCCGGTACCACGGCGTTCCGCTGGACGGCTCGGACGCCGAGCCCGAACGGCTCACGGTGCGCTCCTCGGGCGCTGCGTGGGAACGCCAGGCGCTCCTCCGGGCGCGCTTCTGCGCCGGAGACGCCGCGCTCGGCGCGCGCGCCATCGCGCTCGCCCACGTCGCGGCGTACGAGCGCGGCGCGCCTCCGGCCGAGGAGCTCCACCATCTCCGCCTGCGGCTCGAGGTGGAGCACGGCCGCGAGCGGCCGGGGCGCTTCGATTTCAAGGTCGGCCGGGGCGGTTTGCTGGACGTCGAGTTCGCCGCGCAGTGGCTCCAGATGCGTCACGGGCGAGACCCGCGCGTCCGCACGACGGACGTGGTGGGCGCGCTCCACCAGCTCCAGGACTCGGGCTACCTCTCCCGCGCCGCGTTCGAGTCGCTCCGCGACGGCTACCTGTTCCTCCGCCGGCTCGAGCAGCGGATCCGCGTCGTCCACGGCACGAACGCGACCGTCGTGGACTCGACGGCGGCCGGCCTCGCGAAGCTCGCGCGACGCATGGGCATCTTCGGGACGCCGGACCAGAGCGAGGGGGAAGCCCTGCTGGAGGCCTACGCGGATTTCACCGAGGAGATCCGGCGCACGTATCTCGAGGTGCTCGGCCTTCCGCCGGAGTGATACGATCTTCGCCATGATGCAGCGCCCGAGACGGAACCGCGTGAACGCCGAGATCCGCGGCATGGTCCGCGAAACGACGCTCTCCGCCGCGCACCTCGTCTGGCCGCTCTTCGTGCAAGACGGAACGAAGCAGGAGACGCCCATCGGCAGCATGCCCGGCCAGGCGCGCCTCAGCGTGGATCTCCTCGTGGAGCGCGCGAAGGCCGCGCGAGATCTCGGGATCCCCGCCGTGGCGCTCTTTCCCGCACTTGCCGATTCCCTGAAGGACCCGCGCGGCAAGGAGAGCGAGAACCCGAACGGGCTCCTCCAGCGAGCCGTCGCGGCGCTGAAGAAGGGCGTCCCGGATCTGGTGGTCGTGACGGACGTCGCCCTCGACCCGTACAGCTCCGACGGCCACGACGGCGTCGTCGTCGACGGCCGGATCGACAACGAGGTCACGGTGCCGATCCTCGCGAAGATGGCCGTCGCCCAGGCAAACGCCGGCGCGGACCTCGTCGCCCCGAGCGACATGATGGACGGCCGCGTCGGCGCCATTCGGCGCGCGCTCGACGAAGCCGGTCACATGAACGTCGGCATCGTGAGCTACGCGGTGAAGTACGCCTCGGCGTTCTACGGGCCGTTCCGGGAGGCGCTCGATTCCGCGCCGAAGAGCGGGGACAAGAAGACCTACCAGATGGACCCCGCGAACGTGCGGGAGGCGCTCCGCGAGATCGCGCTGGACGAAGCGGAAGGCGCGGACTTCCTGATGGTGAAACCCGCGCTGCCCTATCTGGACGTCGTGCGGTTCGTGCGCGAGCACTCCACGCTGCCGGTCGCCGCGTACCACGTGAGCGGGGAGTACGCGATGCTCAAGGCCGCCGCCGCGAACGGCTGGCTCGACTACGACCGGTGCCTCCTCGAGAGCCTCCTCGGCATCCGGCGCGCCGGGGCCGACGCGATCTTCACGTACGGCGCCGTCGATGCTGCAAAGCTTCTGCGCGGCGGAAAAACCGGCTGAGGCGCCCCTGATTCTCGGGTGGCGTGGGCTCGGGCGATCCGACTACCCTCGCTGCACCATGAGAGGTCACCGCCTGTCGGTTTCGGGGTCCGCGCTCGCGCTTTCCTGTCTCTTGCTCGCCGCGTGCGAAGACAAGAACGCCGCCCTGGAAGCCGCGGCGGCGAAAGCGTCTGCCGCACCCGCGCCCAAGCCCGCGCCCCCGCCGGTGAAAGAAGTGGAGCCGGTCGAACCCGAGGTGGTGAAGAAGAAGGAACCGCGGGTCTGCAAGCCCGGCAAAGTCGTCGACTTCGCAGGCGACGCCGTCATGGAGGCCCAGATCCGTCTCAAGACGGCGAAGAAGGACGGAGACGTCACCGTCGCGGATCTCGCGAAGGTGAAGAGCCTGAATCTCTCCCAGGCGAAGGTGGACGAGCTCGATCCGTGCATCTTCCCGCACCTCACGAACCTGAAAGAGCTCTTCCTCGGCCCCGGTAAATTGGACGACCTCTCGCCCATCGCGGACCTGAAGAACCTGGAGTCGCTCCGCGCTTCTTTGAACCGCGTGGAGAACCTGAAGCCGCTCGAAAAGCTCGTGAAGATGGACCGCCTGGATCTGGGGCACACGAAGGTGACGGATCTTTCGCCTCTCGCGAACCTGACGGCGATGACGGAGCTCCAGCTGGATGACACGCCCGTCTCGGATCTGAAGCCGCTCTCCGCGTGCACGAAATTGGAGAGGCTCAGCCTTCAGCGGACGCAGGTGAAAGACCTCTCGCCGCTGAAGCCCCTGACGTCGCTGAAGTTCCTGTACCTGGCGGGGGACAACATCGACGACATGTCGGTGCTCGGGCCGCTGCGGGGGCATGGGCTCAAGGTCGAGGAGTGAGGGGGCGGCCCGCGCGTCGGGAGCGCGTCCAGCGTCGAGTGGGGTCGCTCCCGCGAACTAGGGTGCTACAGAATCTGTAGCACCCTGATTTCCGTTGGGCGAAGGGCCGTTGGGCCAGCGTCGGTCTTCACCGACCCCCGCGGATCCATTTCGATTTTCGAGGTGTGTGCGGGCTATGCGCGCGCCTCGTGCGATACTGGCCGAGTTCGTGCGATACTGAGTGGGTGAGGGCAGTCGCTTGGATACTGCTGGGCGTGGGGCTCGTCGGGTGCGGCGCGGACGATCGCACGAAGGGGCTCGCTGGCGCTCACATCGACGGCGGGCTCCTCGAGTCGGGTGGTTCGGCCAGCGGCGGATCGTCGAGTAGTGGCGGCAACGGCGGCGCGAGTGGCGGCGGAGCCGTTGGTAGTGGCGGCACGGCGAGCGGCGGGACCGTCGGCAGCGGCGGTACACCGACGGGCGATGGTGGCGCACCGTCCGGTGCTGGCGGAAACGCGGGAACGGGCGGAGCCGTCGAATCGGACGCGGGTCTTCCGCCGCACGGCGGAACCGGAGGGTCGTCCGACGCCGGATCCGGAGACGACGACGCTGGCGCCGTATCGGACGCCGGTACGCACGTGGACTCTGGGCCGCCTCACATCGTGTTGCCTGATTGGGTTTGTTCCCCGGCGGCGGCGACGGCGTGCGGCTATCCGTCACTCGGCGCCGTCGCTGCGGACGACGCGGGCGTCGGAAGTGTGTGGGGCTGGGTCAGCGCCCTCGACTACGCCCTCCATTCCGTCATTCCAACATTGGAGACCTACGCGACTCAGGTGGGCGGGGGGCATCCGCCCGCATGTCTCTTGGGGCGCTCGTGGGTGAACGGCCAGACCGTGACGATGGACGCGCGGGATTGTGGTCTGGGCGTTCGCGGTCCCGTCAGCGTGACTTCGAGCGGTTCGAACGCCTGGGACTTCGACCTCGACGTTCTGCTCCATGTCGGACAGTTCGTCCTGCGGGTTCAGGGCGCTCTCACCGGCAATGCCTTCGACCTCTCGACGCGCGACCCGGGACTCACCGTGACGGATCCGGATGATGCCTCGAAAGGCGTGCGCGTCTCCAGCTTCGAGCTGAAGCACGACAGCGGCGTCACCGCAGGCACTCCTACGCATCCGGGCATTCCCTACGACTTTCCGTCGGCGACGTTCACGCTCACGGACGCGACGTCCTGCAAGTCGCTCGACGGACACTATGGGTTCGACGCCTCGTCGAATTTCGTGATCACCGTGACAGACGGCACGACGTCGGGGACGTTCTCCTCGCCAATCGTGTACACGCCGCAGCCCCACGTGAATCCCCCGTCGACCCTCAGGGCGGCTGCCTGCGTCCTGTGCTCGGACGTGTCCACGGCTCTCTCCTCGGTTTCCTGCGGCGCGGGGGGGCACGAACGCCGACTTTGCGTCGGTGGGGCCGTGCGAACACTCGAGGATTGCATCGAGCCGGTCGGGTGCACGGCTGGAAGCACGAAGACGCTGCCCTTCTCGTGCGGAAAGAATGACCGCGGCACGATCACTGCGACCTGTGAGGGCGGAGCATTCATCCAAACGAGCTGCGTCGACCCCGACGTCTGCGTGGACCGATCCACGCGTCCGGGGAGCACGCCGTGCGGAAACGGCAGCAGCTATTTCCAGATGTGCACGACGGGACAGTGGGTCGACACCGGCGTCTGTCTCGAAGATTGCGGCGACGTCGTCCCGGGGAGCACAGCAGGTTCCATTCAGATTATCTCGGACGCCGATCTTCCCGCCCTCGCCGGCGTGAGTCAGATAGCCGGAGACCTCACGTTCGTTTCTTACACGCCGGCCGTCGCCGACTGGGCCGCGTCCGTTCGATGCGTGACCGGCAACGTGGAAATCGCGGGGGGCACTTACCCAGATTTCTCCAGTCTCCGGAATCTGCGGAGCGTCGGTGGACGGTTCCGAGTCGATACCGAGACCACGGCCGGCGATCTCACGGGACTCACCGCTCTTCGGTTCATCGGAGAAGCGCTGACCGTCTCCGGAAATTCCGTGACGGCGCTCTCGGGAGCCCCGGCGCTCGCCCACGTCGGTTCCGTCGAGCTGACGGACTCCGCGGTGACCTCGCTCGCGCCGCTTTCGGCGCTCTCCGGAGTGGAATCGCTCAGCGTCGTTCGTTCGGCCGTCACGGCGATCCCGCCGACTCTGGGGTTTCTGCCGTCCCTTTCGAACGTCTGGCTCGACGCGAACGAAGATCTCGCGGACGTGTCCGGACTCGCGACGCTCGAACGCGCCTGCGTCAGTGTGTTCGACTGTCCGAGCGTGACGGAGCTCCCGCTGTCATCGCTGAAAGTGGCGGACTGTCTCACGGCCCAGAATGACGGAGCGCTCTCCTCCCTCACGATGCCGAGCCTCGAGTCGATGCCGGGCGCCCTCGACCTCGTCGGGCTTCCCGCCCTCCGCACGCTGGACGTCGGTTCGCTCGCCGGCTACGTCCAATCGATTCAGCTCGACGCCGTAGGTCTCACGGATCTTTCGGGCTTTTCGACCGCGCAGTTTTCCATCGCCGGAAATCTGTCCATTCGAGAGTGTGCACACCTGTCGTCCCTCTCCGGGCTCTCCGGCATCGGGACGATCGGGCTGGACCTCACGATCACGGACAATCCCGTCCTCACGGATGTGTCTGCTCTCGCTTCGACGTCGAGCGTCGGAAGATACATCGAGATCGGCAACTCCCCGTTGCTCCCGACGTGTGCGGTGGAAGCCCTCGTGGCTGGCTGGCCTTTGCCGCCGGACGTCTTGCCGGTCTCCATCTACGGCACGGACGACGCCGCCACGTGCCCGTGACCAGGGGCGGTTCGCCGCCGGCAGAGAACTGCCTGCCGTATGCGGGCGTGGTCCCCAGATTTCCTGGAACGGAAAACCGGTGAGGTACTGACGTTCGTCAGGCGAGTCCGAGGAACACGAGGAACTCCTTCGCCGTCTGCGCGGCCTTCCCTCCGCGCTTCCGCTTCCGCTGCACGCCGTTCCACTCCGCGATCTTCGCGTTCAGGTCGCGGTGTGCCTGCTGGTACCGGTCGTCCAGGGCCTTCAGGTCGGAGACCTTCGTCTTGCCGTCCATCTCGTTCGGGCATTCCGTCGCCCGGACGATCTTCAGGCGACGGAGCTTTCCGTTCGAATCCCAGTCCGGGTCGAACGGATAGAGGCGGCACCCGAGCGGGCGCGCGTCGTAGATCGTGCAGCGCGCGTCCTTCCCGAGGTAGCGACATGCGCCGTTCTGGTGCCCGAGGACCATGACGCGCTTCCCCTGACGGAGCATCACGAAGGCTTCCGGCTCGTCGTCCATTTCTATCCCGTGCCGGTCCACCCAGCGCACGATGTCGGCCGCCGCGTCGCCCGTCCGCTCCTTTATCCGGCGGATGTCCCCATCCGTCAGCGGAAGGAGCGGCTCCCGGCAGCAATTGCCGCAGCCCGTGCACCGAAACTTGAGATTCTCCGCGCCTTTGGCCTTCATGGCGGGTCCGCGTCTTATCAAGCGGACGTGGTATGGTCCAGAGAGCGCGCCACGTCCGGCCGCCCCTCGACGCGGAGAGCATGTCCCTCAAGATCGATCAGGACCATTCACGGTTCCGAAACATCGTTCGCGGGAAGATCCGGCAGAACCTCCGGCGGTACATCTCCCAGGGAGAGATGATCGGCCGGAAGGGCCGGGACCTCGTCTCGATTCCGGTCCCGCAGATCGACATTCCGCGCTTCGTCTTCGGAGACAAGCAGAGCGGCGGTGTGGGTGAAGGGGAGGGAAATCCGGGCGACCCGGTCTCCGGCCAGCCTGGGGACGACCAGCAGGGCGGGAGCGGCAAGGCCGGCGAGAACGCGGGCGACCACGTCCTCGAGGTGGACATCACCCTGGACGAGCTCGCCGACATCCTCGGAGAGGAGCTCGAGCTCCCCGCCATCGAGAACAAGGGCCGGAACAAAATCCTCTCCGCGAAGGACCGCTACACGGGCATCCGTCGCGCGGGTCCCGAGTCCCTTCGCCACTTCAAGCGCACGTACCGGGAGGCGCTCCGGCGGAGCATCTCGGCCGGGACGTACGACCCGGCGAACCCGATCATCGTCCCGCAGCACGACGACAAGCGCTTCCGCTCCTGGAAGGAGAACACCGAGCCCGTCGCGAACGCCGTCATCATCTACATGATGGACGTGTCCGGCTCGATGGGTGACGAGCAGAAGGAGATCGTCCGGATCGAGAGCTTCTGGATCGATACCTGGCTCCGCCGTCACTACCAGGGGCTCGAGAGCCGCTACATCATCCACGACGCCGTCGCGCGGGAGGTGGACCGGGACACGTTCTTCCACACGCGGGAATCCGGCGGAACGATGATTTCCAGCGCCTACAAGCTCGCGTCCCAGATCATGGACGACCACTATTCCCCGGAAGAGTGGAACATCTACCCGTTCCACTTCTCGGACGGCGACAACTGGAGCATGGACGACACGCTCACGTGCATGGAGATCTTGAAGAAGAACGTCCTGCCCCGCGTGAACATGTTCGCTTACGGCCAGGTGGAGAGCCCCTACGGGTCCGGCCAGTTCATCAAGGACCTCAGGGAGCATTTCGGCAAGGAAGAGAGCGTCGTGACGAGCGAGATCCGGGACAAGGACGGCATCGTCGGGAGCATCAAAGAGTTCCTCGGAAAGGGGCGTTGAGGTGAGCACGACGACGGCGTTCGCACAGTCTCCGCGCATCCCCCGCTACCTCCGCGTCGAGCAGGAGAAGATCGAGCGGCTCGGCCAGGACTACGGCCTGGATTTCTTCCCGATCATCTTCGAGATGGTCACATACGACCAGATGAACGAGATCGCGGCGTACGGCGGCTTCCCGAACCGGTACCCGCACTGGCGCTTCGGCATGGAGTACGAGCGCCTCGCCAAGAGCTCGGAGTACGGGCTTTCGAAAATCTACGAGCTCGTCATCAACAACAACCCGAGCATCGCGTATCTCCTCGAAGGCAACAGCCTCACGGATCAGAAGCTCGTGATGTGCCACGTGCTCGGCCACGTGGATTTCTTCAAGAACAACTTCATGTTCCGCGCGACGGATCTGGACGCCGCGGGCCCCGTCGTCGACCCGTCGAGGCGCGGTGGGGGCCCGGCCTACGACCCGAATCGCAAGTGGATCGACAAGATGGCGAACCACGGCGCCATCGTGCGCCGGCTCGTGGATCGCCACGGCATAGAGAAGGTGGAGAGCTTCGTCGACCACTGCCTCTCGCTCGAGAACCTGATCGATCCGTGGGCGCCGTTCGTCGTCCGGAGCCGGACGGCGAAGGAAGAGGAAGAGCCGGGCGAGGTGGAAGTTCCGAGACTCCGGGCGAAGGAGTACATGGAGAGCTTCATCAACCCCGAGGAATACCTCGAGGAGCAGAAGAAGAAGATCGAGGCGGAGCGGGAGCAGCAGAAGGGGAAGTTCCCGAAGGAGCCGTCTCAGGACGTCCTCTCGTTCCTCCTCGCGAACGCGCCGCTCGAGCGCTGGGAGCGGTCCATCCTGGAGGTGATCCGGAGCGAGGCGTACTACTTCCTCCCGCAGATCCAGACGAAGATCATGAACGAGGGCTGGGCGAGCTACTGGCACTCCCGCCTCATGACGGAGAAGGTCTGCGACTCCACGGAGATCCTCGACTACGCGGACAACAACGCGGCCGTCATGGCGACGAGCGCCGGCCAGCTGAACCCGTACAAGCTCGGCGTGGAGCTCTTCCGGGACATCGAGGAGCGCTGGGACAAGGGCCAGTTCGGCCGCGAGTGGGAAGACTGCGACGACCTCGAGGTGAAGAAGCACTGGGATCTCCGCCTCGGGCTCGGCCGGCAGAAGCTCTTCGAGGTGCGCGCCTTCTACAACGACGTCACCTTCATCGACGAGTTCCTCACGCCCGAGTTCGCGATGCGGCACAAGCTCTTCACGTTCGAGTGGGCGAGCCGCTCGGACCGCTTCGAGATCGAGAGCCGCGAGTTCCGGAAGATCAAGGACAAGCTCCTCTTCCAGCTCACGAACCGCGGCAATCCGTACATCTTCGTGGAGGACGCGAACTTCGGGAACCGCGGGGAGCTCCTCCTCCGGCACCAGCACGCCGGGGTGGATCTCCGGGCCGACTACGCGCGAGAGACGCTCGCGGCGCTCGTCCGGGTCTGGAAGCGTCCGGTGTGCGTCCAGACGGTGATCGACGGCAAGAAGGCGTTCGTGCGCTTCGACGGCAAAGAGCACACCGTGAAGCAGGACACGTGAACCGATGCGTCTCGGGGTGATCTCGGTCCTCGCGGCCTCCCTCGGGGTCGCCTGCGGGGGAGCGAGCGGCGAGACCCCGCCGCCCGTGACGCCCGCCTCGGCGCCGTCGCCCGCGCCTGCCGTCGCCGCGAGCCTTCCGCCGAGCGCGGCGCCCGTCGCCCCGGCGCCGGAAGCCTCGTCCCAACCGAGCTCTGCGTCGTCCGCGCCAGCCGGGTCAGCGCCCGCGGGAACGGCGCCGGCCGCGGCGTCCCCCGCTCCGCCCAGGCCGGGGAGTCTGGTCGCGGGTGGGCTCGCCCGAGGTTCGGGGGAGCCCTGGGATCAGGAGGTCGTGCTGGCGGACGTCGCGTATCGCGCCGGGGACTTCGCGGCCGCGAAGGCGCACTACGGGGAGGCGCGGAAGCTCGCGCCGAAGGAGGCGGCGCCGAAGGTGGGCGTGATCCGCTCGCGCATCGCCCTCCGCGGGACGTCCATGGACTACGGCGCCGCGCCGAAGGACCCCGAGGTGAAGGCGCTCCTCGCCGAGCTGGACGGCGTCATCCGCGCGAGCCCGGAGTACGGCCCTGCGTACGTGGAGCGCGGGCGGCTCCTCCTCGTCCAGGGGAAAGCCGACCCGGCGCTCGCCGCCCTCGAGCGCGGCGCGGCGCTCGCGGCGGACGATCCCGAGGCGCAGTCGGCGCTCGGGGTCGCTCTCCTCGCGACCGGCAAGGCGGACCAGGCGCTCGGGCGGCTGAAGCGCGCCGCGGAGCTCGACCCCGACGACCCGGAACGTCTGACGAACCTCGGCACGGTGCTCCTCATCCGCGGCCAGGTAGCGGACGCACTCGTCGCGTTCCGTCGCGCCGTCGATCTCGTCCCGAACGACGCCCGCGCCCTGTCGGATCTCGGGACGGCCTACCTCGCCGCGAACCGCGCGGCGGACGCGAAGCCGTATCTCGAGCGCGCGGTCGCCGCCGATCCGCGCGCGACGTTCCTCTCGAACCTCGGGTACGCAGAGCAGCAGCTCGGGGACGTCGCGGGCGCCGTCGCGACGCTCCAGAAGGCGCTCGACAAGGACCCGAAGCTCGCGTCCGCGTGGCTGAACCTCGGCTCCGCGTTCGTCGCGCTGGGGCGACTGGACGACGCCGAACGCGCCTTCAAGAAGGCCGGAGCGCTCGACCCGACGGACCCCCGCCCCAAGGCGAGCCTCGGGGACCTCGCGGAGATCCGGAAGAACGCCGGGAAGTGACGGTCACTCCGCGGCGCGTTTGTCCGCGGTCTTGGTGATCGCGTCCAGGGCGTCCCGGTCGAGCGTCTCCTCGGCGAGGAGACGCTCGACCAGCGCTTCCAGCACGGGCTTTCTCGCGCCCAGGATGCCGCGGACCCGGACGTGCTCGGCGTCCACGATCTTCCGGACCTCGAGGTCGATCTGCTGGCCCGTCGCCTCGCTGAAGTTGCGATCCGTGAGGCTGACCGGGCCCTCGAGGAAGCTCGGCCCGGAGGGGGACCCGTAGGTGAGCGGCCCGAGCGCCTCGCTCATGCCGAACCGGCACACCATCTGCCGGGCGAGCTCGCTCGCGCGCTCGAGGTCGTTCTGCGCGCCCGTCGAGATGTCCCCGCACGCGAGCTCTTCTGCGACGCGGCCGCCGAGCATCACGGCGATGCGGTCCTCGAGCTCCTGCTTCGTCATCAGGTAGCGCTCCTCGGTCGGGAGCTGGAGCGTCGCGCCGAGCGCGCCGATGGACCGTGGGATGATCGTCACGCGATGGACCGGATCGGCGCCGGGGAGGGAGAGCGCGACCAGGGCGTGCCCGCCTTCGTGGTAGGCGACGCGGCGCTTCTCGTCCTCGGTCAT
Source organism: Polyangiaceae bacterium (assembly GCA_035545855.1). Lineage (GTDB taxonomy): Bacteria > Myxococcota_A > Polyangia > Polyangiales > Polyangiaceae > DASZVB01. Next base: position 55,912 of record DASZXK010000061.1, read on the forward strand.
CACGCGGCCCTGCTTCTTCAGGCCGAGCTGCTGACGGTCGATCGCCTCGTCGAAGTCGACCTCCGCCGTCGCGGTCGCGCCGCGGCGGACCGCGGCGAGCGCCGCCTCGTTCACGAGGTTCGCGAGGTCCGCGCCGACCATGCCGGGGGTTCTCCTCGCGACCACCTTCAGGTCGACGTCCGGCGCGAGCTTCACCTTCCGCGTGTGCACGCCGAGGATCGCTTCCCGCCCCGCGAGGCTCGGCGCGTCCACGAGCACCCGGCGATCGAAGCGCCCGGCGCGGAGGAGCGCCTTGTCCAGGATCTCCGGGCGGTTCGTGGCTGCCATGATGACGATGCCCGCGTCCGCCGAGAACCCGTCCATCTGCACGAGGAGCTGGTTCAGGGTCTGCTCCCGCTCGTCGTTCGTCGCGAACGCGCGCGGGCCGCCGCGAGCCCGGCCGATGGCGTCCAGCTCGTCGATGAAGATGATGACCGGGGCCCGTTCCACGGCCTGCGCGAAGAGGTCACGGACCCGCGCCGCGCCGACGCCGACGAACATCTCCACGAAGTCCGATCCGGAGAGGGAGAAGAACGGCACGCCGCTCTCCCCCGCGACGGCTCTCGCGAGGAGCGTCTTGCCGGTGCCCGGCGGCCCCACGAGGAGCACGCCCTTCGGGATCTTCGCCCCGAGCCCCTTGTAGCGGTCGGGGTGCTTCAGGAAATCCACGATCTCCACGAGCTCTGCCTTCGCCTCGTCCACCCCTGCGACGTCGGCGAACGTCACGCGCTTCTCTTCGTCCAGGTCGTAGATCTTCGCCTGACTCTTCCCGATCGTCATGGGGCCCGCGCTGCGGGTCATCCGGCGCATCACGATCCCCCAGAAGGCGGTCAGGATGACGAGAGGAAGGACCCATCCGAGGATCTGCTCCCACCAGGTCTGCTTGTCGAAGTGGCCGTCGAACGAGGCCCCTTGCTTCTCGAGCTCCGCCACCAGGGGCGCCGCATCGACGCCCGGGAGCCGGTTCGCGATCACGATGTGATCCCGCCCGTTCTTCTTCTCCTTCAGCTTCGCGACGATGGCGTCGCTCTGGATCTCCGCTTCGGCGACGTGACCGGCGCGGATCTCTCCGAGGAGCTTGCTGTACGGCATCGGCTCGGGTTCCGTGTGGGGGAGCACGTAGAACCGGAGCGCCATCATGACGGCGACCGCGATCAGCAGGTACACGGATGAAAACGTGAACTGCCGCTTCCGCACGTCCTTCGCCATCCGCGTAACCTAGACCCGACCGCGTCGTGTCGCGAGGGGTTGTAGCCCCCTCCCGGGGCGATATTCCAGACTGGAACGTCGTCCTCCGGAGCCGCCGTTCGCCGGGCCTCGAGCTCCCGAGCGCCAGAGGTGATGCCGGACGACCACACCGTGCGATCCGGCTGTCAGGGTCCGGGCGCGCGGGAACGTCGGTCGAGCGTAGGTTACCGGAAGAACTCGGTGATTGCTGCGCCGGGCATGCCTCGTGCACGAGTGACGCTTCGATGAACGCAGAGAAGAGGGAACGCAGGATCTGGTTGGTGGGGCTCGTCGTCGCCGGGGCCGTGGTGCCCGGGTGTTTCAGCTATCACTCGGACGATTCGGGTTGCGACGCGCACGTCGTTCAGACGGAGGGCTGCCTTCTCTGTTCGTGTCCCGAGCCGGCGGTGGCGCCGAGCGGCCCGCGTCACGGCGTTCGGCCTGACGGTCGCGTCGACGTCACGGCAGCCGAGGCTTGGCCGGATCGCCCGCCTCGAGCAATCGCGCTCACGAAGGAGGACATCGCCGAAGCGTGCGCGATCTACGCGACGTGCGCGTTCCCGAAGGACGACGAGAGCCTCCGGACCTCGACGGCGACGTGGGCCGAGGTCGCGTGCACCGAGGGCGCGACGGCGCCCCTCACCCTCAGCATCGCGGACCGCGGGATCCCCGACCCCGGGAAGAACGAGAGCTTCGAATTCCTGATGCGCGGGATCCTGGACGGCGCGCGAGACTGCGACTCGATCGCCGCGCTCTTCACCTCGAACGTGACCGGTCTCGCCTGTCAGGAAGACGGTTGCTACACGACGGAAAAGCACGGGGCGCTCGCCTGCGAGGGCGACGTCGCGGTCGTCGACGGCAAGCGGCGAGACTGCTCGCGCTCCGGCATGCGCTGCTCGGTGGACTCTCCGACGGGCTGCACCGATCGCCCGCTCACGCTCTGCGAGTCCCCCGCGAAGGATCGGTGCGACGGCGACGTGAAGCTCGGCTGCGACGGCTGCGGCTTCGTGAGCTATCACGACTGCTCGTGGAACGGCGGTCGTTGCGTCGAAACTCCCGACGGCGCCGAGTGCCAGGACCCGGCAGACGCGCCGGGGTGCCCCGCCGGATCCTCCACGTGCACGGACGGGCACTTCGACCTCTGCGTCGCCGGCTCCCCCGTGACGGTGAACTGCGCCGAGATCGGCGCCGGAGAATGCCGGGACATGCCGCCGCTCTCCACGGATGGAGGAAGCATCTACCCCGGCGGGTTCTGCACGCTCGGAGCGCCGGTGACGCCCCCCGACGGTGGGACGAGCGACGCGGGACGCTGAGCGGCGCGTCTACCGCGACAGCACCGGCCGCAGTCGTTCGAGCACGGCGGCGACGTTCGGCCGGTAGCCGTAGTCGGCGTCCGCGGGGCGCGCGAGCTGGGGCGGCGAGACGGAGCCCACGATGCCCTGTGCGCCGAGGGCTTTCGCTACCGCGAGCTCCCGGATCCCCGGGTACGTCTTCGCCCGGGTCTGGAGCGTGTGGTTCCCGCTGTCGGACGGGTTCGGCTCGCAGATGGGCTGGTCGTTCAGCGGATAGGTGCAGTCGCAGATCGCGCCGGGGAGCGAGCAGTCCCGAGCGGCGGGCAGCTCGAATACCGTCGCGTACTGGAGGTCGTCCGCAGCGCCG
>DASZXK010000062.1:0-4313 GCA_035545855.1 Polyangiaceae bacterium
CGCCGTAGGCGCGTGGCGACTCCGCGTGGCGGCGTCGGTGCCGCCGGGGTAGGAGACCGAAACATGCGTCTCGCGGTGCTGCTGCAACGCGGCCACTTGGGGGCGGTCGCGGCCGTCATCGCCATAGCGTGCCACCACGCACCAACCCAGAGTGCCGCCCCGACAGCGAGCGCATCCGTGTCTGTGCGGGAGCGGGGCCCCGCCCCTGGCGGATCCCTGGGAGACCCCGAAGAGGATTGGTCGCACGAACTTCAAGAACGGCGGCGCATGCTCTGCGATCCGGCGTTGCGCAGACGCCTGCAAATCGCGATCGGACGCCTCTACGAGATTCCCCCTGGCTCGGAGATCGAGAACGTCGAGCATCCGATCGCGTACGCGTATACCGCGCTTCTTCGATGGGATCGCGGTGACGCCGCTGGCAGCGACTTGGCGATAGATCGACTCCCGTCCGACGTGACGGACTCGGTCGGCGCTCGGCCGAGTCCCGGCGCATCGCAGCTCCCGCGCCTTCTTTCTCTGATCTTCAGAGCCGGACTCTCGTACGGGGGACAGAGCTGTCCGGCCCCGGTGGCCGAGGGAGCCGACACCTGGTGCGGCATCTTCGACGCGCATCCGGCGGAAGCGTTGCAGGCGTTTGCTTCGCATGGCGGATCCGTGGTGGACGGCTATTCGGGTGCTCAGAAGACCTACTGCGCTCAAAGACTCATCCGTGACTTTGGGTCGCCGAAGCTCGCTAGCGACTTTGCTTCGGCGGTCTCGCGACTCGATCTGGCGATCGAGCAGGTGGCGGCGCGACCATCCGGTTCGGCCTATTCGACGATCCACGTGCAAATCGACGACCTCGTCGCGCAACCGATCTTTGGCGTTTCTCACGGTCTTCGTAGCAATCCCCAGAAGAGACGCGCAGCGATCCAGGACGCCAGGAAGTTCATTCGGGACCTCGACGCCCGGCTCGCGAGCTTTCGCCAGATGGAAGAGGTCACTGCTTCCGACTTGGGGCGGGTGTATTGCGCGATGGCGAAGCATCGCGGCCGCCCGAGCGCTGCCGAAGCTTGCCGAAATGACGCCGAGGCGCGTCTCGAGGAGGGGCTCGAAATCTGGCTCGCGGCGAGCCCTTACGCGTCACTCCACGTCGCCGACGGCGGGGCGCTGCACGAACCGCAACCGCTGAAGTGATCCAACGGTATGGAGCGTGCGCGACGGCGCAACGCTAGGCGGCGCCAGGGGACTTGGGTCGGAGGCCATGGTGGCCGAACGGATTCCAAATCCGTCGGACGAGGTTCGATTCCCCGCCCGCTCGCTACGGGGTTCTGCGGAAGGCCGCCCGCCTGCCCCACAAGCAGGCTCTCCGGGATGGGTAAGTCCGAATACACTCCGAGGCAAGGGCGTTGGAGGCGGGATGCGGCGATGCGTCAGTTGGTGCTTCTCCGGGGTCGTCCTCGCGCTGACCGGCTGTCATTGCTCCCGGGAGGACGCCCCCAAACCCGCGGCAAGGCCGGCGCCGAGCGCGGCCGTTGCAACGGGGAGCGCGTCGGCCGCGCCCGGAGTGCCGAGTCCGATTCGCCGAGTGCAACGAGTGAGCCTTCAACGGATGGCCGAGCTCGATTCGTGGACGGAGATGACCCCAATCGAGGAACTGGCTCCGTACGAATCATCATCGGTGCCTCGGCCGGTCGAAAAGCAGCAACTTCCGTTCGGCTCCTTCGCGGGCGCGGACGGCTTCTTCTGTGGTGCCCTCACGGCCGGACCGCTTCGCTGTTGGGGCAAGCGGACGGACTTCGTGAAAGGTGCGTTCACCCAGGTCGCGGCGACTCGCGCCGTAGCGTGCGGCGTGCAGGCGGATGGTACCGTGACGTGTGTCCCATCCGAAGAAGCGACTCGTTTCGGAGGGCTCACCAGCGGACTCGGAGATTTCAAGGTTCGGCGGCTCGCCGGCGGCACGAATCACTTCTGCGCGCTCCGGAAGGACGGGAGCGCGCTCGCGACGGAGGTGCGTTGCGTCGGACCGGACGCGCAGTGCGCGCCGCCGGAGCCGCCAGCGAATCTCCGAGCGAGGTTCCTCGCGGTGGGCGACTGTCTTGCGTGTGCGGCGGACGAACGCTCGATGCTGACGTGCTGGGGCAAGGCCGACGGTTTGAATTTGCCTCCCCCTGGAACGCTCGCGGTCGACGACCTCGCGCTCGGAGATGGTTTCGTCTGTGCCCTGTTGCCCGACGGCAGCCCGCGGTGTTGGGGTGACGCTCCGCCCCTCAGCCCGGCCAAGTACAAATCCATCTCGGCCGCGGGTCGGACGCTCTGTGCCAGGGGCGGCGCCGGCGCTCTCACGTGCGTTGGGGACATGACCGCTGGCTGGAAAGAACCCGTCACCCGATTCGCCGTCGGTCGTCACCGCGTCTGCGCGCAACTCGGACCGCGGGACATCCGATGCGCCGGCGCTGCCGACGACGGCCAACTCGAACCGCCTTTGGACACGAGCGGGGTGCCACCCCCCGTCGCACCCGAGGACGCCGCTCGCCGCGAACGCCTGTTCGGCGAGTTCCTCGCAGGGTTCCGGCCCGCGACACTGCCGCTTCATCTGGATCGCACGGGAGCGCTCGAAGTCGGCGACCGGATCGCGCCCCGCTACGCGGACTTCGTCCGGGACGAGGACGAGTCCGAAAGCGAGGCGTGGCGCTACGGCGCGCGGGTCCCAACGCCGGACGGTTACGTAGCGGTCACGATCTACCGCCCTTCCGAGCACTGGCTCGAGCTTCGCACTTACTCGAAGCAGGGTTCGTTCATTGCGGCGCGACGCCTCGCTTCGTACACGAGCGATACGGTGTCTCGATCGGACCTCGCTGACGGGACGGCTCGAGAAGGGAGCACCGCGCGCGCACTCGAGTCCGTCGTAACGGAGAATCTGGAAGTGCAATCGATCGAGACGACGGGCGCTCAGACCATCCACTACGTGAAGGCTCTCGAGAGCGGCAAGCAGCCTGAATCCAAGCGCGAGTGCGCGATCGACCACACCGTTTGGTCAGACACTCTCGACGCGCAGGGCAAGTTGCAACGGAGTTCCGCGAAGGTCGAACCCGTCTATCATGCGACGGACTCCACGGGATGTGACGCGCGATTCCCTCTATCCGACGGAGCGCAACCGAGCGTCGATCCCACGGCGACGAGCGGAGACCCGTGTGCGGCTTCACAGACCATTCTCGTCGACGAAGGGGGACGCGACTCCACACGGATCGTCGAAACGAAGCTGAACGGAGAGCGCGTTCGGACGGTCGTGGATCAGAAGGGTAATGCGCGGCCCGCCGTCGATCTTCCTGGGCGGCGTGCCTTCGGATCGCAGGGCTTCTACGATTTGCGCACCGGCGAAGCACGGGCGCTCGCCGAAGCCAAGGACCTGGTCGCGCCCGCGTTCGTCGGCTCCGGAACACTGGTCGTGAGTGAGCTCGTGGCCCCGCCGCGCGCGGACCCGTCCACGGTTCGCACGCGGGTCGTCGACTATGCCGCAGGACAGGCCGTCACGACATTCCCAGGATACTCGCCGAGCGTCTCACCGGACGGCAGCGTGCTGTTCCTGCGAGCGGCGGCGCCGCATGATGGAGGACTTGCGGCCTACGTCGATGTCATGCGGTGGGACGGCCGATCCACGGCGCTCGTGAAACGAATCGCTCTCTCGGATCAGGGGGGGCCCTACAGCATCGGAGACGTGGTGGCGCTGTCACGCGACCGCTACGTGTACCGCGTCTACGATGAACACGAGTACCGATACTACGATCAGAACGACCAGCCCTTCTTCAAGGGTCTCGGTCCTGCGAAGGACGACATCCTCGGCGGGGGGCACAAGGAACAGTACGACCTGACGATTTCCACCGACCGGCGACGCGCAGCCTTCACCGAGCGCAACTGGAATGAGCTCACCTACCTGGTCGTCCTGGACCTCGCGACACGGAAGCGGACCGCGACCCGCTTCTATGGCTCCTTCCCCGCGATCTACGGCGACTATGTCGCATTCGTGAGCGACCCGTCCTTCGTCCGCGGTGGCAACGTCGCGTTCCGGCAGATCAAGACCTACGCCGTGTACGCGTACCACGTGCCGACGGGGACCCTATGTGAGGTCGGAAGGTACGAGGAGCAAGTTCAGCCGCATTGAGCTCGTTTGCTGGCCGCCCGCCCGAGCCGGGGGCGCGGCCGGCCGCTGTTTCGCCGCGGGGTATCGCGCAACGCGCGCCCAGCTCACGCATTCCATGCGCCCTCGTCCGCGCCCCCGAGCCGGAGGACACGTCGAGGCGTGAAAGGGTACGTGACTTGCAGAACAGCGCCGA
>DASZXK010000063.1:0-3371 GCA_035545855.1 Polyangiaceae bacterium
CTGCGAGTTGAGCGACCGGTCTCGGCGCCCGCACAGCAGTCCGAGCGCCGTTAGAGATGAGCTCGTGGACGCTATCGTGGCAGCGCGGAAGCAGCGCCCACGGTGGGGCCCGAAGAAGCTTCGAGAGATGTTCCGCCGCGCGCACCCAGAGGCGGAGTGTCACCCATGTCTTTGGAATGAAGTGTCACCCATGTCCTTGCTCGCTCACCGGGGTCCGGGGGGTACGGTTGCTCACGCCCTGCCACCTGATGTGCCGTCCGACGGGGGCCTTGCGAGCGCCTAACCGCGTCGCGACGACTGCGGCGCAGCCGTCGCAGCGGCGTCCTGACACGGCGCCGCGATGTCTGCGTCGCGCGTTCGGGCCGCGACGTGCCGTCCGCGACGTACCGTCCGCGACGTGCCGTCCGCGACGTGCCGTCCGCCGCGCCCCTCCCGCAGGTCCGTCCCCGCGCTAGCGCGTCGCAGCGAGTGCCGCGTCGAGGCCGTGAAGGAGCAGTCGGTTTCCGTCCTGGTGATACGCGGCCAGGCGCTCTTCACACGCGGGAATCGCGTTCAGAAAATCCGTCAGGGTGCGACCATCGAGGGCCTGCGCTCGGCGGCCGTAGCCCTGCTTCTCGAGATAGATGGCGTTCAGCGTCTGCTCGAACTGGCCGCCGACCGGGAGCGAAAGCATCGGCTTGTGGAGGTACACGGCCTCGCTCATCAGCGTGAAGCCGCCACCGGCGACGACGGCGCGGGACGTTCGAAGGTCGTCGACGAACCCGGCCTCGGAAAACGGCCGATAGCGGAGGTTTCCTTCCACCTGCTCCTCGGCGATTCCGCGCCGCATGCCGTACACGCGGCACTCGAGGCCGGAGGCCTGGAGTGCCTGGACGAGGGCTTCGTTCCCTTCCGCCGTCTGGTAGACGAGGAGATGCTCGCCGCGCTCCGACTTCGCCGAGAGGATCTCCGGTCGAAGCACGGACGGATACAGAGCCGTCCGCTTCTTCCGGACGGGCGGGTAGTAGAAGGTCGTGATGAGGTACTGGTCGGCGTGCGGCAGCTTCGCCTTCACGAAGGCACGCGCCGTCTCGAAGCCGACTCGATCCACGTCGATGACGTCCGCGTCGTGGAAGCATCGGTTCAACATCTGGATGTTGTCGACGGAGATGACCGGGATCCGATGCGCCTTGGCGTAGAAGTACGTCCAGGACTCGAAGTCGCTCACGACGACCTCGGGACGGAACTCCTCGATGAGATCGAAGTACGCCTTGATCTGACCGGGGATCGCGAGCGCTCCGCGGAGCACGTTCTGCCAGAGCGTCTTTCCGCGACGGACCCGGTTCTCGTCGTAGACGATGTGCATTCCGTGGATCCGATGCACCGAGGCGAAATGTTTCGCGAGGTAGTCCACGGCGCGTTGCGAGGCGATCACGTGCACTTCGTGGCCCACCCGTACCAGGTGCCCGAGCACCACGCGTGAGCGCATGGCATGCCCCATGCCCTCCCCCACGACTCCGTACAGGATCTTCATGCGCCGGATGATAGCGCGCTCACCCGGGGCGGCCCCCCGCGGTCAGGCCGTCCGCCGATGCCGCGAATTCCGTCACGCGGCCGTCCCCCGTCCGTTACCATTGGCCGCGCGATGCGCGACTCGCAGCCTCCCCTGCCCCGCTCCCTCCCGCTGCTGATCGGCATCGCGGGAGGTACCGGCAGCGGAAAGACGACCGTCGCCGAACGGCTGGTGGCCGCGCTTCCGGCGAGCGCCGCCGTGCTGGTGCAGCACGATTGGTACTACCGGGATCGCAGCCATCTCTCCAAGGCCGAACGCGACGCCGTGAATTTCGACGAGCCCGCGGCCCTCGAGAACGACGTCCTCGTGAAGGATCTTCTCGCGCTGAAGAGTGGCCAGGGCGTCGACTGCCCTTCGTACGACTTTTCGAGGCACGCGCGGCGCCCCGAGCCGCGTCACGTCGCGCCGCATCCCATCGTGATTTGCGAGGGCATCCTCCTCTTCGCGGTCCCCTCGGTGCGAGACGCGTTCGATCTCCGTCTCTTCGTGGACACGCCCGACGACATCCGCCTGCTCCGCCGCATCCGCCGGGACCTCGAGGAGCGCGGCCGGGACATCGCATCCGTGGATGCGCAATATCGTGCCACGGTCCGCCCGATGCACTTGCTCCATGTGGAGCCGAGCCGGGCTCACGCCCATCTCATCATCCCCGAAGGCGGGGACAACACCCACGCCCTGGACGTCGTCGTCGGGCGGCTTCTACACCTGCTCGAACGCGAGCTCGGGTAGAGCGCATCCAGAAGCGGTCGCTCCGTCGGGGCGGATGCTCGGATGCCGCGCCCCCCCGCGCCCTAAATGACCGATCGCAAGCTCGGCACTTCGTCTCGAGCCCGCTCGGGGCCCAATTGGGTTTCGTGCCGCAGCCCCGTGGCTACGAGCCTTTCGGAAGCCACGGCGACGCGCCGTCGAGGTACTCGGCCACCGTGCCGCAGAGAGAAGTCAGCTCCGCGTGCTTGTGGTTGCGGGTCACGTTGGCGTGCAGGTCCTGCCAGAAGCGCTCGATGACGTTGTGTTCGGGACTATACGGCGGAAGGAAGTGCAGCCGAATTCGGCCGAGACCACGAAGCGCCCGACGCGTCTCGTGGCTGAAGTGGATCCCGAAGTTGTCGAGCACGACATGGATGAGGTTGAGGTGGATGTCGATCTCGTCCTCGTACACCGCGATCTCGTCGTCCGGCAGCGTCGCGAGCAAGGTCCGGATCTTCGCCAACCTTCGTCGCCGGTGCTGCGGACGAGCAGTCCCGCATCACCTTGCTTCTTCGCCCAGCGGATGACTCCGCGGGCACTCTGCCGGGACGTTCCCGGTAGTATCTGCACGTGGGCTTGCCCTCTCGATGTTGTTTCAACACCTGCACCGTGCGGGGTCGGCCGACGCTTTTGAAGGTCGCTTGTGTCCGCTTCACTCTTCTGGCTCGGCTGCAGCTCGGAACGAGATTGGGCCCCGAGCGGGCTGCAAACGACCCCATGCCCCGCATATTTCTTCGCCGCCCTCTGCGTCGTTTGCAGCCCGCGAAGCGGGCGGCGGGGGTGCGGGGCACGCCAAGCCCCGCTCGCCCACGGGCGGGGGGCCGTCCACGACACCGACGACCCGGAGGACGCGTCCGGTGGCCCGCGTCATTCCCTCCCATCGTGCCGTCTGCGGCACGATGTTGGAGGGAATCGCGCGCCGGAGGCCGGGCTGCCCGGCCGACGCCGCGCGATGGGAGGCAGCCCCTGCCTTCCCCTCCGCTTCTCTTATTCTCCGTGATCCCGATTCGCGGCCGGTGACTTAGCGGGGCGGCGGCGGACCGTCGCTCCAGACGGGCACGAACGCTTCCTT
>DASZXK010000064.1:0-38661 GCA_035545855.1 Polyangiaceae bacterium
AGAGGAAAGCGAGTGTGACGGGCCCTTTCCCTATTTTGTGGGGGACCTTGTCCCCCGAGGCTCCTGTGGCCCTCGGGCTTCGCCCTGCGGTCCTCGGACCTCTCCCCCTGCCGCGCCCTATCGGGCGCGCGCTCGCCGTGCTCGCGGGGATGTGGAACGGCTGGACCAATCGGGGGGGCGACTCGCCGCCCTTCGGGCGAGCTCGACGCGACGACGGGGAGCGTCGGGGGGTTCTGTTATGGGGGACCTGGTCCCCCGAGGCTTCCCTTGCGGTCCTCGGGCTTCGCCCTGCGGTCCTCGGACCTCTCCCCCTGCCGCGCCCGATGGGGCGCGCGCTCGCCGTGCTCGCGGGTAGCCGTGAAGCGGCTGGACCAATCACGGGGCTTGGCGATGCGCCACCCATTGGTTTGTATACAAACTATCCAGCAGGGAGATTACCCCCCCGGACGATGCGCCACCCATTGGTTTGTATACAAACTATCCAGCAAGGAGATGCCCCCGGGGCGATGCGCCACCCATTGGTTTGTATACAAACTATCCAGTAGGGAGATACCCCCGGGCGATGCGCCACCCATTGGTTTGTATACAAACTATCCAGTAGGGAGATACCCCCCGGGGCACCGTTCGCCGGGCGGCAGGACCAATCGCTCGGGACTCTACTGCGCCGCGGCTCGCAGGGCCTGGGGCGCTCGGCGAACGGCCGATGCGATCGCGGCTTCGATGGCGGTCTTCCGGAGATCGGCCATCGCCCGTGCGTCGCTCATCTCCTCGACGGAGCCGCTCGCCTTCGCGCTGCCGGAGACGACGCCTTTGATCGTCTGTCCGGGCATCTTGTGGAGCACGAACTCGATGCTCGCGAGGTAGACGATGCTGCCGCCCTCGCGGGCCTGCTCGAGCTTCTTCACGCGCCCCGTGACCATCACGAGCGGGAGCTTCTTCTTCGCCGGGGACGCTTCCTTCTCGCCATCGGCGAGGAGCGCGACCCCCGGGAGCTCCTTCAGCCGCTCGCGAGACGCGCGCGTCACCTGTTCGATGACCTCGTAGCTCGCGTCGGCGCCGCTCCCGATCTTGCCGACCTGAACGAGAACGTCGGGCTTGTCCGAGTCCTGCTCGGAATCGCCCGACGAGAAGGTCTGGAGAGTCGTCTTGATCTGCGAGCGGACGGCGGCCGACCCGTCGTTCTGGTGCTTCTCGAGCGCCGAGATCGACGCCGGGTCGTGCATCACCTTGAGCGCCGCGGCTGCGGCGGCGCGAACGGCCGCGTTCTCGTCGTCGAGAGCGGCTTCGAGCGCGAGGCGCGACGCGCGGCCTCGCGTCTTGCCGATCTCGAGCGCCGCCTGGACACGAACCCGGAAGTCCGAGCCCTGCGCGAGCTTCTGGATCAGGTCCGCCACGGGTTGGGCGGCCGCGTCCGTCGCCCCGGCGAGGAGCAGCATGGAGAGGAGCGCGGAACCGACGAAGCGCTTCATGTGACCGGCGTGTTTCAGCTTACCGAACTCGTACGCGGATCTCTCCGGCCCGCGCGTCCCTGCGCTCATTTTCATCCTGAACGCTCGCACACGAGGAGAGCGAGACGCACTCGCACACACATGGAGCGCGACGACGCTGGGCGATCACTTCGCGTCGCTTTGGTTCGTATACGAACCGTCGGGCGAGGAGATGCCCCCACGGCGCCGTTCGCCGTGCGGCTCCCGGGGTCCTCGGCCTGGCTGCGGGCTCGGAGCGCTCCCCGCGCCGCCCCTTCCGGCGAGCTCGAGCTGCTCGCCGGGGACGGCGCGGGACCGGTGACCGCGCGTCAGCTCACTGCTTCGGAGCCGCGGGCGCGGCGGGCTTCGGCGGGGCGGTGATGGGCTTGCCGTTCTTGTCGTCGGGGCAGCCGTCCTCGTCCTTGACGCCGTTCTTCGTCTCCGGCTCGTCGACGCACTCGTCGTCCTCGTCGTTGATGCCGTCGCCGTCGTTGTCCGGATCCGGGCAGCCGTCCGTGTCCTGGAAGCCGTCCGTGTCCTCGGCTTGATCCGGGCACTGATCCTTCGCGTCGGGCACGCCGTCGCCGTCCTTGTCGGGCTCGTCGGGGCAGCCGTCGTCGTCCTTGAAGCCGTTCTTGGTCTCGGCCTTGTCCGGACACTGGTCGTGCGAGTCGTCGACGCCGTCGTTGTCGTTGTCCGGATCCGGGCAGCCGTCCGTGTCCTGGAAGCCGTCCGGGTCCTCGGCCTGCATCGGACACTTGTCGTCCTTGTCCTGGATCGTGTCGCCGTCGTTGTCCCGATCGGGGCAGCCGTCCGTGTCCTCGTACCCGTCCACGTCCTCGGCTTCCGTCGGGCACTGGTCGGCGTTGTCGACGATGCCGTCGCCGTCGCGATCGCGCGCCTCCGCCGTGTACGAAACTCCGAGGAACGCACGGAACTTCGGCACGCCGACGCCCTCGATGACGCCCGCGCCTCCGCCGGCGAGCACGGTGATGGGCGACGCCAGGGGCGTCACGTGTACACCGCCGTCGATCTCGAGCGTGTTGGTGCCGTTCTTCGCGCTGAACTTCGTGCTGCCGAAGCCGTCGAGGATCACCCGGACGACCGGGCTCGCCTCGAAGCCGCCGGCGACGCCGTACCGGAACTCGGAGCCGAGCTCGGTGGAGCCGACGCGCGACTTCCCGCGGTAGAGGCCGGCGAGGTTTCCGCCCACGGAGAACGGACCCTGCTTTCCGTCGAAGATGCCGCGCAGGCCGATGACGGGAGAGCTGTCACCGATGTACTTGCCGCTCGCCATCGCGTGGCCGACGGGCCCCTGGAAGAACGCGCCGACGCCGACGACGTAGGGATCTTTCACCTCGCCGTAGGCGCGGAACTTCGCTTCGAGCATCGGGTCGCCGATCGCGGCGCCCGAGAGCCGCGTCGTCTGGGGGAGGCCGTTGTCCTGGAGGCCGTCGCCCGAGACGTAGGACACCGGGACGCGGAGACCGATCTGCAGTCGCTCGATGGGCGTGAGTGAGCCCATCAGGTCCCCCGTCAGCATGTGACGGATGATGTGGACGTCCTCCGAGCGCCCGGGGACGGCGCTCGACGAAGCGCAATCCTCCTTCGTCTTGCAGCTCACCACGACGAACGGGTCGTTCGCGTAGTTGAAGACGAGCCCCGCGCTCCAGGCCATCTTCCCGTCGGTGCGGACGCCGCGGGTGGTAAAAAAGTTGCGAGGCCCCGGAGCGGGATCGAACCGCTGCACGGAGAACTCGCCCTTGGTGGTCTGCGCCGCGGCCGGAACCGCCGCGAGAACGCCGGACGCGACCAGCGCCGCCCCCAACCCGTTCGTCCCGAGCGCACGGCGCCGAGACCAGTAACCCCTACCCGGAGATGAACACGTTCGGCTTCTCTGATTCATTCCACACTCGTTGGGTCGAAAATGGAGCCCAGAATACGAAGGCTCTCACAGTCCGCCCACGATCCGCAACCACGGCGCTCGGGCGCCCTTTCGCGCACGCGGTCAAGGCAAATGAAACCGAATCGGCGCTTCGCGTGTCCCCGCCGCGGCGGCCGGCGCGGGCCGGTGAGCGACGCTTCGAGAGCCGCGGAGCGTCCGCCGTTGACACTCTTTCCCGTGCCGTGCAAAACACGGCCGGCCTCGTCGACCTACACCACGAAGTCCCGAAAAATAGAGATGCTCCGCCGCCCCTTCGCCGTCACCGTCATCGCGGGGCTCCTTTCGTGGTCCGGAGCAGGCCTCGCCCAGCCGGCGCCTGCCGAAAAGCCGGGCGCCGCCGACAAGCCGGCTCAGCCGGGCCCGAAGCCGGCCGCACCGGGCGGTGCGAAGCCGACGGACGTCGCGCCGGCCGACGCGAAGAAGACGGACGCGGCGCCCGCGCCTCCCGCAACGGACAAGGCACCCCCGAAGACGGACACGACGGCCCCGCCGGACCCGAGCGCGGTTCCTCCTCCTAGTACGGGCGAGGAGCCGAGCAGCAACGAGGTTCCTCCGGGCGGGCAGCCGGCTACCGGGTCGGAACCCCCGCCGCCGGCGCGCGGGACGGCCGGCGCCGGGCTCGGCGCCATCGGCCTCTGGCCCGAGCAGACCGCGGCCGGTGCCGCAGCCACTCCGGAGAAAGCCCCGACCGCCGAGGCCGCGAAGTCGAACGACGACGTGCTCGCGGAGGACTGGTGGTCCCACGCGCGGCCGGTGTTCGAGATCCACGGCTACTTCCGGACGCGCGCGGAGCTCTTCCACAACTTCTCGCTCGGACGCGCCGACGCCCCCGACGTCGCGATCTGGCCCCGTCCCCTCGACGACACGTACACGGACCTGAAGAACAACCCGTACGGTCCCGATCGCCTGTGCACGCTCTCGGAAGCGGGCGTCTCGAAGGACTTCGACAACCCGAAGGACCCGGCGCAGCTCACGCAGTGCTCGAACAAGACGCACGCCGGCGCGAACATGCGGTTCCGGTTGGATCCGGAGCTCCACATCTCCGACAACCTCCGCGTCGTTTCGCAGATCGACATCCTGGACAACGTCGTCCTCGGGTCGACTCCGTCTTCGTACGCATTCCGCCCGGCGGGCGGCGGCTATCCCGCCGCGACCACGAACCCGTACGCGACGAACGGCGCCCTCGACGACACCATCGTGCCGCCGCAGTCCGGAGTGAACTCGCTCCAGAGCAGCGTGAGCGTGAAGCGCGTCTGGGCCGAATACTCCACGCCGGTCGGCGAGCTCCGCTTCGGCCGCATGCCGGACCATTTCGGTCTCGGCATGGTCCACAACTCCGGCGACGGCTACGACGACGACTACCAGTCGACCGTCGACCGCCTGCAGTTCATCAGCGCGATCAAGCCGCTCGACCTCTACATCGGCGGTTCCTGGGACTTCCCGAACGAGGGCCTCGTGTCGCAGCCGAGGCTCGCGGGCGGGCAAGGCTACGACCAGGCTCAGCTCGACGACGTGAACCAGTGGTCGCTGCTCCTCATGCGGAAGCAGAGCCCGGAGCTCGTGAAGAACGCGCTCGCGCACGACCAGCTCGTGCTGAACGGCGGCGCCTACGTCACTCTGCGGAAACAGCTCCTCGCGGCGGATTCCACGAGCACGGCGTCCACGGACGCGAACGTGCAGAACTTCTCCCGGCGAAACGCCAACATCTGGGTGCCGGACCTCTGGCTCCAGCTCCGATACAAGAAGTTCCGGTTCGAGGCCGAAGGCGCCGCCGTGCTCGGCTCCTTCGACAACACGGAGACCGTCGCCGGCAAACAGGATTACACCGCGTCTGCGCGGACGCTCCGCCAGTTCGGCTTCGCGACGGAGCTCGAGCAGAAGCTCGTCGAGGACAAGCTCCGCCTCGGGTTCAACGCGGGCTGGGCCTCCGGGGACGCCTCCGCGTACAACCCCGGCAGCACGAACAACCTCATCCCGCAGGCGAACCAGCAGCCGATCCCGGGGCACGACACGATCAGCACGTTCCGGTTCAACCCGGCGTACCGCGTGGATCTCATCCTGAACCGCAACCTGCTCCAGCGGATCCAGGGCGTTTACTACGTGAAGCCGAGCGTGGACTACGACTTCATGCGGAAGCAGAGCGGGCAACGCCTCGGCGGCGGCGCGAGCATCGTGTGGACGCGCGCGAGCGAGTTCGTGCAGACCCCGGGCCACCACACGGACCTCGGCATCGAGCTCGACGGCCGCCTCTACTTCCAGTCGAAGGACGGCGGGCTGAACGACCGCGTCGAGAAGATGGGCGGCTTCTACGCGATGCTCGAGTACGGCGTGCTCTTCCCGCTCTCGGGGCTCGATCACCTGCCCGGCGAGGCCACGAGCGGCGTGGTCCCGACGACGTCCGCCGCGCAGATCCTCCGGCTCTACCTCGGCGTCTTGTTCTAGGTCCGCCGGGCTTCGGCTCGGGGTATTCTTTCCCGAGCGCGCATGAAGTCGAGGTGGAACGACGACGAGGCCAAGGCGGCGCTCGCCCGCTACGAGGCCCGCTACGGGGATGCGCTCGCGCTCCGCGCGTACACGTCCCGGCTCCTCGGCGCGGACCCGACGCTCGTCGTCCACGGCGGCGGCAACACGTCCGTGAAGGGCACCGCCCGCGAGATCAGCGGCGAAGAGACGCCCGCGCTGTTCGTGAAAGGCAGCGGGTGGGATCTCGCGACGATCCACCCCGACGGGTTCTCGGTCTGCCGGCTCGAGCCCCTCCTCCGGTGCCTCGCGCTCCCGGCGCTCTCCGATCCGGACATGGTGCGCGCGCTCCGGAGCCAGATGCTCGACCCGAACGGCCCGACTCCGTCCGTCGAGGCGCTGCTCCACGCGTTCATCCCGGCGAAATTCGTCGACCACGCGCACGCGAACGCCGTCCTCGCCGTCGTCGATCAGCCGGACGGCCAGGAGCGCGCGCGGGAGATCTGGGGAGAGAGCGCCGTCGTCGTCCCGTACGTCATGCCGGGGTTCCTGCTCGCGAAGGCGGTTCACGCGTTCGGCGCCGGCGCGTTCGGCGGCGGGGTGATGGTCCTCGACCGGCACGGCATCTTCACGTGGGGAGAGACGGCGAAGGAGAGCTACGAGCGGATGATCGCGGCGGTCTCCGCCGCCGAAGCGCACATCGGCCGCGCGAGGAGCCGCGTCTCGACGCGCCCGATGCGCGCGCGCACGGCGGTCGAGAACCCGAGGGCCCGGAGGCGTCCGGTGACGCCCCTCGTTCGCGGGGCGCTCGCGCGGGCCTCCGGTGGAAGTCGCTTCGTCCTCGAGTGGCGGGACGAGCCCGAGATCCTCGCGCTCCTCGACCGACCCGACGCGCGCGCTCTCTCGAGCGTCGGCCCGATGACGCCGGACCACGTGCTTCGCACGAAGCCGACGCCCGCGTGGCTCGGCGAGCTCCCGACGGATCCGGACGCGGCGCGCGTCGTCATCGAGGCGGAGCTCCGCCGCTTCGGCGAGGCATACGCGGCGTACTTCGAGGAGAACCGGACGCGCTACCCGGAGAGCCTGACGCGACTGGATCTGCTGCCCCGGGTGCTCCTCGCGCCGGGCATGGGCGCGCTCACCGTCGGGAAGACGCTCGCCGAGGCCCGCATCGTCGGGGACGTCTACGCGCAGACGGCCGGGACGATCCTCGACGCGGAGACGGTCGGTCGATACCGCCCGGTGGAGCCCGCGGATCTCTTCGATGTCGAGTACTGGAGCCTCGAACAGGCGAAGCTCGGGCGCGCCGCGTCCGGAGGCTCGCTCGACCGGAAGATCGCGCTCGTCACGGGCGCCGCGCGCGGCATCGGGCGGGCGACGGCCGCGCATTTCCTCGCCGAAGGCGCGCACGTGCTCCTCTCGGACGTGGACGGACGGGCGCTCCAGGAGACGGCGTTCGAGCTCGAGAAGCGGTTCGGCCTCCGGGTCGCGAGCGTCGCGGCGGACGTCACCGCCGACGGCGACGCCGCGCGCATCGTCTCCGCGGCGGTGGACACGTTCGGCGGGCTGGACGTGGTCGTCTCGAACGCCGGAAACGCGCCGTCGGGCTTGCTCCACACGGGCGAAGGGGAAGCGGCGCTCGAGCGATCGCTCCTGCTGAACCTGCTCGGCCACCAGCGGGTCGCGCGCGCCGCGTGCGACACCTTTCTCGCCCAGGGGATCGGCGGAGTCCTCCTCTTCAACGCCTCGAAGAGCGCGTGGAACCCCGGCAAGGAGTTCGGGCCCTACGCCGTGCCGAAGGCGGCCGTCCTCGCGCTCATGAAGCAGTACGCCGTCGATCTCGGCGCGCACGGGATCCGCGCCAACGCCGTGAACGCGGACCGCATCCGCACGGCGCTCTTCGACGGCATCCTGGAGGAGCGGGCCCGGGCGCGCGGCGTCTCCCCCGACGAGTACTTCAGGGACAACCTCCTCCACCGGGAGACGACGGCCGAGGACGTCGCGAAGGCGTTTTCCTACCTCGCGACGGCGGAGGCGACGACGGGGAGCGTCCTCACGGTGGACGGCGGGAACGCGGCGGCGTTTCCGCGTTGAGCGCCGAGACGATGTCCGCCTCGAGCGCTTCCCCACTGCCCGATCCGTACCCCTCCCGCTTCGCGCGCACCCGGCCGTCCTTTCCGATGAGGACGCTGTACGGCGCGCTCGTCTTCGGATTGTAGAGCGCGACGACGCGCGTCTCCTGGTCGAGCAGGATCGGGAAGTGGATGCCGAGCTTTTCCACCTCCGCGCGGACCTGCGCGACGGAATCCGGACCGTCTATGGAGACTCCGAGCACGACGAACCCGCGAGCCCGGTACTTCTCGTACAGGGCGTCCAGGTGCGGCATCGACGCGAGACAGGGCTCGCAGTACGTCGCCCAGAAGTCCACGAGCACGACGTCTCTCCCGAGGTGATCGCCGAGTCGGACCGGATCTCCGGCGAGGCTATCCAGCTCGAAATCCGGCGCGGTCCCGGCCGTCGGAGGAGCGCCGGCTCCCGGCGAGGAGGCCGCGGGCGCGCACGCGGCGATCCCGAGGAGCACGACGGAGAAGGCTCCGGCGAGCTTCACTGCGCGAGGTGCGTGTCCAGGAAGTCCCACGCGGAGCCCGGGCCCGAGGCGGCCCACCCTTCTTCGAGCTTTTCGATCTGCATCGTCGACGTGTCCACGATCATCACCATGGGCGTCGCGGCGCGATCGAAGAAGCTCCCGAGCTTCAGATCCGGATCCAGCACGAACGGGAACTCGACGCGGTACGCCGTCGCCCAGTTCGCGAGGTCCTCCGGGCGCGCCGGGTCCGAGTTGTTGTCCTCGAAGAGCGCACCGAGGAACGTCACTCCGAGCGCCGCGTACTTCGCGCGCTGGGCGGCCATGTCCTGGTACTCCGCCTTGCACGCGGAGCACCACACCGCCGTCGACGTGACGAGCAAGTAGTGGATGCCCTTCGAACCGTCCGGGTCGTAGAACTCCGCCAGGGAGTGGTCGACGAGCCGTTCCGTGTCGTAGTTCTCCGTCTTCGGATCCTTCCAGCCGAGGAAGTGGAAGTTCTCGATCGTGGCGCCGACCGTCGCGCCGTAGGGCCCCGCGGGGTACGAGAAGCGTTCCGCCGCCTTCCCGACCTCGACCTGGCCGCGCGCGTCGTCGAAAGGGGCGGCTTTCTGATCCCCCCCGCAGCCGAGGGCGAGCAGGGCGCCGAGCACGAAGAGCCGGGACACGTCCCGAAGCGTACCGGTTCGGCCCCCGCCGTCAATGCTCGGCGGGCTCGCCCGTGGCCTCGAAAGCGCTCTATTCGGATGCGGGGCTCCCGTGTGACGCTCGGGCGCCGTGAACGCCGCCCGCCTGCTCCTCGTCCTCGCCGCGCTGTCCGTCTCTTGGTTCTCCGGGTGCGCGTCGGAGTGCCCGGGCACGACGATGAACGGCCGGTGCGAGACGAAGTGCACGGACGCCGCGTGTGAAGCGGTGAAGAGCGGCGCGAAGTGTTTCTCGAACGCGTGCGTGCTCCCGTGCGCGTCGGTGAACGATTGCCTCTCGGGCCAGAAGTGTCAGCGAGCGCGCACGGACACGGGCGCGATCGGGAGCTTCTGCTTCGGGAACGAAGAGATCGGCGGCACGGACGGCGCGCCGTGCACGAAGACGGCCGAGTGCGCGGCGGCGTTCGGCTACGCCTGCGTCGCGGGCGCCTGCACGTTCACCTGCGAGACGCACGGCGACTGCGGGAGCCGCGGCGGATGCACCGGCACGGCGAAGGATGCCGGCGGAAAATCCGTCCGCGTGTGCGAGAAGGACTCGTTCCCGAGGGGGCCCGGCCAGTTCGGCACCGCCTGCCCGCACGGCACCGAATGCGCCGACTGCGGCGACGGCGGCTGCTCGCCGGCGTCCGAGTGGTCCTGCATCGGCGCGGGACCGGGCGACGTGGACGCGTACTGTTCGCGCCGCTTCTGCGCGGACGACACGGAGTGCCCCACGGGCTACTTCTGCGCGACGCGCTCGTCCGGGGTCCCGCCGTGCACCGACGCCTGCGGCATCCCGGGGGACTCGTCGGGCGACTGCGTCTCCCCGTCGGACATCGGCGCGAACGAGCACTATCGCTGCGGCCCCGGCGTCCTCTTCGCGAACGTGTGCCAGAAGCGGGACTTCTGCGCGCCCTGCGAGAAGGACGTCGATTGCCTCGGCAAGGCGAACCAGGTCTGCGCGAAGGACGAGTCGGGCGAAAAGATCTGCACCGTGCGCTGCGACGTCGGGCTGAACTCGTGCCCGTGGGGGAGCGCGACGACGTGCGGCACGTGGGACCCTTCCGTGGGCCCCACGTGCGAGCACCGGTTCGGGAGCTGCCACGGGACGGGAAAGAGCTGCGAGCCGTGCGTCGAGAACACGGACTGCCCGAACGGCTTCTGCACCCAGACGAAGTTCACCGGCGAGCGGTACTGCGTGGACCTCACGCTCCCGGCCTGCTCCTGCCCGAGCGGGACGACCTCCGTGTGCCTCGGGGGTGGATGCCCCGAGACCCCGGCGGGGAAGCCCATGAACTGCTACGCGGGCTCGGGGTACGAGGGCCAGCAGGGGTTCGGTTCCTGCATTGGCGCGAGAGCGGATTCCAACGATCCCAGCAGTCAGGATAGCTGCTGGCCCACCCGGTGAGGCGCTCCGGTCCGTCATTCTAACGGAGCGTTAACGCTCCGGGAACCGGAAGGACCGGCCTCCATTTTCCCCGACGCGCAATGAAAACGCGGGCCCGGGACCCCAAACCGGGCGTTCTCGGCGAGCCCTCGACAAATCGAGCGTTGAGAAGTGAGGGAGCCCTTGTCTAAGATGCCCGGCTCGGGTCTCGAAATGAACGCGAAGAGACTCGGGTGACTCCGGGGAAATGAATCCAGCAGGGAACCCCAGCGTCGAACGAGAGGCGGGAGCGGCCGGGCCGCCCCCCGGAATTAAAAGGAGCGCTTGAATATGAATCGGAAAGTACGCGGTCTCTTCTACACGATCCCCGGCCTCGTCCTCGGCGTCGTAGGTGCCTCGAGCTGTGACAAGGTCGCGAAGGCGATCCCGGGCCCGGAGGATCTCTGCGGCCCCTGCGGCACCATCGCGACGGGCGACTTCAGCGTCTCCGGCGATGCCCGGCTGGACGGCTTCTTCCAAGCCGTCGGCACCCTGAACAACGCGGCGAACGCCATCAAGGCCGACTTCGACGCGAACATCACGGCGCTCGCCGGCCTCTACAACATCGACGTCTCGGGCGGCATCGACGCGACGGTCGTCGGCAAGCTCACCCAGGCCATCGACGCCGAGGTGACGGCCTCCGCGACCGGCGGCATCAAGATCGACTACCAGCCCCCGCAGTGCTCCGCGAACATCAGCGTCGCGGTCGACGCGCAGGCGAAGTGCGAGGCGAAGGCCGGCTGCGACGTCCAGGCGAACCCGGGCAGCGTGTCCGTGGAGTGCAAGGGCGAGTGCTCCGGCGGCTGTGACGCCGAGTGCACGGGCTCCGCGACGTGCGTCGCGAAGGCCCCGAGCGTCACCTGCTCGGGCAAGTGCGAGGGCTCCTGCCAGCTCGATGCCGCGGCGAAGTGCGAAGGCACCTGCCACGGCACCTGCGACGGCAAGTGCGACGGCACCTGCTCCGGCGGCACCCAGGACGCGAACGGCAAGTGCTCCGGCACGTGCGACGGCAAGTGCGACACGACCTGCAAGGGTTCGTGCGAGCTCTCCGCCGCGGCGACCTGCTCGGGCAAGTGCACGGGCACCTGCGCGGTGGACTCGGGCGGCGCCAAGTGCGACGCGAACGCCGAGTGCCACGGCTCCTGCAGCGGCAAGTGCTCCGGCGGCTGCACGGGCGAGGCGACCCCGCCGAGCGCGTCGGCGAGCTGCGACGCGAGCGCCGACTGCCAGGCGTCCGCGAAGGCACAGGGTTCGGCGAGCCTCGACTGCACTCCGCCCCAGCTCGCGATCTCCTACAACATCAACGCGAGCGTCAGCGCAGACGCGCAGGCGACCTTCGTCGCGCACATGGGCGAGGTGAAGGCGCGCGGCGCGGCCATCGTGCAGGGTGCTTCTCGTCTGAAGCTCCTCATCCAGGGCGACGCGTCGCTCGGCATCCCGTCGCCGCTCGAGGGCATCAAGGCCTCGCTCTCCGGCTTCGCGAGCGCGGACGCGATCGGGAAGTTCGACATCCCGGCCGGGCGCCTCGTGTGCGTCGTCCCCGCCTTCGTGGAAGCCGGCAAGGACATCGCGGCCGTGGCGACGAACGTCGGCGGCACGATCACGGCGCAGGCGAAGTTCGTCGCGTACATCACGACGGGCAAGCCCTGATCTGATTCGTGAACGAACCGTCCGAAACGGTCACTCGACGGCTGCCGGTCATCCCGGCAGCCGTCGGGCTTTTGTTCTCCGCGGCGCTCGAATTCGTCCACTTCCGCGCGTACACGGCGCCGTCCGCGTCGAGCTTCTGCTCCGTCGGTGAGAGGTTCGACTGCGCGAGCGTCGCGCTCTCCCGCTGGTCGGTCGTGGCCGGCGTCCCGATGCCCATCTGGGGCGTGTCGGGCTTCCTGCTCCTCACGCTCCTCGCGTGGTTCCGGTCGAAGCTGCTCCTCCCGTTGTCGGCGTTCGCGGCGCTCGCCTCCGTCGCCCTCCTCGGCATCGAGCTCTTCGACATCCACAGCGTGTGTCTCCTCTGCGAGGGAGTACACCTCTCCGCGTTCGCGCTCCTCGCGCTCGCGTGGAAGGAGCGGAACACGCTCACCGGGACGGAGGGAATGCTCCTCGTCCACGTCTTCACGGTGCCGGTTGGCTTCATCGTGATCGCGCACACGATGCTCACGCCCTACTGGGCGGCCTTCACCTGGAAGAGCGGCGTCCGCATCACGCACGGCACGGACGCGGACGGCACGCACTGGATTGGCGCCACGGGTCCGCGGGTGACGGTGCACGAATACGTGGACTACTTCTGCCCCCACTGCGCCGTGAACACGAGCGCGCTCCGGAAGCTCGTCACCGCGAACCCGACGAAGATCCGGGTGATCCACCACAACTTCCCCCGGATGCGCTGCACCAGGCGCGGCGGGGAGCTCGCCTGCCTCGGCGCCCGCGCGGCGAACTGCGCCGGCGATCAAGGCCGCTTCTGGGAGATGGACTCCTGGCTCTTCGCGCACGCCCCGGGGAATCCGAAGGTGGACCCCGCGGAAGGCGCGCGCGAAATCGGCATCGACCCGGACAAGCTGAAAGCCTGCATGGAGACGGACGCCGCCTACGAAAAAGCGGACGCCGAATCCCTCGCCGCGACGCGCGCGCACATCGTGGACGCGCCCTCGTATCTGATAGACGGAAAGAAGTTCATCGGCGGGGCGGCGCTCGGGGAGATCGAGAAGCGGCTCTGACGGAGGCGAAGAGGAGGCGGGGGAACCATGGGGGGACGACGCTGGCGGATGCTGAGCTACGTGACGGCGGGAATCGTCGTGGGGGCGGGGGTGACGGGGGGGTGCGGAAAGGTTCACGGCAATTCCGAACCGCCGCCTGGCGACCCTTACGTCTGCGGCCCTTGCTATTCGCCCCTCCTCGGTGACGACACGATATCCGGCAACCCGCAGCTCGACGGCTTCTTCCATGCGGTGCTCATCCTCACGCGCGCGATCGACTCCATCCGTGTGGACTTCGAGGGGAACGTCCAGGCGCTCTGTGCGCTCTACGGTGTGGATACCTCCGCCGGCATCGGACCGACCGTTGCCGAGAATCTGATCGCGGCCATCGACGCCGACGCCGGGAGGGCTACGGCCGACGGATTCGCGGTCAGGTACCGAGCGCCGCTCTGCGCGGCCGACCTCGGCCTCGCTGCCGAAGCGCAGGCCACGTGCGAGGCAAAAGCCGACTGTGCCGTCTCGATCGAGCCGGCACGGAAGGGACTCCGCTGCGAAGGCGTCTGCACGGGCCGGTGTGATGCCGCGTGCACCGGCGAGACGGCGAGGTGCGTCGCGCCGGTGGACGACGTCGCGTGCAACGGCGAGTGCTCGGGCGCCTGCCAGCTCGCGTCGCCCGCGCCGTGCCCGGGTGTGTGTCATGGGACCTGTCAGGGCCAGTGCGGCGGGACGTGCACGGGCGGTGACCGGGACGCGACCGGTCAGTGCGCGGGGACCTGCGACGGTGACTGCCAGGGAACGTGCGCGGGGATCTGCGAGCTCCAGGATCCCACCACGTGCCCCGGAAAGTGCGCCGGGACGTGCACCACCGCTTCCGGGGGCGCGGCGTGTGCGGACGGAGCGGAGTGCCACGGCTCCTGCGACGGGACTTGCGACGGACACTGCACGGGCCTTCCGACGCCACCTGGAAGCGCCGAGAACTGCGCCGCCACGAAAGCCTGCCAGCCCCAGGCGCGTGCCGTGGGAAGCGTCGCGCTCGACTGCACGCCGCCGACCATCGAGATCTCGTTCGAGGTGAACCCGAGCGCGAGCGGAGACGCCCAGGCCACGTTCTTGTCCAACGTCGCCGAGGTGAAGCGCCGAGCCCCTTCCATCGTCCGGGACGCGGTGCGGCTCGGGTTGCTCGTCTCGGGCGACCCGTCGAGGGGGGTTCCCTCGCCGTTCGAGACGCTGCGAGCCGCGACGGCTTCCTTCGAATCGGTCGAAGCAATCGCGCCGTTCGACGTCGTTCCCGGCAATGTCCAGTGCGTGGTTCCCGCGTTCGTGACGTCGACCCGGATGCTCGACGACGAGAAGACGGGCCTTTCCCCGACCCTCGAAGCCCAGGCGAAGCTGCTCGCGTATCTCACGACCGGAACGCCCTGAACGCCACGGGGGCCGTCCCCCACACCCCATCCAACGACGCTCTTTCCGGAACTTTCTCAGATCCCGCTCCGCCCTCGTCCGTCTGACCTTCCTGAACGAGGTCGCACCGAACCCGTAGCCAGGTCGCGGCTCACGACCATCCGAGTGGTCATTGCCGTCCGGCGAAAGCCCGGCCCGTCCGGAGCGCGGCGGAGGTGCGCCTCCCGAACCCCACAGGAGATCCGATGCATTCCCTTCGCTTGACCCCTGCTCTCTTCGTCTTCGGTTTCGTCGCGACCGCTTCCCTCGCCCTCCCCGGCTGCGGCTCGGATTCGAACGGATCCGGCAGCGCCGCTTCCCGGACGTGCACCTCGAACGCCGATTGCCGGAACGGCGAGGCCTGCGTCGCGACGACGGGCACGACGTCGAGCGCGCTCTGCGCGGATCCTGGCGGACACGCCTGCGGCGGCTCCGAGGAGTGTCTCGTCCCCTGCACGTGCAACGACGGCGCCGCGGTTTCGTCCGGCGCGTGCCTCGACGGCGCGTGCGCGGATGTCGCGTCCGTGTGCAGCGAAGCGTGCGCGAACGACCTGGGCTTCAGCGGCACGTGCGGCGGACCTCCGCCGACCGGAGCAGGAGGAGAGACGGCCTCGGGCGGCGCGCCCGGCGGCGCGGGAGCACCGACGGGAACCACCACCGGCGTGTGTCGCGCCGTGCAGTCGAGCGGCGCGGGCGGAAGCACGGGGGCCGGCGGCGACACGGCAAGCGGCGGCAGCGACTCCGCGGGCGGCGCTCCCCCCGCGCAATGCGACGCGACGGACCCGAGCGGGCAGTCCTGCATCTCGGACGCCGAGTGCAAGGTGAGCTGCCATTGCTCCTTCACCGACGTCACCGTCGGGAAGTGTCAGGGCCTCTACTGCACCGCGATCGAGAGCCAGTGCAACGCCGCCTGCAGCGCCATCACGGAGAACTACTCGGGACAGCACTGCCTCGCGCAGTGACGGGCGGAGGGGGCGGTCCAGGATCCGGCTCGACCGGGCTCCCACCGCCCCCTACACCCCCTCCCCATTCGCCGGTTCCGCGGCTCAAGCTTCCGGTGAACGTGCCGTTCCACCTCCCGGAGCGGAATGTCGGCACCACACCTTGCTGCAGGGCCCCCGGGACTCCCTCGGAAGAGGCTCGGCACGCTCGACGGCAAGTACACGCTCGTGAAGGAGCTCGGCGTCGGCGCGACGGGCACGGTGTACGAAGGGGAGCACGTCGTCGTCGGGAAGCGCGTCGCCATCAAGGTGCTCCACACGCACTGTGCCGCGGACGATCTCATCCGCGCGCGTTTCGAGGACGAGGCTCGAGCCGCGGCCCGCATCGGCCACGACAACGTCGTCGACACGTTCGACTTCGGAGTCACGGCGGACGGCGCGCCTTACCTGGTGATGGAGCTCCTCCAGGGCGAGACGCTCGAGGAGCTCGTCCGGCGCCGCGGCGCTCTCCCCCCGACGTTCGCGTGCGAGCTCATGATGCAGCTCCTCGCGGGCCTCGGCGCCGCGCACGCGCTCGGCATCGTGCACCGGGACCTGAAACCGGCGAATGTCATCGTGACCCATCCGCGACCGGATGAGCCGCTGGTGAAGCTCCTCGACTTCGGCGTCGCCTCCGGCGTTCGCTCGCGGAAGGACGAGGGGATCTTCGGGACGCCCATCTACATGTCCCCGGAACAGGCGCTCGGAAAGGCCGTGGACTCGCGCGCGGACATCTACGCGGCGGGCGCCATCCTCTACGAGATGCTCTCCGGCGAGCAGCCCTTCGCGGGGACGCTCCAGAGCGTCCTCAGGGACGTCGCTGCGGGGAATTTCCGTCCGCTCGCGAGCGTGAACCCCGCCGTGCCGCGCGCTCTCGTCGCGGCGGTGGCCGCCGCGATGGCGACGGACCCGGAGCAGCGGCTCCGTTCCGCGCACGAGTTCGCGACGCGCCTCTCGCCGTACGTCTCGCACGCGCCGCCGCGTTCCGTTCCCGACGGACCCCGCTCGGCGGACGCGTTCCTCCTCCGGGACGGCACGCCGAGCGAGGTCGCGTTCTTCTCGGAGCCGCCGGAGTTCAGCCGGCCCTCCCGGGACTTCCCGGCGCGAGACCTCGCTCGGGTCGCCGGAAAGCCGAACGGAGATCCGCTCGCGGACTCCCTGCTCCAGAGCCCCATCATCCCGCGCGCCCCGGCGGCCCCGAAGATCCAGCTCTTCGGAAGCACGCGGGACGTGGAGCGCTGGTCGGCGCCTCCGCCCGTGACGGAACCCCCGCCTTCCCTCACGGACGGCTCGGCCGAGGGCGAGCGCTCCCGGGACTCCCTCCTGTACTCGGACGACCAGGACGACGATCCCGCCGGCGATCCCGGGGGCGAAGCCTGGCACCGAGCGGCCTGGGTCACGATGCTGGGCGTCGGCGTCGGCGCGATCCTCGCCTGGCTCTGCCACACGGTCTGAGGCGGCCCCCGCCTCAGGTTGACGGACGCGGGGCCTCGGCCTACGCCTCGCGCATGCGCGCCATCACCTCCGACGACCCCATTCCCCACGTGAAAGACGTGGTGCTCGTGATGAGCGGCAAGGGCGGCGTCGGCAAGAGCACCGTCGCGGCGAACCTCGCCCTGTCCCTGAAGAAGCTCGGCAAGAAGGTCGGCTTGCTCGACGCGGACATGTACGGCCCGAGCGTTCCCACCATGTTCGGCATCGCGGGCCGGCCGCTCGGGGACGGAACCAAGATCCAGCCGCTCTCCCGCTTCGACGTGAAGCTGATGAGCGTGGGCTTCCTCCTGGAGGACGAGAAGGCCGCGGTCGTCTGGCGCGGACCGATGCTCCACGGCGCGCTCGTGCAGTTCCTGAAGGACGTCGACTGGGGAGAGCTGGACGTGCTCGTCCTGGACCTTCCGCCGGGCACCGGGGACATCGCGCTCACCCTCTCCCAGAAGCTGAAGTCGACGGGCGCCGTCGTCGTGACCACCCCCCAGGAAGTCGCGCTCCAGGACGTGTACAAGAGCGTCTCCATGGCTCACAAGGTCGGCATCCCGATCCTCGGAGTCGTGGAGAACGAGAGCTACTTCGTCTGTGACGGCTGCGAGAAGAAGCACGAGATCTTCGGTCGCGGCGGTGGCGAGAAGGTGGCGGCCTTCGCCGAGGCGCCGCTCATCGGCCAGATCCCGCTCGAGGTGAGCGTGCGCGAATGGGGCGACGCGGGGACGCCCATCGTGGAGGCCTCCCCCGGCTCGGCGAGCGCTCGCGCGTTCCTGGCCGTCGCGGAGAGGCTCCTCCAGGTCCTCGAGGAGACGTCCGGCCCGGGCGCGCTCTCGATCGATCGCAAAGGTGGCGTGAACAAGCACTTGCCGATCGCCCGCTGAACGCACGTCGGGCGTGGTTGGCAGCCGGCCGAGGCCGCGATATACGCTCCGCACCGAGTTCCTCATGTCCCCCGAGACCGAGACCACGAGCGGCGCCACGCCGGAGCCGAACGGCTCGCCCCCGAACGAGCCGAACGCGCACCCGGAGACCGCCGCGAGCGCGGAGTCGTCCGCTCCCGAGAGTGACTCCGGGGAAGACGGAGACGAGGGCGAGGACGCGTCGTCCGGCTCCGCGGAGGGCGCGCAGGCCGAGGGCGGCGCCGGCGAAGGTGGAGAGAAGAAGAAGCGGAAGCGGAAGCGCCGGAGGAAGAAGAAGAAGCCGGAGGGCGGCGACGCCACGGCTTCCGGCGAGGCCGATGCGGCCGCGGAAGGCGCGGCGCCGGAAGGCGCCGAGGGCGCTCCGCCGCAGGCCGAGGGCGGCAAGGCTCGCGCCGGCAAGAAGCGCCAGAAGCATCGCCCCCCGACGGACCGCGCGCCGTTCCACGTCGGTGAAGAGGTGTTCGGCAAGGTCACGTCCGTGCTGGAGCACGCCGTGATGGTGGACCTCTCCGGCAAGGCGCTCGCGATCTTCGATCGGTCCGAGATGGAGCCGGATGATCTGGTGCCGAGCGTGGGCGACCGCTTCGTCGCGCGCGTGCATCAAGACGGCTCGCGGGGCGGCCTCGTGGTGCTCACGCGCAAGCCGCTCCGCGAGGAAGAGGCGAAGCCCAGGGTCGCCGCGGCAGAGAAGGAAGGGACGCTCATCCCCGGCCTCGTGACGGGCGTCATCAAGGGCGGCGTCGAGGTGGACATCGGCGGGCTCCGGGCGTTCGCGCCGGCCTCCGGGATGGATCTCCACCCCCACAGCGCGAACTTCGTCGAGCTCCTCGGCCGGATGCTGGACTTCAAGGTGATCCAGTTCGACGCGGGCGGGCGGGACATCGTCGTCACGCGCCGGCCCATGCTGGAGGCGGAAGCCCACCAGCGGCGGAAGAAGGCCCTCGAGCTCCTCACGGAGGGGCAGGTCATGAAGGGCGTGGTCCGCACCGTGGTGGAGTGGGGCGTCTTCGTCGCGCTGAAGGACGCAGAGAACCTCGAAGGCCTCGTCCACGTGAGCGAGGCGTCCCACGATCCGCGCATCCGCCTGACCGAGGTCGCGGTGCCGGGCGAAGAGATCGAGGTGAAGATCACCAAGATCGACGACAAGGGGAAGATCTGGCTCAGCCGGAAGGCCCTCGTCGCCGATCCCTGGGCGGAGGCCCGGGAGAAGTTCAAGCCGGGCTCGCGTCACAGCGGCAAGGTCGTCCGCGTCGAGAAGTTCGGCGTCTTCGTGGAGCTCTCGGACGGCGTCGAGGGTCTCATCCACACGAGCGACCTCACGCTGAAGAAGATCGAGCATCCGAGCGAGATCGTGAAGGTCGACGACCCCATCGAGGTGGTCGTAAACCAGTTCGATTCGCGGGATCGACGCATCTCCCTCCACCCGGCTCCCACCGGAGAGCAGGCGAACGAAGCGCCGCAGAAGGTCGCGCGAAACGCGATCGTGAAG
The DNA here is from genome assembly GCA_035545855.1 of Polyangiaceae bacterium. Lineage (GTDB taxonomy): Bacteria > Myxococcota_A > Polyangia > Polyangiales > Polyangiaceae > DASZVB01. The sequence goes on from DASZXK010000064.1 coordinate 19,569, forward strand.
GTCGAGGTCGTGCGGGGCGAGGCGGCGGGCGTCGTCGTTCGTCTCCTCGGCGTGACGGGTCGTGCGGCTCGCGGCTTCATCCCCGCCGGGCAGACGGGCACGCCCCGCGGAACGGACCTCCGGAAGAAGTTCCCGCCCGGCCAGAAGATGGACGTGAAAATCGTCGACATCGACCCGCGCCGCGGCGAGCCGAAGCTCAGCGTGCGCCAGGCGGCGGAGGACGAAGAGCGCCGGGCGCACAAGGAATACCGCCAGCAGCTCGCGCGCGAGGGCGGCTTCGGGACGCTCGGGGACCTCTTCGCCTCCAAGCTCAAGTAGCCGGACCGCCGGAAAAGGCTGGGGATTTCGGACGCCTGGCCGGGGACGTTCCGGGCCAAGGAATCCGTCCGCGCGCTGTCCAATCGTTCCGTGCTCGGTTATCTTGCCGCCGGTGGAATGGCGCTCGCGCGCGTGCGCGAGCGCCCGATCGGACGACCCCAGGAGATGTCGGCACAGGAGTCGGACCGCGCGCTGGTCGACGCGGCGAGAGCGGGCGACGCCGACGCGTTCGGGCGGTTCGTTCGCCGCCACCAGAAACGCGTGTTCCGGCTCGCCGTGCACATGCTCCGGAACGCGGCGGAGGCCGAGGACGTCGCGCAGGAGGCGTTCGTTCGCGCGTACGGAGCGCTCGATCGCTTCGACGGCCGGAGCGAGCCGTTCACGTGGCTCTACCGGATCACGGTGAACCTCTCGCTGAACGCGATCCGCTCGCGGAAGACGGCCCGCGTCGCGGGCGCGACGGACGACCCGCGGATCGAAGCGGTGCTGATCGAGAAGCGCCCCGGCCTCGCCGACCCCGCGCGTCAGATGACGGACCGCGAGCTCGCGATGGCGCTCGTCGCCGGCATGGATTCCCTGAGCGAAACCCTGAGGACGACGCTCGTACTGGTCACGATCGACGGATTGAGCCACGCTGAAGCAGCGGCGGTCCTCGGATGCCCCGAGGGCACCGTCGCCTGGCGGATCCACGAAGCGCGGAAGAAGCTCAAGGCCTACCTCGAAGAGCGAGGGCACGGCACCGACGTCACGGAAAACGGATGACCACCCGAGACCACCGCGAACCCCGCCTTCCGGAGGCAGCCGAAGCGCTGCTGGACGGCTGGCCCGCGCCGCCGCGGGGTGCTCTCGAGTGGGAGGACGTCGCGACCCGGACGATGCGCCGCGTGCAGGAGACGACGGTCGGGTCCACCGAAGACGCGCTCCTTTCGCCGCCGCTCCCGGTCGAACCCGGGGACGGCGATCTCGGCGTCCTCCTCGGGGACGACGAAGCGCCGGAGCTCGCGCGCATCGCGCGCGAAGCCGTCGAGGCGAAGGCCGCCACCGAGGCGAGAGACGTCGCGAAGGAGATGCTCGCCGTCGCGGCCGACACGCGGGCCCATCCCCCGGTGCCGCCGCCGTCGCGCATCGAAGCGGGGTTCTCGGTCGCACGCCCGCGCGTCGCGACTCCCGAGGTCGTTCAGGCCGTCCACGAGGCGGCGGCGCACTCGGAGATGCCGCGCCCGGTGAAGTCCCATCCGAAGGAGGGGAATCGCGCGACGCCGATCTGGCTCGGAGCGGGGACGGCCCTCGCGCTCGCCGCGGCCGCCGTGCTCTACGTCTCCACGCGGAGCGCGCCGGCACCGGTCGCGAGCGTCGAAGCGTCGGCCGAAGCACCGGCGGCGATCGCGGCAGCTCCCGGAGGTGGAGCGGGGTCTGCACCCGTCGCGCCCGCCGCCGCTCCGTCGGAGGCGCCGAAGACGCTCGCGCTCGGGGACCTCGCGGCGCCGGAAGCGAAGAGCGCGCCCGAGGCGCGCGGAGTCCGGCCCTCGGCGGCCGCGCCTCCCGGGAAGGACGCCCTCGCCTTCCGCGTGAAGGGCGGCAAGAACACCGAGGACAAGCTCGTGCTCGAAGAGCGCCCGGACGAAGAGCAGCAGGTCCAGGCCAATGCGCCGGCCCAGGTCGCGAAGCCGTCCACGGGAGCCGCCACCCCCGCCCAGGGGGACGTCCCACCCGAGCCGAGCCTCGGCGCGGTGCAGGCGGCGGTCGGGTCCGTGATGACGGCCGCGCGGAGCTGCCTCGCGGGCCAGGAAGGGGCCTCCCGCGCGAAGATCGTGTTCTCGTCGAACGGCCACGTCCTCTCCGTCGCGGTGAGCGGTCCCGCGGCGGGCACCCCGGCCGAAGGCTGCGTCCGGTCCGCGCTGATGGGCGCTCGGGTGCAGCCCTTCTCGGAGCCGAGCTTCTCCGCGTCGATCACCGTCCGCCCCCCGTGAAGGGCTGCTGCGGGCCGAGGCGCGCCAATCCCTGATCCGGCAGCAAAGGATCGTGGAGCGAGGCAAGGGATCGATTTCGCTCCATGTTCTTCCGGGGGCGCGGCCACCGCATGGGTGATGGGGTGCCCCCGACCGGTCCGCTTTCGCTCCGCGCGAAAGTGGCCCACCACCCCCCGAGTTTTCGCTCGGCGCAAAGCCGCCGAACGAAAACAGGGGGTGGTTGGGGTGGTAGCGAGCCGGCGGGTGATCCCGGAGCACGCCCTCGGCGCGCGTCCTGGAGACCAGGCGGGTCATGGCTGGGCGTGCGCTTCCTCGAGAGCGTCGACGGCGCGCTCGAGGAAAAACGATGGGTGGCCGGAGGCATCGATGCGCCGTCGACTCTCTCGGAAGCCATCTTCCGCGCGGGCGGCGCTCTTGGCCCGGGGCGCGTTGAATCCATGGGCATGGCGCCCGTCCAAGGGAGCGATGCCCGTGGAAGGCGAAGCCGCAAGGGATCCTGGCAGGTCACCCCAATTCTAGGCTCGCGTGACGGCTTGCGGCGACAGTGCGTATGAGCGGTCTCCCTCCGCCGAACTCTTGATTTCGCCGCGAGCCGGCGCGGAGCAGCGGGGGACGCGGGGGCACCGCCCCCGCCCGTCTCCCGAAGTCTCTCCCGCCGCTCTCTGCCCAGGAGGCATCAGGTCGCGTGCCCTCACTCCCCCCACGATCGCCGAAGGCGAGCGTTTGGTGGGGAGTCGCGCGCCGGAGGTCAGCGCACCTTCGCCCTCGACACTCCACGTCCGGCGCTGACCTCCGCCGCGCGCAGGGGGGTAACCCACGTCGAGAACCCTGCCTCCGGATCTGGGCCAATCGGGTGCGGTTGACAGAGCCGGGGCCTTCGATCATAGTCCCGGCCCCTCTCGCCCTGCGGTCCGGCCGCGGGGCCTCCTCAAAGGATTTTCGCGTGGTTTCTGCAACGAAAGTGACGACTCGCCGACGCCAGACTCGCGCTCGTCAGCGCGGTCGCTGGAACAAGTCGAAGAAGGTCACGCCGGCGTTCCCGGTCCACCCCGCGGGGTACGACGCGAAGGCGCCGGACGCGAAGAAGGCCACGTCGGGCGCCTGAGCCCTGGGATTCGAAAGCGAACAAGCGAACATGGCGAACCACCCGTCCGCAGCGAAGCGTAACCGTCAGCGTCAGAAGCGCACCGTCCGGAACCGAGACGCGCGCTCCACCGTGCGCACCATCCTGAAGAAGGCGCGCGCCGCCCTCGCCGCGGGCGAGAAGGACGCGAAGGCGAAGGTGGACGAGGCTGCCGTCGCGCTCGCCAAGGCCGCGAAGGCCGGCGTCCTGCACGCGAACACCGCGTCGCGGACGACCGCGCGCATCCGTGCTGCGCTGAGCAAGCGCGCCGCGAGCTGACGCGGGAACAGACGCCCTTCGGGATGCGTCTCAGCGTCAACGTCAACAAGGTCGCGACGGTCCGCAACTCGCGGGGCGGCCGTGTTCCGAGCGTCCTGGAAGCGGCGCGCGTCGTCGTGGCCGCCGGCGCCGGTGGCGTCACGGTGCACCCGCGGGCGGACGAGCGGCACATCACGGCCCGAGACGTCCGCGAGCTCGCGGCCGAGTTCGCCGGCTCCTGGGGCCCTTCCCTCGAGTACAACATCGAGGGAGACCCGCGCCCCGACTGGGTGGACCTCGTCTGCGAGGTGCGCCCGGCGCAGGCGACGCTCGTGCCCGTCAGCCCCGGCGAGGTGACGAGCCACGCGGGCTGGCAGCCCGAGCTCCACCGGGAGATCCTCGAGCCCGCGATCGGACGCATCAAGGACCTCGGGATCCGGGTGAGCTTCTTCGTGGACGCGGAGCCGGCGTCGATCCGCTGGGCACGGAAGATGGGGGCCGATCGCGTCGAGCTCTACACGGAGCCCTTCGCTCGGGCTTTCGAGCAGGGCGCGGAGGCGGCGCGCAGGTCCTTCGAGACGTACGTGGAGGCCGCGGAGCTCGCGCACGCCGAGGGCCTGGGGGTCAACGCCGGGCACGATCTCGATCTCGAGAACCTCGTCCTATTCCGGGAGCTTCCGCACCTCGACGAGGTCTCCATCGGGCACGCGATCGTGAGCCGAGCGATCTTCGTCGGGCTCGCCACCGTCGTCGACGAGTACCTCCGCGTGATCCGCGCCGGCTGACCTCCCGGCTCGTCCCGAAAAGATCGCGTTCCCGCGTCCCCCGCGGGCGGCGGTTGTGGAATCCTCTGGACGGAGGTTCCCCCCGATGGCCGACGATCACGCGCTCCACACGTTCCTCTCCGAGACCCGTCGCTACGAGCCCTCCCCCGAGTATCGCGCGACGTCCCGCGTGAAGAGCAAGGCGGAGTACGAGGCGCTCTACCGGGAGAGCCTCGATTCGCCGGACACGTTCTGGAAGACCCAGACGAAGGATCTCGTCTTCCGGACGCCGTGGACGAAGACGCTCGAGTGGAACCTGCCGCACGCGAAGTGGTTCGTCGGCGCGACGCTGAACCTGACGGAGAGCTGCCTCGACCGGCACCTCGGCACGCCGGTCGCGAACAAGGCGGCGTTCCTGTGGGAGGGAGAGCCGGAGCACGGCACCGAGTCGCGAACGATCACCTACGCGGAGCTCCACGAGGCGGTCGTCCGATTCGCCGCGGGCCTCCGGAGGCTCGGAGTGAAGAAGGGCGACCGGGTCACGATCTACATGGGCATGGTCCCCGAGGTCGCCGTCGCGATGCTCGCGTGCGCGCGCATCGGCGCGCCTCACAGCGTCGTCTTCGGCGGGTTCGCGGCGGACTCGCTCCGCGATCGCATCAACGACTGCACGGCGAGGGTCGTCATCACGCAGGACGGCGCGTATCGCCGCGGCCACGTCGTTCCGCTGAAGGAGACGGTCGACAGGGCCGTCGAGGAGACGCCGTCCGTCGAGAAGGTCGTCGTGTTCCGGCGGCTCGGCGAGGAAAAGGCGAGGATTTCCATGAAGCCGGGCCGGGACGTCGAATGGACGGACGTCGCGAGCGGCGCCGCCGCCGACGGCGCGCCCGAGATCGTCGACGCCGAGCATCCGCTCTTCATCCTCTACACGTCGGGCTCCACCGGAAAGCCGAAGGGCGTCCTCCACACGACGGCCGGCTACCTCGCGGGCGCCCACGTCTCTTCCAAGTACGCGTTCGACCTCCAGGACTCGGACGTCTACTGGTGCACGGCCGACGTGGGCTGGGTGACGGGGCACAGCTACGTCGTCTACGGGCCGCTCTCGAACGGCGCGACGTGCGTGCTGTACGAGGGCGCGCCGAACTTCCCGGACTGGGGGCGGTTCTGGCGCATCATCGACAAGCTCCGGGTGACGATCCTCTACACGGCGCCGACGGCGATCCGCGCGTTCATTCGCGCCGGGGACGAATGGGTGCACCGGGCGGATCTCTCGAGCCTCCGGCTCCTCGGAAGCGTCGGCGAGCCCATCAACCCGGAAGCGTGGGTCTGGTACCACGACCACGTCGGCAAGAAGCGGTGCCCGGTCATCGACACGTGGTGGCAGACGGAGACGGGCACCATCATGACGACGACGCTCCCCGGCGCGGTCGCCGCGAAGCCCGGCTCGACGGGCCTCCCGTTCTTCGGCGTCGAGCTCGACGTCGTGACGAAGGACGGAAAGAGCGTCCCGCCGGGAGCGGGCGGCATGTTCGCCGCGCGGCGCCCCTGGCCGAGCATGCTCCGCACCGTGTGGGGAGACGACGAGCGATTCCGGAAGCAGTACTTCTCGGAGCTCCCCGGCATGTACTTCACGGGCGACGGCGCGCGACGCGACGAGGAGGGCTATTTCACGGTCGTCGGGCGCATCGACGACGTGCTGAACGTCGCGGGGCACCGCATCGGCACCGCCGAGATCGAGAGCGCCATGGTGTCGCACCCCGCCGTCGCGGAGGCGGCGGCGGTCGGGCGACCCGACGACCTGAAGGGCCAGGCGCTCGTCGTGTTCGTCACGCTCCGTCCAGGGAACGAGGCGAACGCCGCGACGAAAGAGGCGCTCATGGAGCACGTGGGCAAGGAGATCGGAAAGTTCGCGCGACCGGACGAGGTGCGCTTCGCCAACGGCGGGCTCCCAAAGACGCGGAGCGGCAAGATCATGCGACGACTCCTGAAGGACGTCGCCGCCGGACGCGAATCGACCGGAGACACCTCCACACTCGAAGATCTCGCGGTGCTCGCGAAACTCCGCGCCGACGAGGAGTGAGGGCGCGGCCCCGTCAGAAGCGTCCGAAGACGAGGGTCACCGCGAGCACGAGGGCGAGCACGAGCACGATGACGACGCCGAGCGGCGCGCGCCGCGATCGGAGCTCGATGGGGGCGTCCGGCGCCTCCCCCGCGGGCCTCGAGGTGAGCTCGAACGCGACGGACGGCTGAGGAGGTCTCGCGAGCGGGACGGGGGCTTCCCGGGTCAGGTCGAAGGCGACGGACGGCTGGACGGGGCGGGCCGGCTCCGGTCGGGCTGCTCGGTCCACGAGCTCGAAGGGGATCGTCGCCGCGGGGGCCCGAGGAGCGGACGGGACGGGCGACGCTGGCTCCGCGTCGAGCAGGGCGTCCACGTCGGCGTCGAGCCTGCTCTCCCGCGTGAGGCGCCGAAGTGAGCCGGAATCCAGGGGAATCGTCTCGAGCTCGGCGCGCGGGCCGTCGCCCGGCGGGGGGAGAGTGACCTGGCTGCCGCACGTCCCGCAGCGGGCCTTGCCCTGGGCGATCGCGTCCGGGTCGGGCGACACGGGGGAGCCGCAGAGGGTGCAGGCGAGGTCCATCGGACGGAACATCCTGCCCCGTGTCCCGCGATCCCGCCGCGAAAAATATTCCCGCCGGCTGGGGAAAAAGCCTCCCGACCCCGCCTTGAAACACGGATGTAACGGTGTGTCGGGAATAGAACGGACAGAGCCTCGAACCTGGAGGACCCCGTGCCTTTCTCCGAAGATACCCCGACTCCCAGTCGACGAAGTATCCCGCCCATCTCGGTCGCGCCTCGGAGCGATCGCCGGCCGGAGCCCGGAAGCTCCGGATGGCTCTGGGCGATCGGATCGCTCTGGCTCGCAGCCATGGTCCCGCTCGCCGTCCACTGGTACGGGACGAACGGGGCCGCGGCGGCCGCGGCGGCACGAGACGCGGATCCCTCCTCGCAGTTCGCGCCGGTCGGATGGCTCCGGGGCCAGACGACGGTCCCCGACACGGCGATCACGGAAATCGAAGGCAAGCCCACGGTGTTCGTGATGGAGCGGGATCTCCACCTCCTCGTCGCGACGCCCGTGGTTCTCGGCAGGCACGCGGGCGCGGAGCGCGAGGTTCTCTCCGGCGTGAGCCGCGGGCAGTTCGTCGTGGCGGACGCGCTCTCCACGCAGCGCGCGCTCGCCTCTCGCTGAGTTTCGTCCTCGACGTCCGGCGCGCGGCGACTAACGTGCGCGCCCGATGTTTCGTCGAGGCGCCGTCGCCGCCGTCACGAGCGCGGCCTGGTTCGGGCTCGTCGCGGGAAACGCGCGAGCCGACGTCACCCTGGAGGGGTGTCCGCCGTGGTGCCCGACGCCGCACGTGGCGTTCAAACCGTCGGCACACGCTCCGGGACGCTGGTACCCGGGCTTCGCCTTCCGCGCGTTCTCGCTCCGGGCGAGCACGGAGCAGACGAGAACCGGCGAGACGCGAGACGGCGCGGGCGCGATCGGCGTCGAGGACGCCGCGATGGGCCACGTTCACAAGGGGTGGCTCACGGCGCGCTATTCGGACCGGGTCGCGCTCGGCTACGGCTCGGACGGCTTCGACGGGGGGCTCTCGTTCGCGGGCGCGATGGGGCTCGAGCCCCCGATCGGCGCGGGGCACGGACCCTACGCCCGCCTCGGGCTCCGCGGCGAGTGGCTCCATCGGCAGCGGTTCCACACCTCCGCGATCGAGTTCCCGGAAGCACAGCTCGGTTACGACGTCGCGAGCGGCTCGTTCCATCTCGACGTCGGCGCGCGCGCGGCGCTCGTCTGGGTGGGTCGATACGGCGTGGACGGCGCCGTCACGCGGAGGCTCGGGGATTCTCCGGATCTCGGCGTGTACCTGGATTTTGCGCTCCGGCCGATCGTGCTCGGCGCGTCGGCGAGCCGGGTCGCGCCGAAGGACGCGCCGTCGTCCGTCGATCGAGCGGAGTTCCTGCTCTGCGGCGTGCTCGGAAAGCCGACCGTCTGCGCGCGCTCGTCCTTCTTTCGCGGCGATCTCCGCGGCCCGGGGGGAAGCGAAACGACCAGTGCCGCGTATGTCGGCGTGAGCATCGGACTCGGCCCGGGGGAATGGAGGTGGTGAGGCCCGCTCCCCCCAACGGGTCCGGTGCTCACCCCGATTTGCTTGACGGCCCGCGCCCGGGGCGGCTATCGCTCGGTCGCGTTTCGCGCGAGTTTCGCGCGAGGAGGAGAACACACCATCATGCGTACTGTGATCGCTTCGTTGTTTCTTGTCACTCTCGCGGCCGGCTCGACTGGCTGCGCCATGGCGAAGGCGCCGGTGACCGGCTTCATCTACCTCGACACGACGGCGGGCGAGAACATCTCCTCCAACGACGTGGGCGCCAAGAAGGGCGAGGCCTGTGCGACGTCGATCCTCGGCTGGGTCGGCACAGGGGACGCCTCCATCACGGCCGCGGCGAAGGCCGGCGGCATCACGAAGATCTCGCACGTGGACTCCACGGCGTCCGACATCCTCGGCGTGTACGCGGAGTACTGCACCGTCGCCTACGGCAACTGAACGCCGTTCGCGATCGAGCGCCCCGCGTCCCATGCGACCGCGGGGCGTTCGCCATTTCGGAGTCCAATGAAAGCGATCATCATCGGCGCGGGCCGTGGAAGCCGTCTCCGTCACGAGACGAACGACGTCCCGAAGACGCTCGTCCCCGTCCTCGGGCGGACGATGCTGGACTTCATCCTGGAAGCCCTGGAGGGCGGCGGCATCCCGAGGTCCGACGTCGTGTTCGTGTGCGGGTACGCCGAAGACGTCGTCCGTGAGCGGCACCCGGAGCTCACGTTCGTCCGGAACGCCGACTGGGAGAACAACAACATCCTCCTGTCTCTGCTCACGGCGCGAGAGCACCTCGTGGACGGCTTCGTCTCCACCTACGCGGACATCGTGTACGAGGCGGACATCGTGAAGAAGCTCGTCGCGAGTCCGCACGCGCTCACGCTCGGATGCGACACGAGGTGGCGACGCCGGTACGTGGACCGCTCCCAGCACCCGGAGACGGACGCCGAGAAGCTCCGGGCCGAGGGGAGCCGCGTGGTCGAGATCAGCCGGAAGATCGCGAGCGACGCCGCGAGCGGCGAATTCATCGGCGTGATGCGCGCGACGAAGACCGGCGCGGCGTCGTTCCTCCGCGCGTTCGACGAGGCGAAGGCGAAATACGCCGGGCGGACCTTCCGCGAGGGCCGCACGTTCGAGCGCGCCTACCTCATCGATCTCCTGGAGGAGATGGTCGAGGCTGGCGCCGAGATGCACCGCGTGGATACTCCGGGGGGCTACATGGAGCTCGATACCCTCGAAGACCTCGCCGCCGCAGAGCGCTGGTGGAGCACGCGGTGACCCCCGCGCCCGTCACGCCCGCGGCGGTGCTCGACCTCCTGCGCGGCGCTCGCGTCGCCCCCGAGTCCGGCCTCGCCTTCGACGCGGACGGCACGATCTGGTCCGGGGACGTCGGGGACGACACCTTCCATTTCGTCTGCGAGCGCGAGCTCCTCCGGGAGGATCCGCGCGACGGCCTCGCTCGCGTCGCGGACGCCCACGGAATCGATCGAGTCGGGACGACCTCCGCCGTCGCGCTCCGCCTGTTCGAAGGGTACCGGCGGGGGGTCGTCGCCGAGCCGCTCATGTGCGAGGTCATGACCTGGTGCTATGCGGGCTACCGCGAGGAAGAACTCGCGACGTTCGCGAGGGAAGCCGCCGCGCACACCGGCCTCGCCGAACGCCGACGGGGCGCCCTCGGGCCCGTGTTTCGCTGGGCGGCGGACGAACGTCTCCGCACGGTCGTGATCTCGGCGTCCCCTCGAGTCGTGGTGGAGACGACGCTCGCCGTCGTCGGGGTGACCGTCGACGCCATCGCGGCAGCGGTTCCGAGCACTCGGGACGGCGTCATCGTTCCGTCGATGGCGGCTCCCCTCACCTACGGTCCCGAGAAACCCCTCGCCGGACGGCGTCTCCTCGGAAACGTCGACTGGCTCGGGAGCTTCGGCGACAACGTCTTCGACCTGGACATGCTCCGGGCCGCGCGGGTCGGCGTCGCCGTTCACCCGAAGCCGAAGCTCCGGGAGCGCCTCTCCGAGCTCACGAACACGGTCGTGCTCGAATAGTGCAAGGACGCTGATTTCCGGCCGACGTCGGGCCAGGTCGGAAGCGCGGACGGGAGAGAAATGCGGGGGCCGTTCGAGCTATGTTCGGCCCCATGCGTCCACGGAACCGCGCGAAGAACGTCCCCCGAACGAACCGCCTGCTCCTCCCCGCGCTGCTCGGAGCGCTCCTCGCCGCGGCCTGCGGCGGTGGCGGCGAGTCCGCGCCCGCGAAGACGGCGGACGACGAGGCGACGCGCGGCGACCACGAGGACCGGCCGGCCATGAGCGCGTCCGCCGAGATCGGCGCGCTGGACGAAGGCAAGGTCACCTCGGCGTTCCGGGCGGCGCAGGGCGCCCTTCAGCGCTGCCTCGCGAAGGGCGCCGAACGGAACGAGCTCGAGGGCGGGGACATCGCGTTCGTCGTCAAGATCGACACGAGCGGCCGCGCCGTCCACGCGCACGTCGAGAAGTCGACCATCGGGGACCGGGAGACGGAGCGCTGCATGCTCTCCGCCCTGAAGAAGCAGAGCTGGCCCGCCCCCGTGGGCGGCGACATCGGCGTCGCGAAGAACGGATTCGGGTTCGACATGCCGAACGACTCGCGCCCGCCCACGGAGTGGGAGGCGGACCGAGTCTCCGACGCCGTGGCTTCCGTTTCGTCCAAGATCGCCGCGTGCAAGAAGGGCACGCGCGGAGACCTCACCGCGACGGTCTACGTCGATCCGGACGGCGCGGCGACGAGCGTCGGCATCGCCGCGAGCGACGACTCCGGCGAGGACGCCGCGGACTGTCTCGCCGAGGCCCTCCGCGGCGCGAAGTACCCGTCGCCGGGGAGCTGGCCCGCCAAGGTGACGTTCTCGCTCTGAGGGAACGGAGCGGCGACGCCGTTCACGGCGCGGGCGCGACGTCCACGACGAGCTCGACGCTGCCCGGCCCGTCGCGGAACGACGGGGTCGAGGGCGCGTCGTGCTTTGCCGGCGCGGGCTTCGCGGGCGGCGTCTCGGAGCCGTCCGCGACCGGCGGCGCGACGGCGAAGCCGATCCGCTCGAACCCGACGCCCCGATCCACGAGAACGTCGGCGAGCTTCTGGAGCCGCACGATGCGATCCTCCGGAGGGACCTCGTCCGCGGAGCGATCGCCGAGCTCGAGCTTGCTCGCCGGGTGCGACGAGAACACCGCGGCGAGGCGCGCGAGCGTCTGCCGCATTCCTTCGCTCACGGCCGACCCCTCGGCGCCGAAGACCGCGCGCGCATCGAGGCGCACCGCGGGCTTCCCGTCGATGACGGTGACGAGAGCGCTCCCCGCGTCGATGTTCGGACCGAACGCGAGCGTGAGATCCCGGACGACCAGGGCCTTCTCCGCCATCGCCTTCTCGGCGGCCTCGAGCCGCTTCGCGCGCTGGTCCGCCTCCTCGAGCGCCGCGGCGAGACCCTTCTTCTCCTCGGAGAACTCGCGGAGGTGGTCGGACGCGCGCCCGAGCTCGCCGCGGAGCTGATCCACGAGGAGGACCGCGTCGTCGCGCTCGGTCGCCATCCGGTCGGCGTCGAGCTGCTTCTGTGCGAGCTCCCCTTCCCGATCGGCGAGCGTCTTTTCCCGCGTCCCGAGCGCGCCGTTCACCTTGGCGAGCTCCGCCCGGGTCGTCTGGAGCTCCGCCTCGTCCGCGGCTCGCGCCTTCTCCGCCGCGTCCTGCCGGCGGACGGCCTCGTCGTAGCGGTTCTGGGGGACGAGACAGCCGGTCGCGAGGACGAGCGGCAGGACGAGAGCGGCGGTGGAAACGAAGGAGAAGGTCTTCATGGGGATCTCGTACGGTTCAGTGGAGGATGCGCTCGCGGATGGCGGCGATGTCGACGTGCTCCGCGAGGTTCAGCCGGTCCACGTCGGACATGACGACGAACTTGAAGGCCTGCTGCGTCCCGAAGGACCACACGGGCCGCGCCACCGCGTGGAGCGGACGCGACCGCTCCGGGAGCAGGATCTCCATCTCCACGTACGTCGTTCGGTCCCGGTCGTCGATCGGTCGCGCCCGATCCACGACGATGCCCGTCGGGGAGAGCTCCACGCCGCGGCCCGAGGAAACCAGGCTTCCCCGCCACGTGCGCACCCGGCAATCCGTCCTGGCTCGCTGGTTCAATCGCTTCATGATGGGTTCTCCAATTCTTGGTCTCGAAATCGTACGGGGCCCGGTGAGTCGGGGGCCAAGTTCGTCCACGTGCCTCGCTCGGCGTCTTATCGAAGGACCGCCGGCGGAAAACTTGTCGGGGGGAGCGCTTACCGCGTACGCCCCCGGGGGCCGTGGAGAAGAGAACGTCGCGAACTCGCTCCGCATTCCGTCTCGGCCCGGCTCTCGCGGTCGGGCTCGGACTCCTCGTCGCATTTCCGCGGTGGAGCGAGGGCGCGCTCTCGGAGCCGCCGGCGGTCGCCCTCGGGTCGCTCCACGTCGATCCGCACGGCGCGGTGACGGCGCCCGTCGAGGGCGGCGGGACGGCGACGCTCACGCTGGACGCCTCGCTCGAACAGGCGGCGACGCGGCTCCTCCAGGACGCCCGCGCGAAGACGGGCGCGCTCGTCGCGCTCGACGCTCGCACCGGCAAGCTCCTCGCCTGGGCGGGGACCCATGGCGCGAGCGTCGATCACTCCGTCGTCGCGAGCACGTTCGCGCCCGCGGCGAGCCTCTTCAAGCTGGTCACGACGGCGGCGCTCCTCGAAAAGCACGTGAACCCCGACCGGGAGGTGTGCGTCTCCGGGGGGTCGTCCGTGCTCACGGAAGAGCACCTCGTTCGCCCGCGCGGGGGCAACGCGCTCTGCGCGCCGTTCCGCGAGGCCCTCGGACGGAGCCGGAACGCGGTCTTCGCCCAGCTCGCGACGAGGTACCTCCGCCCGGACGACCTCGTCCGGGTTTCTTCACGGCTCGGCTTCGGCGGGGACGCGTCGTTCGACGTACCCGCGGCGGTCGGCACGCTGGACGTCCCGGACGGCAAGGTCCCGTTCGCGCGCGCCGCGGCCGGCTTCGTCGGGAGCCGCCTCTCGGCGCCGGGCGCCGCGCACCTCGCCACGACGATCGCGACGTTCGGGAAAGTCCTCCACGTCCAGGTCGTCGAGCACGCGGACGGATACGACGCTCCCCGGCGGCGACGCTTCGTCGGCACCGCGCTGCCGGAGGGCACGGCCCGGGAGCTCGCGCGCATGATGGAGGTCACGATTCACAGCGGGACGTCGCGCGAGGTCTTCACGGCGCCCGACGGCCACAGCTTCCTCGGCGACGTTCGCGCGGCGGGAAAGACCGGCACGCTCCACGGCGACGCCGAAGACGCGACCACGAGCTGGTTCGTCGGATTCGCTCCCGCGAGAGCTCCGCGGATCGTCCTCGCCGTCCTGCTCGAGAACGGCGAGACGTGGCGGCGGAAGGCGAACGAAGTGGGGCGTGACTTCCTTCGCGTCTACTTCGCGCGCCGCGGAGCGCGCGGCGTCACGATGCCCGACGGCTTCTAGCGCGTCTCCGCCCGAGGACGACGAGCGCGCCGAGGCCTGCGACGGCCCACGGCGCACGCCCGGCCCGACCGGCCACGACACCCGAGACGCTGCAGCCGCTCTTCTTCTCTCCCTCCCCTTCCACGGGCGCGGCGGACGCCGAGGGCACCGGCGCGAAGCTCTTCACTTCCTGCTGTCCGCCGAGCATGTCGGGCTGGCCCGCGAGCGCGAGCATCGGGACCGGCGTGAAGACGAGGTCCGCGGGCTTGTGGCTCTTCCGGTTTCGAGTCGCCGTGTCGAGGGCGGTCCAGATCTTCCGGAGACCGAGGTAGGTGCGCGGCGCCTTGCCCCAGCGGTAGCGCTCGGGCTTGTCGCAGTGAGGAACCGCCGGGCTCGGGTGGAAGGAGGTGAACCGGATCTGGAGCTGGCTCTCCGGCGCGGGCTTCACGTCGGTCGGGAGGGTCGCCTTCGGGCCCTCGGGGATGTCCACGCCCCCGCGGACGTGATCGGCCGGTCCGACCTCGAGATCCTTCGGGAGGCTCGACTTGTCGTAGCGGTGATGCATGCGGGAGAGCACGTACACGTTGCGGGCGACGAGCGCCTTCCGCCGGGCCGTCTCCTTCCGGGTGTCCTCGATCTCCTTCTTCTTCTTCTTGTCCTTGATGTCCTTGAACGCGGCCTTCTCCGCTTCCGTCATCTCGGGCGGCTTCGGCTCCGCCTCTTCCTTCGGCACGCTCTTCTCGAAGACGTCGGCGCCGAGCGTGAGGAGCTCGTGGATGAGGAGCGGCTCGTTCGGACACGGCTGCCCGCAGCCCTTCGTCGACCAGGCGAACTCGTTCAGGACACCGAGCGGCTGCTTCGCGATCAGGAGGTCGTGGAGCCCGGCATAGAACTCCCCGATGCGCTCCTTCACCTTGAAGTCCACCTCGATGTTCGTCGGAGGGAACACGTTCGGGTAGTTCTTTACCTCGTAACGCTTCTCGGGCGTGATGACGTAGACGAAGAGCTCCTGCATCCCGGTGCTGTCGAGCAGGCCGAGCGTCGCGTCCACGTTCACCGGCTTCTGCGTGAAGTACCGGATCGGAGAGACGATGGCGCGATCCCCTCCGACGAGCTCGACCTTCTTCGTGTCGACCTCCGCGACGAGGAAGTTCATGCCGGCGCTCACGTACGGCGCGACGGCCTGGTTCACGCCGTCGGGAGCCGTGTAGCCCTTCTTCTTCAGAGCGCCGGCCAGGTCTCCCGCGTCGCTCGCGGGGATGAGCGAGAACTTCTGCTCGCCCTCCTTGAAGTCCGGCGTGACGACGAGACCCATCTCCTTGCCGGGCTTGAACGTCGTGTCCCCGCCGCTCTGCCCGATGTCCATCCCGAGGAAGCCGCCGCCGTGGACGGTGAGGTCACGCTCCCATTCCTGCTCGCGCTTGTCGCCGTCGCACGGGTCCATCTCCCAGAACTCGTGGAAGCGCGGCGCGCTGATCTGGTCGACGCGATCCACGAAATCGCGACGGAGCGTCTTCACGTCCGCGACCTTCACGTCGTCGGGCACCGGGAGCACGACCGCGAAGGGCTTCAGATCCCCCTGGTAGTCCGGCATCACGGACACGACGGTCGTGTCGTTTCGCTTCATGAGCACGACCTGCGTGGAGAGGTTTCCGGGTTTCTGTCCCTGGTACGCGAAGAAGCCGGGGAATGCCTCGGCGCGTCCGCCGACGAAGAGGGACCCGGAGACGAGGGCGCCCAGGCCGAGCGCGCGGAGAAATTGCGACTTCATGGGGGGGGCGCAGGCTATCCCGAGCGCCCCACGCGGAAAAGTGCTGAACTCCCGCCCCTCCCGTGAAGGTCGACCTGAATCGGATCCGGGCGGCGCTCGCCGGACGTGCGCACGTCCCTGCGCCTCTCGAAGGGGGCGAACGCTTCGCAGCCGTCGCCGCCGTGCTCCGCGAGCGGAATGGTGAAGCCGAGGTGCTCCTGATTCGTCGCGCCGAGCTCGAAGGCGATCCCTGGTCCGGTCACATGGCGTTCCCCGGGGGCCGGAGCTCACCGAACGACGACGATCTGCTCCACACCGCCATCCGGGAAACGGAGGAAGAAATCGGCCTCCGCCTGGCCCGGGACCGCGACCTCGTCGGGAGACTCGACGACCTCCCCGCGATCGCCCGCGGGAAGCCCGTCGGGCTCGTCATCGCGCCGTTCGTCTTCGCCGTACACGACGAGAGCGACGTACCCCTCGTGCTGAACGAGCGGGAGGTCCGTGAAGCGCTCTGGACGCCGATCACGCCGCTCCTCCGCGGCGAACGGAACACGACCTTCCCGTATCGACACGACCACGGCGAGCTCGCCCTCCCGGCGTACGACGTCGACGGCCGCATCGTCTGGGGACTGACCTACCGGATGCTGGCGGAGCTCTTCGAGGTCCTCGACGGCGCGCCGCGCGCGCGTTACTGAAGACGGCCGTGCAGGTTCCGGTCCCCGCTGGACGCCTCGCCGTGGGCGACCGCTGCCCCCTCTGCGGAGGGGACGCGGGGGTCCAGCCGAGCGACGACGGCTTTTCGTGCCTGCTCTGTGGCGGACCACGAATCGTCGTCGACGCGAAGATCGCCCGGAGCGGTCGCGAGCGTCCGCACCTCGAGCGCGCGCGCGGCCTCCAGAAGAGTCGAGCGACCTGGGGCGTGCTCGCTGGCGTCGCGGGAGCGGCCGGTGCGGTCTCGCTCGTCGTGTCGGGCCTCGCCGCCGCCTTCTTCCACCTCGGGGACACGGGCGGAGAGCTCGCGGCGGCGTTCACGCTCGGGCCCCTGCTCTTCTCTGCGTTCGGCTTCTCCAAGGTCCGCGCCGCGAGCCGCTCGGTCGCCGCGGCGATGTCGGACGCCGAAGTGGCCGTCGCGGAGGACCTCGCTCGGGCGAGGGGCACCCCCCTCGAGGGCCCCGAGCTCGCACGCGTGCTCCATGTCACCCCCACCCGAGCCGAAGAGCTCTCCGCGAGCCTGCAGGTGGAGAGCTTCCTGGCGGCCCCGGAGGCCGCCCCGGCGCCGAGAATGCGCGTGGATGCAGGAGACGCGCCGGCCGACGCCGACGGCGACGTCGAGGCGGAAAAGCTTCAAAGACGGTGACAGCTGAGTCACACGCTATGCGGCGACCCCCACGCTGCGTAGGGCGCTTCGCACTCTAGGCCCGAAAATCGAAGGGATCCGCCGGCATTTCCGGGCCCTCACGGGATGGCGAGCCTGGCACGGAATTGGTATCTAAATCGGAACGCCGGGAGTCAATGACCGTCGATCAGCACGAGCTGTACGTCACTCGGTCGGGGAGCATTGCACCCGCGGAAGGCGCCGTCGCGCGCTTCCGCCGCATGCTCGCCCCGCAGGACTACGTCGTCTTCGCGTACCTCTGCTTCTTGAACGTGGCCGTGCTGAGCGCTCCGTCGAGTGCCGCGCGCACGGCGAGCCTCGGGAACGTGCTCGGCCTCCTCGTCCTGCACGCGACGACGCTGCTCGCGATCCGCACCGGCTGGCTCAAGCAGCCGCTCGTCGCGGGCGTGCTCTATCGCCTCGTCACGTACGGGTGCGTGCAGATCACCTACTTCATGTTCGCGAAGCTGCTCCCGCTGGTGAACCCGCGGGCGCTGGATCACGAACTCTACCAGCTCGACCTGACGCTCTTCGGCGTCGAACCCGCCGTGTACCTGGACCGGTTCGTGAACCCGATCACCACGGAGTGGTTCGCGTTCTTCTACTTCGGGTACTTCTTCCTCCTCGCGATTCACGTCCTTCCCATCCTGTTCGCGTCCCGGAACGTGAAGATGATGTCCGAGTTCGCGATGGGAATGATCCTGCTCTTCTGCATCGGGCACACGCTCTACGTGTTCGTGCCGGGCTACGGGCCGTACAAGGCCATGCCGCAGGTGTTCGAGCACGATCTCTCGCAGGGCATCTGGTGGAACACCACGCGGGCCCTCGTCGCGACGAGCGGCGCCCAGAAGGACATCTTCCCGTCGCTCCACACCGCGGCGCCGACGTTCCTGCTCCTGTTCTCATTTCACCGGCGTTCGGAGCTACCGTTCCGCTACACGTGGCCACTCGTCGCGTTCTTCGGCGCCAACATCGTCATCGCGACGATGTTCCTCCGCTGGCACTACGTCATCGACGTCGTGTTCGGCCTCCTGCTCGCGGTGACCGCGCACACCCTGGCGGTCCGTCTCACGGAGCGTGACAACGCTCGACGAGACGCGCTCGGACTCGGTCCTTCCTGGCCCCAGTGGCCCGGCGGGAAGACCTGAGGCTCGCGCGCATGGCGGCGTGCGGTCACCAGGCGGTGCTCGTGATCACCAAGACGGTGGACGGCACGTCGACCAGCGTCGCGCGGAAGCGCGTCGAGCTCACGTGCACGCTCGAAAAGGGCCACGACGGCGCCCACCGGGATCAGACCCACGGAGAGACCTGGGAAGGCCGCCCCTCGCAGCGCCCCACGGTACTCCGACACGAAGACGAGTAGCGCCGCGAGGCGTGGTGGCAGCGGCCGCGCAACGGCAAAGCGCGCGGACGCCGCAACGGCAAAGCGCACGGACGCCGCACGACAAAGGCGCGCGGACGCCGCATCCGGAACCTCGGCCTCCCCCCTGCATCCAGCGACCCAAGGGGTACGCGTCGATCCGGACAGTTTGTATACAAACCATCCGGATCGAGTGATTGGTCCAGCCGTTTCACGGCTACCCGCGAGCAAAGCGAGCGCGCGCCGCCAGGCGCGGCAGGGGGAGAGGTTCCCGAGGACCGCAGGGCGTAGCCCGAGGACCACAGGAGCCTCGGGGGACCAGGTCCCCCACAAACAAACCCCACGACGCTCCCCGTCGTCGCGTCGAGCCCGCCCGAAGGGCGGCGAGTCGCACCCGAGCCAACCCCACGCCGAATCACGTCGTGATTCCGGGACTTAGCTCGACGGGCTTCAACCTACTTCGACGAGAAGGGCCGTGATGTTGTCTTTGCCGCCGCGGCTGTTCGCGAGGTCGATGAAGCGCTTCACGGATTCCTT
>DASZXK010000065.1:0-3167 GCA_035545855.1 Polyangiaceae bacterium
ATCGTCACGCAGCGAGACGAGTCGGACGCGCCGGAGATCCTCTCCGGAGTCTTCGAGGGGAAGACCACGGGCACCAGCATCGCGATCCTGATCCGGAACCAGGATCAGAAGAGCCGGGACTACGACGACATCAAGGACAAGTACCGACCCGGACACGCCGACTGGTCCTACGACGCGAAGTACGGGTTCCGCGATCACCGTGGAGGCGGCCGCTCGAGCGTGCGGGAGTCCACGGCGCGCGTCGCCGCGGGCGCCATCGCGAAGAAGCTCATCGCCGGCGCGTTCGGCGGACGCGTCGTCGGCTACGTGAAGCAGATCGGAGACCTGGTCGCGGACGTCCCGGATCCGTCGCAGGTGACGCTCGAGCGCGTGGAGACGCTGCCCGACGGCTCGCCGAACATCGTGCGCTGTCCGGACGCCGCGCGAGCCGCGGAGATGGTCTCGCTCATCGAACAGGTGCGGAAGGAGCAGGACTCCATCGGCGGCATCGCGGAGATCTGCGCCACGGGCGTCCCTCCAGGCCTCGGCGAGCCCGTCTTCGACAAGCTCAAGGCCGACATCGGAAAGGCGCTCCTCAGCGTGCCCGGCGTCCTCGGCGTGGAGTACGGGAACGGCTTCGCCGCGGCGCGCCTCCGAGGAAGCCAGAGCAACGACCCGTTCGTCGCTCGCGGAACGACCACGGGACTCGCCGCTTCAGGGACCGGGAAGGTCGTGACGCCCACGAACCGTCACGGCGGGATGCTCGGCGGCATCTCCACGGGCATGCCCATCGTCGTGCGCGCCGCGGTGAAGCCGACGAGCAGTCTCCCGCTGGAACAGCAGACGGTGACGCGCTCGCTCGAGCCGACGACGATCCGCACGAAGGGCCGCCACGACCCGTGCCTTCTGCCGCGGTTCATCCCGATAGCAGAGGCGATGATCGCGATCGTCCTCGCGGATCATTACCTCCGCCACCGGGGCCAGGCCGGCTAGCCGCCGTCGCCGCCCGCGCCCGCGTCCGCCGCCGGCTTCGGCGGCGGAGTGCCGCCGATGGTGAAGCAGGGGAAGCCCGCTCCGGCGATCGAGCCGAAGAGGTTGCACATCTCGTCCGTGTTGACCTCGTTCTGGCCAACGAACGTGAAGTCCGTGTCGTTGTTGATGTCGCAGGAGTACCGGAGCTGCTCGCCCGCCTTGAGGAGGAGCATGCCGCTCCGGCCGCCCGAGATGCGGTTCTCCGGATCGGGGGCCGGGTTCTTCGCGATGGTGTTGTACGTGTACGTCGGCGCTTCCGCGCCGTCGTACGAGTCGTAGACGAGCTCGGAGGAGCCATCGACCTTGTCGTGCCAGACGGCGAACCGAGTGTTGTGGGTGTGCGCGTGTCCGAAGAGCGTGACGACGCGCGCTTCGGGATCCGTGGAGAACGCCTGCTCGCGGGTGCACACGTTTCCTACGGTGGCCTTCGAGTGCGGCGGCACGTTCATGCGCGTGAAGCCGCCGAGCATGCCGAGGATCGTCTTGGACTCGCTCTCCGGCTTGTAGATGAGGTTCACCCACGCTTCCCTGAGCCGGACCTTGTCCGTCGTGTTGTAGAAGTGAAGCTGGGCGTCGATGGGCGCGTGCGCCGGGATCGCGTGGTAGAGCCCCTCGTCCTCCGGTGCGACGACTCCGCCCGGCGGGAGGTCTTCCACGGCGTGCTGCGTGCCGCCGAAGGCGTTGATGATGCTGCTGTCGCAGAGCCCCCAGCCTTCGGGCGCGTCGGCGGCGTTCGACGCCCGGAGGATCATGTGATGGGACCCCGTCCGCATCCGGTACTGCTGCTTGAAGTAGTTGTGCGTCTCGGTGTTGGGCGAAGTCAGGTGGTAGCACTCCGTCCGCTCGTCCCCGGGCTCCATCAACCAGAGGTAGTTCCCCTTGTCGTCCTTCGCGTTGATGACGTCGGGATCGTCGAAGCTCGACGGACCGATGTGGAGCTGAACGCCCTCGGCCTCCGCGGGCGGGAGGATGCAGTTCTCGTCGCCCTCGAACTGCGTGTGGAGGTTGCACGGGTTCGTCGAGGCGCCGCCCCCGTCGTCACCCGAGTTCCCCGCCCCGGCGGATCCGCTCGGAGAGGCGTTGGCGGACGTCTTGTCGCCTCCGCACGCGACGGTGAGCGAGATCGTGGCGACGAGACAGGCGAACGTGGAAACTCTCGACATGCGGTTCTCCGTGAAGCGAGCCGTTGAATTTAGCTCAAAACAGACCGGGCGGTCGGCCAATTTCGAAAGCAGTCGACGCCTCTGGCGTGGTTCGAGAGGGGTGCCGGCGTTCGCGTTCGGTGGTCGGAAAAAACGACGCCCACTCTCCCCCGAGCTCCGTCCTGAGCTCTGGGACTCCCGCGACTCCGACGCAGTTGGAGAATTCCAGGTTGGTTGGTCCCCAGGTCCGTCCTTCTGGGGGTCGACGCCGCGCCGCGGTATCGTCCGCCCCGATGACCCACAAGATCGACACCCGGAAGGTCGCGAGCGCCGCCGCGCTCGGGCTCACGCTTGGCACCGTTTCCTGCAAGGGCAACGCGTCCCCGAAGCCCGAGACGACGTCGGCGTCCGCGTCTTCCGCCACGCAGCCCGTCGCGAAGAACGACACGAAAGACAAGGCGTGCTGCAAGGGTCTGAACGACTGCAAGGGGAAGGGCGGATGCTCCGTCGCCGGCAAGCACGAGTGCGCCGGCAAGAACGAGTGCAAAGGCCAAGGCGGCTGCAACATGCACTGCCCGCAGTGACGAGCACGGTCGCGACTCCCGCGATTGGTCCCGCCGATACCCGACCCCACGAGCACGGCGAGCGCGCCCGAAGGGCGGCATAGCCAAACGGCGAACGGCGAACGGCGAACGGCGAACAGCGAACGGCGAACAGCGAACGGCGCCGTGGGGGTCTCTCTTCACCGGACAGTTTGTATACAAACTATTCGCCCCCGCGATTGGTCCCGCCGATACACGGCTACCCGCGAGCCCGGCGAGCCCGCGCCGCCAGGCGCGGCAGGGGGCGAGGTCCGAGGCCCGCAGGGCGAAGCCCGAGGACCCGAGGAGCCTCGGGGGACCAGGTCCCCCATAACAAGCCCACGAGAGGCCCGAGGACCACAGGAGCCTCGGGGGACCAGGTCCCCCATGACACGCCCGGGGCCGCGTTCACGCGCTCACTGAGCGACGCAGG
>DASZXK010000066.1:0-21759 GCA_035545855.1 Polyangiaceae bacterium
CCCGCCCCGCGAAGCCGATGGATGGGGTTTCCCGCGCCGTTCTCGCCTACCCGGACGCGGCCGAGCTTCACCCGGCCGTCGAATCCCCTTCGGCCGGAGGCTTGGGCGGCCAGAGGATGGACGCGAGCACCGTGATGGCGAGCGTCGCCGCGATGAACGCGAGGGAGAGCACGATGGATACGTGGAACCACGGGTGCACGATCATCTTGCCGCCGACGAAGGCGAGGATCACGGCGAGGCCCGTCTTCAGGTACACGAAGCGGTGAACGATGCCGGAGAGCAGGAAAAACAGGGACCGGAGACCGAGGATCGCGAAGATGTTCGACGTGTAGACGATGAACGGGTCCTTGGTGACCCCGAACACCGCCGGGATGGAATCCAGAGCGAAGAGCACGTCGGACGTCTCCACCAGGACGAGCACGGCGAGGAGGGGCGTCGCGCGGAGCTTGCCGTCGGATTTCACGAGGAAGTGGCGCCCGTGGAACTCCGGAACGGACGGGACGATGCGCTGGAAGGCGCGATAGGCGGGATTCTCCGAGAGCTCGTCGGCTTCTTCGCCGCCCCCGCGGAAGAGCTTCCACGCGGTGTAGACGAGGATCCCCCCGAACACGAACATGATCCAGAAGAAGCGCTGGACGAGCGCCGTGCCGACGCCGATGAAGATCCCGCGGAGAATGACCGCGCCGATGATGCCCCAGAAGAGCACGCGGTGCTGAAGGGACGGCGCGACCCGGAAGGTGTCGAAGATGACGACGAACACGAACAGGTTGTCGACCGAGAGCGCTTCCTCGAGGAGATACCCGGCGGTGAACTCGAGCCCCTGCTGGGTGCCGATCGCCGTGTACACGAACCCGTTGAAGAGCCCCGCGATGAGGATCCAGCCCACGCTCCGGAGGGTCGCTTCCCGGAGGGACATGGCCTCGTCCCTCGCGGCGCGGCGGAACACGCCGAGATCGGCCGCCAGCATCGTGACGACCAGAGCCGCGAAGATCGCCCAGAGCGTGGGGTTTCCGGAGGTGCTCATCGGGGAAGGAACGCGCGACCTGGCTCTCGTATAGAGTCAGGGCCGGGCGCGAGCCGCAAGGCCTATGAGCCGCCGACGCGGATTCCCGGCGAGCCCGCCGTTCGTCGCAGCGCCCCGGCCTCGCCCTCGTCTCCGTGCTCCGCCCTTGCTTGGGGGGGCCGCCACAGTTAGCGTCGCGACCCCGAGCGCCACGACTCACGCCCGGCGGCGCCCGACGACCCGACCATGTCGAAACCTCGCGTTCTGGTGACCGGCGCTCCTGGCTGGCTCGGTTCGAGCCTCGTCTTCTCGCTCACGAAGGGGTTCCGCGGCGGCCCCGTGGACCAGAAGCCGGAGGACGTGCGGATCCTCGCTCTCCCGGGCTCGGACTCCCGCACCCTGACCGAGACGGGGCGCGTGGAGGTCGCGACGGCGGACCTCCGGGACCGCCGGCTGCCCGACGGCGTGTTCGACGGGATCGACACCGTCTTCCACTGCGCTGGAGTGATCCACGCGAAGCGGATCAAGGACCTCTACTCGATCAACGTGGACGGCACTCGCGCGATCCTCGACGCCGCCGTCGCCGCGAAGGTCCGGCGCTTCGTGTTCGTGAGCTCGAACTCCCCCGCCGGCCTCAACACGTCCCCGACCCAGCTCATGCTCGAGGACGATCCGCCTCGGCCCTATCTGAACTACGGGCTCTCGAAGCTCCAGAGCGAGTGGCTCGTGAACGACGCGCACCGCGCCGGCCGCATCGAGGGCGTCATCCTCCGGCCGTGCTGGTTCTACGGACCGAACCAGCCGCTCCGCCAGACCACCTTCTTCAAGATGATCAAGAAGGGGCATCCCCCCGTGGTCGGCAAGGGGGACAACCTCCGCAGCATGAGCTACGTGGACAACACGGTGCAGGGCCTCCTCCTCGCGCGGAGCGTGGAGCGCGCCGCGGGCCAGACGTACTGGATCACGGATCGAAGGCCGTACTCCTTCATCGAGATCCTCGAGACCGTCGGGCGGCTCCTCTCGGTCTCCATCCGGCCGCGGTACGTCCCGAAGCTCACGGGAGACGTCGCGCGGCTCGCGGATTCGCTCCTCCAGATGTCCGGCCTCTACAACCAGGAGATCCACGTGCTCGGGGAGCTCGGGGAATCCATCGCCGTCTCGATAGAGAAAGCCAAGCGAGAGCTCGGCTACGCGCCGGAGATCGAGCTCGAGGAAGGGATGCGTCGCTCGATTGCCTGGTGCCGGTCGGTCGGCGTCGAGATCTGAGCGGCCGATGAACGTCCTCGTCACCGGCGGCTCGGGTTACCTGGGGGAGTCCGTCGTCCGCCGGGTGCGCGAGCAGGGCGACCGCGTCCGCGTGCTGGACCTCGTCGACAACGAGGATCGCCCGACCGACGTCGAGCTCGTGCGCGGGGACATCCGCGACCCGCGCCTCGTGGAGCGGGCGCTCGACGGCATCGACGTCGTCCACCACGACGTCGCGCAGGTGCCGCTCGCGAAGGACAAGGAGCAGTTCTGGACGGTGAACGTCGAGGGCACGCGCATCCTCCTCGACGCGGCGCTCCGCGCGAACGTGCGGAAGGTCGTCCTCGTCTCGTCGTCGGCGATCTACGGCGTGCCGCCCGCGAACCCCGTCACCCTCGCCACGGAGCCGCGGCCGCAGGAGGAATACGGACGCGCGAAGCTCCAAGGGGAGACCGTCGCCCGGACGTACGTCGCGCGCGGCCTGGACGTCGCGATCGTCCGTCCGCGGACGGTCCTCGGCCACGGTCGCCTCGGGATCTTCCAGATCCTGTTCGAGTGGATCCGCCGCAATCGGCCGATTTACACGCTCGGGAGCGGGGCCAATCGCTACCAGTTCGTGCACGCGGACGACCTCGTGGAGGTCTGCATCCGGGCGTCCAAGATCCAGGGACCAGGGGTGTTCCTCGCGGGGACGGATCGCTTCGGCACCATGCGGGAGCTCCTCGACGGCCTCGTCCGGCACGCGCGCTCGGGCAGCCGCATCCGGGCGCTCCCGTTTCGGCCGACCCAGATCGCGATGGGCGTCACGAGCAAGCTCGGCGTATCCCCGCTCGGGGACTACCACGCGCTCATGTACGGCCGGGAGATGTTCTTCGACGTGAGCGAGACGAAGCGCGCGCTCTCGTGGACGCCGAGGTACTCCAACGCCGAGATGATCGCGGAGTCCTACGACTGGTACGTGTCGCACCGCGAGCAGGTGCTCTCGAGGAAGGACGCCTCGCATCACCGATCCGCGGTGAAGCTCGGTATCCTGAAGCTCCTGGAGTACCTCCCATGAGTGGCGTCTCCGTCGCGTTCGCGCTCGTGACCGTCCTCCTGAACGGCAGCGCCCAGCTCCTCCTCCGCAAGGCAGCGCTTTCGGGCGCGGCGCCGACGGATCCGCTCTCCCTCGTCCGGAACCCGTGGTTCCTCGCCGGGCTCGCGGCGTACGGAGTCAGCGTGCTCACGTGGCTCTTCGTGCTCCGGCGCGTGCCGCTCTCGATCGCCGCTCCCTTCGTGGCGCTCGTCTACGTGCTGGTTCCGCTCGCGAGCCGCGCCGCGTTCTCCGATCAGGTGACGGGGAAGATGTGGCTCGGCATGCTGCTCGTCGTCGTGGGCGTGACGCTCGTCGCACAGGGTGCGCCGAAATCGCCGGAGCACGCCGACTCCGCGTCAACGCGCTGACTCCACGGAAACCCGCGAGCGCGGCCGATCCCCTCGCGGGATCCCGTGCCTTCCGAGCTCTCGCAAGTCATTGAAATCACTGCACTCCGGGCCTGACCGCCGGGCGGCACGCGCGTTGCGAAAGGGCGCTCTCCGGAGTGCCCATGAAGAAACTGAAGTTCCTGGTCGTCGACGACGACGAAGTCGTCCTCGAAGTCGCGCGCGAGCGTCTCGAGGGGATCGGCTTCGACGTCACGACGCGCAATCAGTCGCTCGGAACGTCGACGTGGATCATCCAGAACCGTCCGGACTTCGTCCTCCTGGACGTCATGATGCCGGCCCTGACGGGCGGTGAGCTCGCGACGGTCCTCACGCGCCGCGCGATCCACACCGGCGTCATCCTGTACTCGAGCAAGCCGCCCGAGGAGCTCCGCGCGCTCGTCGAGCGCACCGGCGCGCTCGGCTGCATCTCGAAGAGCTGGGACGAAAAGCGCTTCCTCGAAGCCATCCGGATCCTCACGCGCGCGCCCGGCTCGTCACGCTTCGACGGCATGGGAGGCGCGCGATGAGACGCCTCACGCTACTCACCGCCCTCGTCGCGCTCTCCGGAACCGCGACGAGACCCGCGACCGCGCAAGCCCCCGCCCCCGCCCCCCCGATTGGTCCAGCCGATTCACGGCCCGCTCGCGAAGCGAGCCCGCCCGAAGGGCGAGGGGGCGCGGTCCGAGGACCGCAGGCGCAGCCGAGGACCACAGGAGCCGCGGGGGACGAAGTCCCCCCACAAACCAATCCCACGACGGACCCCGCCGAAACCGACGCCCTCCTCGCCGAGGCATCCCAGGCGAGCATCGAGGCGTCGAAGCCGCAGTCCCTCTCGATCTACGGGTTCACCGATTTCGGGTTCAACAAGTTCTACACGTCGGACAAGAGCCAGCTGAACACGCTGTTTCCGTCGCGCGCGGGGACGTTCGTGCTCGGGAACGCGAACCTCTTCTTCGACGCGCAGCCCTACGAGGACTGGCGCTCCTTGATGGAGATCCGGTTCACGAACCTTCCGCACGGCGTCGAGACGAGCCTCGCGCAGCCCGGCGGCTCCGACTACGCGCGCACGAACACGGAGGTCCAGGACTTCACGTCCCCCTCGGTCCGCGGTCAGGAGGTCCTCGGCTCGGTGATCATCGAGCGCATCCAGACGGAGTACTCCGTCTCGGACGCGCTCAAGTTCACGGGCGGCTACTTCTTCACGCCGTGGGGCATCTGGAACGTCGACCACGGCACCCCGACGCTCATCTCGCTGCTCCTCCCCTCGTTCATCGCGGACGGATATCTCCCGACGCACACGCTCGGCGCGCAGCTCTCGGGCAGCTTCTACACGGGAAACTGGGAGCTCGGGTACCACGCCTACGTCGGCAACAACCACACGCCGTCTCAGGTGGATTTCCGCGACGACAAGGCGGTCGGCGGGCGCCTCTTCGCGAGCTCCACGGGGAGCGCCGTGAAGACGAAATTCGGCGTCTCCGGGTACTGGGGCCACGAGTCGGACATCTCGAAGCGAGTCGTCTCGGCCCTGCCGTACCTCGCGGAGACGAAGGAGACGGTCTCGGCGCGGGAATGGATGGTCGGCGCGGACGCCTCCCTGGACGCCGGTCCGCTCCGGCTCCGCGCGGAAGGCTTCGTGCGCCGCATCGACTACGAGGTCGGCAAGCGGAGCGGCTTCACGCCGAATCACTACTACTCCGACGGCTACGTCATCGCGGCGTACGAGCTCCCCTGGGGCGGCATCGAGCCGTACACGTACGTGGAGGCGATGCACTGGCCGAGCGCCCTCGGCGACACGGCGTTCATCCCTTCGGTGGGCGTGAACATCCACTTCAACCCCGCCGTTCAGCTCAAGGCCCAGTACGGCCACGCGTTCTTCGTCGATCTGGTCACGCACGACGGAAGAACGCCGAGCGACAACGACGTCGACAACCTCGCCGCGCGACTGGTGGTGTCGTTCTGATGAACCGCCGGACCTTCCTCGAGCTCTGCGCGCTGTTCCCCGCGCTCGCGGTCGCGACGCGGTCCTCCGGGGCCTCGGCGGGGACGAAGCTCGCCGTCATCGTGAACGCGGCGAACGACGTGGGTCGCCTCGGCCCGGGCGACATCGAGGCGTTCTTCACGACGCGGAAGCTCGATTTCCCGAGCGGAAAACGCGTCGTCGCCTTCAACTTCCCGGCGCGGCATCCCATCCGGGACGCGTTCGACCGGGCCGCGCTGCACCTCGACCCCGACGAGGCGGCCCGCTACTGGATCGACCGGCGCGTGCGCGGCGGCCACCCTCCGCCGCGGCAGGTCCCCGACGTGAAGACGATGGTCCGGGTCGTCGCGTCGCTCGAGGGTGCACTCGGTTACGTGCGCAAGGAAGACGTCACGGACGGCGTGCGCGTCGTCGCGGAGATTTGAAACCATGACGAGATCCCTCTTCAGCTCCCTCCACGCCGCCGCGGTGTTCGCGTCGGTCCTCTTCACCGGCTGCGCGAACGACGCGACCTGCTTTCCGGGCGAACGGTTCAAGAGCGGGCTCTGCCTGCCGAGCGGCTCCGGGTCGAAGGGCGGCACGCACGCGGACGCAGGCTCCACGACCGGCGACGCCGGCGCGGACGGTGCCGCGAGCGGAAGGACGGCCACGTTCGGCGCCGACTGCCTCACGAACGCCGACTGCGGGAACCCGGCGCCCGTCTGCGCCATCCAGCCGACGGACCCGAAGGGCTTCTGTACGCAGGTGGACTGCGTGAACGCTCCGGCCGTCTGCCCCGCGGGATGGCAGTGCTTCGACCCGAGCGTCATCAACCCCGACTACCCGACCCTCTGCGTGCCGGCGAACTGAGGACACCATGGCCACGGAACGCACCACTCACGCCGAAATCCAGAGACCGGGCGCCGAAGCGGGAGGGACGGAGCTCATCGACCCCGCGCAGCGGAAGCGCATCCTCTCCACGTTCCGGCTCCAGGTGATCCTAACGTCGTTCGTCGTCGTGCTGCTCGCGGGGCTCTCCGTGCTCCTGTTCGTGCTGGTCACGCGGATCTTCGTCACGCTGACGCCGGCCATCGAGCGGGACCTCTCGTGGAAGGCCGAGCGCGGGGTCGCGGAGCTGGTGCAGTCGACGGAGCTCGGGCTCGTCACGGCCGACCACGCGGCGATCCGCGCCGCGCTCGGCGCCTACGTGAACGACCCGGACGTGACGGCCATCGCCGTCGACGACGCCCGCGGGGCGCGAATGGAGATGCACGGCTCGGCGCCGGCCTCGGTGCTGTTCGCCGGGCCCCAGCGCAAGGTCACGGAGACCGACGGCTACTACGCGGCGTGGGCCGAGGCGGCGATCGAGGGCGGCGCGATCGGCCGCGTCGCGGTGGTCGTCTCCAAGGCGCGAGTCCAGGCCGGCGCGGACCTGAAGCGGAGCATCCTCACCGCGGGCGGGATCGGCTGCGCACTCGCGCTCCTCCTCTCCGCGTTCTTCGTGCATTTCTACGTCGGTCCCCTCACCCGGGTCACCGCCGCGGCCTTCACCCGTCTCGAGGCGACCACCGTCCAGGCGCTCGAGGCCGCTCGCCTGAAGAGCGAGTTCCTCGCCAACATGAGCCACGAGATCCGGACGCCGATGAACGGCATCATCGGGATGACGGAGCTACTCCTCGGGACGCACCTCGGCGAGCGCCAGCTCCGCTACGGGCGCACGATCCAGACGTCGGCGAACGCGCTCCTCACCATCTTGAACGACATCCTCGACTTCTCCAAGATAGAAGCGGGGAAGCTCGACATCAGCGTCATCGAGACGGACGCCCGGCGCACGGTGGAAGAGGTCGGCGAGCTCCTCGCGGCCCAGGCGCAGACGAAGGGCATCGAGCTCGCCGTGCACGTGACGGGAGCCGTGCCGGATCTCGTCACCGCCGACCGGGAGCGGCTGCGCCAGGTCTTGACGAACATCGCCGCCAACGCCGTGAAGTTCACGGAGCACGGCGAGGTCGTCATCCGGCTGGACGCGTCACCCGCGGCGGACGGAGACGTCCTCCTCCGGTTCGAGGTGACCGACACCGGGATCGGCATCCCGAAGGAGCAGCAGCAGCGGCTCTTTTCGGCCTTCTCGCAGGCGGACGGTTCCCTCACTCGCAAGTACGGCGGGACCGGCCTCGGTCTCGCGATTTCCAAGAAGCTCGTCCAGATGATGGGCGGGGAGATCGGGTTCGAGAGCGAAGCCGGCAAGGGAAGTCGCTTCTGGTTCACCCTGCCCGTGAAGGACCTCGGCAAGCGGGCCGTCACGAACCCGGAGGCCCTCCGGCATGCCCGGACGCTCGTCGTCGACGACAACGAGACGAACCTCGCCATCCTCGAGGATCTGCTCGGGATCTGGCAGCTCCCGGTGACGCGAGCGCGGAACGGGCGCGAGGCCCTCGATCTCCTCATGGCCGCGCACCGCGACGGAAAGCCGTTCGAGCTCGCCATCATCGACTACCAGATGCCGGAGATGCACGGCGGAGAGCTGGCGCGACGCATCCGGGGAGACGAACGCACGAAGGACGTCCCCATCGTTCTCCTCGCTTCGCTTCATGCTTCCGAGCTCGCGGACGTCCGCGGCCTCATCAACCAGGCGCTCACGAAGCCGGTCCGGCAGAAGGAGCTTCACCGCGCGCTCCGCGAGGCGCTGTCGGATCCGGCCGGGCGAAAGATCTCGAGCGACCCCTCGGCGCGCGCCTGGGACGACAGGAGCGCGGTCTTCGGGACCCTGAAGCTCGCCGGCGCGCCGCGGCTCCTCGTCGCCGAGGACAACCCCATCAACCAGGCCGTGATGATGGAGGTGCTCCACGAGCTCGGCTGCGACGCGCTGGTCGTCGACAACGGAAAGCAGGCCCTCGATGCGATCCTCCGCGAGGATTTCCCGCTCGTCCTCATGGATTGCCAGATGCCCGAGCTCGACGGCTACGAGGCCACGCGACAGCTCCGTCGCATGGGCGGCCCCAAGTCGAAGATCCCCGTCATCGCCGTGACCGCCCACGCCGTGGTCGGCGAGCGCGAGCGCGCGCTCATGGCCGGCATGAGCGACTACATCGCGAAGCCCGTGAGCCCGACGGCCCTCGCCCAGCTCCTCTCGAAGTGGCTCCCCGTCGCGGACGGCCCGGCCCCGTCGAGCGACGCACCGACCGAACCGCGTCCGAACGCCGCGCTCTCGGACGACGTGAAACGGAGCGCCAAGGTGACGGAGCTCTTCCTCCGGTTCGTGCCCGGCCAGATCGAGTCGATCGCGACGGGCATCTCGCAGAAGAACCCGAACCTCGTGAAGGCCGCCGCGCACAAGCTGAAGGGGAGCTGCATGGCGATCGGCGCGACGGCGATGGCCCGGGTGTGCGCGTCGCTCGAGCCGTCCCCGGAGAACTCCGCCGCGCTCCTCCAGACCCTCCGCACCGAGTTCTCGTACGTTCGGTCGGAGCTCCTCGCCGAGCTCGGCGCGCGGAAGAACGAGCCTGCCGGAGGCCCCGCGGACGGTCGTTCGGGGGATTCGCGCGGCGTGATATCCTGAACGAATGAGGGACGGACGGCGGGCGGCGGCCCGGCTGCTCGCCGCGACGCTCGCGCTCGAAACGAACGCGAGCGCCGAGCCCGTCGCGGAGCCCGGAGCCGAGCCGCCCGCGAGCACGCGCGCCGAGCCGCCCGAGGAGACGCCCACGGAGCACTGGTCGAAGGCGCCGAGCCGTCCCTTCGTCGGGGGCATCCTCGAAGCGGGCGCCGTCGTGCGCGGACGCGCCCTCGCCGGCTACGGAAAGCCTCACTACACGTGGGGAGGCGCCGTCCTCGACGGCACGACGACGACCGAGTTCGGGAGCGTCGCGGCCGGCGCGCGGCTCGCCCTCGTGCTCCTGGACGTGACGGTCTCGTACCGGAAGACGTGGTCCTACGTGCGGGGCTTCCCCGCGCCCCGCGGCACGTACGAAAGTGAAGACCTCCGGGTGCATCCGCGAGCGAGCTACGGCGCGCTCGACGTCTCCACGTGGGGACTCTTCCCCGCGCCGGCGGGCTACGGCGAGTGGGAGTTCGAGGCGCACCGCCTCTACGGCGTCCCCGCGGGGCGAGACGTCTACGAAGAGTGGGTCCGGGGCGTGATGGGACCGGGATGGAACTTCGCGACGCGCCTCGGGTACGCCGTCTCGTTCGCCGGAGACCGCGGGAGCGCCGGCGTCGTCGGAGAGTGGGTCACGCTCGGCGGCCGCGGCTCCGTATTCCGCGTCGGCCCCCTCGCCTCGTGGGCATTCTCCGGAGAGTGGGACCTGGGTCTGGTCCTGACGGCGACGGTGAGCTCGCCGGACTCCCTCTCCTTCTACGACGGAACGTACGGCACGCTCCGGCTCCGCTACCGGTTCTCCACCTGACGGCGAATCACTCGTCCGCCGCGGGCGTTCGCGGCAGCCGGATGGTGAAGCACGTCCCACGGCCGACGGCGCTCGTCGCGACGATGGTCCCGTGGCTCCGCTCGACGATGCGACGCACCGTGGCGAGACCGAGGCCCGTGCCTGCCGCCTTCGTGGAAAAGAACGGCTCGAACACCCGGGCGAGGATCTCCGCGCTCATGCCCTCTCCGTCGTCCAGCACGGTGAGGCACACGTGGTCGGCGAGCCCTGCCGGCGCGTGTCTGGCGGGGACGTTCACGACCCGGATCTCCACGCGCCCGCCCTCGGTCGAGAGGGCGTCCCTCGCGTTGATGGCGAGGTTCATGATCACCTGCTCGAACTCGGAGGGGTCGGCGACGACGGACCAGAGCCCCTCGTCGACGTGCGTCTCCAGGCGGACGTTCTTGCCGAGGGAGAGCTCGAGGAGCCGGGCGAGCGCGTTCACGAGGTCGCCGAGCCGGAAGGGACGTCGCTCGGCGGGGCGGCCGCGCGCGAAGTCGAGGAGCTGACGGACGAGCCCCGCGGCCCGGATGGAGGCCTCCTCGATGCGGCCGAGCTCGACCTCGACCCGGGGATCGCGCGTCGCGAGCCGGGCGAGCTCGGTCGCGCCCAGAACCACCAGGAGGAGGTTGTTGAAGTCGTGAGCGATGGCCCCGGTCATCCGACCGAGCGTTTCGAGGCGCTGGGACCGGCCGAACACACTCTCGAGCTTGTCGGCCGCGGTGGCGCAGTCGCACACCCCGGACGCCGCCCCGGGCGGTGCGCTAGAACAGAGGAAGTCGCGGTCCGGGAGCTCGACGGGAACCATCGTGGGGCGGAATTGCAGTGCCCATGCCAGCCCCGACTCCAGTCGAATCGAGGGGTTACGGGGGCCGATGCTCGCGAAAAGACGCGAGACCTCACGACTTTCCGAGAGCGGCCGTAGCGGCGGGCCGCCGGCGGTACCGTCCGGGCCCGCCGCGGGTCGAAAAAGCACCTGTGGTACCCTGAGGGCTTCGAGGGCAGATGGCGGAACGCGCACTTCGAGTGCTGGTGCTCGAAGACAACGTCGCGGACGAGCGCCTGATGCTGGCGGAACTCCGCGCCTCCGGGCTCGCCGTCGAGAGCCAGCGCGTGTGCACCGAGGCGGAATACCGCGGCGCCCTCCGGGACGACATCGACGTGATCCTCGCGGACTTCACGCTCCCGGATTTCGACGCAAAGCGTGCGCTCGAGATCCTCCGGGAGCTCCGGCTCCGGATCCCCTTCATCATCGTGACCGGTACCATCGGGGAGGAAACCGCCGTCGCGTGCATGCGTGCGGGGGCGACGGACTACCTGCTGAAAGACCGTCTCGCGCGCCTGGCGGACGCGATCCGGCGCGCGGTGGACGAGCGCCGAGCATCCGAGGAGAAGGAGCGCGCAGACACGGCGCTCACCGAACGCCTCCGGTTCGAGGCGCTCTTCGCCCAGGTCTCGGCGCGGCTCATCAACACGCCCCCGGGCGAGCTCGATGCCGCGATCGTCGAGGTGCTCCGGAACGTCGCCGAGTCGCAGGGGTTCGACCGCGCGCTCGTCCAGCTCCTCGACGAGTCCCGGGAGTACTTCCGGCAAAGCCACGAGTGGTGCGCCCCCGGGGTCCCGAGCTTCACGGTCTCGCTGAGCGGCCGGCCGATCTCCGAGTTCGGCTGGCCCCTCGACGCGCTCCGGAAGGGAGAGGCCGCGATACTCCGCCGCGGAAAACTCCCGGGCACGGCGGTGATGGCCCGGAGCGTGATGGACCGGGACGGCCTGGTGCTGCTCGCCTTTCTCCCCCTCAGCGTCGAGTCGGAGGTCATCGGGATCGTCGGCTTCCATCAAAGAGAGGGACGTCGCCCCGTGGGAGAAGATCTCCTCGGCCGGCTCACGCTCGTGAGCGAGGTCGTCGCGAACGCGCTCGCGCGGAAGCGCTCGGAGGAGCGGCGCAAGGCGGCCTACGACGAGCTCGCGCGCCTGAAGAAGGCCGCGGAAGAAGAGCGGGACTACCTGCGCGAAGAGCTCGCCGGAGACACGGCAGCGAGCGGCATCGTCGGCACGAGCCCGGCCATCTCCGCGGTGCTCGAGCTCGTCTCGGCCGTCGCGACGACGAAGGCGACGGTGCTCATCCGCGGCGAATCCGGGGTCGGCAAGGAGCTCATCGCGCGCGCGATCCACTCTCGAAGCACGCGGGCGAGCCGGCCGCTCGTGAAGGTGAACTGCGCATCGATCCCGAAGGAGCTGTTCGAGAGCGAGTTCTTCGGGCACGTGAAGGGCTCGTTCACGGGAGCTCACAAGGACCGCGTGGGGCGCTTCGAGCTCGCCGATCGCGGCACGATCTTCCTCGACGAAGTGGGGGAGCTCCCGCTCGACATGCAGGCGAAGCTGCTCCGCATCCTCCAGGAGAGCGAGTTCGAGCGCGTGGGCGACGACCGCACGCGCCGCGTGGACGTCCGCGTCATCGCCGCGACGAACCGGGATCTCGAGGCGGACTCCGCGGAGGGTCGGTTCCGGGCGGATCTCTACTATCGCCTGAGCGTATTTCCGATCGAGGTCCCTCCCCTCCGGGCGCGGCGCGAGGACATCCTTCCGCTCGCCGAGCACTTCCTGAAGAAGAGCGCGCGCGACCTCGGCCGCCCCGCGCTCTCGCTCTCGGACGAGCAGCGCGCGACCCTCGGCGCGTACGACTGGCCGGGGAACATCCGCGAGCTCCAGCACGTCATCGAGCGCGCCGTCATCCTCACACGGTCGCCGCCCCTCCGGCTCGACCTCGGTTCGCTCGGCGCGGCACCGCGGCCCGCGTCCGGCGAGCGGCCGATCCTGACCGAGGTGGAGCTCAAGGCCCTCGAGACGGAGAACCTCAGGAACGCGCTCGAGCGCGCGGGCTGGCGGGTCACCGGGACGGGGGGCGCGGCCGAGCTCCTCGGCGTCCGGCCCTCCACCTTGCGCGATCGCATGAAGGCGCTCGGGATCCAGCGCGCGGAGTGACCGGACGGTGAGCCCGTCGTTCGTCATCGCTTACTACGTGGTGAGCGTGCTCATCTGCACGGCAGTCGCCGTGTACGCGATGTCGCGGAAGCGCACGGCCGGCGCCGTGCCCTTCGCGGTCTCCGCTTCCGGGCAGGCGTTCTGGACGCTGGGACACCTGTTCGAGAACCTGAGCCCGACGCTCGGCGAGAAGATCTTCTGGGACGATCTCCAGTTCCTCGGCACGACGGCCTGGGCCGTGGGATTTTCGGCGTTCGCGCGCGCCTACACGAAGACGGAGCGGCCGCGCTCGGCGCAGCTCGCGGTGAACGGGTTCATCGGCGCGTACCTCGTGCTCGTGTTCACGGACCGGTTCCACCACCTCATCCGCCCCGTCGCGACGCTCACGCACGACACGCCGTTCGGGGAGCTGGTCTATCCGTTCACGGCGCCGACGCTGATCGCCTCCGTGGTGCTCTTCGCCATGCTCGGAGACGCCGTCGTGCTCCTCGCGCGGCAGTTCCGCGGCGCGCACGCGATCTTCCGGAAGCAGCTCGCGTTCATCGTCGCGGGGGCGCTCCTCCCGCTCACGGGCACCCTGCTCACGCTGCTCGGCGTTCGCTTCGGCGCCGATCGGGACACGTCGCCGACGACGTTCGCGCTCGGTGACGTGCTCGCGGCCTGGGGGCTCTTCCGGTACGGCTTCCTGGACCTGATCCCCATCGCCCGCGAGGTCGTCGTGGAGCACCTCCGGGACTCGGTCGTCGTCCTCGACGCGCGCGATCGCATCGTGGACATGAACCCCGCGTCGCTCGCCGCCCTCGGACTCGACGCGGAAAGCGCCATCGGAAAGCCGGCGACGGAGGTGTTCTCCCAGTACGCGAACCTGTTCGCCCGCTTCGGGGGCGGTGGGAACATGCACGTCGATCTCTCGGTCGACGTGCTCGGCCAGGCGCGCGACTTCGATCTGACCATGACGCCCATCTCGGACTCCGCGGGCGCCCAGGTCGGGCGCGTGTTCATCAGCCACGACGTGACGCGCCTCCGGCAGATCGAGCGCGAGCTCGGGGCCCGCAACGAGGAGCTCGAGGCCGCCTACCGGGACCTCGACGCGTTCACGCACTCCGTGTCGCACGATCTCCGCGCCCCGCTCCGGACCATCGAGGGTTTCTCCGACCTCCTGCTCCGCACGCAGAAGGGACGTCTCGACGAGCAGGGCAAGGAACACCTCGCGCTCCTCGTGCAGGGCACGCGACGCATGCGGCAGCTCTTCGAGGACCTGCTCCGATTCGCCCGGCTCGGCCGCGAGCCCATCCTCCGGCGCGACGTGTCGCCCGACGATCTCGTAGACGCGGTGCTCGCCGATTTCGGAGCCGAGATCGCGTCGCGAGGAGTCCGGATCGTCCGCTCGCCGCTCCCGCGCTGCGTCGGGGACCCGTCGCTCCTCAAGCAGGTGTACCTGAACCTCGTCGGGAACGCGCTCAAGTACTCGCGCGGCAAGCCGAACGCGACGATCGAGATCTTCGCGGAAGAAACTCCCGGGGGGCCGCGTTACGTCGTGCGAGACGACGGCGTCGGATTCGACGTTCGCCAGCGCGAGCGTCTGTTCCGGGTCTTCTCTCGTCTGCACGATCCGGAAAGGTTCGAGGGCAGCGGCGTGGGGCTCGCCATCGTCGCGAGCATCGTGCAGCGGCACGGCGGAACCGTCGCGGCCGACTCGGCGCCCGGCGGCGGCGCGACGTTCTCATTTTCGCTCGGCTCCTCCGGCGAGGACCCGGACGAAAAGCCGAGGAAGGAGTACACCGCGCCACGCGCCGATGGTACGTGACGCGGGTGAAGCGTCTCCCGTACCTCGCCTCCTCCTTCCTCCTCGGGCTCGGCGTCCTGGTGTCGCTGCCCGCGGAGGCGCGCGCCGACGCCGGAGCGTCGGACCCGTACGCCATCCCGTTCGAGAAGTACTCGCTCGAGAACGGCCTCGAGGTCATCCTGCATCGCGATCCGTCGCTCCCGCTCGTCGCGGTGAACGTCTGGTACCACGTGGGCCCGTCGAACGAACCGGCGCAGCGCTCCGGCTTCGCGCACCTGTTCGAGCACCTCATGTTCGAGGGCTCGGCGCACGTCGGGCACGAGTTCGATCATCTCCTCGAGTCGGTCGGCGCGTCTTCCGTCAACGGCACGACGAGCTGGGATCGAACGAACTACTTCGAGACCGTTCCGCGCCAGCATCTCGGGCTCGCGCTCTGGCTGGAGAGCGACCGGATGGGATTCTTGCTGGACGCGCTCACCGAGGAACGCCTGGACGTCCAGCGGGACGTCGTGAAGAACGAGCGACGCCAGCACTACGAGAACTCCCCGTACGGCCCGAGCGAGCTCGTCCTCTACGAGACGCTGTTCCCTCCGGCCCACCCGTACCACGGCGCGGTCATCGGCTCGATGGAGGACCTCTCCCGCGCGAGCCTCGAGGACGTGAAGGCGTTCTTCCGCGCCTTCTACGCGCCGAGCAACGCGACGCTCGCGATCGCCGGGGACTTCGACGAATCGGACGCGAAGGCCATGATCCGGAAGTACTTCGGGACCTTGCCGAAGGCGCCCCGCCCCGCCACGCCCCCGCACCCGGAGGCGAAGCTTTCCCAGGAGATCCGGAAGGACGTCGAGGAGCCCGTGCAGCTCGCCCGCGTGGCGATGGGGTGGCTCACGCCCCCCGCCTACACCCAGGAAGACGGCGTCCTGGACGTCGTGACGACGCTCCTCGCGGGCGGCAAGGCGACGCGCCTCTACCAGGACCTCGTCGTGAAGAAGAAGGTCGCATCCGACGTCTCCGCGTCGCTGGATTCGAACGCCCTCGCGAGCATGCTCGAGATCGACACGACGGTCTCCGCCGCCGTGGATCCGAAGAAGGCGGAAGAAGCCGTCGACGAGGCCGTGCGGAGCCTCGGGAAGGACGGCCCGACACCTGCCGAGCTCGACCGCGCGAAGCGACGGATCCGGCTCCATGTCCTCTCGGATCTGCAGCGCCTCGACGGCGAAGGGGGCGAGAGCGGGCGCGTGGGCACCCTCCAGCGGATGAACCACTACCTGGGTGACCCGGGGAAGCTCCCCGAGTACATCGCGAGGATCTCCGCGGTCACCGCGGAGGACGTGAAACGAGCGACCGTGACGTACCTCTCGCCGAAGGCGCGCGTCGTCGTCACGACCAGACCGGCCGCTCCGAAGAACGGAGGGACGCCGTGAAGCGCTCATTCCTCGTCGGGCTCCTCCTCGCGGCGTGCGGCGGCACGACCGCCCCGGCGCCGCCGCCCAAGCCCCCCGCTCCGCCGGCTCCGGCCCTCCCCAGGCCCGACCCGGAGGCGTGGAGGAACGAGCGCCCCGAGCCGGGCGCGGTCGTGGATCACCCGTTCCCGGAGATCGCGACGAAGAAGCTCGGAAATGGGCTCACTCTCTACGTCGTCGGGAGGCACGCGGGCGTCGTGTCGCTCTCGGTCGTCGCGAAGGGCGGCGCCGGGACGGTCCCGGCCGGGAAGAGCGGCCTCTCGGCGCTCACCGTCCGCATGATGACCGAAGGGACGAAGAAGCACGGCGCGCTCGCGCTCGCGGAAGCCGTCGAGGCGATGGGGACGACGCTCCAGGAGGACGCTTCCCGGGATTCCGTGCGCCTCGCCATGACGGTGCTGCGAGAAGATCTCGAACGCGGGCTCGGCCTCCTCGCGGAGGTCGTCTCGGAGCCCGCGTTCTCGCCGACGGAATTTTCGCGCGTCCAGAAGGAGTGGCTGGACGACCTCGAGGGCGAGCGTCAGAGCCCGGGGAGGCTCTCCTCGCTCGTCGGGCTGCGGCTCCTCCTCGGGACGACGCTCGGCGCCCCCGTGAACGGCTCGCGAAAGGACGTCGCCGCGCTCGGAACGAAGGACCTCGTCGACTACCACCGGAGGACGTTCGTCCCGGAGAGCATGGCCCTCGTGATCTCGGGGGACGTCACGCTCGACGCCGCGACGCCGATCGCCGAGAAGCTCTTCGGCCACCTGCGCGGCAAGGCGGAGCGGAGCGAGAAGGAACCCGCCCCGCCCGCGCCGGAGGCGAAGCAGGTCGTGCACCTCCTCGACCGGCCCGGCGCCGTGCAGAGCGCGCTCTTCGTCGCGCAGCCCTTTCCGAAGCGCGGCGAGCCGGGTGAAGAGACCCGCGAGCTCCTGAACGCGCTCTTCGGGGGGATCTTCACGTCGCGCCTCAACATGAACCTCCGGGAAGAGCACGCGTACACGTACGGCGCTCGGTCGCTCGACATCGCGACCCGGCAGTGGGGCGCCTTCGGACTCATGACGTCCGTCCGGACGGACGTGACGGCGAAGGCGCTCTCCGAGGCGATGAAGGAGCTTCGCGCCGCGAAGGACCCGGCCGCGGGTCGCCCGATCACCGACGCCGAGGTCGCTCTCGCGCGCGTGGACCTCACGCAACACCTCGGCGCGAGCCTCGCGCACACCGGAGAGGTGGCCGCGCGTGTGGAGGATCTCTTCACCCGCGAGCTGCCCGTGGACTACTACCGCAGGTATCCAACCCTACTGGATGCCAGTGATGCCCGAATGGTCGCCACGGAGGCCCAGCGGCTCACGCCCGAGGCCGCGCGGATCGTCGTCGTGGGGGACGAGAGCGCCATCCGGAAGGATCTCGAGGCGCTCGGTTTCCAGATCGTGACGGTTCCGTCCGAGCTCGCGGATTGAGGGCGGAGCGCGGGAACCATCGAGAGACACCGGCTGACGCGACGGGCCAAGAACCCCCGTTTGCAGACCGCCCACCGATCCGTCTAACCTTCGAACGTCGTGGCGCAAAGCCAGCCGGTCCTGGTCGTCGATGACGACCCGACGAGCCGCGAGATCATCCTCGAGTTGCTCGTGGAGTCGGCTCTCCCCGCCGTCGCGGTTGCCGACGGCACGGCGGCGCTCCACTGGCTGGAGGGCGACCTCCCCTCCGTGGTCCTCCTGGATCTCGGCATGAGCGGCCTCGACGGATACGACGTCCTCCGTCACATCCGCGCCGATCCGCGCCTCGCGGATCTGCCCGTCATCGCCATGACGGACCAGGACTCCGCGGCAGACGTCGAGAGGGCGTTCGCCTCCGGCGCGGACGACTACGTCCACAAACCGCTCCGTGCGCCCGAGCTCGCCGCCCGCGTCCGGGGTCAGATGCGCGTCCGCGACTACGTCGAGCGCCTCGGCCGGCGCGAACGGGACCTCCGCACGGTCGTGGAGCTCATCCAGAAGCTCGCGTCGCGCCTCGACATTCGCGACATCCTCTACACGCTCGTCATCCGGCTCGCCGCCATCGCCAAGGTGGACCGGTGCAGCATCGTGCTCCTCGGCGAGCGAGCGAACCTCGGCTACGTCGTCGCGACGAGCGACGACGAGGCGCTCCGCGATCTGCCCATCGATCTGACGAAGTATCCGGAGATCCAGGAGGCCCTCTCCTCGGGCACGACGCTCGTCATCCGGGACGCGACCCGCCACAGCCTGCTCGACGCCGTCCGCCAGCGCGACGGCGTGGTCGGCTTCGCGTCGCTCGCGCTCCTCCCGCTCGCCCACGAGGGCCGTCCGATGGGCGTGCTGTTCCTCCGCGCGAAGCGCCCCGTCGCGTTCGCGGACGACGAGATGACGCTCCTCCAGACGGTCGCGAACGCGACGGCCATCGCGCTCCGGAACGCGCACATCCTCCAGGAGCTCCGCAAGGAGACCCAGGAGAACGTGGAGGCTCGCGCCGAGGCCGAGCACCGGATGCAGCTCTTCCAGCGCTACCGGGACTTCTTCGAGAGCGCCGCCGACGGCATCGTCGTCATCGACCAGCTCGGGCGCATCCTCTTCGCGAACCCGAGCGCGCGGGCCATCACGGGGTTTTCCGAGACGGATCTCGCGGAAATCAAGC
Source organism: Polyangiaceae bacterium (assembly GCA_035545855.1). Lineage (GTDB taxonomy): Bacteria > Myxococcota_A > Polyangia > Polyangiales > Polyangiaceae > DASZVB01. Next base: position 18,956 of record DASZXK010000066.1, read on the forward strand.
TATCCGAGGTGCTCTCGCCCGAGGAGCAGAAGCGCGCGTTCCGCCTCGTGCGCGGCTTCCGGGAGAGCATCTACCCGCAAGGCGTGGACGTGAAGATCCGGAGGAAGCACGGCGACGAGGTCGTGCTCAGCGTGAACTTCAGCTCCGTCCTCCGAGAAGAAGGCGCCGTCCTCTTCACGTTCCGGGACGTCACGAACGACCGGAAGACGGCCATCGAGCTGAAGCAGACGAAGGAATTTTTCGAGCGCGTCATCGAGAGCTCCGTCGACGCCATCGTTTCGGCGAGCCTGGACGGCCGCGTGCTCCTCTTCAACCGCGCCGCGGCGCGCATCTTCGGCTTCGAGCCGAGCGACGTCATCGGAAAGATGAGCGTCGAGCGGCTCTACCCCCCCGGCGTCGCGCGCGAGGTGATGAAGAAGATCCGCGACCCGAGCGTCTGCGGGCCGGGGCGCCTCGAGGACTATCGCGTGGACATGCTGAACTCGAGCGGGGACACCATCGCCGTGAAGCTCTCGGCCGCGCTCCTCGTCGAGAACGACCACGCCGTCGGCTCCGTCGGAATCTTCACGGACATCCGCGAGCGGCTCCGGATGGAAGCGCGCCTCGAGCGCGCGCAGGAAGAGCTCCGTGAGCGCGAGAAGCACGCCGCCGTCGCGGAGCTCGCCGGCGCTGCCGCCCACGAGCTGAACCAGCCGCTGACGAGCATCATCGGGTACGCCGAGCTCCTCGGGAGGCGCCTGGAGAAGGAGTCGCCGCTCGCGAACGCGGCGAACGTGATCATCACGCAAGCCGAGCGCATGGCGGAAATCGTGCGCAAGATCGGGAAAATCACGAAATACGAGACGAAGAGCTACGTGGGAGGAGCGAAGATCCTCGATCTGGACAAGGCGACGAGCGAGGCGGATCGGAAGGGGGCGCTCCGATGACGACGCGCGCGGTGGAGCAGAGGCAGCAGGAAGAAGCCGCGGCGCTCGAGCTCGAATCGAGCCGGGTGCGGCGCTCGTTCGACCTTTCTCTCTCGTACCGGGAGCTCGTCGATCTCGCGACGACGCTCCCCGCCGGAGCGGGGGCGGACGCCGTGGTCCGCGCCTTCCTCGATGGTCTCGCCGCGATCGCGCCGCACCGGGCCGTGGGCGCCTGCGTGGCCGTGCCCGGCGCCGGCGAGCCCATCGTCGAGTACCGCCTCCCGCCGCTCGTGATGCCCCCGGGGCGCGCGCCGACGCGCCTCTTCCCGGAGCTCGCGGACGAGCTCGTGCTGGAGCTCCGCGGCCTCCGCGATTCCACGCTCCACGTCGGTGCCGTCTCCGGCGCCTTCGACGACGACCCCGCCGAGGCGACGTTCTGGTCCCGCGCCGCGGACGTCCTCGCCTCCGGCGTGTCGACGAGCGTCGCGATGCGCGCCGCGAGGACCCCCTCCACCGAGCTGACGGAGCTTCGCGCGCAGATCATCCAGTCCGAAAAGCTCGCGACCCTGGGCCAGCTCGTCGCGGGCGTCGTCCACGAGCTCGCGAACCCGGTCACGTCGATCGTCGCGTGCACGGATTTCCTGCTCCACAAGCGCACCGCGCCCGAGCGCCCGGCCGACGAGGTGGAACACCTGAAGCGCATCGGCTCGGCCGCGACGCGGATCCTGAAGTTCAGCCGGGATCTCGTCGCGTACGCGCGCCCCGCGACGGAGATTCCGGGCCCCGTCTCCCTCTCCGACGTCCTGAGGCAGGCGGAGGGGTTCTGCGAGCACGAGTTCCAGCAGAGCGACGTCTCTTACTCGGCGGAGCTCCCGCAAGACTGTCCGCGGGTCCTCGGACAGTCGGGACCGCTCGTGCAGGTGTTCGTGAACCTGTTCACGAACGCCTGCCACGCGATGTCCGAACGCGGCGGTCGACTCGCCGTGACGGTCGAATGCGCGGACGGTGCCGGCGCGCTCACCGTGTCCATCACCGACACCGGCGTGGGCATCCCCGCCGAGAGCATCGGAAAGATCTTCGATCCGTTCTTCACGACGAAGGAGAAGGGACGCGGCTCCGGCCTCGGGCTCTCCATCGTCCGCGAGATCCTGACGGCGCACTCCGGCACCATCGAGGCGACCAGCGCCGTGGGCGAAGGCACGACGTTCAGGCTGTCGCTCCCGCTGTATCCGCGGTAGCGGACCGCGCACTCGTCGTTCGGGTCGGCGCCTTCTGCCCGGTGCGCCCGGCCTCCGAAACGCTCAGCGAGCGCGCTTGCGGCCGCGCTTTCGAGGAGCCTTCTTCGCCCTGGCTCGACGGGGCGGGGCAGATTCCTCGAGGAGGGCGATGTCGAGCAGGTCCTTCGTACGGCCGGAGGCGCGTTTGTTCTTCACGAACTCGGCTCGCCCGAGGAACCCGATGGTTCGCCCGCCGACTCTGGTCTTGACCCTTCCGGCCCAGGCCTCCTCGAAGGTCACGCCGCTGATGCTCGTCATCACGTCGATGCGGAGTGGCGGCTGGCCGAGCGTCGCCATCCGATCGGGCTCGGTGAACGCGACCTGCTCTCTGGCGAGTGCCGTGAAGCCGAACGCCTTCAGCGCGTCGCACAGCCGGCGAGCGTTTGCCTCGGTCGGCTCGACGAGCAGATCGATGTCCTGCGTGGCGCGGGGTCTACCGAGCGCCGCCAGTGCGTGCGCGCCCACGACGACGAAGCGAACGCGGTGGGACAGCAACAAGTCGATGAACTCTCGCCATTCGTGAGGTAGTTCCATCGTAGATGCCCAGTGTCGCCTTCCGGATGGCCTCGACGGCCGAGACGCGTTCGGCGACGCTCCGCGATCGCCAGTATCGCCCCTCCGC
>DASZXK010000067.1:0-54988 GCA_035545855.1 Polyangiaceae bacterium
CGTTCGGTGAGAAAGCGCCGGAGCGGGTCGAAGCGGACGCCGTCCATCGCGCCGATCTCGAGCACCGTCGTGTCGTCCGGGAGCTTCGCGAGCTCCGCCTCGTAGTCGATGCCGGCGAGACGCATCGTCCGGTAGAGATCCCGGTACTCGAGCAGCACGGACGGACCGCGGCGCGGTGGCTCGAGAGGCCACACGAGCGGCGTCTCGTCGGTATCTCGGCGGAACTCGAACGCCCGGAGAAAGCTCCGATCCGCGCGCGCGAGGTCGCCCGACGCGAGGCGGACGAGCGCTTCCAGGAGCGTGAGGCCGCCGAAGTACCAGATCTTCGCCTCCGAGCGCTCGACGTCCTGGAGAGCCCGCTCCACGAGCGGCGCGGCGCCGGGGACGTCGCCGTGCATCAGGCGGTGCGACGCGAGCTCGTAGGCTGCTCCGAAGTTCTCGGGCGCGCCCGCGGCGACGGCGCGTTCGAGCGTCGGGAGCCATGCCGCGCGGCCGAGCCACCGCAGGATCTTCGCGTGGAGCAGGAGCGCCCAGTAGAAATCGGGCTGCTCGGCCAGGCTCTCTTCCACGGCCGCGAGCGCTTCTTCGGCGCGGCGTGCAGCGAAGAGCGTCTCGGCGGCGCGAAGCCCGCGGAGGTGCGGAGGGACTCGGCTATCCGTCAACCCGTCGAGTGTACGCTCTCTGCCGAGCGCGCTTCACGCGTGCGCCACGTCCTCGGTCACGCCCCTCGCCCCCTGCAAGAGCGCCGCGGACAGGCCGATGACGAGATAGCGCACGCCGAGGGCGTTCAGCGCCTGGAGGAAGGCGCGCTCGCGGGCCGCCAGCCTCCAGGGGCGCGGCCAGGCTATGCCGACCCCTCGGCGTCCGCAGCGATCGCGGCGGCCACACGCGACCGCGTCGCGTCGTCGACTGACGTTTCGGCGAGCCGCTCCCGGAGCGTACCGGGAGACACCAACCCGTACCGGAGGGCGTCCTTCGCGAACCTTCGGTCCTTCTCGCGACCGGCGACGTACTTGGAGATCAGCAGGTCGTGCGGCTCGAGACACAGACCGACCGCTCCACGAGTCGCCGGCGTGCGGATCTCCACGACCCGACTCTGCCACGAGACCGGGAGCACGGCGGTCTCCGGACCGACGCCCTGCGCGTAGTACCCGAAGGTGTCGTGAAACGGAGAGAGCTCTCCGATGGACCCGTCGATGAGATCGGCGAGTTCGGGATGATTCTTCGGATACACGTCTGCTTCGTTGGAAACGAGAAGCTCCGACGGAGCGGTCGGATACCGGCCGAGGATCGACTGGCTGCCGACGACGACGATCTCGTCGTCATTCGAAATGGTCGCCGCAGCCCGGATGACGTGTTCGAGCTGCTCGCGCGTCATCCGAGCTGCTCCCGGACTCGGCGGCGGATCCGCCACCTCTCCCGTGCGTCCAGGGCCCCCGCGAACGGAGAGACCTGTCGCAGCGCACACGCGCGCTCCCCGCGATCGGTGAGCACGGATACGATCGCTTCGGTCGAACCCCGGAGAACCGTCTGCCACGCGACGGCGTATTCGACATTCACCGAACCGGACCTGAGCCACCGCTCCACCCGAGCGCGGGCCGCGTCGACGATCTCGGGCTCCCGGACGAGGCGCTCCGCAATCGCGCGGTGCATCGCGATGCTGCGCTCCTCGCCGAGTCGGTGAAGGTCCATCGCCGTATCAATGTACCACGCGGGCGGTAGCCCGGAGCCGTCACTCCCCGCCGATGAGGAGCCTCGCCGCGACGCTCGCCGTCTCGTCTTCGTACGGGAAACCGAGGCCGTCGAGGGTCTGCCGGAGGAGCGCGCGTTCCTCCTCCGGAACTTCCAGGCCGCAGAGCACGCGACCGTAGGCCGAGCCGTGATTTCTGTAGTGGAAGAGCGAGATGTTCCAGCGCGCTCCGAGGCTCTTCAGAAATTCGAGGAGCGCGCCCGGGCGTTCGGGGAACTCGAAGCTGTAGAGCACCTCGTTCCGGGCGTTCGCGGAGCGACCGCCGACCATGTGTCGGACGTGCGTCTTCGCGAAATCGTCGTTCGAGAGATCGTCGCACCGGTAGCCGCCCGCCTGGAGCCGGGAAGCGATCTGTGCGGCCTCCTCCGGGCCGCTCACCTCCACGCCGACGAACACGTCCGCGGCGGCGCGCGACGCGAGGCGGTAGTTGAACTCCGTCACGGCGCGCTCGCCGACGGCCTCGCAGAACGCGAGGAACGAACCCGGGCGCTCCGGGATCGTCACGACGAAGATCGCTTCGCGGAGCTGGCCCACCTCCGCGCGCTCCGCGACGTAGCCGAGCTTCGCGAACGGGACGTTCGCGCCCGAGCCGATCGCGACGGCAGGTCCCGGCGGTAGCCCAGCGAGCGCCGCCTTCTTCACGCCCGCGACGGCGAGCGCGCCCGCGGGCTCGAGAATCGTCCGCGTGTCGAGGAAGGCGTCCTGGATCCCCGCGCAGATCTCGTCCGTCGTCACGGTGAGGATCTCGTCCACGTGGTTCCGGCAGATGTCGAAGGTGATCTCCCCGACCTGCTTCACGGCCGTGCCGTCCGAGAAGATCCCGACGCGATCGAGGCGCACGCGTTTCCCCGCCGCGAGGGAGCGCTTCATCGCGTCGCTGTCCTCGGACTGGACGCCGACGACGCGGACGTCGGGACGGAGCTCCTTCACGACGCCCGCGATGCCCGCGACGAGCCCGCCGCCCCCGATGGGCACGAAGATGGACCCGAGGTCCCGCGGCGCCTGACGGAGGATCTCGAGCGCGATCGTCCCCTGACCGGCGATGACCTCGAGGTCGTCGTAGGGCGGAATCGGGACGGCGCCCGTCGTCCGCGCGACGCCGGCGCAGTACTCCGCCGCGTCGCTGTAGCTGTCGCCCGCGAGGTCGATCGTCGCGCCGAGCCGCTTCACCGCGAGCACCTTGATGGACGGGGTCGTCCGGGGCATCACGATCCGGCAGGAAATTCCCAGTTTTCGCGCCGCGAACGCGACGCCCTGGGCGTGGTTTCCGGCGGAGGCCGCGATGACTCCGCGGGCGAGCTCGTCCGGAGAAAGCGCCGTGATCCGGTTGTACGCCCCGCGGAGCTTGAAGGAGAAGACCGGCGTCAGGTCCTCGCGCTTCAGGAAGACGGGGTGGGACAGACGGTCGGAGAGGTTCTGCATCCGGTCGAGCGGCGTCGGATCCGGAAGCACGTCGGAGACGCGCGCGGTGAGCGCGCGCCGGAGAAGATCGTAGGTTCTCATCCTTCGTCGATCAGGAGGCGCGCTTCGTTCAGCCCCTTGCTCACCGGCGCGACGCGCGTGTCCGTCCGGATGTGCTCGATGAGCCCCCCCATCGCCTGCCGGTACGTCGCGACGTCGATCTCGCCGCGGACGAGCTGGACGCGAAGGAAGACTCCGGCCGTCTGAACGACGTCGCACAGGCAGTAGTTCTTCACTTCGTCGAGCCGCCCCGCGTGGACGAGCGGCCCGACGTCGTGACCTGCGATGCCGACCTTGCCGGGCATGCCGCACAGCTTCGCGATCACGTCGAGGCGGGAGGGCTTCGCCGCGCCGAAGTCCGCGACGTAGTCCATGAGATCCAGGTGCCCCTCCGCCGAGTACCGGTACCGGATGTCCCGCGAGCGGTAGTAGTGCTTGAGCGGAATGCCGTGGCGGAGACACCGCGCCGCGATGACGGGCAGGTCGAACCCGCGCCCGTTGTACGTGACGAGCTCGGGCTTCCGATCTTCCAGGAAGCGCGCGAAGTCCCGGAGCGCGCCTGCTTCGTCCTTGCCGTCTCCGATGACGCCGAGGCGGCTCACCTGGTAGTCGCCGTCGAACCAGAGGACGCCGATGACGACGACCTGATGATGAGGCGGCGCCGGGAGGCGCTCGACTTCCGCGCCCTCGGCGATGGGCAGCTCCGGATCGAGCACGGTCTCGATGTCGAGAACGAGGTGAGATCGCGCCACGGCGCCGAGAATGAGGGCGGCCGCGCGGCCCGGTCAATCCACGCTTCGAGCCGGCTCGACCGGGCCCGGCCCGGGGCCGCACCGGAACAAATATTAAGTAATTATTTCGGATATTTGAAAGTCGTACCCCGGAACATTCGTACCGCGGCGTGCCCCTTCGGCGACGAGAGCTTTACGGGGGGGGTGAGCCATGCCCAGATCCGCGGTGCCATGCCGGGAAGGACCCGGCGAATCACATGGCCAGAAACCTCTTAGTCATCAACGTCGATCTGCGTGAAACCCGCGTCGCCCTCATCGAGAACGGTGTCATCGCCGAGCTCCAGATCGAGCGATCGGCGCACCGCGGAATCGTCGGAAACATCATTCTCGGAAAAGTCACCCGCGTGCTTCCCGGCATGCAGGCTGCGTTCATCGACATCGGCCAGGAGCGCGCAGCGTTCCTCCACGTCGAAGACCTGATCCGTCCGGACGACTTCGAGGCGTACCTCACCGGAGGTGCGTCCCGGAGCGCTGACGAAGAAGGCGATGATCGCATTCGCGGCGAGCAGAAACGGCGCGCCGACTACGTCAACGCCCCCACCACCAGCGAACAACCGGAGGAGGACGACGAAGACGTCCCCATCGTCGCTGCCGGCGCCGAATCGGCGAACGGCGACGACGAGGTCTCCGTCGTGGAGAACGCGGCACCCGCCGCCGAGCCTCCTTCGGACGAAGACTCGGAGGAAGAAGACGCCGAAGCGGACGAAGCCGAGGAGGACGACGAGGACGCCGAAGCGGCGGACGACGACGACGACTCGGATCCCGAAGCCGCGGCCGCGGAGCCCGTGAACCCGGGCGACCCCGAAGCTCCGCCGACGGAGCCGGTGGCGGACACGAGCGCCGCCGCCGAAGTGGCGCTCGCCATCGTCGAGGGCGTGAAGCCGGAAACCGATCGCCAGCTCCGCGAAGCGAACGGCGGCGGACGGCGGCGGCGCCGGCGTCGGCGCGGTCGCGGCGGCGAGCAGACCGGAAAGAGCGAGCCGCAGGCGAAGCAGAAGCAGGCCGGCGGCAATCGCGGCAGGGAAGATCGCGGTGGCCGCAGGAAAGACGCCCGGATCTCCCGGTCCGTCCCCATCACGGAGGTCGTGAAGGAAGGGGACGAGGTCGTCGTGCAGGTGTCCAAGGAGCCCATCGGCACCAAGGGCGCCCGCGTGACGAGCCACGTCTCCCTACCCGGGCGGCACGTCGTGTACCTGCCGACGGTGGAACACATCGGCGTGTCGAAGCGCATCGGTTCCGCGCGGGAGCGTCAGCGCCTCCGCGAGGTCATCGACGCGATCAAGCCGCCGAAGGGCGGGCTCATCGTCCGGACGGTCGCCGAGGGGCTCACGAAGAAGGGCCTGAAGACGGACATCGGCTACCTCGTGAAGGTCTGGGAAGAGGTCTCGAAGAAGCACGAGACGGCGAAATCGCCGGCGGTGCTCTACACCGAGCTCGATCTCGTGCTGAAGGTAGCCCGCGATCTCTTCACGGACGAGATCGAGAAGATCGTCATCGACGACAAGGAGCAGTACGGAAGGCTGGTCCGGTTCATCGAGGCGTTCATGCCGGAGCGGGCCGGGCAGATCGAGCTCTACTCGGGCGACGAACCCATCTTCGACGCCTACGGCATCGAGGACGAGATCGGCCGCGCATTGTCGCGGAAGGTCCCGCTCCCGAGCGGGGGCTACCTCATCATCGACCAGGCGGAGGCGCTCACGGCGATCGACGTGAACACCGGACGCTTCGTCGGCAAGGGGAGCCGCGACCTCGAGGAGACGGCGATGAAGACGAACCTGGAGGCGGTCGAGGAGATCGCGTACCAGCTCCGGTTCCGGAACATCGGCGGCCTCGTCATCCTGGATCTCATCGACATGGAGCGCGCGGGAAACCGGGAGCAAGTCTACCGGGCGCTCGACCAGCGGCTCGCGAAGGACAAGGCGAAGACCACGCTGAATCGCATCAGCGAGCTCGGACTGGTCGAGATGACGCGCAAGCGGACCCGGGAAAGCCTCGGTCGTGTGCTCCACGAGCCGTGCTTCTACTGCGACGGGACCGGCCAGATTCAGTCCCGCGCGACCATCGCCTACGAGATCCTCCGTCAGATCCGCAGGGATCGAGCGAACCTCCCCGGCTACCAGGTCGTCGTGAACGCGCACCCCGCGGTCATCGACTTCATGCAGACGGAAGAGCGCGCCGCGGTGGAGGAAGCCGGACGGCGCTTCCAGCGCCGGATCATGCTCACCCCCCGCTCCGAGTATCACATCGAACAGTTCGACCTTCAGGGCAAGTGAGGGGCCGGGCGCGCCCGCAGGCGCCGGCCCCGAAAGGGATGAACCCATGACCGGACGAGAAGAACCTCGCGTCACGATCAACAAGGAGTTCGACTCGTTCGATCAGTTCATCCAGGAGTACGTGACGAACATCTCGAGGAGCGGCGTCTTCATCAAGACGAGGCAGCCGCTCCCCGTCGGCACCACCGTGAACCTCCGCTTCACCGTCATCATGGACGACATCGAGTCCGTGGAAGGTGAAGGGGAGGTCGTCCGGGTGGAGACGGATCCGCCGGGGATGGGCGTCGTGTTCCGGAAGCTCTCGAACTACTCGCAGGGGTTGATCGAGAAGCTGCTGACGGCGAAGCAGGGTTGAGGAACCCCGCGCGGACGGCTCGCGTGGCGCCGAGCGCCCCGCGCGTCACCGCCATCCGGGCACGAAGAGGCGCGCCGTGTACGCGGCCGCGGAGAGCTCCGCGCCTGTCCACACCGGGGCGTAGAACGCGCTGACGACCGCGACTCCGCCGACGAAAGCGAGCGCGGAAGTCGGTGCACGGCGCTCCACTCTGGCAACGAGGCCGCCGAGCGCGACCAGGAGGAGCGTGTAGCTCGGGAGGTAGTGGTACACGTAGGAGTCCACTCTCCCGAGCATCCACGGGAGCATCAGGGAGAGGGCCGCGGTGAACAGCGTCGCGGTCGGTGAAAGCGCACCCGGGAGCCACGCGCGGGCAGGCGCGCGCAAACCCGTGACGAGCACCGGGAAGGGCGTGAGGACGAAGACAACCGACGCACTCCACCAGAGGAGTAGATTGCCGATCGAGTTCATCGTACGCACCGTGCCCGGGGCGGAGACGACGAAGTCGAGCGGAATGGGACGCCTCTGGACCAACCAGGTGTACCAGTGCGACGTCATCGGGTGGGAGAAGGACGTCGTCGTGGCGTGCTCGAGAACGATTCGCGTGGCCGTCCGCCATGCATCGAGCGGACCCGCATGCTCGCCCCCGAGCGCGAGCCCCGTCATGGACACGAGCGTGAACGTCACCGGAGCGAAGATCGCAGTCAGGCACCAGCGGGGTCGCCCGCGCACCAGGAAGAGAACGACGAACGGCAGGAGAAGAGCGGCGCCCGACTCCTTGACGTTCGCGGCGAGACCGATGGCGATCGCCGCGAACGCGGCGTGGACGGGCGTCCGGGCGCGCACCGAGAGCAGGACGGCGAGCAGGACGAACGTCGCGAGCATCCCGTCGAGCAGCGCAAGCCGGCTATATCGTTGAACGCCCCGCGCCGCGCCGTCATGTCAGCCGCGTTCGCGGCGTGCGCCGTCGCCGTCTTTCTCGGGCGGGGCCACGTCGCGGGCGCCGGGGACACCGTGACCGTTCGGCTCGGCCTGTCGCGAACCGCGCTCGCCGGCGCGGCCTGCGCCGCCGACCCCTTCATCGACGGGACCTGCGCGCTCGGCGCCGCCGGCGCGCCGCTCGTGCCGTGGCCACCCGCGGAAGAGGTCCTCTACCCCGTCCTCCTGTCCGACGGAGCCGTCCTCCTGGTGCGCGACGCACCTGCGGTGCCCGTGGTGCGAAGCCGTTTCGCCGAGCCAACGGGCAACGAGCCCTTCACGGTGGAATGCCGCGCGACGCTCGGCCGGCGCGTTCGGGACGTCGCGATGCGATTCGATGCGAAAACGCCTCTCGAATCCCAGCGCTTCGCCTGGATCGCGACCCTCGCCGCTTGCGAACTCCGGTGACGACCGCTCAGTCCGGAGCGAGCATCGTGCGCGTGACGTCGCCTTCCACGGTCTCTCCGCCCGCGGTGACGTACAGGCGCCCGCCCGTGTGAACGAGCTCGATCGCCCCGCGTTGAGGGACGACGCGCTCGAGCGCGTCGAGGAACGCCGTGTCGAGTGCCATCACCTCGACGTGCTCGGCGCGGTGGATCTTCGCGCCGTCCGCGTTTCGTTTCACCGCCGTGGCGTCCGGGTACGTCACGACCACGACGCGCTCCGCGTGCTTGCTCGCCTTGTGCATCCGCTCCGCGGACGGCGCGCCGACGTCCACCCAGAGCTTCACGCGGCCGTCGGGCTCGCGGATCCAGACCGCGGGCTCTTCCACCGTGGAGAGCCCCTTCGAGAACAGGATCCCCTCTTCCCACAGCAAGCACAGCGCGATCGTCCGCGCGAGCAGGTACCGCATCGTCTCGCTCGGGTGCCGCGCGATTCGGAGATCGAGCGACTCGTAGACCCCGCGATCGGTATCCGAGAGCGCGATCGTCAGGTGGTGGAGCGTCGCCGAGGGCGCCAAGGCAGCCTTCGTACCCCGGGGCGTGCGTCCGGGGAACGGAATGGGAAACCGAACGCCCGACGAGCCGATTCCCCGACGTGACACGCAGGGCCATGGGTGGCCCGTATCCTTCGGGATGGGTAATATGGGCAGTACCATGAAGACGACGGTCGAGATCGCCGATCCGCTCCTCGCGCGGGCGAAGGCGCACGCCGAGCGCACCGGAAAGCCGCTCCGGGCGGTGATCGAGGAAGGTCTCCGTCTCGTCCTCGAACAGAGGACGGCGGCGCCGCGCTACGTCCTCCAGGACCGGAGCGTCGGACACCGTGACGGACCGAACCCGCTCGAGGCGTACTCCTGGCAGGATCTCCGAGACGAGATCTACGGCGGCCGCTGACGTGATCGCCGTCGACACGAACGTCCTCGTCTACGCGCACCGTCGCGAGGCGCCCGAACACGAGGTCGCCCTCGGGCTCATGAAGCGGCTCTCCGAAGGGGATGCCGGCTGGGCAATTCCCTGGCCGTGCCTCTTCGAGTTCTGGAGCGTGGTGACCAACCCGCGAATCTGGAAAGCCGACGCCACGATCCCGGAAGCGGCCGCGCTTCAGATCGATGCCTGGCTCGGTTCCCCGACGGTGCGCCTCCTCTCGGAGACGGAGGAGTTCTGGAGCATCCTCCGGCGCGTCGTCGAGCGCCCGCGAGTCCGCGGACCGGTCGTCCACGACGCGCGGATCGCCGCGCTCTGTCTCGCGAACGGCGTGGAAACGCTGCTCAGCCGCGACCGCGATTTTTCGCTGTTCCCGGACCTTCCGATCGAGGACCCGTTCTCGCCGCGGAAGGGGCGGCGGCGCTGAACGGTGCGAGCGGACCCCCCTTGGTACATTGGCTCGCGTCGAGCTTCGGAATGGCCCCCCGGATACCAGCAGAAGGACTCCCGGACGATTCCTTCGCGGGCGAGCGATTCATCCGCGTCGTCGGCCGAAGGGCCAGGCCCCCGATCGGCGAGGCCCCATCGCGCGAGGCACGCGCGGCGATGAACGCGCTCCTGCGCCGGGGTCCGCTCCGAAGGGCGTCTTCCGCTACCGGAGTCACGAGGAAGCGAACGCGGACCGCGATCGCTGGCTCGCGGAGTCGATGAGCGACCGCGATCGGGTGGATGCCGCGGCGATCCGTCGCGCGCTCGCAGAGCCGGAGCGCTGAGCTCCGACCGCACGCCCCTCAGGGCGCGACGTGATTCGCGCGGCGGCGCTTGTTCTTCTGCTTCAGCGCGGCCTTGTGGCGGGCGCTGCGCTTCCGGTTCGTCTTACGCGGGGTCTTCGTCTTCGCGATGTACATGGCGGGACGGGCCTTTTACGGCGAAGCCCCCGGCCGGGCAAGCGCCGCGCGAAGAATCACTGTTCGGATGCGCACCCGGCGGCGGGCGAGCCCTTCCGGAGTGCGCCTGGGCGCGATCAGCCGCCGCGCTTCAGCTCGGTGAGGACGAGCTTCGAGACGGCCTTCAGCGTGTCGAACACGCCGACGCCCGTGCGGGCCACGGCTTCGTAGTCCGGGACGTTCTGCGGGTTCAAGACCTGGCGGAGCTCCTCGAGCGTCACGGCGTTCGGGAGGTCCCGCTTGTTGTACTGGATGACGTACGGGATCTTCTCCAGGGAGTACCCCTGCTCCGCGAGGTTCGTGCGGAGGTTCTCGACGCTCTCCTCGTTCGCCTCGAGGCGCTCGAGCTGGCTGTCCGCGACGAAGATGACGCCGTCGACGCCCTTCAGGATGAGCTTCCGGCTCGCGTCGTAGAAGACCTGACCGGGCACCGTGTAGAGGTGGAAGCGCGTCTTGAAGCCGCGGATTTCCCCGAGCGAGAGCGGGAGGAAGTCGAAGAAGAGCGTGCGCTCCGTCTCCGTCGCGAGGGAGATCATCTTCCCCTTCGCCTCGGGATTCGTCCGCTCGTAGATGTACTGCAGGTTCGTCGTTTTTCCGCAGAGGCCAGGCCCGTAGTAGACGATCTTGCAGTTGATCTCCCGGGCCATGTAGTTGATGAAGCTCATCGCGCCGCCTTCACTCAGTCGTTGAAGAGGTTGTCGATGTCTTCGTCGGTGATCTCCGCGAACGGAGAATCCCCGCCGGGCTCCTGGACCTTCGAGAGCAGCGCCTCGAAGATCCGGTTCAACTCCTCGCTCGCCTTGCGAACGCGCAGGCGGACGAGACCCAGGCTCGACTTCGAGTCGAAGATCACGACGAGGATGACGCGATTTCCGACGAGCTGGATGTGGATGTTCGCGTTCTCTCCCTCGTGGAACTGAGTCGCGAACTCGTTCTCGCGGAGGAGCTTCGCGATGCCGCCCGTGGCCGCGATGTTGCCGGCCGTGAGGGACGCGAGGGACGTGGTGTCGATGTTGTCCACCTCACCGCTCGCGGCGATGAGCTGGCCGTTCTTGTCGACGATGAAGACTACCCTGGCGTTCGCCTCCTTCACCAAGCGGTCCACGACCGTCTGGATCTGGTTGAACTCCTCTTCGTACATCACCATCTGGGGATTCATACGAGCCTCCGCGAGCCTTCTCGTTCCGTGCGCGCCGCTTCTGCCGGCGCGCAGCGTCCTCGATTTTCGTGGCCCGAAACGAGAAGGGTCCGAGCACCCCGGGTGAGCGTCCAGAACGTTCCGCTTGAGCTTGACATGGCGCCCGACTGCCGGGAGATTCCGAGCGAGTTAGGTGAACACACCTTCTAACTGAGCGGAACCGGGCCATCAAGCGGTACTCCCCCGGAGCCCGTTCTTCTCCACTATCCAGGTCGCCGATGAGCCCTTCCGATACAAAGGCCGCGACCCGGACGAGTTCCCGGAACGCGCGGCGCGGGCGGTACGCATCCTGGGCATTGACAGCTCTCGCGATCGCCGGGTTCGCTTCCGGAGAGGCGCGCGCCGGCACCGCGGCCGTCCACCCGGATCTCGAGCGGGCTGTCCGGAAGCTCGAAACGGCCCGCGGCCCGGAGGCGTACGGGGCCCTCCGCGCCGTGTGGGATACCTGGGACCGATCGGATCCGGATCAGGTCGAGGACGTGCTCGGCCGGGCGGCGGTCGACGCCAAGCTCTCGCCGGAGGTTCAGGTCTACGCGAGCTTGCTTTCGGCCTACGGCCGGCTCCGTCGCGGGGACGTCGCGGCGAGCACGGCGACCATCCGCCGACTCGGCTACGTCGACCGCTGGCTCGTCGTCGGGCCCTTCGACGACGACGGCAAGGCAGGCTTCGACACCGCCTACGGACCGGAGACGGATTTCGGCTCCGCGATCGTTCCCGGTCGCGCTTACAGCGGCAAGGAGCGTCCGGTCCGGTATCGCGTCGTGCCGAGCAGCTTCCCGTTCGGCTACCTGGATACGGGGAGCCTCGTCCGGCCCGAGCGAAAGACCTGCGTGTACGCGACGTCCTTCGTGACCGAGCAGGCCGAGGGCGTCGCCGGGAAAAGCACGAAGGGCGCGAAGGGCGCGGGTGGAGGCAACGGTCGCGACATCACGCTCTACGCGGGCGCGGGCGGCGCGCTCAAGGTGTTCTGGAACGGCGTGCTCGTCGTGAGCGACTCGGTGGAACGGCGCTTCGACGCGGACCGTTTCTCCGCGAAGGTCCGCCTCGAACCCGGCCTGAACGACCTCACCGTGAAGGCGTGCAACGAGGAGTCCGCGCCGGTCATCGGGGTCCGCCTCGCGGACGCGAACGGCAAGGCCGATCCTCGCATCCAGACGGGCAACGCGCTCGAGTCGAGCGCGCTCGCGGCCGAGACGGTGAAGCGCGTCAAGGAACGCGCCGCGAAGGCGAGTCGTCCGCCGGCCGCGAGCGGCCCCGTCGCCGCGTTCGAGAAGCTCGTCTCCGGCCCCCACCCGAGAGCGGCCGATCTCGAGAGCTACGCGCGCTACCTCGTCGCGACCGGCGGAGACGATCCGGTGACGCACCGGGCTCGGAACCTGGCGGAGGCCGCCGCGGACGCGGAACCGACGATCCCGCGGCTGCTCCTCGCGGCGGAGCTCGCCGAGGAAAAGAACCAGCGAGCGCGGTTCATCGAGC
Organism: Polyangiaceae bacterium; assembly: GCA_035545855.1. Lineage (GTDB taxonomy): Bacteria > Myxococcota_A > Polyangia > Polyangiales > Polyangiaceae > DASZVB01. Next base: position 12,576 of record DASZXK010000067.1, read on the forward strand.
GCGCGGAAGCGCTCCCGCCGAAGGCGGATTCGGCCGACGATCTGCTCCTCGCGCGCGCGGCGCGAGCGCGCGAGGGGTTCGGGTTCCGCGAGGCGTTCCCTCTCTACGAGCGCGTCCTCGGCCACGACCCGGACGACGTGACCGCGATTCGCGGCGAGGTCGAGCTCCTGAACGACGTCGGGCTGAAGCGAACGGCGCTCGCGCTCCTCGAGCGGAGCGTCGCGCGGAACCCGAAGAGCGTCCTCCTCCTGAACATGTACGGGAGCGAGCTCCGCGCCCTCGGGAGGGACACCGAGGCGTCCGAAGCGGAAGCGCGCTACGCGGCGCTCCGGTTCGACGATCGGACGCTCCTCTCGCGCAACATCGACCTCGCCGTCGCGCGGCGGGACAAGCTCGCCGCCGAGCGCTGGATCGACCGTCTGCTCGCCGTGGAGCCGGACGGACAGTGGGCGCTCGGCGCGGCGGCGCGGGCCTATCGAGCGCTTTCCGAGTCCGAGCGCGCCGTCGGGACGCTCGTTCACGCCCTGGATCTCGCGCCGGAGGACGTCGGTACCCTCCGTTCCCTGGCCGATCTCCAGGGCGAGCTCGGAAACCGCGGCGAACAGCTCGCGCTCCTCGGCAAGGTGCTGGAGGTCGAGCCGCAGAACAAGGACGTCCGCGAGTACGTCGAGCACCTCGAGCCCAAGGGCTCACGGCTCGACGAATCCTTCGCGTGGGACGCCGACCGCTTCCTGAAGGAGCGCGCCGCGAAGCCCGAGGGGAGGACGCGGCGGACGCTCCTCGATCTCTCCGTGACGACGGTGTTCGAGAACGGCCTCTCGAGCAAGTTCCGGCAGATCGTGTTCCAGCCGCTGACGGACGCCGCCGCGGCGCTCGCGCGCCAGTACGCCTTCGGATACCAGGCGGACGAAGAACGCGTGCAGCTCCGCGGCGCCCGCGTGTTCCGCGGCGACGGCACCGTGGACGAAGCGGTGGAGAGCGGCGAGGGCGCCGCCGACGATCCGACGATCGCGATGTACACGTCCGCCCGCACCTTCTACGTGCAGTTCCCGCGGCTCGAGCCGGGAGACGTCGTGGAGCTCCGCTACCGCGTGGATACGATGAGCGCCCACAACCAGATGGCGGACTACTTCGGCGAGGTCTCCTACCTCCAGTCGTCCGACCCGACGAGCCACGCGGAATACGTCCTCGTGACGCCCAAGTCGCGGAAGGTGCTCTTCGACGCGCACGGGATACCGGGCCTCCGGCAGGCGACGGAAGACCGCGGGGACCAGGCCGTGCACCGGTTCTTCGCCGACCACCTGCCTCCGCTCCTCGCGGAGCCGGCCATGCCTCCGTGGCCCGGCGTCCTCGGATTCGTCCACGCGTCCACGTTCCAGAGCTGGAAAGACCTCGGGAAGTGGTACTGGGGCCTCGTCCACGAGCAGTTCGATCTGGACGACGAGACGCGAAAGCTCGCCCGCAAGATCGCCGCCGGGAAGAAGACGCCGCTCGAGAAGGTCCAGGCCGTCTACGACTGGGTCGTCACGAACACGCGGTACGTCGCGCTCGAGTTCGGCATCTACGGCTACAAGCCGCACCGGTGCGTGCAGACGGTCTCTCGAGGCTGGGGCGACTGCAAGGACAAGGCGACGGTCATCGTCACGCTGCTGAAGGAGCTCGGCATCGATTCGACGATCGTCATCGTCCGCTCCGGCCTCCGCGGCGACTTCGATTCGAGCATCGCGAGCCTGGCGCCGTTCGACCACGCGATCGCCTACGTGCCGTCGCTGGATCTCTATCTGGACGGAACGGCGGAGTACACGGGCTCCTCCGAGCTTCCCGCGATGGACGCCGGCTCGCTCGCCCTTCGGGTGAACGAGGGCAACTCCGAGCTCGTGCACCTGCCGTACCCGGACCCCGAGAAGAACGTGCGCCGGCGTGAGGTCGTCGCGACCGTGAAGAAGGACGGCTCGGCTCTCCTCGAGGTGTCGCTCGAGACCGCAGGGACGGCCGCCGCCGGCTGGCGCCGCCGTTTCCACGCCGAGAGCACGCGCCGGGACCGCGTGACGGAGGAGCTCGGCGGGGAGTTCGCCGGCTTCTCGCTCTCCCCCGGCGCCGCCTCGCTCGTCGCCTCGGACCTGGAAGATCTCGAGAAGCCGGTCTCCTTCAAGCTCCACGGCGCGGCGACCCGGTTCGCGCGCCCGGAAGGGGACTCGCTCAGTATCCCGGTGACGCCGAGCTTCCGCCTCACGCCCACCTACGCGTCGCTCACCTCGCGGCACCTCCCGCTCCGGATCCCGCCGATGGGCACCATCGACGACACGTTCGTCGTGAAGCTTCCGCCCGGAACCAAGGTGCTCTCTCTCCCGCCCGCCGCGCAGGGCACGGGGCCGTTCGGGTCGTACGCCGTCTCGGTCACGGAGGAGCCGCAGAAGATCTCCGTGAAGACGAAGGTCACGCTGACGGCGAACGTCGTCCCGCCGGACGCCTACGCCGCGTGGAAGCAGTTCGCGGCGGACGTGGACTCCGCGCTGACGCCGCGACTCGTCGTGGGAGCTCCGTGATGGCACGCCGGACCCACGGGACGCGGCTCGCCGCACTCGTCATGGCCGCGCTCTCGTCGCTCCTGACGGGCTGCGTCGCGTCGCCCGCCGCGCCTCGGGCTCCGACGCTCGGCGAGCTCCGGAAGGACGCGCCGGCAGGGACGGACCCGGAGACGGCGGGGAACTGGCTCCTCGCGGAGATGCTCTCGCCCGGAGGAGACGCCGCTCGAGCGGTGAAGGCGCGGGCGCGGCTCGACGCGCTCGGCGGAAAGGGCCCCCGCGCGTCGCTCGCGCGCGGCCTCGACGACGCGCTCCACGGCCGACTCTCGGACGCCGCCGAACACTACTTCGAGGCGACGTCCGCGGCGCGGGACAGCGGCGATCCGCTCGCGCCGCTCATCGCGTGGTTCTCGGCGAATCGCGGCGTTTCGCTCGCTCACGACGCGCCCTCGCTGTGGGACAAGTACCGCCCCTTCGTGCTGGACGCCATCGAATCCCCGCGCGGACTCGGCTGGCGCGCGCGGGGCGAGCTCGTCGAATGGGCGATCGACCACGCCTTCGCGAACGGCGAAGGAGACCTCGATCGCAAGGCGACGAAGCTCTACGGGTGCGCCTCGGAGGCGCGGTTCGCGGGTCCCTTCGGCCGCGGGCGTGCCGCGGACGCGACGCGCGCGTTCGCGCCGGAGAAACCCGGCGCCTGGCCGTACCGCTGGGAACCGGAGCCCGACGTGGCGCGGGCTCCGACGGTCCTCGCGGCGGAATCCCACTCCTGCGCGCTCGAGGCGAAGGAGAAGCCCGGTGAGGGCATCTACTACGTGGAGACCTTCTTCGAGACGCCGCGCGAGTCCGACGTCCTCCTCGCCGTCCAGGGCGCGCTCGCCGTGCTCGTCGACGATCGGCTCGTGCTCTCGCGCGACGTGCGGGAGTGGGGCGTCTGGCCGCGTTTCGGCGTCACGGTCCGGCTCGCGGCGGGCCGTCATCGCGTCGTCGCCCGGCTCGGGGACAGCGCGACCTCCATCCGACTGATGCGTCCGGACGGCACGCCCCTCGGCGTGCCGACGTCGGCCTCGGCCGCCCCGGGGTACGTGACGACGACGCCTCGCGTGCTCCCGCGGACCAACGTCCTCGACGGCTTCGTGCGAGACGGCACCGTCCTCGATCCCAAGGACGACGTCACGCGGGCACTCGGCGCGTTCATCGCGCACGTGGAGAGCAGCGACGACATCGCGTCCGTCCTGGTCGAGCCCCTCCTCGGAAAGGGGGACGACGCCGCGGGTCCTGCGCTCGCCCTCTCCGCCCTGTTCGCGGAAGGAGACCCGATCTTCGAGGCCGCCCAGGCGAACGACCTCGTCCGCGAGTTCCACGAACGCGCGGTGAAGAAGGATCCGAAGCTCTGGGCGTCGCGCCTCGCCCTCGCACTCTCCGTCGCGGAGAAGAAGGGCGCGGAGGAGGCCGTCCCGCTCCTCGAGACGCTCTCGAAGGAGTTTCCCGGAGCGCCGGAGGTGGCGCTGGCGCTCGCGCGCCTCTACGGGGAGCTCGACTGGGCGGCGGAGCGGAGCCGGACGATCCTGGACCTCGCCGCCAGATTCCCGACGGATATCGCGGTATTGCACGCTGCAGTGGAGGTCCTCGATGCCCGCGGGGACGGCAAGCACGTGGACGAGCTGGTCGAGCGCATCCAGAAGCTCGATCGCGACGACGACATCGCGTTCGCCCGCGCCCTCGAGCGAAACGACTACGCCGCCGCCATCCGCGAGCTCGAACGGTTCCAGAAGCTCCACCCGGAACAGGAGGATCTGGAAGACCGGATCCGGGACGCGAAGATCCGCGCGGGCGACAGCACCCTGGTGCTGAAGTCGCTCGAGGAGGCCGTGAAGCGCGCGCCGACGAACGCGAACGCGCGCCTCGACCTCGCCGACGCGCGCCGCGCGGAGAACCAGGAACACGCGCTCGAACAGGCCATCGCGGACTCCGTGCAGGCTGGCGCGAACCCCGCCGTGCTGAACTCCGCCGTGGATCTCGTGAGCGGCGTCACGGCGTTCGAGCCGTACCGCCTGGACGCCCGCGCCATCATCGCGGCGTACGAGAAGAGCGGCCGCGCGATGCCGGGGACGGCGGCGCGAATCCTGGACTACGCGGCGCTCTGGGTGCGCGGGGACGGCTCGAGCCGCATGCTGGAGCACGAGATCATCCGCATCCAGAGCGCGGAGGCGATCTCCACGTTCGCGGAGCACCGCGCCCTCGAAGGCACGGTGCTCCACATGCGCGTCATCAAGAAGGACGGAACGACGCTCGAGCCGGAGATCGTGCAGGGCAAGCCCACCGTCACGTTCCCGCACCTCGAGGTCGGGGACTACATCGAGACGGAGCAGATCGTCTCGACGCCGTCCGAGGGCCGGGGCGAGCTCGAATACCTCGGTCCGCGGTGGTTCTTCCGTGAAGAGAACGTGGGCTACGCGCGGAGCGAGTTCGTCGTCATCGCGCCCGAGAACCGCTCGCTCGTGCTCGAGACGACGGGCAAGGTGCCCGCGCCCGTCGTGGAGAAGAAGGACGGCCTCGTCACGTACCGCTACCGCGTGGACGAGAGCCCGGCCGCGCCGTCGGAGCCGGGAAGCGTGCCGGTCACGGAGTTCCTCCCGAGCGTGCGCATCGGCTGGGGCGTCACCCGGGAGCGGCGTCTCTCCGCGCTCTCGGACGCGCTGACGGACGTGACGCCCGTCGACCCGCGCGTCAGACGCATCGCGGCCGAGGTCGCGAAGGGAGTCCCCGCGTCGGACGTCGTGGGCCGCGCCCGGAAGCTCTACCGCTGGCTGCTGGACAACGTCGAGCCGGGCGACGAGACCGACGGCCGCCGCATCGTGATCGGCAAGCGCGGCAACCTCTGGCGCGGCTTCCGCATGCTCTGCCGCTCCCTCGGCATCCCGGTGAAATACGCGGTCGCCCGGAGCCGGCTCGCGGCGCCGCCCGTCGGTCCCATCTCCGAGTCCACGCTCTTCACGCAGCCCGTCGCGAACGTCGGCTCCGCGTGGTTCACGCTCGGCAACAAGTACGCGCCCTTCGGCTACCTCCCCGTCGAGGTGCGCGGCATGCCGGCGTACTTCGTGGAGCCGGACGACGGCCGGCAGACGACGCTACCGGACGCCGGAGGCGCGGACGGCGTCTCGTTCTCCGGGCGCGGAACCCTGGACGCGGGCGGCGGCCTCTCCATCGACCTCGTCGAGGAGTTCTCCGGCAAGCTCGCGATCGGGCTCCGTCGCGGTCTCTCCCAGGTCGGCGACCACGAGCTCCGCGACGTGCTCGAATCGAACCTGCTCGCCCAGACGCTTCGCGGCGGCTCGCTCCTCGGCTTCGGGATCGATCGCCGGGACGACGTGGACGCGCCGCTCGGGATCCGCATGAAGGTGCGCGTCTCCCGCTTCGCGGAGAAGAGCGGGAAGGCGCTCGTCGTCTCTCCGCCGCTCGCGCCGGACCTCGCGCGGATGGCGACGCTCCCCGCGCGGGAGACGCCGCTCCTCATCGGGGAAACCATGCACCGCACGATCTCGGTCGACATCGAGCTCCCGCCCGGCGCGAAGGCGACCGCCCCTCCGCCCGTCACGGTGGAGGACGGTGCGCGAAAGGTCGTGGTCGCGGACAGCGTGAAAGGGAACGTGCTCCACCTCTCTCGAACCATCGAAATCCCCGCCGGCCGCGTGCAGCCCGCCGACTACCCCACCTTCGCGAGGTTCGCACAGCAGGCCGACGACGCGCTCTCGCGGACGATCCGGATCGAGGTTCCCTAGCTGACCGATCGCGATTCGGCGACAGCCGGAACGTCTCGCAGCTCGAATCCGCCGGATCCGGTCGTTCCAGCGTCGCGCCCGGGAGGCACCAGGACGACAGGGTCGAGCAGCTCTTTGGCCCGGAGCGAGCCGCCCATCTCGTCCCGGAACTTCCACGTTGACCCGAAATCGACTTCGAAACGGCCGTGGACGTGAGCCTTCGCTTCGGGTGCTTCTTGACCCGAAATCGACCTCGAAACGGCCGTGGACGTGAGCCTTCGCTTCGGGTGCTTCATGGCTTCCGCTGAACCAGGCTTTCGAGAGAGCGTCGACGGCGAAGAATCGCTCTCGGATTTCGAGAACCGCCGAACAGGGTGCGCCGTCGATGCTCTCTCGGAAGCACACACCCCGCGAATTCGCTGCACGTCGCATGGCGCTGCCGAGGGTGTGCTCCGGATCTTCCTGGCGGCTCGCCGGGTGGGGCATCCCCGAAATCGACCCCCCGCATCGAAGCAGGGCGGATGAGCTGGAAGATGTGAATGCTTGGCGCGCCAGCCCCGCTCGTCCACGGGCGTGGGAACGCCCACCCCGAGTCCCGAGGACGCGTCCGGTGGCGCCGCGCGAAGGGAGGCATCCTGCTTCCCTTCAGCCTCCAACGTCGGCCACGATCCCGGATCGCGGCCGTTGATCTAGCGGTTCTGCGGGCTCTGGGCGCTCTCGGCGGCCTTCTTCTCGGCCTCTTCGAGGCGCGCCTTGATGCGCTCTTTGACGGCGGCGTAGTCCGTCTCCATCTGCTTCCAGTCGGTGATGCGCTTCTTCCGCTCCGGAGGCGTCTCCGGGTACGTCTTCACCTTCGGGTTCTTCTCGGCGTTGTCGGCGTAGGCGGTCCATCCGCTCGTCGCTTCGTCGAGCATGCGCTGCCGCTCTTTCACGTCCGCGAGGACGAACAGCACCTTCGCGCGGAGCGCGGGGTTTTCACCCGAGAAGCGGAGCGCGGTCTGCCAGGAGGCTTCGGCCTCCTTCAGGTTCCCCTTCGTGAGCTCGGCCTCGCCCATGCGGTAGTGCCCCATGGGGTTCTGCGGCTCCGAGCGGATCGCCTCCTGGTAGGACGCCTTCGCGCCGTCGATGTCCTTCGCGGCGAGGGAGTCGTCACCTTTCTTGATGGACTCCCAGAACGGGCTGATGCCCTTCTGTCCCTTCGGATCTCGCTTCTTGCCGTCGGCCGCTGGAGCGGGCTCTTCGGCTGCGGCCTTGTCCTTGTCGCCGCCCTTGTCCTTCTTCTTCCCGGCGAACGCGGGGACGGACAGCGCGAGCGAGAACAGCACGGCAGGGAGGACGATCTTCCGGAAGGTCATGGGCTCCTCGAGAGTTCCCCACGGTAACACGAGCGCCGGAGCCCCCTCGAATAGCCAGATAAATAGCCAGGATCACTGGTGTTTTCGTGTCATCGGCGCGGCGGGGTCCCGGCGGCGCCCGTGGCGCCTCGCCGGCGATCCCGGCGCGGACTTACCATCCGCCGCGTGACGGCCGATGCGACGCTCGAGGCGTATCCGTGGGATGCGTTGCCGCGGTGGCCGCGCGACCTCACCCGCACGGCGTCCGGGATCCGAGGCGTGCTCGGCGAGCGCCCGACCGTCGCCGCCATCGAGGACGCGCTCGGCGCGCTCCTCGCGTCGGACGTCGCCATCGACGTCCGGTACGTCGCACCGGTCGAGGACGCGAGCGCGGAATCGCCGCGCCACGAGCCCGTCGCCGTGTTCGAGACCGAAGACGGCGCGGGAACCCTCGCGCTGTCCGCCGAGGGAGCGCTCGTCACGGCGGCGCTCGCGCACCTGCTCGGCCGAGGAGAAACCGGAATCGATCCCGGTGGGCGCCTCGACCCGTCGCTCGCCGGCGCCTTCACCGCGCTCGTCGTCGAGGCCGCGCGGCGCGCCGAGCCGGGCCTCTCGCTCCGCGTCGTCGCTCGGGGCGCGAGTGCCCCCGGTGTCCGGCTCGACGTCGCCGTCCGCCTGGACGATCGTCCCTACGCCGCGAGCCTCGTCGTCGCGGCCACGCGCGAGCCGGGCCGCGTCGCGCCGCGGATTCGACTCGATGCGATCCCGGATCTCCCGGTGACGCTCCGGATCGTCGCGGCCGCGTCGCTCGGGGCGCGTGCGGAGATCGCGGCGCTCGCTCCCTCGGACGTCTGGCTTCCCGGCGACGGCTGGCTCGAGCGACCGGCGCTCCGCGAGGACGGCACCGGAGTCGGGCTGGGCCGCGTCGCGCTCGCCCCCCTGCCGGGAGACCGTGGCGTCCTCGCCGTGGTTTCCGACGCCGGAACGATCGTGGTAGGGGGCGAAACGGTGGTGCTCACCGCGCCCGCGGCCGCCCACCCGGGGAGTGCTTCCATGGCGGACGGACCAACGAACCTCGCGGACGTCGCGCTCGACGCGCCGGTCGTCGTCAGCGTGGAGGTCGCGAGCGTGACTCTGCGCGCGCGGGAGATCGCGGCGCTCGGAGCCGGGGACGTCCTCGAGACCGGCGTCCGTCTGTCGGAGCCCGTCGTGCTCCGCGTCGCCGGCGCCGAGATCGCGAGCGGCGAGCTCGTGAACGTCGACGGCGAGATCGGCGTGAAGATCCTGCGGATCCTGGGCCGCTGAGCGCGCGAGCGGCTTCCGGCGCGAGGCGTTGCGGCCCATACTTCGCGCCGTGAACGACGTCCGCGCTCGCCTGGAAGCCGTGGTGTCTCGCCTCGCCGCGGCGTGCGAGCGCGCGGGACGCGATCCGTCGTCGGTGCGCCTCGTCGCGGTGTCGAAGACCAAGCCCGCGTCGGCGATCGTGGAGGCGTACGAGGCGGGCCAGCGAGACTTCGGCGAGAACTACGTGCAGGAGCTGGCGGAGAAGGCCGCGGCGCTCGCGCACCTCCCGGACCTCCGGTTCCACTTCATCGGGCACCTCCAGCGGAACAAGGCGAAGGTCGCGGTCCGGACGGCGAGCGCCGTCCATACGCTGGATTCCGTGCGCCTCGCGGAGGAGGTCGGGAAGCGCGCCGCCGAGGGTCCGCTTCCTCGCGTGATGGCGTTCGGCGGACCTGCCGGGAGGCTCCCCGTCCTCGTCGAGGTGAACGTCGGAGGGGAAGCGCAGAAGAGCGGGTGTGCACCCGGCGAGCTCGCCGCCGTCCTCGAGTCCGTCGAAGCTCAGCCTGCGCTCCGCCTGGTGGGGCTCATGACCGTTCCACCCCACACGGAGGACCCGGCCGGCGCGCGCCCCTTCTTCGAGGAGCTCCGGAGGCTCCGCGACGCGAACGGCGGCCCGGCGCGGCTCGCCGAGCTCAGCATGGGCATGACACACGACCTCGAGCACGCCGTCCTCGCCGGGGCCACGGTGGTCCGCGTCGGCACGGCGATCTTCGGCGAGCGAGAGCCGCGTCCGAAGGAAGGTTGAGCGTGGCGAAGCGCCCTCCGCGGGAAGACCTCGGCCCGACGCTGCTCGAGAGCGCCGCGCGGCGCGGCGCCGCGGGAACGGTCCCCTCGCCGCTCGCGGATCGGATGCGCCCCGAGCGGCTGGAAGACGTCGTCGGGCAGCGGCATCTCCTCGGCGCCGGGAAGCTGCTCGCGCGCGCCATCGCGTCGGACCGCGTGCCGTCGATGATCCTCTGGGGACCGCCGGGGTCGGGGAAGACGACGCTCGCCCGCGTCGTGAGCCACGCGACGAAGACGGTGTTCGTGCCGTTCTCGGCGGTGCTCTCGGGCATCCCGGAGCTCCGGGAGATCCTCGCGGCCGCGCGCGAACGGCGGCTGTACGAGGGGAAGCGCACGACGCTCTTCGTGGACGAGATCCACCGCTTCAACAAGGCGCAGCAGGACGCCTTCCTCCCGCACGTGGAGGACGGGACGATCACGCTCATCGGCGCGACGACCGAGAACCCGTCGTTCTCCGTGAACTCCGCGATCCTCTCCCGCGCGAAGGTATTCCGCCTAGAAGCGCTCCCGGAGGAAGACGTCCTGGTGCTCCTCCGCCGGGCGCTCGAGGAACCGGTGCGCGGCCTCGGCGCGCGGAACTTCACCGCGACGGACGACGTGCTCCTCGCGATCGCGCGGGCTTCTTCGGGCGACGCGCGGAGGGCCCTCTCCATGCTCGAAGCGACGGCGAGCCTCCTCTCGGAAGGCGAGACGGAGATCCTGCCGGCCCACGTCGATCGCGCCGCCGAGGAGCGGTCGCTCCTCTACGACAAGTCCGGCGACGAGCACTACGACGTCACGAGCGCGCTCATCAAGTCGATGCGCGGGAGCGATCCGGACGCCGCGATCTACTGGCTCATGCGCATGATCGACGCGGGGGACGACCCGGCGTTCGTGCTCCGCCGGCTCGTCATCTTCGCGAGCGAGGACGTCGGGAACGCGGACCCGCGGGGACTCCTGGTCGCCGTGGCCGCCGATCAGGCGTTTCACCGCCTCGGAATGCCGGAGGGGCTCTACCCGATCGCGCACGCGTGCCTGTATCTCGCTTCGTGTCCGAAATCGAACTCGGTCGGGAACGCATACTCCGCCGCGAGGGCGCTCATCGCCGAGCGCGGCGCGCTCCCCGTCCCGAAGAAGCTCCGGAACGCGCCGACCGCGCTCATGAAGGAGATGGGGCACGGCGAGGGCTACAAGTACGCCCACGAGTGGGGCGGCTACGTGCCCGGAGAGACGTACCTGCCGGACGAGATCGCGGGAAAGAAGTTCTACGAGCCGTCCGGAGAGGGCTACGAGCAGACGATCCGGGAGCGCCTCGCGCGCCTTCGCTCGCGAGGCTGAGGCTCAGCGGAGCACGCAGATGTCCGGCAGGTTCCGGTACTTCTGCGCCGCGTCGAGGCCGTAGCCGACGACGAACTCGTCCGGCACGGTGAAGCCGAGGTAGTCGATGTCGACGGGCTTCACCGTGCGGGACGGCTTGTGCAGAAGCGAGCAGAGGCGAACGCTCTTCGGGCCGCGCGCCGCGATCTGATCGACGAGGAACCGCATCGTGAGCCCGGTGTCCACGATGTCCTCCACGATGAGCACGTCGTCGCCGTCTATGGGCTTCGCGAGATCCAGCGTGATGCGCACGACGCCGCTCGACTGCGTCGCGTCCCCGTAGCTCTGGACGCCGAGGAACTCGACCCGCATCGGCAGATCGATGGCGCGCGCGAGGTCCGCCGCGAACATGAAGCTGCCCTTCAACACCGGGAGGAGCACGAGGGACTTCCCGCGGTAGTCCTCCGTGATCCGTCTTCCGAGCTCCGCGACTCGGCGAGCGATCTCCTCGCGCGAGATCAGGACCTTCAGAGCGGCATCGCCGGCCACGACGGACGGAGACTACCAGATCAGAACCAGGTCTTCCCGCGACGATCGAGGAGGCGCGTCCCGAACACGGAGAGCGACGCCTCGTCACCGTCCGTGCGGAACGAGACGGAACCGACGAGATCCGTACGGAGCGCCGCAACGTGCTCGGCCTGGAGCGTCGCGAGAGTCGTCGGGTGCGGGTGGCCGAAGCGATTGCGGATCCCGGTCGAAACGGTGGCCGCGGCGGGGCGCACGGCGCGAAGCAACGCGACGGACGTCGAGGTCCGGCTCCCGTGGTGCCCCGTCTTCAGAAGGTCCGCGGAGAGCTCGCCGCCGTGTTCGGCGACGAGCCGGTCTTCCTCCACGTGCTCGGCGTCCCCCATGAGCAGGAGGGCGCGCCCTCGGTGCTCGAGCTTCACGATGAAGGAGTTGTCGTTCGCGCCGAGACCGGGCTCGAAGGACGGGCAGGGCGAGAAGACGCGCAGCGTGACGCCCCCGAACGAGCGCGGCGGGCCGCACAGCGTGTCCGGCCCTCGAACCGGGACGCCGCGCCGCGCGAGATCGGCGAGCATCCCGTGGTACTCGGGGCCCGCGCCCTCGGCCCTTCCCTGCCCCGTGTCCCAGAGCTCCCCGACGTCCACCGCGGCGAGCGTCGCCGCGAGGCCGAGGTAATGGTCCGGGTGCGGATGGGAGAGGATCGCGACGTCGACTCGCGAGCGTCGACGCGCCCTCAGGATCGGCAAGATCACCTGCGTCCCGGGGTTCACCGGGCTTCCGACGAATCCCCCGCCGTCGACGAGCACGAGCGTTCCGTCCGGCAGATCCACGAGCGCCGAGTCCCCCTGACCGACGTCGAGCGCGGTGAAGCGAAGGACGCCCTTTGGATGTCCCGCGCGATGGGCTGCACCCTCCAGGACGAAGAGCGCGGCGAGGGTCCCGAGGAGGAGCGGCTTCCGGCGATGGGGCGTCGTGAACGCCGCGACTCCGCCGACGGCGAGCACGACGAAGTGAAACGCCGTGGGCGGCGGCACCGGGACCGCGAGCCAGGTGAGCGACGCGCTTCCCCGCGCGAGCGCGCGCACGACGAGGAGCGCCCCCGACGCGACGAGCGCGATCCCGCGCTCGAGCACCGGAAAGTAGGCGACCGCGTGCACGAGACAGAGCGGAAGCGAGACGAGCTCGCCGAACGGCGCGGCGACCACGTTCGCCGCGACGCCCGCGACGGTCAGCGTCGGCCCGAGCCCGGCGAGGAGCGGGATGCACGGCACCATGGCGCTCACCGTCGCGACCGTGGACGCGGCCACGACGCGGAGGACCGCGCGGAGCTTCGACCCGGACGCTTCCGGCACGAAGCGCTCCGCGAGCGGCCGGCCGAGCCCGAGGAGCCCCGCCGTGGCGGCCGCCGAGAGCATGAACGAGACGTCGAGGCCGACGAGCGGATCGGCGAGCGCGCCGACGAGGACGGAGAGCGCGAAGGAGCGCGCTCCGTCCGGGCGGCGGCCGAGCGCCCGCGCCCCGAGCCCGACCGTGAGCATGAGCGCGGCGCGAACCGCCGAGCCGCTGCCCCCCGCGAAGTCCGCGTAGAGCGGCGCGAGCACGGCGCCGAACCCGGCCGCGAGGCGCCCCACGTCGCGGCTCGCGGCCAGGCGCTCCACGCGCGCGAGCACGAAGGCGAGCGCGTTCACGAGGGAGAGCACGGCGAACACGAGGTGCGTCCCGCTCACGGCGAGGAGGTGCGAGAGCCCGCTCGCGCGGAACGAGGCCGAGTCTTCCGCGTCGAGGTCGTTTTCGCCGAGGACGAGCGCGCGAGCGAGCGGCGCCGCGAGCGGAGGGAACGTCGCGTCGATCCGGGCCCGGACGTGCGCCCGCGCGCGATCCACGAGCGCGGGGAGGAAGCGGCTCCGCTCCACGAATGCGACGGAGAGAGCGCCGCCGCTCAGCGTGATCCCGGACCGGGCCGCGGGTGGGAGCGGATCCGGGAGCTCCGCATTCCGGAAGAGCTCCGTCGGTGCGAGCTGCGCGACGACCTCGACACGATCCCCGCGGGCGAGCTCGACGCCGCCGCCGTAGAGCCGCGCGCGAGCGCGCCCGATGGACGTTCCCTCGCAGTCGAGCGACTCGAACGCCGCGACGAACCCGAGCGAGTCCCCATGCATCGTCGGCGACGTCTCCACGCGGGCGACGCCCGAGCACCGCTTCGGCGGCCCGAGGGCGGCGCGCACCCGAAGGAGCTCCGTCTCGAACGCGGGAACGGCGATCCACGCCCGCGCGGCGCCGACGGCGAGGGCGACGAGCACCACGACGCTCGCGCGCCGGGAGAGCCGGGGCGCGAGCACCGCGAAGAGCCCGAGCGCTGCGACGAGCGCGGCGAGCGGCGCGGACGGCGAGACGCCGCCGAGCACCAGGGCCCCGGCCGTTACGAGAACCGCGTCGACACGCACGCGGAGCCGCGAGTGCATGCGGCGCGCCACGTGAAATCCCACCAATTTCAGGGGCTCGACGCGCTGGCGTCACGCGCGTTCGCCAGCCCCTTCGCCGTCGAAGCGGGGCAAGACCCGCGTTGGGGACCCCAAGTGCAGTCGGTCACCGCTCGGGGCGCCCCCCTCGGATCGCCCGCCGCGAGAAGAGCCGGATGCTCGCGCGGACCCGAAAGGCGAACGGGCGAGCCGGACCTGGTCCGACTCGCCCGCGTCGCTCGCGCCCGGGGCGCGTTCGCTCAGAAGTAGTAGAGCGCCGCGACGTTCGCGCGGAAGATGTCCCAGGGGCTGTTCTGCACCGTCGTCTGGAAGTCCGTCGCGGACTGCTTCGTCGTGGTCGTGACGCCGCTGCCGCCCGGATCCGTCGTCTCGAGCTTCTGGCTCTCGGTCTGGAACTTGAGGCCGACGCTCGCCTGGAGCGAGAGCTTCGGCAGGCCCATGAACCCGAAGTGGATTTCGCTGCCGACCCGGGCACCGACGTCCAGGTGGAAGCCGCTGCCGCTCTGCTTGCCGGCGTTGTTCTGGGCACCGGACGGCGGATCGAGCGAGTAGCTCCCGAACCCGACGTTGAGCTCCGGGATGACCTGGAAGTTGAAGTGACCGGCGGAGGCGAGGTTGATGGGCACGCCGCCGTGGATGAGGAACGCCGTCGTGCTGGCGACCGGGACGTCCGCCGTGCCGTTGTTCGCCGAACCGCCGTGGATGCCGAGGCCGATGCCGGCGTCGATGCCGATCATCTCGTCGACCCAGTAGCGAACGCCGACGATCGGCGCCGCGACGGGCGCGGGGCCAGCGGGAGTGCCCACGCTGACCGAATCGAGGCCGAGGTAGCCCACGCCGAAGCTGCCGATGACCGCGTCGTGGTCCGAGTCGCCCGCGACGGCCTGAGCCGGCGCGGCGCCGGGGAGAGCCATTCCACCGCCACCGCCAGCCTGGTACGAGGCCTGGGCCTGGACCGGAGCGGGGGCCGGGGCGGGAGCGGGAGCCGGAGCGGCGGGCGGCGGCTCCTGCGCCAGGGCACCTGCCGAGATGGCAAGAATCGTCGTGAACGCGCCGAACTGGATCACTCGCTTCATGAGGTCGTCTCCTATGGGATGTCGCGACGTAACCTAGGGGAGTCCCCTTTGGCCTTACCCACTCTGCGGGCCGTCGTTCGCGCGCATCCTCCCCGGATGCCACAAAAAGGTCAATTTCAGAGCGACGCGCCGCGTAACGACCGGGAAACATTGGTGAAACGTGCGTGTGGCCCAGCGGGCCGGGCCCAAGGAAATCATACAGATGCCTCGTGAACGGGCCGACCAGGCCCTGGTGCGACAGGGCCTCGCACCGAGCCGGACCCGCGCCCAGGCGCTCATCCGCGAGGGGCGGGTCACCCTGGCGGACGGTCGGGCGGTGGAGCGACCCGGAATGCTGCTCGGACGGGAGGTGGTGCTCCGGGTCTCGGGGCCGCCGGGGTTCGTCTCGCGCGGCGGGGACAAGCTCGACCGGGCGCTTCCGACGCTCGCCGTGGACCCGAACGGCAAGGTCGTCGTCGACGTCGGCGCCTCGACCGGAGGATTCACGGACGCCGTGCTCCGCCGCGGCGCCGCGCGCGTTTACGCCGTCGACGTCGGCCGCGACCAGCTCGACCGGAAGCTCCGCGAGGACCCGCGCGTCGTCGTTCGGGACGGAGTGAACGCGCGTCATCTCGGGGCCGGCGATTTCCCTGAGCCCGTGGACCTCGTCGTCGTCGACGCGTCGTTCATCTCCCTCGGGAAGCTCGCGCCCGCGCTCCGTTCCGTGGTCCGCCCCGGCGGGGAGCTCGTCGCGCTCGTGAAGCCGCAGTTCGAGGCGGGGCGCGAGGCGGTCCGCGAAGGGCGCGGAGTCATCCGCGACGCGGAGGTCCGCGACCGCGCGATCGAAGGCGCCCGGGAGGCCCTCGCGTCCGCAGGCTTCGTGATCCGGGGCGAGTGCGACAGCGAGGTGCCCGGCCCCGAGGGGAACGTCGAGCACTTCGTGTACGCGACGCGACCGGTGTGAACGAGCCGGTCCCGAGGCGCATGGCCGCGAGGGGACGAGGTCCCCGGGACTCAAGCCATCCGAGGCGCGAGGTGCGAGAAGAGGCTCCGCCGGACTTCCGGGTTTCTGAGCTTGTAGAGCGAGCCGTCCACGAAATAGTGGTGGATGTTCACGAACGCGACGAAGCTCGACGTGAAGGCGGAGGCGACGTCGGAGACGCCGCCGGACGAGCGAAATCCGTAGGAGAAGAGGGCCGGAACGCCCGCGAAGACCGCGAACCCGACGAGCGCGAGGCTCGCGACGAACGCCGTGGCGCGGGCCGGCGACAGGCGCGCGGGCGAGCCGGACGCCTCGTTTTCGTGGATGCGGAGCGGGAACGCCAGATACTGGAGCGCGTGCGAGACCTGGACGACGACGAGGCTCGTCGGGTCCCGCCGGAGGAGCGCGTACCACGCGAACAGCGCGAGGAACGGGACGACGACGCGGAGCGGTGGCGAAGTCCCCGTCCGGCGCGCGAGCGACGCGAGCGCCACCGCGCCGAGACCGAAGGCGAGGACCGCGAGCGGATCCACGCGGGCGTCGACGGCACGAACGGCGGTCTCGAGCGACGGCACGACGAGCCCGACGGTTCCGGCGAGCGCCCACGAGATCTGCCAGAACATCGCGACGTTCATGCTCGAGAGAAGGAGGAAGCGCTCCCGCGAGGAGAACGAGATCCCGGAGACGAAGGCGTACGACGCCATCATGCCGAAGGTCTGGCCGGTGTAGTGGCGGGCGAGGTAGACGCCGGAGACGAGCGTGAGCGCGCGAGCCGGCGCGAGCGTCCACGGCGCGGCGACGACGCTGGCGGCGCACACCGCGGCGAGCGCGAGCGGAAGGTAGATCGACGCGACGGGATGGGCTAGCGCGCGCGCCTTCGTCGCGTAGAGGAGCCGATACGAGGCGAGGAAGTGCGGCCAGGTGACGGCGACGGTGAGGCCGTACGCGAGGGACTCCGGCACGGCGACCTCGAAGGGCCGCTCCAGGAAGACGAACAGCAGGACGACCGCGACGAGCGAGAGACCCCCCACGGCGAGCGCGTCGATCGGCACGGATATCATGGCGGGGGCGCTCGCTCGACGCGAGCCCGAGACGGCGGACACGACTTCGATTTTGAACGGAACTCCGAGGTCGTGGCAATGTGATCACCGTGGCAGAGCCAGACGTCGGAGGGCGGACCGAGCCCGCCGCGGCGGACGCAGGCGTGCCCGGGGCGGCGGAGGGCCGCGCCGCCCGGATCCTCTCGGGTGCGTCGGCGCTCCTGCCCCTCGCCGGGTTGACCGCCATCGGCGCGGCGGCGCGCGCGGACACGAGTCGCTGGGAGGCGACCCTGGACCTCTGTCAGGGCGCCGCCGGGGTCGGACTCGCGTGCGGAACGGCCGCGCTCCTGCTCGGCCGCCGGGCGGTGCCCGTCGGGCCGGCGACGCGGCGCGCGATGCTGGGGACGCTCGCGTCGGTCGCGATGCTTCTCCTCGCACAGCTCGGGGCCCTTTCCGGCGCCGCCGATCGGGTCCATTCGACGGCGCTGTTCGAGCGCGCCGTCCAGGAGGCGACGTACGACTTCCCCGGATGGAACGGCGGCGCGAACCATCACGGGGCGCGTCTCTTCGCCGTCGAGATCGATCCGCGCGCCGAATTCGCGAAGCTCGCGCTCCGGCAGTACCAGCGTCCTCATCGCATGCTGCTCGTCGGCGCCGACGCTCGACACGCCGAGGGGCCGCTGACGCTCGACCTCGGAGGATGCGTCGCGCTCACGAGCTCGGGCGCGTCGTTCCGGGGCCTCACGCGCGAGGAGGCCCTCGCCGACGCCATGCCCGACGCGAGCCCCGGCGCGGTGCAGCCGCGGCCGACGTCCGTCGCGAAGGGGGAGCAGCTCGACGGCACTCTCGCGATCTTCCCGAACGACGCCTCCTTCGAGCGAACGATCGCCCTCGAGGTCCGCGTGAACGGCGAGGTGGTGCGGCTCTCGGGGCGGTGGTTCAGCGCGCTCGAAAAGCGCCGGATCGCCGCCGCGCGGGAGCTCGCGCGGTTCAGAGGACCATGACCCAGAGGTCGTAGAGCGCGTGCGTCCACACGACGGGCGCGAAGCCGCGTAGCGCGTAGATGCCGACGAACACGGCTCCGCACACCCACCGGAAGAGGAAGCTCCGGGCGTCGAACGAATCGCCGAGGGCTCCCACGTAGTGCCAGCCACTGAAGACGGCGGCCGTCACGGCCGCCCACGCGAGCGGCGTGACGACGCGACGAAGCGAGGACGTGGGGGCGTACAGGATCCGGAGCACCTTGAGCCCCACGCCGAAGAGCCCGACCCGGAACGCGAGCTCCTCGTAGAACCCGGCGCCGAGCGACATCACGGCGCCGGCGAAGAGCCCGTGGGAGTCCGGACCGAGGAAGACGCGACCGACGACGTATCCGGCGAGGGCACGCATGGCGACGGCGTAGAGCACGCCCTCCGCCGCGATGAACGCGAACCGCTGCCACCGGAGCGCGTGGCCGCGACCCGCGAGGCCGAGCACGAGCACGTACACGAGCCCGATGCCCAGCGTGAGGCCGCCGTACGCCGCCATGTCGTGATCGGCGAGCGCGACGAGCTCGCGCGTCACGACGTCCGCCGCGTTCCGGATCGGGAGGAAGATGACGCCGAGGTGATAGCCGATGAACATCGGCAGCGTGAGCACGAGGTCCGACCACGGATCGCTCGGGGCCTTGGCCGCGTTCGGATCCGGAGTGGGAGGCGGAACGGCCATCTTCGGGAAGCTCAGCTCGGCCGCAAATTGTAGACGATCCACACGACCACGCCGACCCACACGAGGACGGCGGCGACGAACGGACCGTCCCTCAGCATCTCCTGCGTGGGGCTCTCGGCGTGCGGACGCGAGCGGACGAGCGTGAGGAAGCGGAGCACCGCGAGGACGACGAAGGCCGTCGTCATCCAGAGTCGATCCGATCCGAAGACGGCTCGCGTCGTCGGATCCAGCGTGTACGCGAGGTACGTCGCGACCGTCGCCGTGCCGGTGATGCCGAGCGACCAGTCCAGGCCCTTCTTCGAGTAGCCCGAGAGCGCGGCCCTCTGCTGCTTCGCTCGCGCCGCGGCCGCCGAGAGCTCGTGCCGCCGCTTGCCGAACCCGAGGAAGAGGGCGAGGAGCGCCGTGCAGAGGATCAGGTAGCTCGAGACCTTGATGTGCGTCCCGTATCCACCGCCGATGACGCGCAGCACGAAACCCGTCGCGATGAGCCCGACGTCGAGGTACGCGACGTGCTTCAGCCGGAACGAGTAGAGGACGTTCTGGACGAAGTACGCGGTGGCGACCACGAAGAAACCGAACGGCCCGTAGGCGGCGCCGGCGAGCGCCAGGACGACGAGGGCGACGGCCAGCACCTTCGCCGTGCTCTCGGCGATGACCCCCGCGGCGATGGGGCGGAACCGCTTGATCGGGTGCTTCCGATCCGCCTCGGCGTCGGCGAGGTCGTTGATGGTGTAGACGGCGCCGGCGAGGAGACAGAACACCCCGAAGGAGCCCGCCGCGCGGAGGAACAGCCTCGGATCGAAGAAATCCTTCGCGAAGAACACGGGCGCGAGGACGAAGACGTTCTTCACCCACTGGTGTGGGCGGACGGTCCGGATCACGCCGAGGATCGGCGACGGGCTCGATTTCGCGAGCTCCTTCGGCACGGCGCCCGAGTCCGGAAGCGCCGAGCTCGGCGGGGAATCACGGTCCTCCTGCGGGAGCGGGCCGGGGTCTTCCGCGTTGGCCATCGGGGGGGAGCGCGACCATAGCACCGACCCGGCGCCCGCCGAATCTCCCCGGAGGCTTGATTCTCGGCGGCAGCGCTGGAACGGAGGGGTCCCGGATGGCCACCCCGAAGGAAGCGTCGAAGCGCCACGGCGAGCTCGTCCGTGAAATTCGCGCTCACGACTACCGCTACTACGTCCTCGACGACCCGACGGTGACGGACGCCGCGTACGACGCACTCTATGCCGAGCTCCGCGAGCTCGAGCGCGCGCACCCGGAGCTCGCGACGGAGGACTCTCCGACGCGCCGGGTGGGCGGCGGACCGCGCACGGACCTGAAGACCGTTCCCCACGTGGAGCGGATGATGTCCCTCGACAACACGTACGACGAGGGAGAGCTCGACGAGTTCCTCCGCCGCGTCGGCGACGGCCTCCCGGACGGCGCCGCGGTGTCCTACTGCGTGGAGCCGAAGCTCGACGGGGCGAGCATCGAGGTGCTCTACCGGAACGGACGGCTCGCGGGCGGCGCGACGCGCGGCGACGGCGTCTCGGGCGAGGAGGTGACCGAGAACCTCCGCACGATCCGGTCACTCCCCCTGGTGATTCCTCACGAGGGCCCGCTC
This sequence comes from Polyangiaceae bacterium, assembly GCA_035545855.1. GTDB lineage: Bacteria > Myxococcota_A > Polyangia > Polyangiales > Polyangiaceae > DASZVB01. Next base: position 33,017 of record DASZXK010000067.1, read on the forward strand.
ACCCTCCGCGGGGAGGTCGTCATCTACCGGCGAGACCTCGAGCGCATCAACCTGGAGCGGGTTCAGATGGGCGAGCCGCCGTTCGCGAACCCGCGGAACGCCGCGGCGGGCAGCGTCCGGATGATCGACCCGCGCGAGGTCGCGAAGCGTCCGCTCCGCGTGATCGTCTACGGAGCCGTGGAGGGCCCGTCGATCGCGAAGACCCACTCGGAGACGCTCGAGAAGCTCGCGGAGTGGGGGCTTCCGACCCACGGCAAGCACCGGAACTGCCGCACACGCGAGGAGCTCCGCGCCGCCATCGCCGAGATCGACCGGTCCCGCGACGTGTACCCGTACGAGACGGACGGCGCCGTCGTGAAGGTGGACTCCTACCAGCAGCAGCACATCCTCGGCGAGACCGCGAAGTTTCCGCGCTGGGCGATCGCCTACAAGTTCAGCGCCGAGCAGGCGAAGACGCGCCTCAGGAACATCGTCGTCCAGGTCGGCCGAACGGGAGCGCTCACGCCCGTAGCGATCGTGGACCCGGTTCAGCTCGCCGGAACGACCGTCTCTCGTGCGTCGCTCCACAACACGGACATCATCGCCGAGCTCGATGTGCGCATCGGCGACCTCGTGACGATCCAGAAGGCCGGCGAGATCATCCCGCAGATCGTCGGGGTCCACCCGGAAGCCCGGTCCGGCGACGAGGTGCCGTTCCAGATGCCCAGGGAGTGCCCCGTGTGCGGCACCCGCGTCGAGCGGCGCGAGGACGAGGTCGCCGTTCGCTGCCCGAACCGAAGGTGCCCGGCCATCGTGAAGGGCTCGATCATCCACTTCTCGCGCCGCTACGCGATGGACATCGATCAGCTCGGCGAGGTGCTGGTCGATCAGCTCGTCGACGGCGGGCTCGTGAAGGACGTCGCGGACCTCTACGACCTCCGCGTCGAGCAGCTTTCCGAGCTCGAGCGGATGGGCGAAAAGAGCGCGGAGAACGTCGTCGCCGGCATCCGCGCGTCGCGCGAGCGGACTCTGGACCGGCTGCTCACCGGGGTCGGCATCGAGCACGTGGGGCAGGTCGCGGCGCGGCAGCTCGCGGAGGCAGGCGGTTCGCTCCCCCGGATGCTCGAGTGGTCGGAGGCCGAAGCGAGGGAACACGTCGCGGGAATCGCCGGCTTCGGTCCGAAGATGGTCGAGAGCGTCGTGAGCTTCCTGTTCGACCCGGTGCAGCGCGCGCTGCTCGAGGAGCTCGCGAAACGGGGCGTCTCGCGTCCGCAGCCGATGCCGGAGGCGGCACGGGAGGGCCCGCTCACCGGCTTCTCCTTCTGCGTGACGGGCGTCCTCAGCCGGAAGCGCGAGGACGTCCATGCGGCGATCCGCGCGGCCGGGGGCAGCGTCAACGACTCCGTCAAGAAGGGCACGACGTATCTCGTCGCGGGTGAGAAGGTCGGGAAGAGCAAGCTCGATCAGGCGAAGAAGCACGGCACGAAGGTCATCGACGAACGGGCGCTCGAGCGGCTCCTCGGAAACGAGCCGCTCTGAGGACGAAAAGCCGCGGTGCGTTCCCAACCGTGGGCGTTCGGCGGTAGCATCGCTCTCGTGCCGCCCGTTCGCTTCGCGCGCGTCTCCGTGAACGGCGCCGCGCATTTCGCCGAAGTCCACGGGGACTCCCTCGCGCTCCTCGACGGCCCGCCGTGGGACGGCGGCGCGCGGACGGGAACGTCCGTCCCCGCTGCGGGCGCGCCGCTCCTCTGCCCGGTGACGCCGCGGAAGATCCTCGGCATCGGAAGGAACTATCGCGCGCACGCGAACGAGATGGGCGGGGACGTCCCGGCCGAACCCCTCGTGTTCTCGAAGGCCGTGACGTCCCTCGTCGGCCCGGGTGGGACGGTGCTCCTGCCGAAGGAGAGCGCGCGCGTCGACTACGAAGGCGAGCTCGGCGTCGTCATCGGCCGCCGGGCGCGGCGCGTCTCGAGGGAGCAGGCCATGGAGCACGTCTTCGGCGTCGTCCCCGTGTGCGACGTGACGGCCCGGGATCTCCAGAAGAAGGACGGCCAGTGGACTCGAGCGAAGGGGTTCGACACGTTCTGTCCGGCGGGGCCGCACGTCGTGACCGGCCTGGACGCGTCGTCGCTCGGAGTCGTCCTCGCCGTGAACGGCGCCCTGAAGCAGTCGGGCAACACGCGGGACATGGTCTTCGGCATCGACGAGCTCGTGGCGTACCTGTCCCGGTTCCTCACGCTGGAGCCGGGCGACCTCGTCGCGACGGGAACGCCGGAAGGCGTCGGGCCCCTCACGGCCGGAGACGTCGTCGAGGTGACGGTCGAGTCCGCCGGTACCTTGCGCTTCGGCGTCGCGCGCGAGGACTGACTTGAGCCGTTCGCTCGCCATCGTCCTCGCGCTCCTGTCGTTCGTGCTGGCGGGCGCGGGGATCTGGGGCGTCGTTCGCCTCGCCGCGCGCGAACGGGCAGGCCCGGCGCGGTGCGCCCCGGGCTTCGTCCAGACCGGGAGCCGTTGCTGCGCGCCGGGGCAAGCGGTGCGCCAAAGTCGGTGCGTCGGCGAGCCCGCCCAGTGCCCCGACGGCATGCACCTGGACGATACGCGCCGCGGCTGCGTCGTGGACCTCCGTCGGATCGCGTACCGCGGGGGTCGCGTGAGCGTCGGCGGGGACGACTGGCAGAGCGAGGGCGTGACCGGTCTGCGCTCCGCCGACGTACAGCCGTTCCAGCTCGACCAGACCGAGGTGACGGCAGAACGCTGGGCGCACTGCGTGCTCGCGGGGGCGTGTCGTTCCCTGGACGAGCCGGAGCCGGGCGCCCCCGTGACGGGCGTCGACGCGAAAGCCGCGGAGAAGTTCTGCCGCTTCGACGGGGGCCGGCTCCCGACCTCGGACGAATGGCTCTTCGCGGCCGCAGGCGGCGAGGGCCGGCGGTTTCCGTGGGGCGCGACCGGCCTAGTCTGCCGTCGCGCCTCGTTCGGCCTGGAACGCGGGCCGTGCGCGACCGGCGGTCGCCCCGAGCTCGCGGGAGCGCGCCTCGACGGCGCCACGCCCGACGGCGCGCTCGACCTTTCGGGCAACGTCGCGGAATGGACGCTCGAGAAGGACGGCCGCGCCGTCGCTCGCGGCGGCTCCTACCGGTCGACCTCCGCCGGGGAGCTGACGACGTGGGCGGTCGAGACGGTGCGAGGAAGCGCGCCGTACGTCGGCCTCCGCTGCGCGAGGGACGCCGGCCAGACTGGCGCCCGGGCAGCCGCTGCCCCACCCTGAGTCCCATGACCGCCGCAGTCCTCTCCATCGGCACGGAAATCACGCGAGGGGAGATCACGAACACGAACGCGAGCTTCCTCGCGGAGGAGCTCACGAAGCTCGGCGTGGACGTGACGGAGATGCTGTCCATCCCGGACGATCCCGAAGCCATCGTGCGCGAGCTCCGGCGGCTCGGCGCCGTGCATTCGCTGATCGTGTCCACCGGAGGCCTCGGGCCCACGACCGACGACATCACGAGCGAGTCCGTCGCGAAGCTCCTCGGCGTCCCGCTCGTGCGGGACGAGCCGTCACTCCAGGCGATCGTGGAACGGATGTCCCGGTTCGGTCGGACCGTCGCGCCCTCGAACGCGAAGCAGGCGGATTTCCCGACGGGAGCGACCATCCTGCCGAACCCGAACGGCACCGCGCCGGGTTTCTCCGTCACCATCGGCCGGGCGGCGGCGTTCTTCATGCCGGGCGTCCCCGCGGAGATGAAGCCGATGTTCGGAAACCACGTCGCGCCGCGCACGACGGGAGCGGCGGCGCCGGGCATCCACCAGATCCGACTCCGGACGTTCGGCGTCGCGGAGTCCACGGTGAACGACAAGCTCGCGGGCGTCGAAGCCGCCCACGACGTGGTCATCGGCTACCGCGCGCATTTTCCGGAGATCGAGGTCAAGGTCCTCGCCCGCCGTGGAACGCCCGCGGAGGCGGAACGCGTCGCGCGCGTCGCAGCGGACGAAGTGAAGTCGCGACTCGGGAACATCGTGTACGGGGAAGGCGAGAAGCAGCTCGCCGCCGTCGTCGGCGCGCGCCTCCGGGAGCGGGGCCTCACGATCGGCACGGCGGAGAGCTGCACCGGCGGCCTCGTCGCGGAGCTCCTCACCGACGAGCCCGGCGCGAGCGCGTGGTTCCGCGGCTCGGTCGTCGCCTACCGGAACGAGGTGAAGGCCGGCGTCCTCGGCGTTCCGGAGGCGCTCATCGCCGAGCACGGCGCGGTCAGCGAGGCAGTCGCACGCAGCCTCGCCGAAGGCGCGCGGAGAGTCCTCGGAACCGACGTCGGCGTCGCGGTCGTGGGCGTCGCCGGACCTGGCGGAGGAACGGAGGAAAAGCCCGTGGGGCTCGTGCACTACGCCGTCTCCACGGCGAGCGGAACGACCGCCGAACGTCTGAACTATCCCGCGAACCGCCGCTTCGTCCGCGTGCGGGCGGCGTGGGCCGCGCTCGGGCTGGTGCTCCGGGTGATCGGGTGAAGCAGGGGCGGGATCCGCCCGGCCCTTTCAGTCGACCGAAACATCCGTCTTCGTGAGTCCAGCGAAGGCCGCGAACCGCGTCACTGCGCCGCTTCGGCCTTCGGCGGCTCCGCCTTCCGCGAGGAGAACGTGAGCCCGTCCTTCCCGCGGTCGACGACGACCGTGTCCCCCGCGACGAGCTTCCCTTCGAGGACGCGCCGCGCGAGCTCGTCCTCCAGGTGCCGCTGGATCGCGCGCTTCAGGGGGCGTGCGCCGAACTGCGGATCCCAGCCGATCTCGCCGAGGTAGTCCTTCGCGGCGTTCGTGATCTCGAGCTTGAGCTCGCGGCGGGCGAGCCGCGCGTCGAGACCCCGGAGCTGGATGTCCACGATGCTCCGGATCTGGTCCCGTCCGAGACGACGGTAGACGACGATCTCGTCCAGGCGGTTCAGGAACTCGGGGCGGAAGGTGCCGCGGAGCGCGACCATCGCCGCGTCCCGCATCTCCTGGCTCTTCGTCTCGTCGGTGAGGTCCCGGCGCTCCTCGAGCACGGCGAGCTCCGCGGAACCGACGTTGCTCGTGAGGATCACGACGGTGTTCTTGAAGTCCACGGTGCGGCCCTGGCCGTCCGTGAGGCGCCCGTCGTCGAGCACCTGGAGCAGCGTGCTCCAGACGTCGGGGTGCGCCTTCTCGACCTCGTCGAAGAGGATGACGGCGTACGGACGCCGGCGGACGGGCTCCGTGAGCTGACCGCCCTCGTCGTAGCCGACGTAGCCAGGAGGCGCGCCGATGAGCCGGCTCACGGAGTGCTTCTCCATGTACTCGCTCATGTCGATGCGGATCATCGCCTTCTCGTCGTCGAACAGGAGCTCGGCGAGCGCCCGTGCCGTCTCCGTCTTTCCGACACCCGTCGGCCCGAGGAACAGGAACGAGCCGATGGGCCGTCGATCGTCGCCGAGCCCGGCGCGCGAGCGACGGACGGCGTTCGCGACCGCGACCAGCGCCGCGTCCTGACCGACCACGCGAGTGCGGAGCGTGTCCTCCATGACGAGGAGCTTCTGCATCTCGCTCTCCAGCATCTTCGAGACGGGGATGCCGGTCCACTTGGAGACGACTCCGGCGACGTCCTCTTCCGTGACCTCTTCCTTCAGGTAGGACCGCTCCTTCTGCACGTTCGCGAGGTCCCCGCGGAGCTTCTCGATCTCCCGCTCGAACGAGGGGATCTTCCCGTACTGGTACTCGGCCGCCTTGCCGAGATCCCCCGTCCGGCGCGCCCGTTCCTCGTCCACGCGGAGCTCCTCGAGCGCCTTCTGCTTGCCGCGGATCTCGGAGATGATCTCCTTCTCGCGCAGCCACTGGGCCCGCGCCGCGTCGCGCTGCTCCGTCAGCTCGGCGACTTCCTGCTTCAGCTCCTCCAGGCGCTTGGTGGACGCCTTGTCCCGCTCGCGCTTCAGCGCCTGCTCCTCGATGCGAAGCTGGAGGAGCTTCCGCTCGAGCTGGTCGATCTCGAACGGCAGGCTGTCGATCTCCATCTTGATCTTGCTCGCGGCTTCGTCCACGAGGTCGATGGCCTTGTCCGGCAGGAACCGCTCCGTGATGTACCGGTTCGAGAGCACGGCGGCGCTCACGAGGGCGGAGTCCGTGATGCGGATCCCGTGGTGGACCTCGTAGCGCTCCTTCAGTCCGCGGAGGATCGCGATGGTGTCTTCCACCGTCGGCTGGCTCACCACGACGGGCTGGAACCGGCGCTCGAGCGCCGCGTCCTTCTCGATGTGCTTCCTGTATTCGTCGAGCGTCGTCGCGCCGATGGCGCGGAGCTCGCCGCGAGCGAGCGCGGGCTTCAGCATGTTCGCGGCGTCCATCGCGCCCTCGGCGGCGCCCGCGCCGACGAGCGTATGGAGCTCGTCGATGAAGAGGATGATCGAACCCTGCGCGGCCTCGATCTCCTTCAGGACGGCCTTCAGTCGATCCTCGAACTCGCCGCGGAACTTGGAGCCCGCCACCATTGCCGAGAGGTCCAGCGCGACGAGCCGCTTGTCCTTCAGGCTCTCCGGCACGTCCCCCTTCGCGATGCGCTGGGCGATGCCCTCGGCGATCGCGGTCTTTCCGACGCCGGGCTCGCCGATCAGCACGGGGTTGTTCTTCGTCCGGCGCGAGAGCACCTGGAGCACGCGACGGATCTCCTCGTCTCGCCCGATGACGGGATCGATCTTCCCGCGCTTCGCGAGCTCGGTGAGGTCCCGGGTGTACTTCTCGAGCGCCTGGAACTTCCCTTCCGGATCCTGGTCCGTCACGCGCTGGGATCCGCGGATCTGCGACAGCGCTTCGAGGAGCTTCGCGTAGGAGAGCCCGTGGCGATCGAAGACGGCCTGGACGTCCTTCTCCGCCTTCGCTCCCGCGAGGAGGAAGTGCTCGACCGAGACGAAGTCGTCCTTCAGCGCCTTTGCCTCGTCCTCCGCCTTCTGGAAGAAGGCGTTCGCGCGGCGACCGAGCGAGGGCTCCGCGCCGCCGGAGACGCGCGGGAGGCTCTCGAGCTTCTGTTCGAGGTCCTTCCGGACGGCGCCGGGCGCCGCACCTGCGCGTTCAACCAGGGGCCCTCCCACGCCGTCCCGCTGTTCGAGCACCGCGACGAGCACGTGCTCGGGCACGAGCTCCGGGTTCCCGTTCCGCACGGCTCGATCGACGGCCGATCGCACCGCTTCCTGGCTCTTGGTGGTGAGGCGATCCATACGCATGGGGCAGATCTCTCCTGATGGTCGGACGTCGGGGCAGCGCCTCCGAGGTCGACCTCGCTGGTTCGGGTCAGGTTAAGTCGGGTTTCTTCGTAAGCAAGACGCGCGCCGTCCGAGCCGACACGACCCGGTGCGCCCGCGAAAACCCCTGAATTTCCCCCGATCCGGCGACCGGGGCGCGGCGCGAGCCTCGACGAGGAACGGCTCCGGCGCGCAACTCCTGCGCGAGCCGCCGCGGCCTAGATGTCCAGGTTCCGGACGTTGAGCGCGTTCTGCTCGATGAAGTTCCGGCGCGGCTCGACCTGGTCGCCCATGAGCACGCTGAAGAGCTCGTCGGCGCGGATGGGGTCGTCTATCCGGACCTGCAGCAGCGTCCGCGCGTCGGGGTTCATCGTCGTCTCCCAGAGCTCCTCGGCGTTCATTTCACCGAGGCCCTTGTACCGGGAGATCATGATGCCCTTCCGCCCCCGCTCCTCGATGAACGCATCCAGCGCCTCGGCGTCTTCGAGCTTGAGCGGCTCTCCGCCGTCCACCGTGGCGACGTACGGAGACGGCCCGATCGAGCGGACGTCTTCTTCCAGCGAGCGGAGCTCCTGGTATTCCGCGCTCTCGGCGAGCTGCCAGTCCACGACGGCGGGCTTCGGCGAGGCTCCCGGCCGGAAACGGACGACGATGCGCCCCGCCCCATGCTCCTTCTCCCAGTCCACGTTCACGTCCAGCGGGCAGAGGTCCGGGTAGCGCGACTCTAGCCGGGTCCGGAGCGCCTTCGCGGCGGACTCGACCTTGGGCCGATCGCGGAAGTCCGACAGGTCCATGTCGCTCGAGCGGAGGAGGGCGGCGACGACGCGAGCGTCGCACCGCCTGTCGATCTTGCCGAGGATCGCGCGGAACGACCGGAGCCGCTGCGCGAGGTTGAAGAGCGGCATGCCGGAGAGCGCCGGCCCCTTCGACGCCTGGATCCCGAGGCCGTCGATGCCGTTCTCGAGGAGGAAGCGATCCAGACCGCCCTGATCCTTCAGGTAGAGATCCTTCTTGCCCTTCCGCACGCGGAACAGGGGGGGCTGGGCGATGTAGAGGTACCCCTTCTGGATGAGCTCCACCATCTGCCGGTAGAAGAACGTGAGGAGCAACGTACGGATGTGGCTCCCGTCCACGTCGGCGTCGGTCATCAGGATGATCTTGTGGTAGCGGAGCTTCGAGAGGTCGAAGCCGCCGCTCTCCCCGATGCCGCAGCCGAGGGCGCTGATGAGCGTCGCGACTTCCTGCGAGGAGAGCATGCGATCGAGCCGCGCGCGCTCCACGTTCAGGATCTTCCCCTTGAGCGGGAGGATCGCCTGGAAGTGGCGATCTCGACCCTGCTTCGCGCTGCCGCCGGCGCTCTCGCCCTCGACGATGTAGATCTCGCTCTGCGCCGGGTCCTTGCTCTGGCAATCCGCGAGCTTTCCGGAGAGGGCCGTCGTGTCCAGAACGCCCTTCCGGACGACCTCGCGCGCCTTCCGCGCGGCTTCACGGGCCTTCGCCGCGAGCACCGCCTTCTCCAGGATCTTCCGCGCCATCTGCGGGTGCTCTTCGAGGTACCGGCCGAGCTCCGCGGACACGACGTTCTCCACGATTCCCTTCACGTCGCTCGAGACGAGCTTCGACTTCGTCTGGGAGTCGAAGGACGCGTCCGGGTGCTTCACGTGGATGACGCAGATGATGCCTTCCCGGGCGTCTTCCCCCGAGAGGCCGCTCTTCACGTCCTTGAAGAAGTTCTGCGCGGTGCCGTACGTGTTCAGCGTACGCGTGAGCGCGGAGCGAAGGCCCGTGAGGTGCGTGCCGCCGTCCTTGTTGAAGACGTTGTTCGTGTAGCAGAAGATCTGCTCCGCGTAGCTCGACGTCCACTGCATCGCGAGGTCCAGCACGATGGTGCCGCTTCCGGATTCGGTGGGCACCTCGGCCGAGAACGCGACGACCTCCTCGTGGACGGGCTCTTTCGTCGCCGAGAGCAACGCGACGAATTCCTTGATGCCGCCCTGGTACTCGTAGTGATCCTTCTGGTCCGCCCGCTCGTCGGTGAGATCTATGATGAGGCCCGAGTTGAGGAACGCGAGCTCGCGGAGGCGATTCGCGAGCGTCCCGTAGTTGTACTCGGTCATCGTGAAGATCTCGGGATCGGGCTTGAACGTGATCTTCGTCCCGGTCCTGTCCGTCTCTCCGATGGGGGCGAGCGGCGCCTGGGGCACGCCGCGGCGATATTCCTGGAACCAGACGCGGCCCTCCCGCTTGATCTCGAGGCGCAGCCACTCCGACACGGCGTTCACCGCGCTGACGCCGACGCCGTGGAGACCGGCGGAGACCTTGTAGCTCGAGTGGTCGAACTTGCCGCCGGCGTGGAGGACGGTCATCACGACCTCGGCCGCCGAAACGCCGCGGTCCTGCATCATGCCGACGGGGATGCCGCGACCGTCGTCGTCCACCGTGATCGAGCCGTCGAAGTGGACGGCGATCTTGATCTCCTTGCAGTGCCCGGCGAGGTGCTCGTCGACCGCGTTGTCGACGGCCTCCCACACGAGGTGGTGGAGCGCGGAGCCGTCGTGCACGTCCCCGATGTACATGCCCGGACGCTTTCGCACCGCCTCGAGACCTTCGAGCACGGTGATGTTGCTTTCGCTGTACTCCGAAGCAGGCGGCGGGATGGATGCCGAGGGTTTTTGAGTCGCCTCCGTCGTCACGGATCAGACCTCGAAACGGTGATGGGGTTCATCGCGAGTGGGGCGGCGATCGACGGCCGAAGGGCCTCTCACCGCGTCGGGTTTCAGGGCGCCTCGTGCCGGCGCCGGGGCGTCAGATCGGAAGGAGGCACACCCAAGAAAACCCGCTTTGGATATACCCTTCCGCCCCCCCACCGGCAAGCGTTTGAGGGGCGCGAATCGCGACCCGAATCCGCACATGGATCGGCTTCTTTTCCGCTGGATTGTGAACCGGTGAGCCAGGCCGTTCAGGCCGGCGCGAGGGCGCCCTCGACGACGCGAAAATCCGCGCGGTCGGAAGGCGCGAGACCGGGCAGATGGAAGAGCTCGGGACGCGTGGTCGTCGCGAGCACCTGGCTCGTGGTCTCGTTCAGGAACTCGTAGACGGCCCCCGTCCGTCCCGGGTCGAGCTCGCTCGAGACGTCGTCGAGGAGGAGCACGGGCTCCGCGCCGCGCGCCGCGCGCACGCAGTCGAGCTCCGCGACCTTGAGCGCGAGGGTGGTGATCCGTTGCTGCCCCTGAGAGGCGTGGCGTCGCGTGCTCCGCCCGTCCAGCGTGAGCTCGAGATCGTCCTTGTGCGGGCCGAACGTCGTCATGCCCCGGCGGAGGTCCGTTTCCCGCCGTCTCGCGAGCTCCGCGAGGAGCACGTTCTCGTCGAGAGAGCCTCCCGGGACGAAGGTCGCCACGAGCTCGAGTCCCGGGGCGCCCATGCGCACGAACGCCGGGAGGAGCGCCTCCACGAGACGGCGGGCGGCCTCTGCTCGCGCCCGACCGAGCGCAGCGCCGTGCTGCGCCATGAGGCGTTCCAGCGGCTCGAGCTCGGCCGCGCCCGCGCCGCGCTCGGCGAGCGCCGCTTTTCGCGACTGGGTCGCGCGGGAGTACCGCGCCCGATGGTCCCCGCTCGCCGGATCCAGAAAGAGCGCGACCCGATCGAGCAGGGTGCGGCGCTCCGAAGCGGGCCCGGTGAGAATGCCGAGATCCCCGGGGTGGAACACGACGACGGGCGTTCGCGTCGCGTAGGCCGCGAGTGTGTCCGGTCGCTTGCCGTCCACGAGCACCGAGCGCTCCTTGCCGACGAGCGTCGCCCGCTGCTCTCGGGCGTGACCTCCCTCGATGATACGAGCCCGGACTGCGGTCGCTTCCGAGCCCTGTCTCTTCATCTCGGACGCGCGCTCGGCGCGAAAGCTCCGGCTCGTCGCGACGAAGTACACGGCCTCGAGGAGACTCGTCTTGCCCTGACCGTTGTCCCCCGAGATGACGTTGATCTTCGGCGAGAGCGCGAGCGTGACGTCCCGGATGTTCCGGAAATCCCGGACGCTCACGGATTCGAATGCGAGAGCGGTCGTCAAATGCGCATCGGCATCACGACGGCGAGGTAGTCCCCGGAGCCGTGCGGACGGATGACGACCGGGTCGAGCTCTCCCCCGATGCCGATCTCGACCTTGTCCTCGTCGAGCGCCCCGAGCACGTCCAGGAAGTACCGCGCGTTGAAGCCGATCGTGAGATCCACGCCGTCGTAGTCGACCGAGACCTCGTCGAAGCCTTCGCCGCTGTCCGGGCTCTCGCTCGAGAAGCGCATCGTCCCGCGCGTGAGCGTCAGCTTCACGCCGCCCGTGCGATCGCTCGCGGCGATGGAGACGGCCCGGAGCGCGTCCACGAGAGCGAGGCGAGGCGCGACCACGGACCGATCCGGGGCCTGCGGAATGACCTGCTGGTACGGCGGAAACTGCGCGTCGACGAGCTTCACGCTGAGCTGCATGCCGGGGATGCGGAAGAACGCGTTCGGACCGCTCTGCAGGAGCCCGATCTCGGCCGCCTCGGCGCCTTCCGTCTTGCCTTCGGCGCGGACCTCGTCGCAGAGACGCCGGAGCTCCTGCACGCCTTTCAGCGGGATGAGCATCGTGGAAGCGGCGTGCTTGCCGGAGACCGTCGCCTCCATCTTCGAGAGCCGGTGGCCGTCGGTCGTCACCATGCGGACACGGCTCCCCTCCCACTCGAAGAGCGCGCTGTTCAGGTGAAGCCGCGTGTCGTCCGTCGAGATCGAGAAGTGCGTGCGCGAGATGAGCTGACCGAGCACGTCGACCGAGAGCGCGTGAGCCGCCGCCTGCGGATCGGGCTGCGGAATCGCGGGGAACTCGTCACCGGGGATCCCGTGCAGGGTGTAGCGTCGCGCGGAGCTCGCGGCGCGAAGCGTCGCGCTCGACGAGTCCGTCGTCGCGATCGTGAGCAGCCCCTCGGGCATCATCTTCACGCGCTCGAAGAGATCCTTCGCGCCCACGGCGATGGATCCACCCTTCTGGACCTCCGCCTGGATCCGACCACTCACGGCGAGGTTCAGATCCGTCGCCGCGAGACGAACGGAATCCGTACCGTCGACCTCGAGCAGCACGTTGCCGAGGACGGGCATGGTGCTCTTCTTGTCGGCCACGCCCTGGCACCGTGCGACCACTCGAACGAGATCCTTTTTCGAGACCGCGACCTGCATCGTCGAACCGATTTAGTCTCATGGCGTGAGGGGTTCCAGCGCTCTCCGGTCTGGAGTCCGGGTCCTCGGGTCGATTGCCCGGTGACGCTCCCGAGTCGGTTCTGCGTCTTCTCTCTGTCTGATTTATTTAAAGAAGGTCGTGGTCTCCGTAGAGCCTGTGAATCCTGTGGGCTCTCCCGTAAGCGATGGGAAAGAAAGGACTATTCGTCCGGTTCACTGGGGAAAACACGCCGATGACGCGCACGGCCAAGCTGTGGACGGATACGATCCGGTCACCCGCCCGCAACGGATCGACGGTTTGTCGGCAGGCTTGTGAGGAGGTTATCCCCACCTGTGGAAAAGCCTGTGGTGAACGCGATCCGAAGGAGAAATTCAGGTCGATCGCGGCGCGGCCCGGGCGGCGAGGCGTACGAGGGCGTCGAGGAGCGCCCGGCGCGTCTCTTCGTACGTGCGCGGCCCGATTTTGTCCGCCGACCGGAGCTTCTCGAGCTGGACGAGCTCGCCGAGGAGCAGTCCCTCGGCCTCCGCCGACTCCTCTGCTCCGAGCGGCCGCGAGGAGTCCCTCCCCTGGCTCCGGAGCGCGAGCAACAGCCCGCCGCCCGCGAACAGGGCGGCGAGCACGACCGCATACCAGCGCCCCTGGCTCGGCACCGGGAGGTTCTCGAGCGACACGTCGACCGTCGTGAGCGCGGAGTCGCCCCGGGCGAGACGCTTCCCCGTGACGAGGAGGCGGCTTCCGTCCTGTCCCTGCATCGGCTCCGCGTCGGGGAAGCCGCTCACTCGAAGCGTCATGCCACGCGTCGCTTCGGCGATCACCCGAAGCTCCGCGACGTGCGGAGGAAGCGCGATGCGGAGCTGTCTCGTCCGGTCGTGAGCGTTGTCGAGCTCGAACTGGAACCCGAGCTCGTGCTGGCCGGGCCCGAAGGTGCCGCGGAGTTCGGCGACCTCGTCCTTGCCCTTCTCGAAGCGGATGTCACTCATCGAGTCCCCAACGCGAAACGCCTTGGCGCCCGCGGGGAGGGGGAGGCCGACGCCTTCCGGCACCCAGGCGGTCTGCCCGATGTTCAGGACCTGGACGTTCTCCTCGACGTGAAAGACGTCGTCGCGAGGCTGCACGAACACGACCGCTCGCATCCCGACCAGCGCCTCGCGGATGTCTCTCACGGTCGGGAACACGTGGAGCAGGACTCGCTGACCGTTCGTCGGCTCGAGGCGCAGCGGTTCGGACGCGAACCGCGCCGGGCCCCGATCCACGCGGGGCCTGTAGCTGTACGCGGTGCCGATGGCGAGGCCCTCGAAGCGGACGATGCCCTCGGCGTTCGTCGTTCCGCTCTGCTCCGTCTTCGAGTCTCCCGTGGCGACGTCGTTGTGGAGGATGCCGAGCGTCACCGGGACGGATGCGAGGGGCTGATCCTTCGCGTCCCTGACGTGGACCTCGATCGTGCCCGGGCGGAGATCGGGCGCGGGGGAGACGCGGTCCTGTGGCGGCGGCGTGTCCGCTCCCGGATGGCCCGCGGGAAGCGACGAATCGCCGCCGGGGTGGCCCGGCGGCAACTCGTCGGCCGGGTCGTCGACGGGCTGCGCGCGCAGCCCCGGGGAGAGCAACGCGAGCGCGACGAGCAGCAGCGCATCCGACCGCCTCATGGCGTCGCTCCTTCGGCGGCGAGCGCCGCGCCGCACTTCTTGCAGAAGCGCGCGTCCGAGTCGTTCTTCGTGCCGCAGGCGGCGCACGCCGGTGCGGTCGGAGCCGTGGCGGGTGCCGGCGAGTCAGCGGGAGCGGCAGCCTCGGACGTGTTTTCGGTCGCCGGCGAGTCCGTCGAAGCGGCCTCTCCGGCCGTCTTCGCGGGCGCCGTTTCGCGGCCCGTTCCCCTGTCCTTCGGGCGGTCCACCTTCTCCGCGCGGAGGCGCTTTTCGAGCTTCTTTTCAGCCGCCTTGCGCGCAGGTTCGAGCTCGGCGTCGAGCGACTGGAGGAGGACCTTCGCCTCCGCCCGGTAGCGCGTCGTGAGCTCGGCGAAGTCTTCCTCGCTGATCTTCCCGACGCTCCGCTCGTACTCGAGATCCTTCAGCGCACGGAGGATGGATCGTTTGCGCTCCTCTTCCGGGCTCGGCGCCGCGAGGCCGACCGCTTCTTCGAGAGTCAGCGGCGATTCCCCGGTCAAGCGCCCGAGGCTCGACCAGAAGAGCAGGACCGCTCCGAGGAGAATGCCTCCGGCGAGGACGAGGATCGCAGGTCCGAGTCCCGACGTCAGTCCGACGGCGACCGCGGTGGCGACCGTGACCGGCGCGATCCAAGTGGATGCGCGCGCGAGGAGATCGTCGGGGTCCGTCATCCGAGGGAGCGCTCGTCGTTCTTCCGTCCGACGAGCACCAGGGCCGCGAGCAGCAAGCCGAGCCCCGCGGCGAGAGCCGGGGTGCCGTCCAGGGGCCGCGCGGTCACGAGCGACGCCGCTCCGGCGACGCTGCCTCCGGAGACCGCGGGCGCGGCACGTGCGGAGCTCGTCGCGAGCAACACGGAGAGGAGCACGCTCGTCGCGGTGCCGGCGGCGAACCGCGCGTAACCCCACGCGCTCACCTCGCGGAGCTTCACGTCGGGCCAGAGGGAGAGCATCGCGCCCGCGACCAGGACGTACATGCCGTACCAGACCCAGGACACGAGAGGATTCACGTGGAAGCGAAGCGTCGCCTTCTTCGTCTGCGGGTCCATCGTGCCGACGACGAGGTAGAGGTCGTCGCGGAGGCCTCGCATCATGCTCACCTCCGTCGTGGGCTGGCCGCCCTTCGTGTAGATGAACCGCGCCGGGGAGAGTCGGCCGAGGAACTTGCCGTCGCGCTCGACGTTCAGGTCAGCGAAGATCATGCGCTTCGCCGGGTCCACCTCCATGCGCGGGCCTTCGTACGTCAGCCGGTAGTCGCCGATCACGTGGCTGTCCCCCACGCCGAGGGTCGCCTCGTGCTCGATCTCCCAGGAGCGCCCGCAGAATCCGACGAACAGCAGCCCGACGCCGATGTGGACGACGTAGCCGCCGTACCGCCTCCGGCTCTTCTCGACCACGCGGAGAAGCGCCTGGAAAGCGCCCTCGTCCGGGTGTTTCTGGAGACGCGCGCGGGTGCCGCGGAAGAACTCCTGGAGGACGACCGCGAAGTTGAATGCGCAGAGGCCGATGGTGATCGCCGGCGCCGCCGAGCCGAACTTCTGGAGCACGATACCCGCGATGCCCGGGTAGAACGCGTCCTGCGGGACGAACGCGGGCGCGCCGAGGCGCCTTCCGAAGACGATGTGGAGGAGCACGACGGCCACGAGCGTCGCCGTGGGGATCGCGAAGGCGCGCTTCAAGGACACGCCGCTCGTCTTCCGCCAACCGAAGAGCGGGCCCATGCCCATGAGCGCGAGGAGCCCGAGACCGAGCGGCGCCATCCAGCGGTTGAAGAAGGGCGGGCCGACCGTCACCGTCTCGTTCCAGAGCCACTCGCTGATGCGGGGAAAGATCGTCGCGACGAGGATGAACGCCGCGCTCCCGACGAGGAGCCAGTTGTTCACGACGAACGCCGCCTCGCGCGAGAGCACGGCTTCGATCTGCCCCCGGCTCCGGAGCTGCGGCAGGCGCCACACGATCAGCCCCACCGTCACCCCTGCGACGAGGCCCATGAACCAGAGGAAGAAGATGCCGATGTCACTCTGCGCGAACGCGTGCACGCTCGAGATGAGGCCGGCGCGCGTGAGGAACGTGCCGAAGATCGTCAACAGGAACGTGATCGCGATGAGCACGACGTTCCAGATCTTCAGCATTCCGCGCCGCTCCTGGATCATCGTGGAGTGGACGTAGGCGCTGGCGGAAAACCAGGGCAGACACGCGGCGTTTTCCACCGGATCCCACGCCCAGTAGCCGCCCCAGCCGAGCTCCTCGTATGCCCACCGCATGCCGAGCGCGTTGCCGATGGAGAGGAAGAGCCACGCGAAGAGCATCCATTTCCGGACGGCGACGATCCACTCGTTGTCCAGCCGGCCCGTCACCAGCGCGGCGATCGCGAACGCGAACGGCACCGAGCAGCCGACGAAGCCCGTGTAGAGGCTCGGCGGGTGGATCGCCATCCAGTAGTTCTGGAGGAGCGGGTTCAGTCCCTCGCCGTCGATCTTCGCGCCAGAGAGGTTCGTCTCGAACGGGTTCGCGGCGAAGAGCATCAGCACCGCGAAGAAGCTCATGATCACCATGAGCGTCGCGATGACGTAGGGCTGGAGCTCCCGGTACTTGCCCTTGAGCCACGCGACGCACGCGGTCGTGTAGAGCGAGAGCAGGAACGACCACCAGAGGAGCGAGCCGTCTTGCCCGCCCCAGAGCGCCGCGAGCAGGTAGGACGTCGGCATCGTGCGGTCGCTGTAGCGAGTCACGTACCGGATGCGGAAATCGTGCGTGACGAACGCATACGCGAGGACGAGCACGCCGAGCGCGACGAGCGCCGAGGTCGCGAACGCGCCGCGGCGCGCCGATTCGAGGAGCCTCGGCTTGCCCCCCCCCGCGCCGATTGCGACGGCGAAGGTGTACGCGGCGGCGACCAGAATCGCGTAGAGAACGCCGGTCCCAAAGCTCGGCAGGGAATCCCACATGGCTTGGCGGGAACCCTAGACCCCGGCAGGCCCGTGGGCAATTGGTGGATAAATCGGGGATCCTGGCGCTCCTGGCTGAGCGCGGGTTCAGGACAATCAGCGGTCCGTGACCGTGGTTCCGACGCTCTCCCCGAAGCAGACGCGCTTGATGTTCCCCGGCGCCATCTTGAACACGCGGATGGGGAGCCCATTTTCGCGGCAGAGCGTCACGGCCGTGGAGTCCATCACCGCGAGGTGGTCCGAGAGGAAGCGGTCGTAGCTCACGTTCTGGAACATCGTCGCGCCCTCGTGCCGGCGCGGGTCGCGGTCGTAGATCCCCTCGACCTTCGTCGCCTTGAGGAGCGCGTCGGCGCGGATTTCCATCGCGCGGAGCGCCGCCGCCGTGTCCGTCGAGAAGTACGGATTGCCGGTTCCAGCCGCGAAGATCACGGCGTGACCGCGGTCCAGGTGCCGCATGGCGCGCCGCCGGATGTACGGCTCGGCGACCTGCTTGATCTCGAGCGCCGTCATGACGCGGGTCGGCACGCCCTCGCGCTCGAGCGCGTCCTGTAGCGCGAGCGAATTGATGACGGTGGCGAGCATGCCCATGTAGTCGCTCTGGGCCCGGTCCATGCCCTCGCTCGCGCCGCGGAGCCCGCGAAAGATGTTCCCCCCGCCGACGACGATGCCGATCTGGACGCCGGTCTCGTGGACCTCGGCGAGCTCCGCGGACGTGCTCTTCATCGTGTTCGTGTCGATGCCGAACCCGCCCTCCTTGCCGCAGAGGGCTTCCCCGCTCAGCTTCAGGACGACCCGGCGATAGTGGAGCTTTTTGTCCGTCATGGCGGGAACCGTTCCTACCGCTCGGTCACCATCGCCGCAACGCTCCTGTCGTCCGACGGCCCCAGCCCGAGCCCCCTTCCGAGCGACTGCCGGGCCCGACGTCCCTGCCGTGCTGGCGAAACGGCGTTCCCCGTAGTATTTCGCGGCCCATCGCAATGTGGCGTCTCCGAGCACCCGCCGTCACCTGGGCGACGCTCGCGCTGTGGCTCGGGGCTCTGTCCTGCAAGACCGGGCCGGACACCGCGCCCGTGCCGTCGAGCTCGGCCGCGCCGGCGCCCTCGGGCCTCACCCCGGAGCTCGCCGCCCGCGTGCTCGCCCGCGTGGGTGATCACGCCATCACGCTCGGAGACTACGCGGCTGCGCTCGGGCGCATGGATCGGTTCGAGCGCCTCCGGTACCAGACGGACGAACGCCGGAAACAGCTCCTGGACGAGCTCATCGACATCGAGCTCCTCTCGAGAGAAGCGGAGCGTCGGGGCCTCGCGGACGCGCCCCAGACGAAGGAGCTCGTGCGGCAGATCCTCCGGGACGAGGTCCTTCGCGAGCTCCGGGACAAGCAGCCTCCGATCGAGCAGATCCCTCAGTCGGAGGTGCGCGCGTACTACGACGCCCACAAGGCGGATTTCGCCGATCCGGAGCGCCGCCGCGTCTCCCTCGTCGTCACCCGCGACAAGAAGACGGCGGAAAAGGCGCTCGCCGACGTGAAAGACGGCTCGCCGAAGGCCTGGGGGGACGCCGTGCAGAAGTACTCCGAGGATCGCCGGCCGGACGCCCCGGCCGATCTCTCGGGAGACGTCGGCCTCGTTACGGCCCCGTCGGCTGGAAGGCCCGACAACGCTCGCGTCCCCGCCGCGGTTCGCGCCGCCGCGTTCGAGGTCGCCTCCGTTCCCGCGATAGTCCCTCGGGTGGTGGAGGACTCCGGGAAGTTCTACGTCGTCCGCGTCACCGCGAAGAACGAGGCGCGAACCCGCACGGCCGAGGACGCGGATCGCCCCATTCGTGTACGGCTCATGCAGGAGCGGCTGCACCTCGCGGAGGCGAACCTCGAGCGGGAGCTCCGCGCGAAGTTCCCCGTGGAGATCGACGAGGCGGCGCTCGCGAAGATCGTCGTCCCGTCGCCGTCGGCGACGCCTCCCGCCGCGCCTCCCGGTAAGAAGCCGTGAAGCGCGCGCTCGTCGTCGTGCGAGACGCGGCGCGCGGGGCCGGAAGTCCCACGGCGCCGCTTCGCGCTGTCTCCGCCTCGCGGCCCCGCGCCGCGAAGCTCCGCCCCTCCGACTGGCGCTCCCAGCTCCAGCACTCCGTTCGTACGGCGGCCGATCTCGCGCGGAGGATCCGGCTCTCGCCCGAGGAGCTCGAGGGCGCAAGATGGGCGGAAGCCGCGGGTTTTCCGCTCTCGATCACGCCGCACTACCTCTCGCTCGTGGACCCGGACGACCCGGAGTGTCCGATCCGGAAGCAGGTCGTCCCGCGGTCGTCCGAGCGTCGTCCGGTGCCGGGGGACCTCCGCGACCCGCTCGGCGAGGAAGCGCACGAGGTCGCGCCGGGCCTCATCCAGCGCTACCCCGACCGCGCGCTCCTCTTCACGACCGATCGCTGCGCCGTGTACTGCCGCTTCTGCACGCGGAGCCGCCTCGTCGGCGCGGGCGGCGGCGCGCGTTCCCTTCCGAAGCTCGCCCCCGCGTTCGAATACCTGCGGAAACATCCGGAGATCACCGACGTCATCCTGAGCGGCGGAGATCCGCTCGCCATGGCGACGGACCGCGTCTCATCGCTCGTCCGGGCCGTGCGCGCCGTCCCGAGCGTCGAGACGATCCGTCTCGCGACGCGTGTGCCGGTGGCGCTCCCGCAGCGGATCACGGGCGAGCTGCTCCGGGCGCTCCGGCCGTACCACCCGCTCTGGGTGATGACGCATTTCAACCACCCGAAGGAGCTCACCCCGGAAGCCGCGCGCGCCTGCGTTCGCCTCGCCGACGCGGGCTTCCCGGTGATGAACCACACCGTGCTCCTCCGCGGCGTGAACGACGACGCCACGACGCTCGCGACGCTCTTCCGCGGCCTGGTGAAGATCCGGGTCCGGCCGTACTACCTGCTCCAGGCCGACCCGGTTCGTGGAACCGGGCACCTGCGCACGAAGGTCCGCGCGGGCGTCCGGCTCATGGAAGCGCTCCAGGGCCGCCTCTCCGGCATCGCTCTCCCGAAGCTCATCGTCGACACGCCCGGGGGCATGGGGAAGGTCCCGATCGGGCCCGACTACGTCGTGGAGAGATCGCCCGGAAGGACGCGGTTTCGGACCCACCGGGGCGTCGAGGTCGACTACCTGGATCCGCCGGATTGACGGGTTCACCGGGGGCCTGACGGCAGTAGCGTCGTGGGGCGTCGTTACGGGGGGCCCTGGCCCCCCGAAGCTTGCCTTCGGCAACTTCTCCCCCCGCCGCCCCTATCGGGGCGAGCTCGCTTCGCGAGCTAGCCGTGAAACGGCGGGGTGATGGGCCGCCTGCCCGTCCGTGCAGGTCGTCGCGCCGCCCCGCTGACTCTCCCGTCGCCCTGTGGTACCCGAGCGCTCCCGATGTCCGAAAAGAAGTCCTCCCTGTTCAAAGAACTCGACGACCGGAACCAGAAGGCCCTCGAGGGCGGCGGGAAGGACCGCATCGAGAAGCAGCACGCGGCGGGCAAGCTGACGGCCCGCGAGCGCATCGACCTCCTCCTCGATCCGGGGAGCTTCGTCGAGATGGACCGGTTCGTCACGCACCGCTGCGCGGACTTCGGCATGCAGGACCAGAAGGTCCTCGGCGACGGGGTCGTCACCGGCCACGGCACGGTGGACGGCCGCAAGGTGTTCGTCTTCGCGCAGGATTTCACCGTCTTCGGCGGTTCCCTCTCGGCAGCGTACGCCTCCAAGATCTGCAAGGTCATGGACCTCGCCATGAAGACCGGCGCTCCCGTCGTCGGACTGAACGACTCGGGCGGGGCGCGTATCCAGGAAGGGGTCGAGTCCCTCGCGGGCTACGCGGACATCTTCCTCCGGAACACGCTCGCCTCCGGCGTCGTGCCGCAGATCAGCGCCATCATGGGGCCCTGCGCCGGCGGCGCCGTCTATTCGCCCGCCATCACGGACTTCATCCTGATGGTCGAGGGGACGAGCTACATGTTCATCACCGGCCCCGACGTCATCAAGACGGTGACTCACGAGGAGGTGAGCAAGGAGACGCTCGGCGGCGCGGTCGCGCACGCCTCGAAGAGCGGCGTCGCGCACCTCACGGCGCCGGACGATCGCGCGAGCATCGGGCAGATCCGGGAGCTCCTCTCCTTCATTCCGTCCAACAACACGGAAGACCCTCCGGTCCGCAAATCCGAAGATCCCATCGATCGCGACTCGAGCGCGCTCGACTCGATCATCCCGGCGGAGAGCAACAAGCCGTACGACATGAAGAAGGTGATCACCGCCGTCGTCGACGACGGGTACCTCTTCGAGATCCACGAGGCGTACGCGAAGAACATGGTCGTCGGGTTCGCGCGCATCGGCGGCCGCCCCGTCGGCATCGTCGCGAACCAGCCCGCGTACCTCGCCGGCGTCCTGGACATCGACGCGAGCCTCAAGGCCGCTCGGTTCGTGCGCTTCTGCGACTGCTTCAACATCCCGATCGTCACGTGGGTGGACGTGCCGGGGTTCCTCCCCGGCGTCGACCAGGAGCACCGCGGCATCATCACGCACGGCGCGAAGCTGCTGTACGCATTCTGCGAGGCGACGGTGCCGAAGCTCACCGTCATCACGCGGAAGGCCTACGGCGGCGCCTACGACGTCATGAGCTCCAAGCACATCCGCGGGGACGTGAGCCTCGCGTTCCCGACGGCGGAGATTGCCGTCATGGGTCCCGACGGCGCGGTCAACATCGTCTACAAGAACGCCATCGAGAAGGCCGAGAACAAGGAGCAGGCGCGCGCCGGTTTCATCGCCGAGTACAAGGCGAAGTTCGCGAACCCCTACAAGGCCGCCGAGCTCGGCTTCGTCGACGAGGTCATCTATCCCCGCGAGTGCCGGAAGCGCCTCGCCCAGTGCCTCGAAATGCTCGCGACGAAGCGCGAGAAGAACCCGCCGAAGAAGCACGGCAACATTCCGCTGTAGGCGCCGGCGGACGGCGGTGA
>DASZXK010000068.1:0-3302 GCA_035545855.1 Polyangiaceae bacterium
CGCCCGACGCTGAACCAGTACGTCGCGACCCGGCCGGAGCTCGTCGCCGCGTCGGAACGGCTGTTTTCCGCCGTGAAGACGGGCACCGTGAAGATCCGGATCGGCGGCCGTTACCCGCTCGCCGAGGCAGCGCGCGCCCACCGGGATCTCGAGGCGCGCCGCACGACGGGTTCGCTCGTGCTCCTGCCGTGAGCGGCGTCAGTACCAGATCGCGCCGATTCCGAGCGTGACCATCCCCGGCCGATCGTCGTCGAGCGGGACGAGACCCGAGACCGCGATGCGGATCTGGGGTTCGGCGCTCGCGCCTTCGCCGGCCTCGAGCTTCGTGATGTCGACGCTCGCCTCGGCGCCCGCGGGGTTCACGCGGAACTTCCCGGTCGTCTCGTGGAGATCCATCTGGAACTGCGCGGCGGGTGCGTACCCGAAGCCGATGAGCACGCCGTGCCAGATCGTGTCCGAGAGGAATTTCCCCGAGGCGATCGCGAACCCGAGGTAGCCCGGCGCACCGGAGACCCAGAGCGCGCGGCTCGTGTACGAGACGGCTCCGCCCGAGTCGTAGCCCCGCGGAAAGCGCGCATAGAGGACGTTCGTGTCGAGCCCGAGCCCGAACCGCACCGCGACGAAGCTCCCGACGCCGAGCTTCGGATCCGGGACGGGGAGATAGACGAATCCGACGCGAACGCCCACGCCGCCGCCCACGCCCTGCGCGTCCGCCTCGCCCGCTCGCCCGCGCGACGAAAACGGGACGTGGCGGAGCACCGTGCCGGACGCGAGGAGGAGCGCGCCGTACTGAGGGCGAAGACCGCCGCGTGCTTCCCAGGCTTCCCGCGTGGAGAGCGGCGCCTCGGCGGGCGTCGTCGACGGGCCGATGCGGCCGACGACGGCCGGGTTCGCCGCGACGGGCTTCGGCCCTTCGCGGTGGTAGACGGCGGGGAGCAGATCCAGCGCGGCCGCAGACACCGCGTCGTCGTCCACGGCGTTCCCGCCGGAGAGGTCCTTCTGCCGGGTGCCTCGCTTCTCCACCACGGCGAGACGAAGCCCGGCGTCCGTCTTCGAGACGCGAACGAGAACCGCGACGCCGAGCGCGCGACGGAGCTCCTCGAGCTCTCGCGGCTCGGACGTGATGACGCCCGCCTTCATGGCGTTCGCGCGGCCCGCGGCCTCCTCGACGTCGAGCGTGCCCGCCGCTTCGTACCCGGCGCTCCGCGCCGCTTCGTAGACGACCGCGCGAAGGTGGGCGTTCTCCGTTGTGGTGTCCCGCGCGTCGGCGACGACGACGAGCTTCGGCTTTTCGGACTCCGCGTCCGCGTCCGCGGACGGCTCCGCCGCGAGCACGGGCGCGGCTCCGAGCGCTCCGGCGAGCGCCAGGGACAGGATCGGAATCGCGCGGACGACCCTCATGAGGACGCGAACGCACGACCGCAGAACCGGAGCAACGGTTCGAGCGCCTCCTGGATCTGGTCCTCGCGGTGGTCCTCCAGGTAGCTGAGCGCGACGCCCTCGATGCCGGAGATGACGGCGTAGAGGGTGACCTCCTCCGGGACTCTGGCGAGGAGCTTCTTCTTCACGGCGAGCTCGAGCCCGTCGCGGAACACGCGCTGCACGGAGCCGAGCGTCTCCTTGCGAAGGAGCGCCCACTCCTTGCCGCTGACGAGAGCCTCCCGGTGAAAGACCCGGGAGAGATCGCCCCGCTCGGCGACGAGCTCGAGATAGGCCCGGACGGCCGCGCGCATCTTCTCGAACGGCTCCGTCTCCGTCTCGAACGCGCCCTGCACTCGCTCGAGGAGGATGTCCGCCGCGCGCGTCTGCACGGCGAGGAACGCCTCCCGGAGATCCTTGAAGTGGCGATAGAAGGTGCCGCGGGAGAGCCCCGACACCTCCAGGATCGACGCGACGGACGCGTTCCCGAAGCCGTCCCGCGAGAACACGTGCGCGGCCGCGTCGACGAGTGTCCGGCGCTGCTCGTCCTTCCGCTCCTCGGGGCTCTGCGACCGATCGTAGGAGCCCGGACCTCGCCGCTTCCGCGCAACGAAGCCGGACGGTCTCCTGCCCGCGCGCTCGGGATTCCGCGGACTCTCGGCGGGGGTGGAAGACTCCTCGGCCATCGCGGACTCCTTCGACAATACCCGGCGGAGCGCGGGTTTCGCAACGCCGAAGCCGGCCCCAGGACGCGCGGAAACCGGAGGTTTTCCGCCATTTCGGCGGGCAGCCGCCCGGGGATGTGTCAGAGTTCGCCCCCGAAAAATGGAACGCACCAGAAATCTCCGGATCGAGAGCGTTCGCCCCCTGCTCTCGCCCGCCATCCTCCTCGAGGAAGTGGCGCTCTCGGATGCGGCCGCCCACTCCGTCCTCGAGGGGCGGAAGCGAGTGTCGAAGATCCTCCACGGCGAGGACGATCGCCTCGTGGTCGTCGCCGGGCCGTGCAGCATCCACGACCCCGAGGCTGGCCTCGAGTACGCCCGCCGCCTGAAGGCGCTCGCCTCCGAGGTGGAGGAAGACGTCTTCGTCGTGATGCGAGTCTATTTCGAGAAGCCGCGGACGACGCTCGGCTGGAAGGGGCTCATCAACGACCCGTTCCTGGACGAGACGTTCCAGATCAACGAAGGCCTCCGCCGCGCGCGACGTTTCCTGGTGGACGTCGGCGAGATCGGCCTTCCGAGCGGAACGGAATTCCTGGACCCCATCACCCCGCAGTTCATCGCGGATCTCGTGGCGTGGGGCGCCATCGGCGCGCGCACGACGGAGAGCCAGGTGCACCGGCAGCTCGCCTCCGGTCTCTCCATGCCGATCGGCTTCAAGAACGGCACGTACGGGACGGTGCAGCTCGCCGTGGACGCGGTCGTCTCCGCCGCGCACGCGCACCGCTTCCTGGGCGTCACGGAGCAGGGCCTCGCCGCGATCGTTCAGACGACCGGCAACCCGGATTGCCACATCATCCTCCGCGGCGGAACGTCCGGTCCGAACTACGACGCGACGAGCATCGGCAAGGCCGCGGAGCAGCTCGCGAAGGCGGGCCTCCGCGCGAGCGTCATGGTCGACGCGAGCCACGGCAACAGCCAGAAGGACTACCGGCGCCAGCCCGAGGTCGCGAGGACGGTGGCCGCGCAGATCGCCTCCGGCAGCACGTCGATCTTCGGCGTCATGCTGGAGAGCAACCTCGTCGAAGGCCGGCAGGACCTCGTGAAGGCGGAGAACCTCACCTACGGCCAGAGCATCACGGACGCCTGCATCTCCTGGGACCAGACCGTCCCCGTCGTGAAGGAGCTCGCCGCCGCCGTGCGAGACCGCAGACGTCGCGCCGC
>DASZXK010000069.1:0-77191 GCA_035545855.1 Polyangiaceae bacterium
AGACGGCGTACTCCGGCACGTCGTAGCCCGACACGTTCCGCACCTTCCGCCCGCCGTCGAGCCACCACGGGACGGGCTCGTCCCGGCTTCCGCCGAAGATCTCGTCCATGTCGAGCTCGGAGGAGAGGAGCTGCCCCGGGGGGAGCTTGCCGCCGATGCGGGGGAAGCCGCGCGAATCCAGCGGGACGTCGTTCGCGCCGAGCTCGACGCGCTGCACCTCGAGCTTGTTGTCCTCGTACCACTTCAGGTGCTCGGCGAGCCCGAACTCGCTCTTCTCCTGCTCGGCATGGGTCGGCACGCGGAGGTAAAGCGGCGCCGTCGCGCGGACGAAGCCGTAGTGATACGGCATGGGCTTCGAGAGATCCGGCCCGGGCCCCGCCGCGCGAACCAGCGGATCGTTCACGTCCGTGGTCGCTTCGTCCGTGCACACGTAGCCCGTCGGGACCACGTGATAGAAGTCGCCCTTGCAGCCTCTCCCCTCGACCGGCGCCGCGTCCCGCTTCACGCGCCGTCCGAGCCGGATGTACCCGAGCTTCCGCGACCCGACCTCGGGCAGCTTGTAGACGGTCGCGGCGATCACCGTCGCCGCGAGCTCCGGGCCCGCCGACGCGGCGCTGGCGCTCGCGCTCGGCGCCGGCACTGCCGGGCTCGCCGAACGAGCCGTTTCCTGGACGGGCTCCGCCTCGGGACCCGGGGGCGGCTTCGGGTGGGAGCAGCCGGAAGTCCACAGCGCGACGCCGGCGAGCAGCATCGCCCAGGGAGCGTCCGCGGTGGGCCGGGCCGTCATCGGCCGGAGATGTAGCCGCTCGTCGCGGGCAGGTCGAGCCGCGAGCGCGATGGGCGGACCGTCAGGGAGTCTGGGGCACGGCGGCACGCAGGAAGAGCGTGGCCGTCCACGGATCGAACGACGTGTGGCTCGACGTGAGGTGCGCGTAGGATCCCTCGGCGAACACGCCGAACCAGGACGGCGTCCAGCCGGCACGAAGCACGGCCGCTGCGCCCGCCACGGGGACGAGGGGGTCGGTCGCGTCCGAGGACTTCTCCACGTCGCCGGAGAACGTCTCCCGCTCGGTGCCGACTCCAAGGGCGATCTCCGCCATCGACACGGGCCGGTAAGCCACGGTCGGCATGGCCGCCATCACGACGCCACCGGTGATGTTCGGATCTCTCGAGAAGGCCGGATGTCCGCCGAGACGGAGATCGATCCCGAGCGCGAGCCCGCAATCGAAAGCGTACGCAGGCATGATGGAGCCGATAGCTGCCGCGCTCTTCATCGTCGTCTCCCAATGGACGGGCTGCGCCGGCGTCACGTTCGCGGGCGTCACGCCGTCGAAGGTGTGTTTCCCCGAGACGACGCCGACCCCCAAACCGAGGTCCACGTACAGGCCCCGGGGCTCGGCCCCGGCACTCGTCGTCACGGTCGAGATGCCCGCAGCGACCATCCACACGCATCCCCAGTTCCTCACGCGAGAAGAAAGCCCCATGGCGGAAGGTCTGGCAGGTTTACCGTGAGTCGCAAGTCCCGCGAGTCGGCGTTGACGCCGACTGCCTCGCCCGCAAAGCTTCCGTCGCATGAAGCTCACCGTGAACGGCGAAGCCAAGCAAGTCCCCGACGGCATCACCGTCCGGGGCCTCGTGGTGCACCTCGGGCTCACCGAGGGCCCCGTCGCCGTGGAGCGGAACCGGGAAGTCGTTCCCCGCGCCGAGCACGAGAGCACCGCGCTCGCCGACGGGGACGTCGTCGAGATCGTGCACTTCGTCGGCGGCGGGTGAGTTCCAAAGCGACGAAGCCCGACGGGCGACCGCCGGGCTTCGTTCTTGGGCCGAGGCCGGGCGCCGTCCGCTCAGGGGCTCGACGAGCACCAGCCCTGGAAGGCCTGGTCGAGCCGGAAGCAGTAGGGCGTCTCGAGGCCGTCGACCGCGGAGCCCGCGCAGTCGTTGTCGGAGAGGCAAGCGCGGCCGCAGTTCGGTGTGCAGGAGCTGCAGACCTGGACGCAGGTGAAGCCGCACGCGCAGTCGATCGACGTCGTGCAGTCGTTCAGCCAGGTATCGCCGCACGTTCCGCCGCCGCTGATGCCGCCCGCGCCCGGGCCGGCGCCCGTGCCGACGAAGCCGCCGGCGCTCGATCCACCGAGACCGACGAAGCCGCCCGCGGACGCGCCGGCGTCCGTGCCGACGAAGCCGCCGTTGCCTCCGACGAAGCCACCCGCGCCGGTGACTTCGCCCGTGCCGACGAAGCCGCCGTTGCCTCCGACGAAGCCGCCGGAGCCGCCGCCGTTGTCGCCGCCGGAGCCGCCGCCGCTCGTGTCCGGTGGAGCGTAGACGGTCGTGGCGCAGCAGACGTCCGTCTCCGTTGCGTCGTCCGGGTGCTCGGAGACGCAACCCTGGGCCAGGTAACTCTGCTGGTGGGTCTTGTCGGGGCAGTTGATCTTCCGCGGCTTGCCGACGGAAACGCAGTCCGTGTCCGAGTTGTCGCTCGCAAAGGTACAGCCCTGGGGCGCGGTGTTCACGTTCGCGAACTCGCCGCAGTAGGAGAGGCAGTCCGTCCACCCCTGGGCGTTGATCTGGCTCTGGCATTCCGCGACGGGATCCGCCGGCTTCGAGTTGACCAGCGCCGTGCAATTGTTGTTGCAGTCCGTCGGAGTGACCTCGGAGTGGTTCTTCACGATGCAGAGGTTGCAGATGTCGTTGCACGCCTTCTGCCCCGGGCTGACCGATCCGTTGCTGTCGCTCCCGCCGCAACCCACGGCCACCGCCACACCGAACGCACCGACGACAAGGAAGTTACCGAACCGCATGAGACTCCTCCGAACGCTTCACGCTTGAATGA
Source organism: Polyangiaceae bacterium (assembly GCA_035545855.1). Classification (GTDB taxonomy): domain Bacteria; phylum Myxococcota_A; class Polyangia; order Polyangiales; family Polyangiaceae; genus DASZVB01. Next base: position 2,831 of record DASZXK010000069.1, read on the forward strand.
CGAAGGCTCGCGCGTCGCACGAGCCCGAACCAACCACACGGGCCCAATGTTACCGGAATTCCGGCCGCGCCGTCCACATCCGGGCGCGGTTTCCATGCTGGATCCGTCCTGGCCGCGCTCTCTTACAGTCACACGGGCATCCGTGTGAGCGTGCCCGACTCTACGTGTGATCCCGGCGAGCCCTTCCCGAAACGCGGCCGGTCGGGCGGCTCCCTCACCGATGAGCGTTCGCGAGGTCCATGTAGTACACGGCGCTCATCCGCCCCTGCGCCCACTCGTGCTCCTCGAGGGGGCGCACGACCTTCCCCGGCTGCCCGCGGACGAGCGAGCGCGGCGGGATCAGCGTGCGGGGCGTGATCACGGTGCCGGCCGCGACGAGGCACTCCGCGCCGACCTCGGCGTTGTCGAGCACGATGCTCCCCATGCCGATGAGGCACCCGTCGCCGATCTTGCAGCCGTGGAGCACCGCGCTGTGGCCGATGGTGACGTACTCGCCGACGTCCGTGTTGGAGACGCCGCCCGTCGTGTGGACGCACGCGAGATCCTGCACGTTCGTGCCCTTGCCTATCTTGATCCAGCCGACGTCTCCGCGGAGGACGGCGCCGTACCAGACGTTCGCTCCGGCCGCGATCGTCACCTCGCCGATGAGCGTCGCGTTCTCCGCGATGAACGCGTCCTCCGCGATGACGGGCTTCGTGTCTTTATAGGGGCGGATGATGGGCATCAGATCACCGGGAGGGAGCGGCGTTCGGGCGACGAGGCCCGTTCGCGGGTGGGGACGCGGAGGCCCTCGGGGAGCCTCCCTTCGAGGGAGTTCTTGAAGGCGCGGGTGATCTCCACGGGAAGCACGGTCCCCGTCGGATCTTCCGCGCTCGCGAAGTGGACGATCTCGTTGCGCTCGGTGCGGCCCGTGTAGCCGCCGGTCTTCCCGGGTCCCTCCACGAGGACCTCTGCGCGGCTCCCGACGAGGCTTCCGAGGTGCTCCCTCCGGATGCGCTCGGTGAGCTCGAGCACCGCGGCGAGCCGGGCTTCCTTTTCGGCCTCGGGCACGTCGTCCGGGAGGTGTTCGGCGGGGGTTTTGGGGCGCACCGAGTACTTGAACGCGAACACGCCGGAGAAGCGCACCCGGGCGAGGAGCTCGAGCGTCGACTCGAAGTCTCCCCTGCCCTCGCCCGAGAACCCGACGATGACGTCCGTGGAGAGCGTCACGCCCGGGACTTCCTCCCGGAGGAGCCCGACGCGCTCGTGGTACTCGGCGACGTCGTACCTTCGGATCATCCGCTTCAGCATGCGGTCGCTCCCGGACTGCACGGGCAGGTGGACGTGCCGCGCGAGGACGGGGAGATCGCGGTGCGTCTGGACGAGCGCGGGAGTCAGGTGGCGCGGGTGCGGGCTCGTGTACCGGAGGCGGAGGAGCCCCGGGACGCGCTCCGCGATGGCGCGGAGGAGCGCGGGGAACTCGGTCTCGTCCCCGCGGGCCCGCGCTCCCCAGCGCTTCACGCCTTCCCCCGCGAGCGGCGCCGGAGGAAGCGCTCGCGACGGATCCGTGTAGCTGTTCACGGTCTGCCCGAGGAGCGTCACCTCCCGCACCCCGGCGTCCACGAGGCGCGCGATTTCCTCCACGATCTCGGCGGAAGGGCGGTACCGCTCGGGCCCCCGCGTCGTCGGGACGATGCAGAAGGAGCAGCGCTCGTTGCAGCCCTTCATGATGGTGACGTACGCCGTCGGCTCGACCCGACCGGGGCGCGGAGCCGCCTGGAGGAAGCGGGGCGCATCCAGGTCGAACACCGTCCGGACCTGCGGCGGGACTCCGGCTTCCGCGTCCGCGACCAGGAGCGGCAGCTCCGCGATGTTGTCGGGGCCGACCACGACGTCCACGTCCGGCATCTGCCGGAGGAGCTTTTCCCCTTCCTGCTGCGCCACGCATCCGGCAACCGCGAGGATCATCCCGGGGCGTTCGGCTTTTCGGAGCGCGAGCCGCCCGACCTCGCTCCGGAGCTTCTGTTCGGCCTTCTCCCGCACGCTGCACGTGTTCAGGACGACCACGTCCGCCGAGTCCAGGCCGCTCGCCTCCTCGTAGCCCGCCTGGGAGAGCGTCTCGGCCATCCTCGCCGAATCGTGGCTGTTCATCTGGCAGCCGAACGTGATGACGTGGAAACGGGGCATGACGGTCGTACCGGGCAAGCGGGCGGGGGCCCCGCGCCGGTCGCGCCCCCGCTTCCTAGCACGGAGAGGGCCGTTGACCGTCCCCCCTGGCGTCTCCTAGGGTCCCGCCCCACTGTGGCCGGGGCGGCGCTTCGCCCCTTTCTGGAATCGATGGGCGAGTCCTTCAAGACCCTCTGGGACCTCCTCGAGAAGAGCGCGCGGAGCTTTTCTCACCGTCCGCTGTTCGGCACGAAGATCGGCGGCGCGTGGCGCTGGATCACGTACGACGAATTCCAGAAGGACGTCGACCGGTTCAAGAGCGCGCTCGCCGGGCTCGGGGTCGGGCGGGGGGACCGGGTCGCCATCGTCGCGCCGAACTCCGTGGAGTGGGCGATCGCGGCGTACGCGACGTTCGGGCGAAGCGCCGCGTTCGTCCCGATGTACGAGTCGCAGGCCGCCGAGGAGTGGGAGTTCATCCTGAAGGACTCCGGGGCGAAGGTCGTCATCGGCGGCGCGCGCGCCGTCTACGACAAGCTCGAGTCGCTCAAGCCGCGGGTCGAGACGCTCGAGCGCGTCCTCGGCGTCTCCCTTCCGGACACGGACCCGAGCTCGTTCCGCTCGCACCTCGTCCGCGGTGGCGGCTCTCCCGCGTCCGGCATCGTCCCGACGGAAGAAGACGTCGCGTGCGTCATCTACACGTCCGGCACCACGGGTCTCCCGAAGGGCGTCGTGCTCACGCACGGGAACATCTGCTCGAACGTGAACGCGGTGGAAGAGCTCTTCCCGTTCGAGCCGGACGAACGCTCCCTCGCGTTCCTCCCCTGGGCGCATGCGTTCGGCCAGACCTGCGAGCTCCACACGCTCCTCGGCATGGGCACGTCGATGGCGATCAACGACGACGTGAACCGCCTCCTCGAAAACCTCGCCGAGGTCCGGCCGACGGTGCTCTACGCCGTCCCCCGCATCTTCAACCGCATCTACGACGGCGTGCAGAAGCAGATGGCGGACGCGCCCGCCCCGGTCCGTTCGCTCTTCGAGCGCGGAGTCCGCGCCGCCGTGAAGAAGAGCCGCGGCGAGAAGCTCGGGCTCGTCGAGCGCGGGATCCTGGAGACGGCCGATCGCGCCGTGTTCACGCGGGTCCGCGCACGGTTCGGCGGCCGCCTGAAGTGGGTGATCAGCGGCAGCGCCGCCCTCGGCCCCGAGGTCGCGGAGTTCATCGACGCCCTCGGGATCCAGGTCTACGAGGGCTACGGCCTCACCGAGACGAGCCCGATTGCCACGACGAACTCGATCGGTCACCGGAAGATCGGCAGCGTGGGCCGCGCGATCCCCGGCGTGCGCATCGAGATCGACCGCACCGTGACGGAGGACCCGAAGATCGGCGAGATCATCGTCCACGGCCCGAACGTGATGCGAGAGTACTTCGGCCGCCCGGAGGAGACGGCCCAGGCGCTGACGCCGGATCACGGTCTCCGCACCGGGGACCTCGGCTACCTCGACGCGGACGGGTACCTCTACATCACGGGCCGCATCAAGGAGCAGTACAAGCTCGAGAACGGCAAGTACGTCGCCCCCGCGCCGCTCGAGGAGCAGCTCAAGCTCTCGCCGTACATCGCGAACGTGATGCTCTACGGCGCGAACAAGGCGTACAACGTCGCGCTGGTTTCGCTCGACAAGGCCGCCGTCGAGAAGTGGGCGGCGTCCCAGGGACTCAGCGTGGTCGATCCGGTGAGGGACGACCACGTCCAGTCGCTCATCCACCGGGAGCTCGAGGCGCGCTCGGCGACCTTCAAGGCGTTCGAGCGGCCGAAGCGGTTCTCCATCGTCCCCGAGGACTTCACGCTCGAAAACGGCATGCTCACGCCGACGTTGAAGCTGAAGCGGAAGAAGGTCCTGGAACGCTACGGCAAGGACCTCGAGCGGCTGTACTAGCGGGTTTGCTCCCGCGTGCAGCGGTTGCCCCGCCCGGTCCCGTCGGCGCTTCGCGCCGGCGTGCCCACCCTCCCCCGACGTTCGTGCTCGGCCCGAAGGGCCTCCGCGCGACCGTGGGGAGGGTCCGTGCGACCCGTGACGCCGTTCCGGCGTCGCGCCTCGGTCGCGCTCAGGCGACCGGCGAACTCCTTCCCGGCGCGACGCTTCCGGGAGAGTGACGTCGGCGCCCGTGGTGGTCGAGTGAGGGGCCACAAGAAAGGTCTCTGCGCCGCCGTCACTCTCCCGGAAGCCGAATCGGAGTCGTCTGTGCTTGAAGGTGAGGCACGCGGACTCCGCGATTCGCGCAAGTCCGCTCACCGCATGCATTCCCGCGCTGCGGACGTTGGCGACGCGGGTCGCATAGTGACGAACGAATTCTCTTGGCTCCTTCGAGTCGTAGCGAACTTTGAAGAGCCCCAGCCCAACTCCTCCGGGCGCCTGGACTCCCTCGGCTAGGATCTCGAAGCCGATGCCGTACGCCGTTCGTTCGCGGCAGCGTCCGTGCTTGCTCCGGTGCATCGCGCTGTCGCCCTCCGTCGTGAAACAGACGATGCCGACGTTTCCGCTTCGGAGGGTCTTCGAGTCCCAGAGCGACAGGGCCTTTCGCCCTTGTCCCCAATGATGCTTCTCGCTTTCCCCGGGCTTCCGGCAGAGTGAAGGCGGCGCTCGGACCACCGCGGTGATCCGTGACGAACCGGCCGTGCGCCGGCGTCACTTTGCCGGAAGCATCGCGCCAGGAAGAACCTCGCTCTCTCGTCGACCTCACCCAGGCGCGACCCGGGAACGGCCCTCCCCGGTCGCCCGACCGTCCCCACGATCGCGCGCAGGCCCTTCAGGCCGAGCACGAGCGTCGGGGGATGGTGGTCGCCGGCGCCGGCGACCGGTCAGGGGCAACTCTAGTCCTTGACTGGAATGATAAAATAGCTATAATTATTCGCCTGTTAGGCCTGTTCTTGACACTCCCGATGGGTAAATTGCATACCTTGGGGGTGAAGCTCTCGAAGAAGGGCCGCTACGCGGTTCGGGCGTTGTTCGACATCGCCTTCTACAACGAGGGCCAGCCGACCCAGGTGAAGGACATCGCGGTCCGGCAGAGCATCCCGCCGCGCTTCCTCGAGCAGATCTTCCAGGACCTGAAGCGCGCCGGGATCGTCGCGTCGAAGCGCGGCCCGCAGGGCGGCTACAACCTGGCGCGCCCCGCGAACGACATCGGCATCGGGGACGTCATCCGCGCGCTCGAGGGCCCGATCATGCTCTCGGACGAAGGCGGCTCGGAGAAGGGCCCGCCTTCCCGCAAGGTGACGGACGCGGTCTTCCGCGATCTCTCCGAGAACATCCAGCGCATCTTCGATCAGGTCACCGTCGCGGACATCTGCGGCCGCGCCGAGGAGCTCGGTCTCTCCCGCCCGGGGGCGCAACGCCAAGTCTATGTCATCTGAGCTTCCGCCTCTCCCGAATCACCCGCGCGTCTACGGCAGCATCCTGGATCTCGTCGGGGACACGCCGCTCGTCCGCCTGGACCTCGAGTCCGACTCTCCCCGTGCGACCCTGTGGGCGAAGATGGAGTCGGCGAACCCCGGCGGCTCCGTCAAGGACCGCATCTGCCTCGCGATGGTGGAGGCCGCGGAAGAGGCGGGTGTGCTCGGCCCCGGCGGCATGGTCGTCGAACCGACGAGCGGCAACACCGGCATCGGTCTCGCGCTCGTCGCCGCCCGGCGTGGCTACCAGTGCGTCCTCACCATGCCGGCGAGCATGAGTCTCGAACGGCGAGCGCTCTTGAAGGCGCTCGGCGCCAAGGTCGTGCTCACGGACGAAGAACGCCAGCTCGAGGGCGCCATCGACCGGGCGAAGGAGCTCGCGAGGGAGAACCCGAACGCGTTCGTTCCGGAGCAATTCCAGAACCCGGAGAACCCGCGGGTCCACTACGAGACCACGGGACGGGAGATCCTCTTCGCGATGGGAGAGACGCCGGTGGACGCGTTCGTCGCGGGGGTCGGAACGGGCGGGACCGTGAGCGGAGTCGGCCGCGCGCTTCGCGAGAAGTTCCCGGCGTGCCGCGTGGTCGCCGTCGAGCCGGATTCGTGCGCGACGATCTCCCGGGGCGAGCGCGGGCCGACGAAGATCCAGGGGCTCGCGGCGGGGTTCGTCCCGAAGAACTACGACGCGACCGTCGTCACCGAGATCCGGACCGTGACGGACGCGGACGCCTATCGCGTGAAGCTCGCCCTGGCCCGCAAGGCGGGCATCCTCGCCGGGATCAGCTCCGGGGCGGCCGTCAGCGCCGCGCTCCAGGTGGCGCGGGAGCTCGGGCCGGGGAAGAACGTGGTCACCGTCTTGCCGGATACCGGCGAGCGCTACTTCAGCCTCGATGAATACTTCAAAGCCTGAACCGTTCGCCGCCTTCTCTTCTTCCGCGGTGCTCGTCGTGGGCGTCGGGGGCCTCGGCTGCCCCGCGGCGCTCGCGCTCGCCCGGGCGGGCGTCGGCAGGCTCGTGCTCGCGGACGACGACGTGGTCGACGTCACGAACCTCCACCGGCAGATCCTGTTTTCCGACAGGGACGTCGGGAAGGACAAGCTCGACGCCGCGGCCGCGGCGCTCTCGCGGCTCGCGCCGGGCGCATCGAAGATCGAGCTCGTCCGCTCGAGGCTGCTCCCGGACAATGCCCGCGAGCTCGTGCGCTCGGTGGACGTGGTGCTCGAAGGCTCGGACAACTTCGCGACCAAGTTCCTCGCGGCGGACGCCTGCCGGCTCGAGTCGCGGCCCGTCGTGCACGCCTCCGCCGTGCGGTTCGTCGGGACGGCGTGGGCCGTCGCCGCGAACGGCCGCCCCTGCTACCGCTGCCTCTTCGAGGACCTCCCCGCGGGGGATGAGCAGCCGAACTGCGAGAGCGCCGGGGTGCTCGGGCCCGTGACGGGGTTCGTGGGAGCGCTCGCCGCCGATCTCGCTCTCAGGGTGCTCTCCGGGGACAGGGCGGCGCCGGGCGTCATTCATACCTTCGACGGGCTCCGGGATCGGCTCCGCGCCGTGCCCGTCGCCGCGCGCCCGGGCTGTCCACTTTGCGGCGAGAGCCCCACCATTTGCGACACGGAAGAGACGCGGTACACGGCGACGAGCCGGGCCGCCTGAAAGGAAACGAGACGATCATGGCCGTCACCATTCGCATCCCCACCCCGCTCCGCACCCTCACCGGGGGCGAAGAACAAGTCTCCGCCGACGGCGCGACCGTCTCCCAGGTCATCGAGGCCCTGGAAAAGAAGCACCCCGGCATGAAAGATCGTTTGCTGGACGAGAAGGGCGTCCGCCGCTTCGTGAACATCTACGTCGGCGACGAAGACATCCGCTTCCTGGACGGCCTGGAGACCGCGCTGAAGGGCGGCGAGGAGATCAGCATCGTTCCGGCCATCGCGGGCGGCCGGTGACGGACCCGGGAGACCGCTTCAGCCGGCAGATCCGGCTCCAGGAGGTCTCCGCGGAGGGTCAGGAGAAGCTCGGCCGCTCCGTCGTGGAGGTGCGCGGCCGGGACGGCGCGGAGATCGAGCGTCTGTACCTGGAACGAGCCGGCCTCGGGCTCGTCACCGTGGACGCAGACGCCGAGCCCCCGCCGTTCCCTCACGCGGCCGAGTTCCGTCACGCCGAGACGCGAAAGATCGCTGCCGGCGCGGGGCGCGCCCTCCACACTCTACGCATCGTCCTCGGGATCGAACCCCAATGAACCGTCGTTTCGTCCGCTCCCGGCGGCTCGCCTCCGTCATCGAGGCCGTCGGAAATACGCCGCTCCTCCGGCTGGAGCGCGTCGCGAAGAGCGCGCCGAGCGTCGAGGTGTACCTGAAGCTCGAGTTCGCGAACCCGGGCGGCTCCGTGAAGGACCGTCCCGCGCTCCGGATGGTGCAGGACGCCCTCGCCGACGGCCGCCTCACGAGCGACAAGATCCTCATCGATTCGACGAGCGGAAACACGGGCGTCGCTTACTCGCTCATCGGCGCCGCGCTCGGGCTCCGGGTGCAGCTCGTCATGCCGAGCAACGTCACGAAGGCGCGGAAGGACATCACGCAGGCCTTCGGCACCGAGCTCATCTACAGCGATCCGATGGAGGGCTCGGACGGCGCGATCCGCCTCGTCCGCAAGATCGTCGAGGCGGACCCGGAGAAGTACTTCTACCCGGACCAGTACTCGAACCCCTCGAACCCCCTCGCCCACTATCACGGCACCGGCGCCGAGATCCTCGACGCCCTCGGGGACCGCATCACGCATTTCGTGACCGGCCTCGGGACGAGCGGGACGCTCATGGGCACGACCAGGCGTCTGCACGAGCACTCGCGGAAGATTCACTGCGTCGCGATGGAACCGACGGACGCGCTCCACGGGCTCGAGGGCCTGAAGCACATGGGTTCCAGCATCGTCCCGCCGATCTACGATCCGAGCGCTGCCGACGAGATCGTCACCGTGACGACGGAAGACGGCTGGGACATGTCCGACCGTCTCGCCGCGGAGGAAGGCCTCTTCGTCGGCCACTCCACGGGCGCGAACGTCTTCGCCGCCGTCCGGATCGCCGAAGAGCTCCACCAGACCCAGGGCGGCGGCTGCGTCGTCACCATCGCGTGCGACCGCGGGGACCGCTACTTTTCGCCCATGAAGTGGGAGAAGAACTACGTATGGTGAAGCCTCCGTGGGTCTCCGGGAACGTGCGGATCACGAAGTCCGCCCTGGCCGAGATCGAGCGGGCCGGGCGGGAAGCGTACGCGCGAGACGAAGAGGCATGCGGCTTCGTCGAAGGGCCGGCGTCGGATCCGCTCCTCGCGGATCGGGCGACGGAGCTCGAAAATCTCGCGAACAAGTATCACCGCGTCGACCCGGAGGCGCACCCGCGGACGGGCCGCGAGTACTTCAAGATAAACGCCCTGAAGTTCGAGAAGGCGCTCGCCGAGGGTCAGAAGACGGGCCGTCCGCTGAAGGTCTTCTTCCACTCTCACCTCGACTGCGGCGCGTATTTCAGCGCCGAAGATGCGGCGAGCATGACCATGGGCGGCGGGGACGGCCCGACGTACGACCTCGCGTATCTCGTCACCGCCGTGGACGAGGGCATCGTGACGGCGCATCGCCTCTTCGTGTGGGACGGCGCGTCGCGCTCGTTCGTGGAAGCGCCGTTCAGCGAGGTCGCCGGGTGAAGAGACGGCCCTTCGTCGCGTTCTTCGCGACGGGGATCGTTCTATCCACGGCGGCCCTCGCCGGCGTCGCGGACGACGCGGACCGCCTGTCCGCGCTGCTCTCCCGCTCCGGCGTCGTCGTTCGGCTCGCGCCGAGGCTCGCGCTGGCGCGCGAGCCGGTCGTCCCTTCCGTTCCGGTCTCCGCGCTGGGCGGCGCGCCGGGCTGCACGACGGTCGTGGCGCTCGGGGCACTCTCCACGGTCTTTTCCCTCCGCGTCCCCGCTTTCGCGGACGGTCCGCCGGAGTTCGTGAACAGCGCCGCCGGCGCGGCGATGGTCTCGCGCTGTGACGAGGCCCGGCGCGAGCTCGACGGGCTCACGTTCGAGTCCCGGTCCCCGCGGGCCGTCGTGGAGTTCCTGGTCGCGACCTCGGCGACGCGCCCACCCGCCATTTCCGCGCTCCTCTCCGGCAGAGAGACGGGCATCGTCCCCCCCGCGGAACGGCCCGGAAAGGTCCCGCATCCGGGCCCGCTCGAGGACCGGCTCCGGGAGTTCGAGGAGGGGCTCGTCCGAGGCGGCTCGGTCGAGGTCCTCCGCAAGGTCGCGCGCGCCGACTCCGACGGCGCCGGAAAAGTGCTGCTCGACCTCTCGCCCGGCTGTCACCGGATCGGAGTCCTCGCTGCCGACGACGAATCGGAGACGGAGGTGCGCGACGTGGACGCCGATCTGTCGTGGGTCTCCGGCGAGCTCGCGGCGTCCGAGCGCACGGAAAGCCCCGACGCGACCTTGTTCGCGTGCACGACGGACCGCGATCTCGCCGTGCTCTCGTTTGCCGGAGCGGCGCCGAAAGGCGCGGTCGTCGTCTCCCGCGGTCGAGCGGAGATCCCCGCCGGGATCCCGCGGGACTGGGGACGAAGCGCAGCGTCCGCCATCGCGCGTGCCGTCGCCGAACGCCACGCGCCTCCTCTCGTCGCGGCGCCGGTGTATTCGTCGCTGGGCGTCTCCGGCGTCACCGTCCTGCCCGTCGAGGTGGACCCCGGCCGATGCTACGTCGCGGCCGTCGGCCTCGTGGAGGGCGCCGCGAAGCTCGTCGCCCTCGCCGCCGACGCCGGCCCGGTGTCGGCGGCGAGCCACGGTGACGACGGCGCCTCGGCGGTGAGCGTCGCGTTCTGCGCGGGCACGTCGCGCCGCGCCACGTTGACCGCCGAGGTCCACGGCACCGCGCTCGTCTGGGCGCTCGGCCTCTGGGCCACGTCCTCCCGCCGGCTCGGCGAAGGTATCGAGTGACGGGCGCCGGTCGGTTCGGAGCGACGCTCGCCGTCGTCGTGGGTTTCGCCACCGTGGCCGGTTGCGGACGCGGCGTTCGTCCGCCGCCGGCACCCCCGCGGATCGCTCCCGGAACTCCCGAGTTCCTCGTCGAGGGCGACGCGACGCGCGCTCGCGCCGCCGGAGCATCGGCGCGCACGGTCGTCGCGTCGGGCTCCGGCGCCCCCGGGGACAACCTCGGCGCTCGCGTCGAGGTACCCGCCGGGTCGTGTCTCCTCGTTCTCGCCCGTGGGAGCTCGACGATCGACGACCTCGACGTGTTCGTCTACGGAGACGACGGGACCAGCCTCGGCAGCGACGAAACGCCGGATCCGCGCGCGAGCGTCATCGTCTGTCCGCCTCTCCCGAAGCGGGCGTACGTGTTCGCGCGAGTGGCCGCGGGACACGGCCTGATCGCCGTTTCCGCGCAGACCGTCCGCGCCGAAGACGCCGATCGGGTCGCGGCGGTGGTGGCGGCGCGCGGAGAAGCCCGCGAAGGCTCCGTCGCTCCGGCGACGTGGCCCGGCCTCGAAGAGGGCCTCGCCGCGCATCGGAAGCAGGTCGGCGGCACCTGGCACGACATCCGGCGCGTCGCCGTTCCCCTGGATCCGCGAGCGGCCACGCGGCTCTCGGCGACGATCGAGCCCGGCCAGTGCCTCGACCTCTACGCGGAAGCCGCGACGGAGGTCGCGTTCACGGAGCTCTCGGTCCTCGATCCGGACGGCCGCATCCTCGCCCAGGTCCCCGCGGATCTCCGGAGCCCGGCCGAGGTCGTCTGCGCGCCGGGGCACGCCGAGGTGACGTTCGCCCTCCGCCCGCACGGCGGGCGCGGACTCGCCGCCGTCGTGCTCTCCACGTCGACGGACGCGAAACCCTCGGCGGGCTTCCTGTTCCTCCACGACTCGAACGCCGATCGGCCGCTCGGCGAGGTCCAGGCGACGGAGGACGCGGAGCTTCGCGCCCGCGGGCTTCCGGCACCCCGCACCGTGGTTTCGGGGGTCGCCAGGGTCGCCGGGCGAGCGTCCGTCTCGCTCGGCCTCGAGCCCGGGTGCGCGCGAGTCGACGTCCTCGGCGGCGCGCCGCTCCGCGGGATCTCGGTGCACGCCTGGTCGGAGGGGGGCGCGCTCCTCGATCGCTCGGACGGCGCTCGAACCACGGCGATCTTCGTCTGCACGGAAAAGAAGACCGCGGCACGCCTCGACGTCGAGGCGCTCGCGCACGGCGGCCCCTTCGTCGTCGAGCTGCGCCCGCTCCCGAACCCCTCGCCGTTCTTTCAGCAGGCCCCGCTCGCGGCGGCCCGCGTGCTCCGCTCCCTCTCCGTCCCCGGCGCGCCGGCTGCATCGCCCACGGTCGAGGTGGTGGCCCCGTCACCCACCGCGCTGATCCGCCGCGAGCTTGCCGTCGGGAAAGGCGAGTGTGCGTCGCTGGTGTTCGCCCTCGGCTCCGGCCTGGAGGGGCCCGAGCTCCGGGTGATCGACTCCACCTCCGGCGACGAGCTCGCTCTCGAGCGGCGCGACGACACGACGTCGACGACCGTCTGCGGAGCGGGGATCGATCGAGCCATCCGGGTCGAGATGCGGGCCGACGCGGGCGCCGGCGCCGCGCTCTTCGCCGTGGCCCGACGCTCCGCCAGCCGCTGAGCGCTCACTTCGGGGGCGCGACGACGAGCGGCACGAGGTTTCTCACGTCGAGGCGTCTCCGGGAACCGTCGATGCCGACGGCGACGGCCTCGCTCGGTCCGATCGCCTCGATCTTCACGCGCTCCCAGGGTTCGGCGGGCGACCGCGGCCGGGAGAGCGCGAACTCGCCGCGGACCGGCGCACGGCTCACCGGCGGGGCCGGGACGACCTGGTCCAGGGAAAGCGCCTCGGTCCGCTCTTCGCCGTCCCAGATCACCCGCACCCCGGAGTCCGGCAGCGCCTCCGCGACGTGCGCCGAGTACCACTCCGCGCCGTGTCGAGCGATGACCGGCTCCCGCTTCTCCGGCAGCCAGCCGGACGGACGCGGCGGAACGCCGGCATTCTTCGCCTCGGAGGCGAAGCGCAGGCGCGCCTCGACCGTCTCGAAGTGCCGCTCGATGTCGAGCGCCGTCACGGCGGACGGGGCGATCACCGCGTTCGACGGCAGGTGTCGCTCCTCGCCCGTGTCGAGATCGACGACCACGTCCCCTCCGTCCATCCCCTTTGCCTTGCACGGCTCCCAGTGACCCGCCTTCGTGGCGCAGATCGCAGGTTCGTTCGCGGAGAACGCGTGAGCCGACGGTGGCACGCGATAGGCGTCGCTCCGCGCGACGACGACGGGCTCGCCGTCCTCCGACGTCTGGACCTTGAGCGTCGTGTCCGTCACGGACAGGACGCGGCCCTGGAAGAACTCCGCCGCGGCGCGCTCGACGACGACGACGTCCCCGCGTTCGAGCTTCACCGGGCCGAGCCCCGGCGCGGGCTCCGCTCGCCGGCACGCCCCGGGCGATAGCGCCACGACGACGAAGAAGGCCGCTTTCGATCGCATCATCCCGCTCGGCAGAACGACTTACTCCGGACGACCGGAGGCGACCAAAGACGTCGCGGGGTTTTGTTTGCGGGGGACCTGGTCTCCCGAGGCTCCTGTGGTGCTCGGGCCATGCCCTGCGGTCCTCGGACCTCTCCCCCTGCCGCGCCTGTCGGCGCGCGCTCGCCGTGCTCGCGGGGCCGTCAGATGGCTGGACCAATCGTTGGGGGACAAAACGAAAGCACCCCGAAGCATCTTCGTGCTTCGGGGTACCTTCGAGGCCTCTCGGGCCTTGGCCCGCGCGTCGAATGTCTGCCTGGCTTTCGCCTCGGTTCACTTCGAGCGCGGCGCCGGTCGCCGTCGATCAGAACGAGTCCGACTGAACGGCGACCTGCGGTGGCTCACATCGCAGGCGGAGCCGCGGGCGCCTTCTTCTTGCGCTTCTTGCGGCCCTTCTTCTTGGCGGCCTTCTTGCGGCCGGCCTTCTTCTTGCCCTTCTTCGCAGCCTTCTTCTTCTTCTTCTTCTTCTTTGCAGCCATCGTGTCCTCCTGGAATGCCCGGCTCCGATCGATTGCCCTCGGTCGAACCCAGGCCTACAGCACATATATTGCCATCTAGTGTCACGTGTCAACACTAGATGTTGTGGCGGTGCTCTAGCTGTGCTGAGGGGGCCGGCGATCGCTCCGCCGCGGAGATTGGCTGGGAGCCATCGGGCACAGACGCCGCGATCGGGATCGGGTCACCGCGGGTCCTTCGAGGCGAGTCAGCTCAGGCCTCGATTCGACGCAAGAAATTGCTGACAAGTCCGTTGAACTCTTCGGATTTCTGGAGATTCACGACGTGCCCCGCTTCCGGGATCACGTGGAGCTCCGCGTGCGGGATCCATCGCGCGAGTGCGCGTGATGCGTCGAGAGATGGGACGTCTTGCTCGCCGACGATGACGAGCGTCGGCACCTGGAGCGTCTCGAGATTTTTTTTCAGATCGTCGACGGGTTCCTGCGTCGCGAGCACGCGGCGGAGGATCGCCGAGAGCGCGTGCGCGGGGTGCTCGAGGAAGCCTTGGCGGATCCACTTCGCGCTCGCGGCGTCGAAGCGATCCCCTCCCCACACGAATCGTTCACCCGCGCGGTCGAGGCCGTCTGCGTCGATGGCATCCGCGAACGCTCGTGCCCAGGAGCTCGGGCCGTCGCTCCCCGCTCGAGGGAACGCGGCGAGGATCAACCCGGCGAGCGACGCACCGTGAGCGAGAGCATATCGAAGTGCGATCGTCGCGCCCATGCTGATGCCGCCGAGCACGATCTTCGTCGCTCGGTGCTCGGAGACGACGCGTCGCACGTCTTCCACGAACTCCTCGGGTTCGTAGGCGGAGAGCCCCGCCGGCGCTTCGCTCCGCGCGTGTCCGCGCTGATCGATCAGCAGGATCTGGCGGGTTTTTCCGAAGAATTTCGCCTGCGGGCGGAAGTTGCGAGCGCTTCCGCCGAACCCGTGAAGCAAGACGAGCAGTGTGTCTCCTGCGCCGTAGTGCTCGACGTGAAGAGCGATCTTCGACGTCACCAACGACTAGCGAACACCCAATCGTCGCACTCGTCAAGCGCGCGCTCGCCGTGACTCACGGAGACGCCGCGCTCGCGCGCGCGCCGCGACCGCGACGACGTCGATGAACGTCGTCGCGATCGACCCGTCGAGCGGGGCGCGACGAGCGCGCCACGTGACGACGCGCCCCATGCACGACGCGAGCCATCTGTCTTCTGGCTTCGTTCACGATCGCGTTGACCGCGGGCGCCGCGCGGACGATGAGATGCCGCCCGCATGGCATCTCCCGATCTCAACGGCGAGCAGCGACGCGCCGTCATGACCCACAAGGGGCCGCTTCTCGTGCTCGCGGGCGCCGGCTCCGGAAAGACACGCGTCATCACGTACCGGATCGCGGAGCTGATCCGGCGCGGCACGAAGCCGGATCGCATCCTCGCGGTGACGTTCACCAACAAGGCGGCGCGCGAGATGCGCGAGCGCGCGATGGGGCTCCTCGGAAAACGGCGCAAGGGCGTGAAAGGACCGGAGATTTCCACCTTCCATTCGCTCTGCGTCCGGATCCTCCGGAGGAACATCGAGCGCCTCGGTTACCCCGCTCAGTTCTCCATCTACGACGAGAACGAGCAGGAGAGCATCGCTCGATCGACGCTCCGCGACCTCCGGGTGGGACAGGAGAAGCTCCGTCCGGGCGACCTGCTTTCGATCATCGGCGGGTGGAAGTCGCGGGGCGTACGCCCCTCTCAGGCGGAGGGCGTCGCCCGGAACGATCGGGAGTCCCTCGCCGCGATGGCGTTCGAGCGGTACCAGGGCGCCCTCCGGGCGGCCGGGGCGGTGGACTTCGACGACCTCCTTCTGTGCACGGAGGAGCTCTTCGATCGTTTCGAAGACGTCCGGACCGCCGAGGCGCGCCGGTTCGACCACATCCTCATCGACGAGTACCAGGACACCAACGACCTCCAGTACCGGATCGTGGTCGCGCTCGCGAAGGACCACCGGAACCTGTGCGTCGTCGGCGACGACGACCAGTCCATCTACGGGTGGCGTGGTGCGGAGATTGCCCACATCCTCGGCTTCGCCAAGGACTGGCCCGGCGCGACCGTCGTCCGGCTGGAGGACAACTACCGCTGCCGCGAGTCGATCCTGGGCCTCGCGAACACGCTCATCGCTCACAACAAGAACCGGCACGACAAGGTGCTCCGTGCGGCGCGCGGAGGGGGAGACCCGCCCCGGTTCCTCCGCTTCGAGAGCGAGCTCACCGAGGCGACGGAGATCGTTCGAGAGATCCGCGCCCGGACGTCGCCCGAGAAGCCCGACCGCGTCTCGTTCCGGGACATCGCCATCCTGTTCCGGACCAACGAGCAACCGAGGGCCTTCGAGGTCGAGCTCCGCCGGGAACGCATCCCTTACCTCCTCGTCGGCGGACAGTCGTTCTACGACCGCAAAGAGATCCGAGACGTGCTCGCGTACCTGAAGGTGCTGGCGAATCCGACGGACGAGGTGTCCCTCCTCCGGATCATCAACACGCCGCGCCGTGGCATCAGCGACGGCGTCGTCGAGACCGTGCTGAAGCGGGCCGTCGAGGCCGGGAAGTCGCTCTGGGAGGTCCTCCCCGAGGCGGTGAACGACGGCGACGTGCCGCACTACGCGGGCGAGCGGATCTCGGCCTTCAAGGCGATGGTGGACCGCTTCCGGCTCGCGTTTCAGGCCCCCGGAGCGAACTGGGCCGAGGTGTTCCAGGGGATGCTCCGGGAGATGGACTACAAGAGCGAGCTCGACCGCGCCTACAAGAACCCGGGGGATTCGGAGGCGCGCTGGGAGTCCGTCGGCGAGCTCGTGAACACGCTCGCGACGTACCAGGATCGGGCGGACGCTCCCTCGCTCCGCGAGTACCTGGACGAAACGACGCTCTCCCGGGACGACCTGAAGAAGGAAGACGAACGTCCGTCCGCCGTGACGCTCATGACGTTGCACAGCGCGAAGGGGCTCGAGTTCCCCTACGTCTACATGGTCGGCATGGAGGAAGGCCTTCTCCCGCACCGTCGCGCCGTGGAAGATCTCGGCGGAGCCGGAATCGACGAAGAGCGTCGCCTCTGTTACGTGGGCGTCACCCGCGCGAAGGACCAGCTCACGCTCTCGTTCGCGCGAGCGCGCATGAAATGGGGCAAGGAGCGCCCGGGGATCCCCAGTCGGTTCCTGATGGAGATGCGCGGCGAGACGGAGAAAGCCGCGCGTGCGGCCGAGGCGGCTCAGAAGCTCTTCGCGTCGGAGGGCTTCGGACAGCGCCCGCCCCCCGCTGCCGCGGACGGAAAGAAGACGCCGAAGAAAGGCGCCGCCGCGAAATCCGCCGCGAGCGCGAAGGCGACCGGCGGAGCGCCGCGAAAGAAGACCGCGACCCCTGCGGGCGACGTGAAGACTCCGAAGGCGGAATCCGGGACGGCGCGCGGTCGCGCACGCCGTCCGGTCGCGCGCGACGCGAAATGAACGCCGCTCAGTCCTCGTCTTCGAGGGCCTGATCGATCCGGGCGTCCCACTCGTCGGGGGCAGCCGGCGACGTCGCGGGAGAGCCCGCGGGCACCCCGGCGCTCTTCCGCCACTTCGCGACTCGGCTCGCGGCGAAGAGGCCGGCGAGCCCGAGCCCGGCGACGAGGACAGGCCCCATCGAGGTGAGCGGACTGTCGGGCGGCACGGCGAGGATCTTCGTCGTGTAGCGGTTCACGAGATCCGCCTCGATGGCGTCGGGAGTCTCCCCGGCGCGAAGGCGGGTGCGGATCTCGCGGCGGAGCTCGTTTGCGATCGGCGACCCGTGGATGTCCAGCGTCTGGCGGCTCGTATCCCAGCAGCACGGAGCGAGCAGACGCCCTTCGAGCCGCGCCGCGCCGGGCACGTACTCCTTGAACGACTCGTCCGGCGGAACGTCCACGTGCGCCGGTTGGGCGGCCCGGGCCGCGGTCGCCGCGACGAGCAGCGCCGCGGGAAGGAGCAGACGAAACAGGATGCTCGGGCGCCGCGGCATGTCCGCAGCATGACACACATTCGGGGGAGGCTCGGCGCCCCCGGGCGGCCGAGCGCGGTTCGCGGGACGAACGGCTGGACCAATCGCGGGGGCGACTCGCCGCCCTGCGGGCGAGCTCGACGCGACGACGGGGAGCGGCGTGGGGTTTTGTTATGGGGGACCTTGTCCCCCGAGGCTTCCCTGCGGTCCTCGGGCTTCGCCCTGCGGTCCTCGGGAACCTCTCCCCCTGCCGCGCCCGATGGGGCGCGCGCTCGCCGTGCTCGCGGGTAGCCGTGAAACGGCGGGACCAATCGCGGGGCGAATAGTTTGTATACAAACTGTCGGGGGAGGAGAGACCCCCCACTGCGCCGTTCGCCCGGGGCCGGTGGGCCTCTGCTTCGCGCTTCGCGTGCGGGACCTGGTGCCCCGAGGCTCCTGTGGGGTCTCGGGCGAGCAGCCAGGGGTCAGCTCGGGGCTTTGACGCGCTCCAGGTACTTGCCTTCGCGGGTGTCGACTCGGATCCAGTCGCCTTCGTTGATGAAGAGGGGGACGCCGACCTCGGCTCCGGTCGAAATGGTGGCGGGCTTCAGGACGTTCGTCGCCGTGTCCCCGCGGGCGCCGGGCTCCGTCGCGGTGACCTGGACGGTGATGTGCGCCGGCAGAGTCACGCTGACCGGGTTCCCCTGGTAGATGACGATCTGGCAGTCGATGCCGTCGATGAGGAACTGTGCCGCTTCACCGACGCGCTCCTTCGGGACGGACACCTGCTCCCCGGACTGCTGGTTCATGAACACGTACATGTCCGCTTCCGGATAGATGTACTGGAGCGTTCGCTCTTCGACGTCCGCGGCGACGATCTTCTCGCCGGATCGCAGGTTCTTCTCCAGGATGTTCCCCGTCAGCATGTTCTTCATGCGCGTCCGGGTGAACGCCTGCCCCTTGCCGGGCTTCACGAACTGAAATTCGACGACGACATAGGGCTGTCCGTCGTACATGAACTTCAGGCCCTTCTTGATGTCACTGGTATCCATTGGGGGTGCCCTCCCCTACTAGGGGATCGGTCGGCATTCAAGAGCGGGTTTCGGCCCGAGCTCACCTCGGGCCTTGCCCGACCGGAAAGGCCTGGGCGACTCTCGCGGACGGGCCCGGAAAAAATGGATGAGTTTGGGAACGAGCTCGAGGAGATCAAGCGCGAGATCGTGGAGAGCCGCTCTCTCACGATCAAGACGAACAACCTCGTCAACGCGCTCGCCGCGGACGTGAAGAGCATCGCCAAGCGGTTCCAGGGGTACGAGCGGAGGCTCACCTGGAACAGCGCGACGGCGTACGCCGTGTTCGTCGCGATCGTGCTCTTCGCGGGCAAGGTCATCGTGGACGCGCGCGTGGAGGCGATCCGCGCGCAGACGAAGGACACGCGGGACCTCGCCGACAAGCTCGAGAAGGACCTCAAGATCTTCCAGTCGCGGGAAGAGGCGCGCACGCGCGGAGAACGGAGGGCGGCGGAGTACTACGGGCTCATCGCCGCCGGGAAGCGCCGCGAGATCATCGACCAGTACGACGAGGTATCCCACCTCGAGCTCAGCAAGACGGAGCGCTCCGTGTTCGACGCGGCCCTCGAGCGCGCGAAGAACGAGCTCTCGCTCATCGCCTATCAGACTGGACTCGACCACGTGCGAACCCAGCGGTGGCACGAGGCCGAGCAATCCTTCCGCGACGCGCTCAACTACAAGGCGGACGCCGCCCACTCACCCGAGGCCCGCTACCAGCTCTCGGTGACGCTCCGCGCGCTCGGCCGCCAGCGGGAAGCGATCCCGATGCTCATCGAGCTCTCGGAGGCTTCGCCGGACAAGGAGGTCGTGGACGACGCGACGTTCCTGCTCGCGCTCTGCCAGCTCGACATCGAGGCGTGGAACGACGCCAAGACGACGCTGCGCACGTTCATCCGCCGCTTCCCGACGAGCGCGCACCTGAACGACGTGCGAGCGAAGCTCGCAGACGTCCAGCTCTACCACTGACGAGGTCCGCGATCGCTCCAGCGACCGGCGTCGTGGGGGGAGGCCGAGAACGGGTCCCCCACGACGAACGATCAGTTCGGCACGATCGCCACCAGCGGGGCGTTCCAGAAGTGGCGCTTCGTGAACGTGGGGTAGGGACCGATGAGAACGAGCGTGTATGCCTTTCCGTTCTCGATCTCCTGGAGGTTCGCGGCGGAGAGCGTGGGGGCCCAGGGCTGGTCGTAGGCGGCGTCGTCGGAGCCGCCGGCGTGGACGCGGATCTTCGCGGTGGAGCTCGACGCTCCGAGATCGGCGACGCTCCACTTCGTGACGAGGTGGGCGGGACGGAGCGCGCCCGTCACGACGTCCGAGACGAAGGGCAACGGGTCGCCGCCGATGGGTGGGGCGAAGCGAACGTCGCAGTGCGTGAACGTCGGCGTCGCGTCGAGGAACGCGAGCCCGACGTGATCGGAGGGAACCGTGCGCGACAGCGCGACGATGATCGGTGCGAGCGTCGGCGTCGTCTTCGAGAAGGCATCTCCGCAGACGGAGCGCTCGGACGGGTCGCCGATGCCGGGACCTCCCATGCAGCCGCTCGCGACGAGGAGATAGCTCCGCTCGAGGGCGAGCTCGCCGCCCGGGATGACGGGGAGGGCGGCGACGCGCAAGCCCGGGATCGGCTCCGACGCATCGGTCGGCACCGACGCCTCGAGCGGCGCGTCCAGGGTCGCATCCCGGCTCGCTCCGTCCTCGGGCGCCCGGGTCGTCGCGTCGCGCGCGTCGCTCGTCGCGTCGCTTCCGTCTGCGGACGACGCGTCACGGGGGACTCCGCTTTCGCCGGTGCCGCTCTCGAGGACCGGCGGAGGCGGAGGCGGGCGGAGCGGCGGAATGCGGGAGAGCTGGACGATCGTCGTGCACGCGAGGCCGTCCACGGCTCCGGCGTCGTGGGCCGCGACGACGTACGGACGGATCGCGTCCCTGGAAGGATCGAGGCCCGGCGGAGAGACGGCGGCCGACGCTCCCCAGTCGAGCCCGCCACGAGGGAGCGGCTTCCCCGGCGAGGGGAGCTCGGAGCCGGAGTCCACCCGAGCGAAGCAGAACGCGACCCACGGGGAGTCGGTCACGCCGTGGAGCACCGTGAGCGTCCGAGGTCCGTCGGGGACGAACGGGGCGCCGCCGGCGGACGCGTCGGGAGCCGAGTCCTGGCCGGCGGCTCCGCCCGACTCGTCGACCCACGCCCCTCCCGAACCCCCGCGGCCCATGGCGCCGCCCGCGCCGCGCGCCGCCAGGATGTCGTGATCCTGGATGCAGGAGACGGTCCCACACGCGGCGGCAGAAATGACCACCAACGTGGTCAGATACGGCGAGCGACGGCCTGGGGAAGATGAGCGCGAGCGCACGTGCGACGTGGATGTTGCACCATCTCGAGGCCGAGCGCCCGTCCCGTCACGGGCGGAGCGTGATCCGCGCCACCACCCGCGCGGAGCCGAACTCCGCGAACGTCGCGCGCTCGGCGGGACCCGCGCCGTCCTCGACCACGGCGGCGACCACGCCCACGGCACCGTCCGTCTCGTAAGCGCGGAGCGCGATCCGGACCGTGTCGCCCGCGAACGACGGCTTCCGATAGCCGATCTGGGCGCTCCGCGCGGCGATCTTGCCGCTCCGACCGAGGTCGATGAACCGCGCGACCGCCGCCTGCTCGAAGGCGCGGAGGTACATGAGAAAGTTCACGTGCTGGTTCAGATCCGTGTGCGAGAGCCCGAAGACGACCCGGGCCGGGTCGAGGCGGGGCGCGGCGTCGAGCGGGCGCGCGCCCTCGGGTAGCTCGAGCAGACCGGTGGGCGGCTGCCAGAGAGCGCGATGCTCCGGAACGCCGCGTTCCCCGAACGCGGCGAGACGACGGACGAGGTGCTTGCCAGGAGGCGCGCCGAGGTGCGTCAGCACCCGCTGTCCGTAAGCGCGCCCGGCCACTTGCTCCACGCCGTCCTTGCCGACCGCGATCGCCGTCAGCCACGTGGAGAAGAGGAGACGGTCCACGGAGCCGTCCGCCGAAAGGACGTGCTCGAACCGGTGCCGGACCCTCGTCTTCGCCCGCGCGCGGGGAGAGAGGACCGCGTCCGTGGCTTCGAGCGCGACGCGGGACAGGACCGTCGTCACGCCCGCGTCGAAGTCCCGGAGGATCTTCCCGACGGAGGGAATGGAGTAGAGGGCGCGCCCGGTGGGTCGCCAGGCGCACTCGAGGCGAAGCCGTCCGTCCTGGATCAGATCGTCGTAGCGGAGGACGCCCTCGTCCTCGGCGACCTCCGCATCCGCGGGTTCTTCGGGGAAATCCGCGCCGAGAGCGTTCATTCGATCCCGTGCACGTGGTTCAGGAGCGCGGCTCCGGTCCCGTACGGTGGCGCGGTCCGGATGGCCTCGACGACGTAGTCGCGCGCCTCCTGGACCGCGCCCTCGAGCGTCATCCCCTCGGCGAGCCCGATCGCGATGGCGGATGCGAGGGTGCACCCCGTGCCATGAGCGGGACGCCCCCGGAGCCGAGGACTCTCGAATCGCCGCTCGAGGCCGTCCGCCGTCCGGAGGAGGTCGACGACGACGTCCCCTTCGACGTGCCCGCCCTTCACGAGCACCGCTTCCGGGCCCATGAGGAGGAGCCGGTCCGCGGCGTGCTGCATGTCCGCGAAGGTGCGGACCTCGATGCCGGAGAGCGCGGCGGCCTCCGGCGCGTTCGGCGTGAGGAGCGTCGCCATGGGGAGGAGTTGCTTCACGAAGCGCGACCGGCCTTCCGCGTCGAGGAGCGGCGTTCCGAAACCCGACGCGAGCACGGGATCCACGACGAGCGGCGGGGGACGCCCGAGCGAACGGAGCCTCCGGACCACGACGTCCACGACGGCGCGCGTCCCGAGCATCCCGATCTTCACGGCGTCCGCGCCGATGTCTTCGAGAGCGAGCGAGAGCTGGAGCTCGACGAACTCCGGCGGCGTCGGGATGACGCCGAAGACGCCGTGCGTGTTCTGCGCCGTGAGCGCCGTCACGACGGTCGACGCGAAGCCGCCGAGCGCCGTGATCGTCTTCACGTCCGCCTGGAGCCCCGCCCCGCCGCTCGAATCGGAGCCGGCGATGACCAGCACGCGCCCTCTCGGTTCCATCTCAGCTCCCCTCGAACAAGGTCGCGCCGGTGCGGGCTGCCCATCGGCCGCGGAGGAACACGATGCCGCAGACGACCATGCGCGCGAAGTGATCTCCGATGAGCGCGGCCCAGACCCAGACGAGGTCGTGCCCCATGAACCGGGTGAACGCCCAGGCGAGCGGGACCCGGAAGGCCCAGTTTCCGACGGCCGCTCCGACGAGCGGGGTCATGGTGTCCCCTGCCCCGCGGAGCACGCCGCCCAGCGTGAAATGCGCCCCCATGAACGGCTGCGCGATGGCGAGCATCGTCATGAACGGCACGAGGTTCTCGGCGACGTGGGCGTCGGCCGTGAAGCCGCGCGCGAGCGGCCCGCGGAGGAACAGGAACAGCGTCCCGAGGCCGCACATGAAGATCACGGCCTGGGCCACGGAGCGCGCCCCGGCCCGCTTCGCGCGCTCGGAATCCGACGCGCCGAGAGCCTGGCCGACGAACGTCGAGGCGGCGGCCGCGAACCCGAGCCCGGGCGCCCACGAGAAGGAGAGGAGGCGAACGCCGATCGCGTACGCCGCGATGGCCGCCGAGCCGTAGGCCGAGAGGATCTTGAAGTACGTGAGGAGCGCGAGGCTCATGATGAGCCGCTCGCCCATGGAGGGCAGGGAGACCCGGAAGACCTCATTCGCGGAGGACAGCACCGCGGACGCGGCGCTCGAGACGTCTTCGTCGGCGCTCTCCCGCCGCGCGAGCATGACGTAGAGGAGCAGCCCCACGGCGTGCGCCGCGCAGGTCGCGATGCCCGCCCCGACGAGCTCGAGACGCGGGAGGCCGAACAGCCCGAACACGAGCAGGACGCTGAGCGCCGTCTTCACGGCCATCACGACGGCGGCGATGACCATGGGCCCCCGGGTGTTCCGGCGAGCGCGGAGCGCGCTCTCGTACATGAAGGCGGCGGCGTAGAGCAGCATGGCGCCGGCGAAGAGACGGAAAAACGGAACCGCGATCTCGACGACGTCGGGCTCGGCGTCGAGGAGCCGCAGGATCTGCCGCGGGACGAGGATGGCGAGCGCGAGCCCGAGCGCCGCGACTCCTTCCGCGACCAGCACGGACGCGAGCACGACGCCCCGCGCTCGCCGCGGCTCGCGTGCACCGAGGGCGCGCGCGGCGAGCGCGACGCATCCGATGCCGACGGACTGGAGCAGCGTCTCCACGAGGTGGACGCACTGCGTGGAGTAGCCCCAGGCGGCGACGGTGTGACGCCCGAGCCGCCCGACGAGGGCGACGTCCACGACGTCCACGACGTTCACGACGACGAACGAGAGCATCGCGGGCCACGCCATGCTCCAGATGTCGCGATCGAGGGCAGCGCCGTCGTCGGGTGAAACGAGCGGTGCTTCCCCGCTCGGTCCGACGCTGCTGTCCATGTCAGCCGCGGAAGCTAGCACCTCGAGGCCCGGCCCGCGGCCGTGTCGGCGCGACGGCGATTCCCCCGCGTGTCGGCTCTGTCAGCGACTGGCACGGCGCTCCCACCCGGGCTTCGGGGCAGGTCCGCGGCCGGCGCATGTTCCAGGCAGGTTTCTCGAGCTTGTAATCAATTGTCACCGGTCGGGATCCGCCGTGGCTGGATCCGACAGCGCTCCTTAACCTGATTGCCGATGCGGTCCGGGTTTGCCTTCGCGCTCTCCGTGGCGGTCGCCCTCGCGGGGACGGGCTGCGCCGGTGCCCTCGGCAACGGAGCGGCGCTCTCGGCCCGGAGCGCGGACGAATCCGTCTCCGTCGGCGAGCGGCGGGACGTCGCTGCCGGCCTGGTCGTCACCAAGCCGCTCGAGTTCGACCGCGGCGACCACCACTACATCGGCGGCATCGCGCGCGGGCTCGTGCCGGCCACGCCGGATCAGGTGCTCGCCGCGCTCGACGACGTGGACGCCCTCCGGGCCATGCTCCCGCGAACGAAGCGAGCGACGTTCGTCGACGCGGAGGGCGGCGCCCGGCGCATCGAGCTCCGTCAGGGGAACTCCGTCGTGGACGCGACGTACACCGTCCGCCTCGCTCCGACCGGCCCGGGCGAGCTCGGGTTCCGGCTGGATCCGTCCCGCCCCCACGACATCGACGACGTCTACGGGTACTTCAAGGTGGAACCGTACGACGGGACGCGGAGCCTCGTCACGGTCGCCGCGGCGGTGGACGTCGGCTCCGGCCTGACGGTGATGCTCTTCGGCAAGCGCGTGCAAGACGTCATCCTCTCCACGCCGGGCGCGATGAAGACGTTCTTCGCACGGAGCGAGGGCTTGCCCGCCGGGTCGTTCGTGGCGCAAAACGACGCTCGTTGAACGCGTCCCTCCCGCTCGTCTGCGCGCACCGTCCCCCCTGCCCCGGCTGTCCGCGGCTCGGAGAACCCGGCGTCG
Organism: Polyangiaceae bacterium; assembly: GCA_035545855.1. Classification (GTDB taxonomy): domain Bacteria; phylum Myxococcota_A; class Polyangia; order Polyangiales; family Polyangiaceae; genus DASZVB01. Next base: position 27,928 of record DASZXK010000069.1, read on the forward strand.
CCCCCGAGGCACTCGCCGCGCTCTCCGCGCTCGCCGGACGTCACGGGCTTCCGGAGCCGCCGGTCACCCTGGGCGCGAGGACGGGCTTTCGACTGCGGGCGCGGCTGGCCGTCCGCGGGCGCATGACCGCGCCGAAGATCGGGATCTTCGAGCTCGGCTCGCACCGCGTCGTGGACGTCCCTCGGTGCCTCGTCCATCACCCGCTCGTGAACGAAGTGGCGGCCGTGCTCCGGCGCGCCATCGTCGACGCGCGCTGTCCGCCGTACTCGGACGAGGCGCACCGCGGCGTGCTCCGCTACGTGCAGATCGTCGTCGAACGCCGGAGCGAGACGGCGCAGGTCGTCCTGGTCGGAGCCTCGGAGGTCGTGGACCCGCTGCGCGACCTCGCCGAGCTCCTCTCGCGCCGCCTCGGACCGCGCCTTCACTCGCTCTTCTGGAACGGAAACCCGGCGCAGACGAACACGATCCTCGGCCCCGCCTGGCAGAAACTCGAAGGCCCGGACGCCGTCGTCGAGACGATCGGCGGCGCGTCGGTGTTCTACCCGCCGGCCGCGTTCGGCCAGAACAACCTGGACCTCGCCGATTCGATCGTCCAGGTGGTGCAGGCGAAGGTGCCGCCCGGGTCCCGGATCGTCGAGCTCTACGCGGGAACCGGCGCGCTCTCCCTCGGGCTCGTCGGACGGTCGGCCTCGCTCGTCGCGAACGAGGTCTCGGAAGGGTCCCTCGAGGGCCTCCGCGCGGGGATCGCGGCTCTCCCGGGAGAGCTCGCCGCGCGGGTCCGCGTCGTGCCGGGGTCCGCGGCAGGCGCCGTGGGAGAGCTCGCGTCGGCGGACGTCGTGATCGTCGATCCTCCGCGGAAGGGTCTCGACCCGGCGGTGCGCGTCGCGCTCGAAGCGCGGCCGCCGTCTCGCCTCGTCTACGTCGCGTGCGGCGTCGCGTCGTTCCTCGAGGATGCACGCGCCCTCCTCGCGAACGGACGGACACGCCTCTCCGATCTGCGCGTCTTCGACCTGTTCCCGCACACGGAGCACGCGGAGGTCGTGGCCACGTTCGACGCCGCCCCTCCCCGCTGAAATCAGTCGTCCAGCAGCTTCCGGACGAGGCGGAGGAAGGCGTCGGGTTCGTACGGTTTTTCCACGAGAGGCAGGAGCTCGGCGGCGGCGAGGGAGCGCTCGGTCGAACCGCTCGTGAACAGGATGCGGGCGTCGGGGTTCAGCGCCCGGATCCGCTCCGCGGCCTCCCGACCGTCGAGGTTCGGCATCGCGACGTCCATCAGCACGAGCGCGATCTCCTGGACGTTCTCCCCGTAGACCCGGACCGCGTCGAGCCCGTCGCGTGCGAGGAGCACGCGGTAGCCGACGCGACCGAGGAGCTTCGCGACGAGGTTTCGAACGTCGTCCCGGTCCTCGGCCACGAGGATCGTCTCCGTCCCACCGGTGACCGCGCCTTCGAGCTTGGTTCCGACGCTGTCGGCCCGGCGAGAGACGGCCGGGAGGTAGATCTTGAACGTCGTCCCCTTTTCCACCTCGCTGTAGAGATGGATCATCCCACCGTGGAGCTGGACGATGCCGTACACCGTCGCGAGGCCGAGCCCGGCGCCGCGCCCCGGCGCCTTGGTGGTGAAGAAGGGCTCGAATGCGTGATCGCGCACCTCCGCCGGCATCCCGACGCCGTCGTCCGAGACGGTGAGGAGCACGTAGCGCCCGGGCTTCGCCCAGGGGTGGGACTCCTGGTACTTGCCGTTCACGAGCACGTTCTCGGTCTCGACGATGATTCGACCGCCCCGCGGCATGGCGTCCCGCGAGTTGATGCAGAGGTTCAGGAGCACCTGTTCGAGGAGAGAAGGATCGGCCGTCACGGTCCCGAGCTGGTGACCCGGGATGAAGTCGAGCTCCACGGCGCGAGGTAGCGCGCGGCGGACGAGCGCGACGAAGCGCTCGACGACGTCGTTCAGATCCACCTGCTCGAGGCGCGCGATGCGACTCGCGCCGATGGCGCGGAGCCTCCTCGCGAGCTCCGCCGCGCGACGACTCGCCTCCTGGATCCGGAGCAGCTGTTCGCGTCGCGGATCCTCGGCGTCGAGCCCTTCCGCGGCGAGGTTGCCGTGGGTCGAGAAGACGAGGACGAGCTCGTTCAGCTCCTGAGCGACGCCGTCGGCGAGACGGCCCACTGCGTCCATCCGCCGCCCGTGGGCGAGGTGCTGCTCGACGCGACGGCGCTGCGTGACGTCCCGACAGGTGACGACGAGCCGGGAGGGCTCGGCACCGCTGCCGAGGGGCGCGACGCCGAACTCGACGACTTGAGGCCGCTCCCCCGCGGGATGATCCGCGCGATCCGACTCCAGCCAGACCGGCTGCCCGAGCGACTGGGCGCGATCCAGGGCCTCTCGCGGGGCGCCGTCCGTCCGCCCGGAGCTCAGCTCCGAGATGGAGCGTCCGACGCAGTCGCTCTCCGTGAGACCGAAGAGCCCACGGTTTCCGAACTGGATGCGTCCGCCGCCGTCGACCACCGAGACGTCGAAGGGGAGGGCGCTCAGCACGGACCTCAGCCGCTGCTCTTCCTCGCGAAGAGCGGCGAGCGAAGACTCGAGCTCCTGAACGCGTTCTTGGAGGTGAGCCACCTCACCATTCACGGACGACCCCATGTTCTCGAGTACCCCGCAGTGACCGGTTTCCTCTGCAATCTAGCCGAGGACTCGCGATCGCCGCGACGAATTTCCGCGCCTCCGGCGCCGTCCAATTCAGGCGACATCGCTCTCGGCCGCTAGGGGCACTTCAGGGTCCGCCGAGCGGGCTCGGGATGCTAGCGTCGGTGCTCGTGCGAGCGCTCGCCTTCGTTCCGTTGCTCGCCGTCGCGTGCGGCCGCGACGCCGCGCTCCCGGGAGCGCCCGTTCCCGCCTCGGTCAGGGTCGCGGGCCGTCCCGTGCTCGCGCTCTCCGCCGGTGACGTGACCGGCGACCGCGCCATCGTGTGGGCACGCACGGACGGCTACGCCGCGCTCCACGTGGTCGTCGATGGCGGCGGTCGGTCGTTCACGGGCACGAGTTGGGCCGTCGCCGGGCACGACTACGCGGCCAAGGTACGGTTCACGGGCCTCTCGCCCGGAGGGACGTTTTCGTACGTCGCCTGGTTCTCGGCGGACGAGCATGCGGGGGACCCGCCGCCCGACGCGGCGCGCGGCACGTTCCACACGGCTCCGGCCTCCGACCGGCCCGTCCCGGTGACCTTCGGCTGGAGCGGCGACCTCGGCGGTCTGAACGTGTGCCGCGACGCGAAGGAGGGGTTTCCCATCTTCGAGACGCTCACCGGTCGGGATCTCGATTTCTTCATCGGGCTCGGCGACATGATCTACGGGGATCAACCCTGCGAGGCGCGGGGTCTGTACGGCCAGAACGAACAGATCCCGATGAGCGTCCGCGAGGCGCCGACCCTCCGCGCGTTCTGGGAGCACTGGAAGTACAACCAGGGCGACGCGGGCTTCGTGCGCTTCCTCAGGAGCACCAGCTACTACGCCGTCTGGGACGACCACGAGGTCGTGAACGACTTCTCGCCCACGGACGCCTGGCACCGCTTCCCGCCGTACACGATCGGCGCCGATCTCGTCCCCCTCGGACGCCAGGCTCTGTTCGACATGAACCCGATCGCCGAGGAGACCACGGCGCGCCAGTACCGCTCGTATCGCTGGGGCAAGCACCTCGAGCTCGTGATCCTCGACACGCGCTCCTACCGCAGCGAGGACTCGAGGCCCGACACGGAAGAGCACCCGAAGACGATGCTCGGCGCCGAGCAGCGAGCGTGGTTCGAGCGGGTCGTCGCCGGCTCGGATGCGACCTGGAAGGTCGTCGTGTCGAGCGTCCCGATCTCCATCCCGACCGGACGCGGCGGCAGCGCGGGACGGGACGGCTGGGCGAACTACGACACCCCCGCGGGCTATGAGCGGGAGCTCCGCGGGATCTTCTCCGCCTTCCGGGACGCGCACGTGAAAAACCTCCTCTTCATCACGACGGACGTACATTTCGCGACGGCGTTCCGCTACCGGCCGTTCGAAGACGATTTCCTCGTGTACGAGGTCACGGCGGGGCCCTTGAACGCCATGCTCCTTCCGACGCACGCAGAGGACGACACGTTCCACCCCGAGCGCCTCTTCTTCTTCGGGCCGCCGAGGCCGCCGACGACCTTCGACGAAGCCAAGGGATTCATGAACTGGGCGAAGGTGACGCTCTCCGCGACGGGGAGCCTCGGGGTCGGAATCCTGAGCGCGCTCGGGACGGAAGTGGCGCGGCTGGACGTCGATCCAGGCGCCGCTACTTCAACGTCTTCCGGAGCGGAAGCTCCGGGATCATCCAGGTGACGAGCCACGCGGCGAGCACCATCACGGCGACGCACGTGTAGACGCGCGTGACGGCGATGGTGAACGCGTGACGCACGCCGGCGCCGAGGCGCTCCGTGACGTCGGCGCGGATGCGCTCGAAGACGCCGCCGAGATGCGACACGGCCTGGCCGCCGTTCGCCTCCGTGCGGAAGATCTCGAGCGCGCTGTCCCGCGACTCGGCGGACGCGCCTTGAAGAGTTCGCTCGAACGCGGGCTCGTCGTTCCGGTGGAGCGCGACCACGGCCGTGGCGAGGCGGCGGCCCATCTCGGCGCGCACGGAGCCCTCCGCGGATTTCAGCATCTGCTCCACGTTCGGTCGACCTCGGGTGCCGGATCCGATCGCGACCTTCACACCGGGGAGGCTGCCGAGCTCCGCCTGGAAGGAGGAGAGGAGCGACGCGCCGAGGACCGCCCCGAGCGCCGCCGCCCCCACGAGCCCGCCGATCTGGCGGCAGAACTGGCTCGCGCTGGTCGCCTGTCCGATCTTCTGGTGCTCCACCGAGTTCTGGACCGCGAGCGGGTAGAGCGGCATCGTGGGACCGATGCCGACGCCGCAGAGCACCATGTACACGGTGACCTGCCAGTAGGAGACGTGCTCGTCCATCCGCGAGAGCAGGATGGATCCGACGAAGAGGAGCGCCCCGCCCACGAGCATGATCGGCTTGTAGCGACCGAAGCGCGACGCGAGCCGCCCCCCGGCGACCGAGCCGACGACCATGCCCATGGAGAGCGGGATGAGGCTCGCGCCCGCCTGGGTCGCGGAGACTCCGACGACGTTCACCAGGAACAGTGGAAGGAACAGGATCGCCCCGAACATCGTGCCGCCGTAGAGGAACAGCGCGCCGCTCGCGACCGAGAACACCTTGTTCCTGAACAGCTTGAAATCCAGGATGCTGCTCTCGATGACCAGCGACCGCCGCGCGAGCAGCGTCATGCAGAGAACGGTGGTCGCGAGGAGCGCCGCGCGCGTGCCGTTTCCCATCGCCGCCGGCGGGACCTGGAGTGCGAGCACGAGAGGCCCGACCGCGAGCACGAGGAGCGCCGCGGAGAGCCGGTCCAGACGGTGCGGCGTAGCTCCCGAATGGAGCGGCGGCATCCGGGTCGCGACGTTCCAGAGGGCCACCGCGCCGAGCGGGACGTTCACGTAGAACACCCAGCGCCAGCCCGAGACGCCCCGCACGAAGGAGCTCCCGTGGTCGGCGAGGAAGCCCCCGACGAGCGGCCCGAGGACGCTCGCGATCCCGAACGTCGCGCCGATCATCCCCTGGTACTTCCCGCGCTCCGCAGGCGGGAACAGGTCGGCGATGACGATGAAGGCCATCGAGAAGAGGCCCGCCGCGCCGAGTCCCTGGAGGCCGCGGAAGAAGATGAGCTGACTCATCCCGTCACCGAGGAGCGGAAGCGGGCCGAACTGACCCGCCATGCCGCAGAGCGCCGACCCGAAGAGGAACGTGCCGATCGCGCCGAGGACGATCGTCCGCTTCGAGTGCATGTCCGCGAGCTTCCCGTAGATCGGCACCATGACGGTGGACGACAGGAGGTACGCCGTCGCGGTCCACGTGTATCTGGTGAGGCCGTGGAGCTCGTCGGCGATCTTCGGCATCGCCGTCGCGACGATGGTCTGGTCGAGGGCGCCCAGGAAGAGCGCGAGCATCACCCCGAGCAGCGTGCGGGTCGGGTTCTCGCGGTGGTCCGGTTCCATCGGCGGCGCGGACTTTGTCCGAGAACGGGCCGAGGCGAAAGGGGCCTGTCGGCGAGCGGCGTCGTCGGGTTTCGCTACGGGCGGACCTTGTCCCCCGTGGCTTGCTTCGCAGCCGCTCCCCCTCCCGCCCTTCGGGCGCGCTCGCCTGGCTCGCGAGGCCGCGAAGCGGTGGTCTTCGACGGGGCGCGGTCGTTTCGACGATCGGCGCAGCGGCGCCTCCAGGACGCCATCTCCGTCTGGAGCGCCTCGACCAGGAAATCGCGGAGGAGCGCGACCCGCGACGGGACGAACGACGACGTCGGCAGCACGACGGCGAGGCTTCCGCCGACGAACGCGTAGTCGGGGAGCACCCGCTCGAGGGCGCCTTCGTCCACGTAGCGCGCGGCGACGGCGATGGGGAGCAGCACGAGGCCGAGCCCCGATGCGGCGACGCTCGCCACGAACGACATGTCGTCGGCGCTGACGCTTCCGTGCACCTCCGTCGTCTCTTCCCCCGACGGCCCGAGGAGCGTCCACGCGAGGCGCCCGGCCCTCGCCTTGAAGAGCACGCACTCGTGCTCGGAGAGCTCGACGAACTTCTTCGGACGACCGCGGCGCTCGAGGTACGACGGCGCCGCGAAGACTCCGATGTCGGCGTTGCCGATGCGCCGAACGACGAGGGACGAATCGGTGAGCTTCCCGCCGCGGACGGCGAGGTCGAACCCCTCGGCCACGAGATCGACGGCGCGCGACGTCAGCGTCACCTCGACGTGGATCTTCGGGTACCTGGTGACGAAGGCCGCGAGCGCGCGCCCGATGCCGAGCGCGTCCGCGTCCGCGGGCGCGGTCATCCGCACGATGCCCCTCGGTTCGCTCCCGAGCTCCGACACCGCCGACGCGGCTTCCTCCACGCCGCTCACGGCGCCGCGCACGCGTTCGAAGAACGCCTGCCCCGCGTCGGTGAGCGCGAGCTTCCGCGTCGTTCGCTGGAGCAGGCGCACGCCGAGATCTTCCTCGAGCCGTGCGACGCTGCGGCTGACGGACGACTTTTCCTTGCCGAGGACGCGCGCGGCTTCGGTGAAGCTGCCCGCCTCCACGACGCGCACGAAGAGAGGAACGTCGTTGAAATCCATTGTTGTGATTCTAGCACCAAAGTTATGGGCGCCGGCCGGCTAGTAGCTCGGGAAGCAACGAACCATGCTGGGGTCATCGATTCCGGAGAAACACCCATGACCTCACGCAATCTGTCCCACGTCGCTCGCTACCTGCTCGGCGCCGGTTTCACGGTCTTCGGCCTGAACGGCTTCCTCCATTTCATCCCGATGCCGCCGCCTCCGCCGTCGGCGGGCGCGTTCCTCGGCGCGCTCGTCGCGACGGGCTACCTGTTTCCCCTGATCAAGGGGACCGAGATCGTCGCGGGACTGCTCCTGCTCTCGAACCGGTGGGTGCCGCTCGCGCTGACGCTGCTCGCGCCCGTGCTCGTGAACATCGTCGCGTTCCACGCGTTCCTCGCGCCGGCGGGTCTCGCGCTGCCGCTCGTGCTCCTCGCCGCGGAGCTCTACGCCGCGTGGTCCTATCGAGAGGCGTTCGCGCCGATGCTCGCGGCGCGGGTCGCTCCGGCGGAAAGCTCGAATCCGCGGAGCATCCGGCAGGCGGCGCACGCGCACGGCTGACCCGTCGCGCGACCCGGACGAGGGCTCGACGGCTTCCGTCGGGCCCTCCGTCGTTTCGAACGCCCGCACGCCGCACAAAGAACGAGGGCTCGACGGGTTTCGTCGAGCCCTCGGGCATGTCGGGAACGCTCGCCGCCTCAGATGCGGGGCGTCATCTTCGCGAAGGTCTTCAGCGCGAGCGCCATCGGCTTCGAGCCCATGCGAGCGAACACCTCGATGAGGCGAGAGAGGTCCTCCACGAACTTGGTGAAGAGCTCCACCTGCCTGCGCGTCGCGGTGTCGTGATGCGGAAGCTGGCGCGCGAGCGCCGCGGTGTCTCGCACGAGCTGCAGCAGGGGCATGAACTCGCGGCGGTGCCGCTGGCGCATGATCTCCAGGAAGAAGTCCCAGGGATCGCGGGCGGTGTGGTACCGGTCTTCCCCGGCCGTCCGCTCCGCCCGCACGACGCCGAAGTCCATCAGCGCGGAAAGGTGAGCGCGCACGGTGTCCACGTCGACCTCGAGCGCGGTCGCGATCGAACGCGCGTCCCGGCCCTCCTCCGTCAGGAAGAGCTCCGCATGGACGCGCCCGAGCTCGCGCGGCATCCCGAACGTGGCCGCGAGCCGGCCCCAGTTGTTCACGAACTTGCGCCGGACCTCGGAGGACTGGGCCGCCGGGCGCGCGAACACGCCGGAATCGGAGTCCTGCTCTAGGGAACGGAGGTCGAGCGCGTTCATGGACTCCGGTTCTGCAAGCAACGGGCCGACGCGAAGCGGCATGGCGCACGGTCGGTAACCAACCGAAAAGGCGTCTGAATCACACCGGCCAGTGAGGCTAGAACGAGCGGTTGTCCGCTGCGTCATGGACGTACAGTGCGCAGGGTCCGTACACCTGGCCTCTTCGGTCCCACGGGCCAGCCAAGTGTGCGAGACCCGGCCGTTCTTCGAGACCCGCCAGGTCCGCCGGCCAATGTGGAGGTGCCCAGATTGGATGCGCGAGCGGCGGGGGGCTAACCTGAGCGTTCGTGACGCTGTTCAGGGAACGCGGGACCGACTTCGAGGAACACCGGACGAAGCGGGGAACCGCGCGGATGTGGACGCTCTCACCCGCCGTTTACGTGACCCAGGTCGAGGGGCACATGGACGAATCCCACGCCGCCCTCTTCGAGCGGTACGGCGCGGCGAAGATCGCGGATAGTCCCGGGGGGTTGTGCGTCTTCCACGACTGGATCGAGATGACCGGTTACGACTCGCCCTGCCGGAAGCGCATGACGGAGTGGTCCGTCGCGCGGCTCGGGGCGTACCGGGAGGTGCACATCGCCGTCCGCTCGAAGCTCGTGGCCATGGGGATCCAGGTCGCGAACATCGCGCTCCGGGGTCTCATGCGGGCGCACCGGGACCGGGTCGGGCTCGAGGTGGAGCTCCGGCGGGTCATCCGAAACGAGAGCCGCCGCGACACGACCCGGCCGTGAGTCCGTTGTTGAATTTGAAAACCGTTTTCAATTGAGCTAGCGTTCCGGGGTCGGCAGATGCAGCTCGGAGAAGTCGCAATCGGCGTCACGGTCACCGTCACGGGCGTCGGTGGGGAGCGCGCGTTCCGGCGCCGCGTGATGGAGCTCGGCGTCCTTCCGGGGACGCGGGTCACCGTCGTCCGTGTCGCGCCGCTCGGCGATCCCATCGAGCTCTCCGTCCGCGGCTGCGAGCTCTCGATCCGCAAGGGCGAGGCCCGCTGCATCGAGGTCGAGCCGCCGCTCGTGTCCGGGCGTGAAACCGCGACGGCGGCGCGGATGGAGCTTCCCCGCGGGCTCCCCGCCGCGCCGTGACTCCCGGGAGCACCGCGACGTCCGCAGCGACGAAGGCGCGCGCGGATGCCCGGGCGGAGCGGCCGCGGCGCGTGGTCGTCGTGGGGAACCCGAACGTCGGAAAGACGTCCATCTGGAACCGGCTCGCGCGCGAGAACGCGCGGGTGGGCAACTACGCCGGGGTCACCGTCGAGCGCCGCGTCGGACGCCTGATGCCCGCGGAGGGCGACGCCACGGAGGTGGAGCTCTCGGACGTCCCCGGCGCGTACTCGCTCTCGGCCCGGTCCGCCGAGGAGCAGATCGCCATCGGCTCGGTCCTCGGCATCTTCGGGGATCCCGCCCCGGACCTCGTGCTCGTCGTGGTGGACGCGGGCCAGCTCGTTCGAAACCTGTATCTCGTCGTCCAGCTGCTCGAGCTCGGGGTTCCGAGCGTCCTCGCCCTGAACATGATCGACGAGGCCGCCGAGAACCCGCCCAGGCCCGAGGCCATCTCGCGTCTCTTCGGCGTGCCCTGCGTCGCCACGAACGGACGGACCGGCGAGGGACTCGGCGAGCTGACGGAGGTGCTGCGGAAGACGCTCAAAGCTCCGCGTCCGGGGCGCGTGGAAGTGAAGTATCCCGAGGCTCTGCGGGCGGACGTCGATCGAGTGGCGGACGCGCTCCCTTCCGTCCTCCGCAGCTCGGTCGAACGCGATCGGGCCCTCGCGCGCTGGGCGCTCGTGAGCATCGACGACGACGACGAGCTCGTCGGCATCGACCCGGGGCTCCGGGAACGCGTCGGCGACGTCCGTCGCGCCGCCGGCGCCCGCGACCTCGACCAGGAGATCATCGCCTCGCGCTACGCTTTTCTGGACGAGCACGCGCCGGCGCTCTTCGCGCGAGGGACGGAGACCGCGCCGGTCCGCACGCGCACCGAGCGGCTCGATCGGTTCTTCATTCATCCCGTGTGGGGTTTCCTGGTCTTCGTCCTCGTGATGACGGTGCTCTTCCAGGCGCTGTTCTCCTGGGCCGAGCCCGGGATCCACGCCATCGAATGGGCGGTGCGGGAGCTCTCGGCCCTCGCCGAGCGCGCGCTCCCGGAATCGACGTTCCGCGACTTCGTCGTGCAGGGGCTCCTCGGAGGCGTGGGCAACGTCATCGTGTTCCTGCCGCAGATCGCGCTTCTGTTCGTCCTCGTCGGACTCCTAGAAGACTCGGGGTACATGGCGCGGGTCGCGTACCTCATGGACCGGGTCATGCGGGCGCTCGGCTTGCACGGGCGCGCGTTCGTTCCGATGCTCTCGGGGTTCGCCTGCGCGATCCCGGCGATCCTGGCGACCCGGACGATGGAGCGGAGGCGCGATCGCATCCTGACGATGCTCGTCGTGCCGCTGATGACGTGCTCGGCGCGCTTGCCCGTCTACACGCTCGTGATCGCGGCGCTGATCCCGCCCCGGACGGTGCTCGGAATCGTCCCGGTGCAGGCAGTCATCCTCGTCGCGATGTACTTCTTCGCGACGATGATGGCGCTCGTCGCGGCCGCCGTCCTCGGGCGGACCGTCGTCCGCGGAACGAAGGTCCCTCTCATCCTCGAGCTGCCGCCGTACCGGATGCCGTCCGCGGAGGCGACGCTCCGGATGACCTGGGAACGATGTCGCGCGTTCCTTCGGGACGCGGGCACGACGATCCTCGCGTGCACCGTGGTCCTCTGGGTCCTCCTCTCCCATCCGAAGCCCGACCACGTGCCGCCGGGTGCGACCCCCCAGGAAACCGCCGCGATCGCGATCCGGGAGAGCTGGGGCGGGCGCCTCGGCCGGGCGATCGAGCCCGCGATCCGACCCCTCGGGTTCGACTGGAAGATCGGCGTCGGGCTCGTCGGCGCGTTCGCCGCGCGCGAGGTCTTCGTATCCACGATGGGGATCGTCGAAGGCGTCGGTGGCGCCGATGACGCCGCGTTGCCGCTGCGCGAGCGCATCCAGAGGGAGACTCGCCCCGACGGAACGCCGGCGTACTCCGCCCTCACGGGTCTGTCGCTCCTCGTGTTCTTCGCGATCGCCTGCCAGTGCATGAGCACGCTGGTGCTCGTCCGCAAGGAATCGGGGACCTGGAAATGGCCTGCCGTCCTCTTCGCGTACACGGCCGTGCTCGCGTGGACTCTCTCCTTCGCGGTGTATCAGGGCGGCCGATTGCTCGGCTTCTGACGCGCAGCCGCGGCTCCGCTCAGAACCGGCCCGAGAACGTCGCGACGGCGCCGTCCTGGCGGGGCGCCACGTCGAAATGCGCCGACTCCTCCGGCTCGGCCGCGTGTTCGCTCTTCGGCTGCGAGAGGAAGAACAGCGCGACGCCGGCGCCGAGGCCCGCGATCCCGACGCCGAGGGAGACGTCCGCGAGCAGGTACTTCGTCTTGATCGAATCCACGTCCGACTGCGCGCAGGAGTGCGTCTGCCCGCAGGAAGAGTCGAGATCGCTCTGCTTGCTCTTGCCCATCGCGCCGAAGACGACGAAGCCGAGGATGCCGGCGGCCCCGACGCCACCCGCGACGTACGCGTAGGGACGGAGCGGCCCGGGGCCCGAGGACGCGCCCTCGTCGACCTTCGGCTCGGGCTCGGGGGTGCCGTGCCCGTACGGGTCCTCGACCTTCGCTTCCTCCTTCGCGGGGGCAAAGCTCGCGTTGATGACGCGGTCCTTCTCGCCTTTCCGGATCTCGATCTCCTTCACCAGCGGAGGGGCACCCTCGATGGTGAACTCGAACTTGTGCGTGCCCGGATCGACCTGGACGCTCTCGTCTCCGATCTCCGTGACGAGGGGGTCCCCGTCGACGGTGACCTTGACCGCCTTCTCGTCTTCACCCTTCCGGTTCTTCACGGAGAAGGAAACGGTCGGGATCTCGTGGGACACCTCGGTGAGCCACTCGCCGCAGTCGGTCCGCACGAACGCGGGACACGCTTCCGAGGCGCACACCGAGAGCTGCTCCTGCGCCTGGATCAGCCTGCCGTTCGCGCGCTGCTCCTGGCTCTTCTCGTAGGCCGAAGCACACTCGGCCTTGGTGGGATCCGCGAGCGCGGAGCGCGCCGACGAGAGCACCCCGGCGAGCACGAGCAGGGACGCGAAAGCCGAGGAACGCGGGTCGCGAAGCATGGATGCCCGAGTCTACCTCGCGAGTCCTCGAAGCGACAGCCGCCCGCGGAAGGCGGGCGCGCGCGCCTCAGAAGCAGCCGGGTTTGACGCGCTTGATGCCGTTCGGATCGATGAAGAACGGCGGATCGCAGAGCCCCGGCTTCGCCGAGGCGGCGGCATGGGGAGCGCGGCGACGACCGCTCGAGGCCCCGGGCGCTTCGTCGGGGGGCGCGGCCGGGAGGTCCGAGATGTCGACGCCCTTCTCTTCGCTCTCCGCCGCGGGAGCCGCCGCGCTGGGGCTCGCGCCGGGACCGGGGGATTCCGTCGTCGCGCGAGGAAACGGCGCCTGCGCAGCGGGCGAAGGCCCGCCCTCGATGACCCGCGGCGCCTCGTGCCCACGCCCGAAGAGGTAGAACGCGAGCACGCCACCGCCGAGACACGCGGCGAGCGCGCCGATGAGCATCGCGGCCGTGTTCGAGCGCGGCGGAGGGGGCTTCGGCAGCGACGCGGGCGCGGCCGGCACGGGCACGGCGAGACTCGCGACCTTCGAGGTCGACGCGCCGGTCACGTGCGACTTGGACGATCGCTCCTCGAGGTCCTTCTCCAGCTTCGGCGGCGGCGGGATCGGGGGCGGCGGGATCCGCGGTCGCGAGCCCGACACGGGCTGGACGGCGCTCGACGTGAGGTCCGGCTTCACCGACGGCGGGCTCGTCTCGCCCTCGGGCTCGCGCTCGAGACGCGCGAGATCTTCGGGATTCGTCGAGATGCCCTCGATCTCCTGGACGAGCGTGGTCCGCTTCTCGAGATCGGGCCCGCCGAAACGTTCCACCCACTCTCCGACCGCGCGCGCCGTCGCGAGTGGAACGGACGCCTCGAGATCGATCGCGAACTCCCTCGCCGTCTGGTAGCGACGGTCGGGGCTCCGCTCGAGGGCCTTCATCACGACGGCGTTCAGCGTGTCGGGGACTTCCGGGAGGACCGACTTCGGCTCCGGGATGTCCGCCGCGACGACCTTCGCGAAGATCTCGCCCGCGTCCGAGCCCTCGAACAGGCGCTTCCCCGTGAGCGCCTCCCAGAGGACGACGCCCGCGGCGAAGAGGTCCGTCCTCCGGTCGACGGGCTTTCCGTTGAGCTGCTCCGGGGACATGTAGGAGAGCTTCCCCTTCATCTGCCCGTCACGAGTCGAGTGCGACCGCAGCGCGGCCTTCGCGACGCCGAAGTCCAGCACGCGCGCGACGCCGTCCGAACCGACGAGCACGTTCTGCGGAGAGACGTCCCGGTGCACGATGTTGAGCGGCTCTCTCCGCTCGCTCTTCGCCTCGTGCGCCGCGTGCAGACCGTTCAGCATGCCGGCGATGACCGCCGCGACGATGCCCGGAGGGACGAAGGCCCCCTCTTTCCGCGTGTTCCGCACGAGCCGCGCGAGGCTTTCGCCGGCAACGTACTCCATGACGAGAAACACCTCGTTCGGCATCGTGACGACGTCGAGCGTCGTGACGACGTTCGGGTGCTGGACGCGCGAGGCGAGCCGAGCTTCGTCCAGGAACATCCCGACGAACTCGGGATCCTTCGAGTACTGCGGGTGGAGGCGCTTGATGGCGACCGTACGCGAGAAGCCGACCGGCCCCACGAGACGGGCGACGTGGACCGTCGCCATGCCTCCCGCCGCGATCTCGCCGAACAGCGCGTAGCGCCCGATGACCTTCGGCCGGACCGAAGGCTTGCTACGAGCCGCCTGCTCTACCATCCGCTTCAGTGGAATCTACCAGATGGTCGGGGCATCTGGTAATCGAGGGAGCCGATGTACGAGGCTCTGTCCCCGGATGCCACAATCAACGGTGGCGCCGCCTCCGCCGCGCTCCGGAAGCCGCTTCCGCGCGGCTTCTACGCGCGCCCGACCACCCTCGTCGCCGCGGACGCGATCGGCAAGTTCCTCGTCTCGCGGAGTGCGGATGGAGTCGCGGTCGGCCGGATCGTCGAGACGGAGGCGTACCTCGGGCCGGAGGATCGCGCCGCGCACAGTCACGGCGGTCGTCGAACGGCGCGCACGGAGGCGATGTGGGGAGCGCCTGGGCACGCGTATGTGTTCATGATTTACGGAATGCACTTCCACTTCAACTTGGTGACTGCGAGAAAAGGAGCGCCGGAGGCCGTGCTGATTCGAGCGGTCGAGCCCGTGGTGGGAGCGGAGCTGATGTCGGCGCGGCGAGCCGTGGACGTGGCGCGGCGCGAGCTCACGAACGGACCGGGCAAGCTCTGCGAGGCCTTCGCGATCGGGAGAGACGACTACGGCCTGGACCTCTGCGACGCGTCGAGTCGTCTGTTCCTCGCGGACGGTCCTCCCTCGCCGCGGGTCGCGCGCTCGGCGCGAATCGGCGTCGATTACGCCGGGATCTGGGCGAACGAGCCCCTCAGATACTTCGATCCCGAGAGCCGCTACGTGGCCGCGCGGACGCGAACGCGAACGCGAACGCGAACGCGAAGAAGAGCGGCGGCATGAAGGCCCTCGTGGGAAGCCTCGCCGGCAAGCGCATCGTCCTCGGAGTCACCGGGTCGATCGCGGCGTACAAGGCCGCGATCGTCGCGCGTCTCCTCGTGAAGGAGGGCGCGAGCGTCCTCTGCGTGCTGACGGCAGGGGGCGCGCGATTCGTCGGGGCGGACACGTTCTCCGGGCTCACGGGAAACCCCGTGCTCTCGGCCATGTTCGATCCGTCGGACGGCGGGGAGCGGCACATCCTCCTCGCCGGAGACGCGGACCTCGTGCTCGTCGTTCCCGCGACGGCCGACGCTCTCGCGCGCTTCGCGGCCGGGCGCGCGGACGACCTGCTCGCCGCGACGGTGCTCTCCGCGCGGTGTCCCGTCCTCGTCGCGCCCGCGATGCACCCGTCGATGTGGTCGCACCCCGCGACGAGGCGGAACGTCGAAACGCTCCAGTCCGACGGACGGACGGAGCTCGTCGGTCCGGTCGAAGGAGAAGTCGCCTCGGGAGATCGCGGAGAGGGCCGAATGGCGGAGCCCGAGGCGATCGTCGCCCGCGTGGTCGCGCGGCTCTCGGGCGACCCCGTGCTCGCGGGTCGTCGTGTGATCGTCACCGCGGGTCCGACGGTCGAGGACATCGACGCCGTCCGGTTCCTCGGGAATCGTTCGTCGGGCAAGATGGGCTTCGCCATCGCCGAGGCGGCGAGGGACCTCGGCGCGGCCGTGACGCTCGTCGCCGGCCCCGTCTCGCTCGAGACCCCGCCCGGGGTCACGCGAGTGGACGTCCGGAGCGCGCTCGAGCTCGAGGCCGCTCTCGCTCGCGAGCTCCCCGGCGCCGACGCGCTCGTGATGGCCGCGGCCGTCGCGGATTTTCGCCCGAAGACGCGCGCGGCCGGGAAGCTGAAGCGAGGGGACCAGAAGGAGCTCGCGCTCGCGCTCGTGCAGAACCCCGACATCCTCGCGGGCATCGGGCGTTCGCGGCGCGGGCACTCGCCGTTCCTCCTCGGGTTCGCCGTGGAGACGGGCACCGACGAGGAGATCGTCCGATACGCGCGCGGCAAACTCGGGACGAAGCGGGTGGACGCCGTCGTCGCGAACCACGCCGGCGAGTCCCTCGGCCGGGACGACAATCGCGTGCTCATCGTCGACGCGCGCGGCGTGACCCGGGTGCCGCCCGGTCCGAAGCGCGACGTCGCCCGAGCCGTCGTCCAGTACCTCGGCCGGGCGCTCTCCGGCCGCGCGCCGAGCCCGCGAAGGTCTCCGCGCGCGAAGAGGCGGTCCCGGAAGACATGAAGACCGCCCTGCTCGTCACCGTCGTGGTGGCACTCGCCATGGGGCTCTCGTTCCGCGAGTCCGTCGCCGGCACACCGACCATGTGGGCGCTGCTCGCCGCGCCGTACGTGGTCCTCGCGGGGGTCGCGCTCCGGAAGCTCGCGCAGGACGGGACGCTCTCCGAGCAACTCCGGCCGCGCGCGGGGGACTTCACGATCGGCTTCGTCGTCGCCGGGGTGCTCTACGGCGCGGGCTTCATCGTGCGCCACTTCCTCCTGACGGACGGCTCTCAGCGGTTCGGGTGGCTCCTCCGGCTCTCCTTCCAGCTCGGCGGGATGCGACCGTCTCCGGCCCTCCTCGGCATCGTGCTCTTCATGGCCCTGCTCGAGGAGCTCGTGTGGCGGGGTCTCGTGCTGACGTCCGTGACCGAATCGCTCGGGTCACGTCGCGCGCCGCCGGTCGCGGCGTTCGCGTACGGCCTCGCGCACGTGCCGACGATCGTGACGCTCTCGGACCCGATCGCGGGGCCGAATCCGACGCTCGTGTTCGCGGCGCTCGGCTGCGGCCTCGTGTGGAGCTTCGGTGCGCAGCTCGCCGGTCGGCTCCCGCCGATCGTCGTGTCGCACGCCATCTTCTCCTACTTCGCGTTCTCGACGCTGCTCCCGCGCTTCGGCTGAACGCCGCCAGGGACGAGCCGTGCGCTCAGGATGCGCCGGCGATTCGCGTGAGCTCGTCCTCGGGCACGTCGAAGTCGGAGTACACGTTCTGGACGTCGTCGTGATCGTCGAGCGCGTCGGCGAGGTTCAGGCAGACCTCTGCGTCCCGCCCCCGCACTTCCTTCTTGTTCTTCGGCACGTAGCCCAAGCGAGAGGACTTCGCCTTGATGCCGGCGCCGTCGAGCGCCGTGGTCACCTTGTCGACCGCCTCCGGGGGCGTGTAGACGGTCCAGACGTCGCCGTCGTCCGCGTAGTCTTCCGCACCGCCGCCGACGGCCACTTCCATCAGCTGGTCTTCCGTGGCGGAAGCCTTGTCGAGCACGATGACTCCGCGGCGATCGAACGCCCATGCGGCCGCCCCGCTCCCGCCCATGGCGCCGTTGTGCTTCTCGAAGATCTTGCGGAGCTCCGCCGCGGAGCGGTTCCGGTTGTCCGTGGTGCCCTCGACCAGATAGAGCGTTCCCGTCGGGCCGGTGCCTTCGTAGAGGACTTCCTCGAAGGCCACGCCCTCGATCTCACCCGTACCGCGCTTGACCGCCCGGGTGATGTTGTCGGCCGGCATCTGGGCGGCCTTCGCCTCGTCGATGGCCTTGCGGAGGCGGGCGTTTCCCGTCGGGTCCCCGCCGCCCATCCGCGCGGCGACGGTGATTTCCTTGATGAGCTTCGTGAAAAGCTTCCCTCGCGCGGCGTCGGTGGCGCCCTTCTTTCGCTTGATTGTCGCCCACTTGGAATGGCCGCTCATTGGTGTCTCCCCGGTTCGGGAGGCCGAAACTAGCCGAGGGAAGCCGAAACGGGAATGCCCCACCGGCGGGATTCGACCGCTGGGCCGCCGCGAACCCCGCGCGGCGTATCGAAGCCATTAACTCGCGGAGCTCGCGTGTCGTTGGTGCGTCGGGCCCTTCCGGTCGGCTTGCTTGGCGAAAACCTCGGCCGGCGAAGCGCAAAAGAGCGAGGAGAACGGAAAGCCCGCGGAAGCGCGGGGGTGGGTCTGGTAGAGTTTTTCGTTCAGCCGGGAGAATCTTTGGATGAAACGCTGGATTGCAGGTGGGCTCGCGCTCTGTTCCCTCCTCGTCGCAACGGAGGCGCCCGCGGTCTCCACGACGATCGTCATCTCGGAGTTTCGCACGCGCGGACCGAACGGCTCGAACGACGAGTTCGTCGAGATCTTCAACAAGTCGAACGCCGCGGTGAACATCGGCGGCTACAAGCTCATGGTGAGCGACGGCGCGGGGAACACGGCGCTGGTGAAGCAGGTCGCGGCTTCGACCATCCTGCAACCGAAGCACTTCTATCTGTTCGCCAACAACGGCTCCCAGGGCTACTCCGGCCTCGTCCCTCCGAGCGTGACGTATTCCCAGTCCATCCCGGACGACGGGGGAATCGCCATCTTCACGTCCGCAAACGTCCAGGTCGACGCCGTGGGAATGAGCGCCGGTAGCGCCTACGAAGAGGGCACGCCGCTCGCGCCGATGTCGAGCAACGTGAACCAGAGCTACGAGCGCGACAACGGCGGGTGCGCCGCCACCGTCGATACCGACGACAACGCCTCCGACTTCCGTTTCAACGCGAGCACCTCCGGACCGCAGAACGCCGGCTTCAACTGCAATTCGTGCACGGGCGTGACCTGCAACCAGCCTCCGAACGGGCAATGCTGGGCGGCGACGGGCACCTGCTCTGCCGGGACCTGCTCCTACACGCAGTTCTCGACGGGTACCTCCTGCAGCGACGGAGACGCCTGCACCGTCGGAGACGCGTGCGACGCTTCCGGCCTGTGCGTATCGGGTGCGGCGGCGACGTGCAACTCACCCCCGGCAGCGAGCTGTTCCGACCCGCAGACGCTCGTCACGTTCGCCGCGGCGGGGACGTGCTCGTCGGTCGCCGGTTGTGTCTACGCGAAGACGACGACCCACTGCGACTTCGGCTGCAACGGGACCACGAAGGCGTGCAACCCCGACCCGTGCACCGCGGTGAGCTGCAACACGCCGCCCACGAGCGGCTGCTACGCGGCGACCGGGACGTGCACGAACGGGACCTGCGTCTACGCGCCGCTCCCGCGGAACACGCCGTGCACGGACGGAAACGCCTGCACGACGGGCGACCTCTGCAACGCGAGCGGCACCTGCCTCGCCGGCGCGGCGACCCCGACGGACGACGGAAATCCGTGCACCGTCGACGCTTGCAACACGACGACCGGCGTCGTGACCCACACGAACGTCAGCGACGGCAGCGACTGCGACGACGGCAACAAGTGCAACGGCGTGGCGACGTGCCAGTCGGGCTCCTGTCAGAGCGGCACTCCGGTGACGTGCAACACGCCGCCCATCGGCGGCTGCTACGCCAGCCCGGGCACGTGCTCACCGGCGACGGGCGCCTGCACGTACACGCCCTCGCCCGTGACGACGACCTGCAACGACGGGGACGCCTGCACGACGGGCGATGCCTGTGACGGCAACGGCACCTGCGGCGGCAGCACCGTCCAGTGCCCCTCCGGCAACTCGTGCGTGAACGGGACGACGGCGCGGCACACGTTCAACGGGGCGTGCACGGGCGGCGCGTGCGTCTACTCCCATACGGACGAGTCCTGCGCGTTCGGGTGCAACGCGGCGAGCGGCCTCTGCAACCAGGACCCGTGCGTCGGGGTGACCTGCAACTCCCCGCCGGACCAGTGCCACGTCGGGAGCTGCTCGGGCGGCCTCTGCGTCTACACGCTGAAGACCGCGGGTTCGGCCTGCGACGACGCGGACCCGTGCACGAACGCCGACGAGTGCAGCGGCGCGGGGTCCTGCAGCGGCACTCCGCTCCTCTGCAGCACGCCTCCGGCCACCGCTTGTCTGGACTCGACGACCTCTCGCTCGTACGCCGCGCTCGGCACGTGCACGAGCGGGTCCTGCGACTACGGCACGCCCGTCGACACGCACTGCGACTTCGGCTGCGACGCGGCCACGGGCCACTGCAACACGGATCCGTGCGCGACGCTCGTCTGCGATCAGCCGCCCGACCAGTGCCACATCGGCACCTGCAACGGCGCCTGTCAGTACACGACCGCGAAGCCCGACGGCTCGACCTGCGACGACGGAAATCCCTGCACGGTGCAGGACTCCTGCACCTCCGGCACGTGCGCGGGCGAACCGAAGGTCTGCAACACCCCGCCGGCGCCGAGCTGCGTGGACGCGAACACGTCGCGGACGTACGACGCCTCGACGACGTGCAACGGGACGCTCGGCGATTGCGCGGCCTACCCGCAGCACGACACGAACTGTCCGACCGGGTGCGACGCCGCGACCGGCCTCTGCAATGGCGACCCGTGCGCCGGCATGACCTGCACGACGCCTCCCGGGAACTGCTACCTGCCCTCGGGCACGTGCACGGCCGGCGTCTGCTCGTACTCGTTCGTCTCGGCGGGCGTGTCGTGCGACGACGGCAACCCCTGCACCGAGAACGACGCCTGTGACGGACTCGGGGCTTGCTCGGGCACTCCCTCCTGCGGTGACGGCGGAATCCCGGGCTCCGGCGGCGCATCCGGCAACCCGGACGCCGGCACGGGCGCGGGCGGCGCGACGAGCCCCGACGCCTCCGTCGGCTCGGGCGGCGCGACGGGTCCCGACGCCTCCGTCGGCTCGGGCGGCGCGACGAGCCCCGACGCGGGCACGACCGGAGGCTCGACGGGGACGGGTGGCGCCTCCCCCGGAAGCGGCGGTGCGGCCGCGACGGGCGGACACTCGACGGGAACGGGCGGCGTCGGGCTCGACGGCGGCGTGGACGGCTCCCTCCCGGCGCCGGGCGCGGCCAAGGACGACGGCGGTTGCGGCTGCAGCGTCCCGGGCCGGACCTCGAACGCGCCGTGGTCGGTTGCCCTGGTCGCCATCGGCGTGCTGATCGCTCGCCGACGCCGCGCTCGCGCGGCCTGACCCGGCACCCGCGAGCCGGAACACGGGGGAGGCGGCGGACGCCTCCCCCGCTTCTTTTCGTCGGCACGGCCGCGCCTCGACGGCCCTTTACGCCGGGAGCGAGGCCCTGCGATGCTCGCGCGATGAGTTCAACCCTCTCGATCGAAGACATCACGGTCGGCACGGGCACCGAGGCCGCCTCGGGCCAGACGATCTCCGTCCACTACGTGGGCACCCTGACGAATGGCGAGAAGTTCGACAGCTCGCGGGATCGCGGGGAGCCCTTCAGCTTCCGGCTCGGCGCGGGTCAGGTCATCAAGGGCTGGGATCAGGGCGTCGCCGGAATGAAGATCGGGGGCCTGCGCAAGCTCACCATCCCGCCGGAGCTCGCGTACGGCGACCGCGGATTTCCGCCGGTGATCCCCCCGCGCTCGACTCTCGTCTTCGAGGTCGAGCTGGTCTCCGTCCGCTGAGGCGGGCGCCGGGCGGCCCGGGTGGGAGACCGGCACACCCGGGCGCCGGTGCTCGCCCGAACACTCCCAAAAAGGCGAGCGGGCGTCCGACAATCGCTCAAGGGTCCACGGAAAGTGTCGTCCCATGACCGAGGCCCTCGAATCGATGACCGCCGCGTCGCTCCGCCCGACTCCCCTGGTCGCTCCGCCGTCGTGGAGCGGGGGCAGCATCCGGGCGCGGGAGGCGTCGAGGCCGCCGCCTTCCGGCAACAGTCTGTCGGGAGCGAGGAGCGCGCCGGTCCGCGGACGGAGCTCGGGAATGCTGGGGCGTGCCGTCCAGCCCGACGAGCTCTCGGTCGTGTTCCAGCCGATTGTCACGCTCGCGACGGGCGGGCTCTTCGCGTGCGAGGCGCTGGTCCGCTGCGCGGTGCCGGCGTTCCGGAACCCGGAGGTGCTCTTCGCGGAGGCCGTCCGGGACGGCTCGGCGGGTCAGCTCGGTCGCATGATCCGGGAGGTGGCGACGCCGCTCTGCCGGGACGTGCCCGTCTTCCTGAACGTCCACCCCGCCGAGCTCCAGGACTCGTGGCTCGTGCGCCCGGACGATCCCATCTACACGCACTCGACGGACGTCTTCCTCGAGATCACGGAGTCGGTCCCGTTCGAGCACTTCGAGGTGTGCCGCAGCGTGCTCTCCGAGGTGCGCTGGCGCGGCGGGGTACACCTCGTCGTCGACGACCTCGGCGCGGGCTACTCGAACCTGAAGCGAATCGCCGATCTCGAGCCGAAGGTCGTGAAGCTCGACCGCGAGCTCGTCTCGGGGGTCGCGGCGAGCCTCCGCCAGCGCCGGCTCGTCCACGGCGTCGTGCAGCTCTGCGTGGACATGGGCGCGAAGGTCGTCGCGGAGGGCATCGAGACCCACGACGAGTTCTCCGCCATCCTCGATACGGGCGTGCACTACGGGCAGGGGTACTACTTCGCCCGGCCGGGCTTCCCGATCCCCGCCGTGAAGTGGCCGAGCCCGTGACGGGGACGCCGCGGCCCGACGCTCACTCGAGGATCGCGCCGCGGGAGGCCGACGACACGAGCTTCCGATAGCGCTTCATGTAGCCGAGCGCCGGCTTCTCGAAGCGCACGACCTTCGCGAGCCGCGCCTGGATCTCCGCATCCGTGAGCTTCACGCTGAGCTTCCGGCCCGGGACGTCGATCGTGATCTCGTCGCCGTCCTCGAGCGCCGCGATGGGTCCGCCGTCGTAGGCCTCCGGTCCGACGTGCCCGACGCAGGGGCCCGCCGTCGCGCCGGAGAAGCGACCGTCGGTCACGAGCGCGGTCCGGTGGAGGCCGAAGACCTCGAGCATCATGGTGATGTTCAGCATCTCCGGCATGCCGGGACCGCCCTTCGGCCCCTCGTACCGGATGACGATCACGTTCCCTTCCTTGATGCGCCCCTCCGTGAGTGCCTTCCGCGCGTCGTCCTCGGAGTTCACGCAGACGGCCGTGCCGGTGAACGTGAGCATGTCGTCCTTCACGGCGGAGGCCTTCACGACCGCGCCCTCGGGGGCGAGGTTTCCGTAGAGGACGACGGTGCCGCCTTCCGGCCGGTGCGGCTTGTCCCGCGCCGGCACCACCTCGGAATCCAGCACGGCGTAGACCTTGTCGATCACCTCCCCGAGGGGCTTGCCGGTGACGGTCATGCAGTCGAGGTTCAGGTCCCCCTTCATGACCTTCATCGCCGCGCCGATGCCGCCCGCGGCCCAGAGGTCCGTCACGCCGTACGGGCCGTTCGGGCTGATGGCGAGGAGCGTCGGGATGCTCCGGTTGTAGTCGTTGAAGAGCGAGAGCGGCAGCTCGAGCCCGAGGCTGTTCGCGATCGCGGGGAGGTGGAGCGTCGTGTTCGTGGAGCCGCCGATCGCGAGGTCCATGATGACCGCGTTGAGGAGCGCCTCGCGCGTCATGATCTTCCGCGCGGTGAGTCCTTCCTCCACCATCGCGACGATCCGTTCGCCACTCGCGCGACCGTAGCGGAGCTTGTCCGGGTGGAAGCCGGGCGTGTTGGCGCAGCCGGGCAGGCACATGCCGAGCACCTCGGCCAGGCTCTGGATGGTGTTCGCCGTGCCGAGGATCTCGCAGGAGCCACAGGACGCGCACGTCGTCGTCGCGACCTTCATCTCCGTGTCCGTGTAGTCCTTGTGATCGACGCTCCGGGCCTTCCGGCGCTTGTTCCGGATGTCCCACATGCCGGGGCCGCCCGACACGTAGATGCTCGGCATGTCGAGCCGCGCCGCGGCCATCAGCATGCCGGGGTTGATCTTGTCGCAGCTCGAGATCATGACGAGGCCGTCGAAGAGCTGCGAACGGACGTGCGTCTCCACGATGTCCGCGATGAGGTCGCGCTGAGCGAGCACGTAGCGCATTCCCTCGTGCCCCATCGCCACGCCGTCACAGGGCGCCGGCACGTTGAACTCGACGGCGATGCCGCCGGCCGCGATGATGCCGTCCTTCACCTTCTGGCCGATCGCGTGGAGGTGGGAGTGACCGGTCGTCAGCTCGGAGTGGGAGTTGGCCACGGCGATCAGCGGCTTCTTGCCGAGCTCGGACGTGTCCATCCCCGTACCTTTCATGATCGAGGTCCGCACGACGCCCATGAGCGGATCGCCGCCCGTCACCGTCAGCTTGAGGCTCTTTCTCTCACCCATGCGTCGATGCTCGCGGCTACCGAGTCCTCTCCGCTTGAACGAACTGGTCGGATGAATGCCTCGAAAATTCCGCTCGATCGTGACGGGTGGCGGCATCTGATACGATGACGCCGTGCGCCCTTCTTCCTTTCGCCTCCTGCTCGGCGTCTTCCCCTTGCTGTTCCTCGGCGCGCCCGCGTGTTCCGGCTCCGTGTTCTCGGCGGGGACACCGGAAGGCAGCGGAGGCTCTGCCGGCGAAGGAGGCGGCGGCGCTTCCGGCGGGTCGGCGGACGGAGGCGCGAGCGGCGCTTCGGGGCACGCCTCGTCGGGCGGATCGGCGGGACACGGCAGCGGCGGCTCGGGCGGTCGCGACGGCCAGGCCGGGTCGGGCGACGGAGGTCTGGTCGGGAGCTCCGGCGGCGCAGACCACGGCGGCGGCACGAGCTCCGGCGGAGCGAGCGCGGGCGGCTCGAACGGCGCGGGAGGGAACCCCGACACGGGCGGCGCGTCGCCGGTGGACGCCGGCCCGAAGCCCCTCACGTCTTGCCCGAAGGATCCCCCCGATGGGAACGCGGAGTGTCGCGGCAAGTTCACGTGCACGTACGGCGACGATCCCCGCCCGAAGTGCCGCGAGGCGTACCAGTGCGACGGCGCCCACTTCCTCGTCTCCGTCTCCGTCTGCACGAAGCTCGAGGCTTGCTACACGGACGTCTCGCCGCTCCCCGTCATCGGTCAACCCTGCCAGAACGTGAACGAGTTCTGCATCTGGGACTCCGGCCTGGCCTGCAGCTGCACCCCCTGCGCGAACGGTTCCTGCTCGAGCGGGCTCACCTGGAGCTGCGCGCCCGCTCCCTCCGACCCCTGCCCGGTGAATCTCCCGAACCTCGGTCAGGCATGCGAGTCGAACGCGGCGACGTCCTGCAAGTACGCCGGCTGCCCCGTGGAATCCGCCGCCGTCGCCACCTGCACGAACGGCGCCTGGCAGTGGGACGTCCCCGTCTGTAACTGACGAAACCGTCAGCCGAGGGGGACCGCTCCGGGCGGTTCCGTCGGCGAGAGCTCTCCGAGGCCGCGGGACACGAGATCCGAGAGCGCCATGATCGTCGCCTGCGGGTTCACCGAGCTCGGGCTCGGGAAGAGGCTCGCGTCCGCGACGTACACGCCGCGCGTGCCGAGGACGCGCCCCGTCTCGTCGACCGCGCCTTCCCGTTCGCTCATGCGGCACGAGCCGAAGACGTGCGTCGCGCTCATCTGGAGGTTCTTCGCGCCGAGGTTCGGCGAGAGCAGGCTCTCCGTGTCCTTCCGCGAGCGCATCTCGTCCACCACGCCGGGGACGCCGGTGTGGACGTACTCCGCGCCGACGTCGAGGAGCGCGTCCGCGCCGATCTTGAGCCCCCTGAACACGGTCCGCGCTTCGTCGTCGGGAATGTAGAGGGACATGCTGGGCATGCCGTTCCTTCGCGCGCGGACGCGGCCGTGGACGCGCGCGCGGTACACCGTCGCGATGACCGTCGCGTGCTTCACCTCCCCCAGCCGGCGGAGGAAGCCGTGCCCGACGTCGCCCCAGCGGACCATGAGCACGCTCGGCGGCGCCCAGAGGCACTCGTACTTCATGCCGCGGATCTCGTCCGAGAGCGCGCCCCACCCCTGCGTCGCACCGACCCAGGGGTCCACGACCTCCGGCAGGATGCCCACCATCCCGCCGCCGATGTGCGAGAAGAGCGTTCCACCCACGGCCCCCCCGGCGGTGATCCCGCTCCGCTGGAGGATCACCGGCGTGTGGAGGACGCCTGCGGCGAGGACGACCCGCCTTGCTCGTACCCGGAACCGCGCGACGACGCCCTGCCCGTTCGGATCGCGAATGGTTCCGACCACCCCGGTGGCCGTATGACCGTCGAGCTCGACGGATTCCACGTGGGCGCACGTGTAGACGGACGCGCCGTCCCGGACCGCGTCCCGGAGGAACGTCCGATCGACCGATTGCTTCCTGCCGCCCGCGCATCCCGTGAAACAATCCGCGCTGCCCTCGCAGTCCACGACGGCGCGCGGCAGCGGGCCGCCGTTCATGCCCGCCCGCGCGAGGGCGTCCCGCACGACGAGGTTCCGTCTCCCCATCACGGTCATCGGCGTGGGGGCCGCGCGGCTCCGCGAAAAGACGCGACGGTAGGCCGCGTCGAGGAGCGGCCCCGTGAAGAGCGAGAGCCCCGTCTCGCGCTGCCACGCCTCGCGCACCCAGCCCGGGAGCTCCATCAGGATCGCCGAGTTCACGACGGTGCTCCCGCCGACGCAGCGGGCCTGGAGCGTCGGGATCTGGGTCGTCCCGGAGAGCATCCGGAGGCCGCCCTCCCAGTAGTAGCGGGCCATGAAGAGAGGAGCGTCGCGGGTCATGTCCTCCGGGCGGAGCTCCGGGCCCGCTTCGAGCACGACCGTCCGGAGTCCGGCTCGCGCGAGGTTCGCCGCCGCGACGGCCCCGCCGGCGCCGGAGCCGACGACGACGACGTCCGCGTCCACGTCGAACCCGGCGCGAACGTCGTCGAAGGGGTGGATCACGGCGCCCCTCGTTCGAGTGCGCCCGCGCGGACGGGGATCCGGAACGGATCCGCCGGCCGTTCGCAGACCGAGTACGCCCCGATGTGCGCGAGCGCCTTCGGGTGCGACATGTAGAGGAGCGTGAGCGTCGCCTTCAGCGCGTCCCCGACGAGCCGGTACGGCAAGAACCGAGACCGACGGAGTCGTCTTATGCCGGCTTCGCGGGCCGGGGCGGACAAGGACGAGAAGCGGCTCGCCCCGAGCCCGAGCAGCGGCGCGCCGAGCTCGACGAGCGCGAACAAGGACTGGATGAGCCGTCGCTGGGGCCCCGGGAGCGCGTCCAGGTAGGTGAGCGTCCGGGCGACGAGCTCCGTGTCCCGGTGATCGGGCGCGCCGTAGTCGTTCCCGGGGAAGAGCGCTTCCGCCGTCGCCTCGAGACCGCGGCGCGTGTTCGCCTCGAGAAAGGACGGCATGGGGCGGCGAGTCTACCCGGACGGTCGACGACCCTGGAAGGCCGGAGTTCCCGGACGGCGCCTCGACGGTCTTGACGTCCTCGCCACGCGCGCTCATCTGAGCGTCATGAGCGACACGGCGATCGTCACGGGGGCATCGGCAGGGATCGGAGCGGCGTTCGCGCGTGCCCTCGCGGCGCGCGGAAAGAGTCTGGTCCTCGTCGCGCGAGACGGCGCTCGCCTGGAGGGGCTCGCGCCGGAGCTCCGCGCGAAGGGCGCCCCATCCGTGACCGTGTTGCCCGCGGACCTCACCGCCCCGGCGGATCTGGTCCGCGTCGAGCAAGCGGTGCGCTCCGCGGACGGACTGTCACTCCTCGTCAACAACGCCGGGTTCGGCACGGCGGGCGCCTTCGTGAAGTCCTCGCTCGACGCGGAAGACCGGGAGATCCGTCTGAACGTCCTCGCGCTCGTCCACCTCTGTCACGCGGCGGCCCCGAGGCTCGTCGCACGCGGCTCCGGGGGCATCATCAACGTCTCGAGCGTTCAAGGATTCTTCCCGTCGCCCTTCGTGGCCACCTACGGAGCGACGAAGGCGTTCGTGACGTCCTTCTCCGAGGCGCTCGCGGGGGAGCTCGCCGGAACCGGCGTCACCGTGCAGACGCTCTGTCCGGGCTTCACGCGGACGGAGTTCCAGGAGCGGGCGGGCATGAAGACGGGCGACGTGCCGAGGTCCGCGTGGATGACGCCGGAATCCGTCGTCGCGGCGTCGCTCGAAGCGCTGGACCGCGGGGACGCGCTCTGCGTGCCGGGAGCGCAGAACGCCGCGCTAGTGGGCCTCGAGAAGCTCATCCCCCGGGCGCTCACCCGGAAGATCACGGCCCGGCTGAACCGACGCGTCGTCTGAAACTCCCGGGGGTGGCGGGCGCCGGCTCCGGCGGCTCCGCGAGGCGCGAAACGCCTCGCAGCGTTCGATGAACGCCGCGGCGCTCTTCGGCATCGGCACGCGTGCCCGGGCCACGTCCGAGATCAAGCCCTGCCCCGCGCGCAGGAGCGCGAGCCCGTCTTCCATCCACCGCTCGTCCTGCTGGGCGAGCGCGCTGGTCGGCGCGGGCCGGAAACCGGCGAGCGCCTCGCCCGTGACGACGAAGGTCGTCCACACCTCGAAGAGATCGGCGTCCGTCCGGAGCGTCTCGCACTTCGCCTTGGCGGCCTCCGTGAACGCGGACACGAGCTCGGGGATCCCGTCGAACTCCGGCGCCGTGAGCGCGTGCCGGAGCGCCTCGCCCATCGCGTCGATCGCGTGCATCGTCTGCGCGATCTTCACGTAGCGGCTCTCGTAGAAGTCCTGGATGGGGAACGCGAACGCCTTGAACGGCTCCCCCCAGAGCTCGTCGATCCCTTCCTCCCCGCTCCGGTGGAGCACGAGCCGGCCGAGCGAGAGCGCCTCCTTCAGGTACTCCCCACACTGCCGGAGGAGCTCGTTGTCCGGACGAATCTCGACGCCGAGCGCCTGGATCTCGACGAGCTTGGTGAAGACCTGCGTCGCGCGATTGAAGAGTGCTCCCGCGAGCATCGCGCCCTTCACGCGACGCCGCGCCGGGTCTTCTTCGGAGTCGAACGCGCGCCGCGCTTCCTCGAGTCGCTCGCCCGGGACGTTGATGCCGTGCTCCACGTGGTTGAAGAGGCGGCGCGTGAGCGCCTGGATGAGCCGCTTCTTCTCCTCGAGCGAGTTCTCCGGCACGTCGTAGGCGCGGATCCAGTACCCGTAGTAGTAGACGCGCTCCCGCCCCTCGATCACGCGCCTGGTCCCTATCGGAATGTCGTCGACCATGGTGGTTCCCGTTTCCCGTCGGTGACCCACGTTCAATCCGACCGCGGCTCGAAGTCGGCAAGGGGAAACAGGCGTGGGCCGCCGATTTCTCGACGCGACGGCGACGGGCGCGCAAAGGATTCGCTCGTCGTCCCGTCCGGTCATCGCTCCCGAAACACGGACGAAGCACGACCGTGGATCCAACCGCGCATTCGTCGGAACGACGACGATGGCCGCCGAGCGTACCCATCGCTCCCCTCGAGTCCCGAGGAGCGTCTCCGGCCCTCGCGATCACGGTCGTCACGAACGTCGGTGCGTCGCTAACACCGACGTCACGAACGTCCCTGCCTCGATCGCGCAGCTCGCCGTGCACGGTTCGAACACTTCGAGAGCGCGCGATCACGCGTACGAAGATTGCGCAATCGACCCGCCGTACAATCATGCGAGCAAAGTTCGAAGACACTGGACCAATCGATCCGCGTGAATAGGATGCGCTGCCTCGCAAACGAGCTGCGAGTTCTCTCAACAAGCTCGACGCCGGAGGTGTATTCGAAATGCGTATTTCTCGCCTGATCGTTCTCGGTTCTGCCGCCGCTGCCCTCGCGTTCGCCGTGGGCACGACCACCGCCAAGGCCGGCATCTCGCTCGTCTACCCGCCTCCGCCGTTCGGCTTTCCGGGTGGCGTCTCGTACCCTCAGCTCGGCGCGAATTTCTGGAAGTGGCTGGTCGCGCAGCCGGTCTCCACGTCGCCGATCCTCGACACGACGGGCGCGAAGTGCGGCTCGGGCCAGTCGGGTCAGATCTGGTTCCTCGCCGGCGCTCCCTCGAACGACCCGGTCACCCGGAGCTGCACCGTTCCGTACGGCAAGACGATCGTGTTCCCGATCGTGAACGCCGCCTACTTCGCGTTCCCGACCGACCCGTCCGACCAGCGGACGGAGGCGTTCGTGCGGAGCCAGGTCACGTTCGTCGAGCAGGCGACGAATCTCCGCGCCGAGGTGGACGGCATCCCGGTGCTCGCGCCGAAGCTCTACCTCGAGAGGTCGAAGACCATCAGCACCACGCTCCCGGCCGACAACATCTACGGTCTACCGGCGGGCCAGGTTCTCGATCCCGGGGCGGACGAGGGCTACTACATCGGCGTCCAGGCGCTCACGCCCGGCTCGCACAAGATCCACTTCCACGGAGAGCTCCCCGGTGGGTTCGTGCAGGAAGTGACGTACGACCTCACCGTTCGCTGAACGACGACCGCGTTCCCCGAACCGCGGCCTCCTGCAGCCGCTCGAGATCGAGCGACTGCAGGAGCGCCTTGTCGATCGGCCGCTTCTCGTCCCAGAAGACGCGAGCCTCGAAGTAGTCGCGCGCGAGCTCCGAGGAGAGCGCGCGATGGACGCGCCGAGCCGCCGCCTCCTCCTGGAACGGGAGGAAGTAGCAGGTGTCGTCGAACAGGACGGGGCGTCCCCCGACGGGGCCGACCAGCGCGAACGCGAGCCGCTTGTAGAGCCCGGAGATCGCGACCTTCCACGGCGCGAAGGAGTATTCGCCGATCCCGAAGACGGAGAACGGCGGACGGCCGCGGTAGATCGCGCTCCGCCGAGCCGCGAGCGCGTCCGCGTGACGGAGGAGATAGGCGTGGAGCCGCGGGGCACGACGCGCGAGAAGCGTCGTGTCCTCCCCGAGCTTGCGCTGGGGAACGATCACGAGCCGGGACGTCTCCGTGCGCCCGTTCGCGACGTCCGAGCTCTTCAGGAGCGGGAAGAGGTGGGCCGGTTCCAGCCGGAGGATTTCTCCCGCCGCGTTCCGCACCGTCCGCCCGACGCGCGTGAGCTCCATCACGGCGGCCGCGTCGTGCTTCATGCCGGAACGCCACTCGGGGCTCGCGCGCCCGGCGAGGTGCGCGGTCCGGGCGAAGCGTTCCGAATCGGCGACGAGCACGCCCCCCTGGAAGGATAGCGTCCGCGCGCACGTTCGATCGCCGAGGCGCTCGTGGACGGGGAACTCGACCCGAGACGCGCCGCGCTCGCCGAGCTCGACGTGGAGGAGCACCGCTGCGACGCTCGCGCCGAAGAGCTTTCCCGCGTCGATGCGATGGAGCGCGCCGCTCGCGATCGGCCAGTTTGCCTCACCCGCGACCGTGAGGACGGCCCTCGCGACGGCGGCCTTGCACAGAACGGCGAGCTCCGCGCGGCGACCCACGAGCGCGGCGAGCAGCCGGAGCAGGATCCACTCGCCGAGATCGAAATTGCTCTTTCCGGTGAGCGCGTCGATCCCGGAGAGGCGCCGCCAGTTCGTCTTCGGCGGCAGGTTCTCCGAGCGCAGGACCGAAAGACCCGAGTTCGTGACCCAGGGCGGGTTTCCCACGACCGCGAGCGGCTCGGGCAGCGCTGCGAGCTCGCGCTCCCAGTCGACGGCGAAGAAATCCCCCACCCGAACGCGGGACCGTCCCCGCGGAAGCGCCCGACGGGCACGCGCGGCGTACTCCGGTTTCACCTCCCAGCCGCGGAGGAGCGCCCCGGGAAACCGCGCAGCGGCGGCGTGGAGGAACGCGCCTTCGCCACAGGTCGGCTCCACGATCGCGCGAGGAGCCCGCCGGAGGACGCCGAGCGCGGCCTCGGCCAGGGGGCGCGGCGTCTGGAAGTCGCCGAATTCTGCTCGTGCGCGGTTCGCCATCGCGGCCGTGCCGCACTTTGTCCCGGGAGGGCGGCCCCGCGCGATGGAGAAAGCGGCAGCGCGAAGTCCCTTGCCGTCCCATCCTCTCCTCGGGCCCCTCGTGATGTGCGACGATGCCCCGGAAATGGCGCTCTCCGTCGGGAATCCGCGCATCGCCCCCACCGCGCATTTCACGGCCCAGGCGTGGGTCCGCGCCGGATTCGAGAACGCGGCGCTGTTCGATACCCTGGAAGGACGCCTGCTCTACGGGAGCGCGTCCAGGTTCCTCGGGCTCCTCTCCTTCGGATCGCCGCTCCTCCAGCACTACCTCGACTACCTCCACGTGCGGCACGCGGCCTTCGAAAGCCGGCTCCGCGCACTCGCGCCCGACGCGATCGTCGAGATCGGCGCCGGGCTCTCGCCGCGCGGGCTCTCCTTCTGCCGGCGGAACCCGAACCTCGTGTACCTGGAGGCGGACCTTCCGGCGATGGTGCGCGAGAAGGAGCGCGCGCTCGCCTCGGTGATGCGCCCGTCGAACTACCACCTGACGACGGTGGACCTGCTCGACGGCCCCCTCGAAGAGCAGCTCCCGCGCGTGGTGGAGCGCGGGATGCGCGTGGTCGTCGTCACGGAAGGCGTCGTCGACTACCTGGACATGGGCGAGAAGCGGCGAGCCTTCTCCGCGATCGCGTCGTTCCTTCGTTCCCACGGCGGTGGGACGTACCTGTTCGAGGCTCACGCTAGGGAGCTCTTCGTCGAGGACGTCCGTTTCGCCCGGGTGTTCACCGCGCTCCTCGGGACGCTCGTCGGAAGGAACTTCGAGGGCCGCATCTTCGAGACCGTGGACGACGCGCGGCGAGCCGTCGTCGAGAGCGGATTCGACACGGCGGCCGTGCTCGACATCGAGGCGCTGAACGACACCTCGAAACGGCCGCCGCTCCGGCACTGCCGGTACCGGCTGCTCGAGGCCGTGATCAGGGAGGCGACGTGACGGATTTCTTCGACATCGCGGACGAGGGCGAGAACGTCGAACGCGAGGCGTACGACCGCGAGGTGGAGACGCTCAGGGCGGACCTCCTCGACGTGCAATATTCCCTGAAGGAAAACGGGAAGTTCCCCGTCATCGTGCTCGTCAACGGCGTGGACGGCGCGGGCAAGGGGGAGACCGTGAACATCCTGAACGAGTGGATGGACGCGCGCCACATTCACACGAAGGCCTTCGCGCCGCCGACGGAAGAGGAGCTCGAGCGCCCTCGGCTCTACCGCTACTGGATGAATCTCCCGCCGAAGGGAAGCATCGGTCTCCTGTTCGGTTCCTGGTACACGGACCCGATCGTCGACCGCGTGTACCGGCGCACGAAGCGTTCGGACCTCGACGACGCCGTCGACGAGATCACGCGCCTCGAGCGTCTGCTCGTCGCGGACGGCGCGCTCCTCATCAAGCTCTGGTTCCACCTCTCGAAGAAGGACCAGAAGAAGCGCCTCACGGAGCTCGACGAGGACGAGCGCCGGACCTGGCGAGTGACCCGCGCGGACTGGAAGCAGTTCCGGAGGTACGACGATTTTCGCCGGGTCTCGAGCTACGTGCTCTCTCGGACTTCGCTGGACGGCGCGACGTGGACCGTCGTGAACGGCAGGGACGCCCGGCATCGCTATCTCACCGTCGGAAGGCTGCTCCTCTCCGCGATGAAGCAGCGGCTCGAGAGAGCGCAGGCGGAGCCCGCTCGAAGCGCGCCCGCCCAGCTCGTGCGAACGACGGCGGCGGAGAGCCCCATCGACTCGCTCGATTTCTCGAAGACGATCTCCGAGGAGGACTACAACGACGAGCTCGAGCGCCTTCGCGGGCGCCTGAACCGGCTGACCCGGCACAAGCACTTCTCGAAGATCTCGGTCGTCGCGGCGTTCGAAGGGATGGACGCCGCCGGCAAGGGCAGCACCATCCGGCGAATCATCTCCGCGGTGGACGCACGCCTCTACCGGGTGATCCCGATCTCGGCGCCGACCGAGGAAGAACGCGCGAAGCCTTACCTCTACCGCTTCTACCGGCAGCTCCCCCGGCACGGGCACATGACGCTCTACGATCGCTCCTGGTACGGGCGGGTCCTGGTGGAGCGCGTCGAGGGGTACTGCTCCGAGCAGGACTTCATGCGCGCTTACGACGAAATCAACGATTTCGAAGCCCAGCTCGTGAAGTCCCGCGCGGTCGTCGTGAAGTTCTGGCTCCAGGTATCCAAGGACGAGCAGCTCCGCCGATTCGAGGAGCGCTCTCACACCCGCTTCAAGCGCTTCAAGATCACGCCGGAGGACTACCGGAACCGCGAGAAGTGGGACGCTTACCAGATCGCCGCCGCGGACATGATCGTCCGGACGTCCACGTCCCACGCGCCCTGGACGCTCGTCCCGGCGAACGACAAGAAGTATTCACGCATCCACGCGATGCGGACGCTCGTCGAACGCATGGAGGAAGCGCTGGACGCGCTCTGAACGGATCGCTTTCCGAGGGTCGGGGCACGGGGGCCGCTCCCGCCGGCTTGCTGACCGGTCCCCGCGCAAACGCGGAGGTTCAGTCCGCGACGGCCGCGCGGAGCGAGAGCTTCCCCGCGGCCTCCGGCCCGCCGTCGCTCACGATGGCCCGGTCGACGCGGACGCGGCAGGTCGATTCGAGCGCGGAGGCGACCTTCGCGGCGCGGACGGCCGTGAGCTCCCAGCGTGCCGGCTCGGCGGACGCCGCCGGAGCTGCGAGGAGCGGCGAGACACGAGCCCCCGGAAGCGTCTCCACGAGCGCCTTCGCGACGCTGCAGAGCCCGAGCTTCGCCGCGAGCGACGCCGGCTCGGACGTCTCCGCACCCTTCGGGAGCTCGTCCGCGAGCGCGACGACGAGGGCATCCCCCTGCACGACCACGGACGCCCCCTCGTGCACGAGGAGAACGAGCTTCGACTCGACGCGCGCGCGTGCGTCGGCGAGCACCGCGGCCCGGTGCGATTCGCGCTCACCCGCCGCGCGGACCTTCTCCGCCAGCGCGTCCCGGTTCGCCGAGGCCGCCGCGAGCTCCGCGCGCGCGACGCCGAGCTCGCGCCCGAGCCGCGCGTGATCGGCCACGAGCGCCTCGTGTTCTCGAACGAGACCCAGGTGCGCGCGCCTGAGCGGGACGTAGTACGCGATCCCGAGCGTCACGAGCGCGATGGCGAGGAGCCGCCCGACCCACCTCACGAAGCTCGAAAAGGCGCTCTCGTGGAGCGTCACCTCGTCGGAGAGATCTTCGAATGACCGTCGTGCCATGACGAGTCCCCTGCCCGCTCGCGTGAAGCGCACGTGAGCGGAGACGAGCGTAGCGAACGCGCACCCCTCGCGACAGCCGGCCCGCACGCTTTCGCGTTCGAGGAATTTTTCACGGGCGGTTCCCCGTCCCGCGTTCGCGTTTCGCGGCTACGCTGAAGCCCTGGGGCATCGGACGGGACGCTCCACCACATCCCTCGGACGAAAGGGTCACGTCGTCATGAGCATGTCTTCATTGGAACCGTACGGCTACGGCGGACTCGCCGGGAAAGCGGACGAAGAACGCTGGCACGTACGCCTCGCGGCCGATGACGTGAAGGTGATGACCGTGGAGCAGCTCGACGACGCGTTCCGGCTCAGCATCGTCGACGGCGACACCGAGGTCTGGAAGACGGGGATGCGCGGCTGGCAACCGCTCTCCGTCGTCGCCCGTCTGGACTCGGACTCGATCGTCGGGATGGAGCCCGAGGTGACGAAGGTCGGGCCGAGCCCGCACGACGCGACGCCGCGGGCCCCTCTCGACTCGGAGCGAACACCGCTCCGTGCCGTCCCGTCTCCGCGCGGTTCGGCGCCGCCGCCTGCTCGCTCGATCCCGCCTCCCCCGAAGCTCGTGGTCGTGCGTCCACCCGACCCCGTTCGTCCGCCGGCGCCGGCGCCGCGGTACTCCCCGCCGCCCACCCTGCCTCGCGCCGCCGAGCCCGTCACGCTGCCCCCGGTGAGTCGCCCCGTGCCGAGCGTCGTCCCCGTTGCGCGGAGCGTTCCCCCGCCCGCGCGAAGCAGCGGTCGCTTCGGAAATGGGCTCCTCGTCCTCGCGTTCCTCTCGGGCACGGTCCTGTCGCTCTACCGGAACGACGTCCTCCTCGACTGGGCGAAGCGCGCGCACGTGGAGGGGAAGTACCTTTCGCTCGAGGCGCGCTTCCTCGGAGGGCCGCCGCGCGAGACGCCGCGCGCGCTCGCTGCCGCCGGCTCCGTCGGGATCGCGAAGGCAGAGACGAGCGATCGCTCGCTCGCGTCCGCAGCTCCGGCCGCCCCCGTCACGGCACCGAGGCGCGAAGAGGCGCCGGCGTCGGCCGCACCGGCAAAGGCCGTCCGGCCCGAAACCGGCGGCCCCGCCGCGGCTGCCACGTCGCTGGACTCCTTGCCGCGCGATGCGGCGCCCACCGCGACGGAACGACGAACCCCGTCCGCCTCGAAGACGCCTGCACCGGCGCCCCGCGCCGAGGCGAGCCCCGCGCGGGCAGTTTCGCGTCCCGCGACGGCGCGCCCTGCCGCACGTCACGAAGCGCCCCCGGTCTCCGCGCCCAGGCCGCGGAAGCACGAGAGCGCCGCGTCCGAATACGACCCCTTGAACCCGGCGCTCTAAGTGACCGATCGCGATCCGGAGACAGCCGGATCGAAACGCGGGAGAAGTCGAGGCGGATGAGCTGCCCCCAATCTCGCGCTGACCATTCGTCACTCTTTCCGGTCGAATCCGCCGGACCAGGTCGTTCCAGCGTCACGCCCGAAAGACGTGGCGACGAGCGTCAGCTCGCATCGGGCGCGATGCTTCCGGCAGAGTGATACCGGCGCGTTCGATATTCGTGGAAGGAACGACGGAGCGCCGCCCCGCGCCGGCATCACTCT
Organism: Polyangiaceae bacterium; assembly: GCA_035545855.1. Taxonomy (GTDB): domain Bacteria; phylum Myxococcota_A; class Polyangia; order Polyangiales; family Polyangiaceae; genus DASZVB01. The sequence goes on from DASZXK010000069.1 coordinate 64,346, forward strand.
TCCAGAAGCCTGGGTTCAGTCCGTCACGCGCCGACGACAGGGAGGGCCCGCACTGCGAGCCGCGGTGGGCCGTCCTTCTCGTCCCTGAGCATTCATGCAAGAGTCGAAAATCGGCACCGAAACGGCCGTGAACGTGAGCTTTCGCTTCGCGAGCTTCATGGCTTTCTCGGAAACAGGCTTCCGAGAGAGCGTCGACGGCGAAGACTCGCTCCCCGATCTCGAGAGTGCCGAGAAGAGGGCGCCATCGACGCGCTCTCGGAAGCACACACCCTGCCCCGAATCTACCCACTCCTTCGAAACCGCGCGAATTGACGGCTGAGATGTGACGAATCCTCAGCGCGCCATAGGAGGCATCCTGCCCTCCTTCAACCTCTAGCGTCGTCCGTGATCCCCGATCGCGGCCGGTGATCCAGGCGTCGCCGGCCCGGCCTTGCCGGGGTGGAGCGGCCAGGGCCGGAGCAGCGGGATCTCGGCGCCCGGTCCGCTCTGGAGGAGCGCCCGCGCGCAGTCCTCGCGGGAGAGCCGCCGCGGCCCGAACACCGTCGCGTCGGCGGCGTCCGCGTCCATGAGCGAAAAGGGCTGATCCACGCCGAAGTCGTCCGGATGACCCGGCAGATCCATGAGGATGTGGCCGAGCTCGTGCGCGAGCGCATGAGACCGCGCCCCGGCCCGCACCGCGCCGCGATCGATGATGACGACGTTCTGGATCGCGGAGCCGTCGCCGTCGATGAACGACTCGCCGATCCGCCCCGTGCGAGCGAAGCTCGGGACGATGAACACGTCGATGGTGCGCGGGTCGTCGTCGGCGTACGCCTTCACGAGCGCGCGCTCCTCGAGGGTGCCCGCCGCGGCGTCCTGATCGTCGAAGTGCGTGAGTCCATCCGCGGGCGCGAACTCCGCGAGACAGGCGGTGAGCGCGCCGTCGGTCGACAGCGGGCCGTCCTTGGGCGGCGCGAGGTGCGCGGGCGCGCCGTCTCGCGTGCGGAAGGCGACGTCGGCCGTGCGCATCGCCCCGGAAGCGATGCGGGCGTTGTCGCTCACCTCGGCTCGGAAGCCGGCGGCGCGAGCCGCACGGGCGAACTCCGTCGCCACCACGACCGGCGGCTCACCCTGGCGCGGGGAAACCGCGATCGTCGTCCCGTCGACGACGACGGCGAGCCGGCCCGTCCCGGCCGCGGGAAGGCCGAGATCGCAGCCCACGGCGAGGAGGTTTCGTGGCGGCGGGTCGACGACCTCCACGGGGACCTCGGCTTCCGGCCCGAAATGGATGCCGCACTGTCCCCAGACCCGACTCGCGATCCTCGCCTCGGACCGGGCGACCCTCACGGCGCCGGCGTCGTCCCCGCCGACCGCGGGTTCCCCGTGCCGGGCGATGCGGACGACGTGGAAGCGGAGGTCGCCTCGATGGCGGCCGCCGCCCGGAAGCTCGCGAGGCGCCCCGACGGCGAGGCGCGCAGGGTTCGCTCCGCCGGCGCTCGCCACGACCGCGCCGCCCACCTCCGCGGAGAGCGATCGCCCGGCGACGGCGGGATAGGCTCGATCGACGAGGTCCATCGTCGCGCGGATCGGGTCGGTCGCGGCGCACGCGCGGCCGCCCGGCACGTCGGGAGGGCACCTCGCGGGCGAGAGCCGGACCGCATGGAGCGCGTCGAGCGGAGTCCCGTCCGGGCGGAACGAATCCAGCGAGAGCGAGGGCGGCACCCCGCGGATGCAAGCGACCATCCAGGTGGTCGCATCCGGATCGGGGTCGTCGGCGCCCGGCACGGTGCGGGAGAGGGAGAGCCACGACGCCCCCGGGTCGAGGCGCGCCCCATCGGCCCCGTAGGCCAGGAGCTCACAGGAGCGCTCGTCGGCCGGCTCGGGAGCGGCCGCGGCGTTGCCGCAGAAGAGCGCTCCGAGGAGAAACGGAGCTACTCGAGCCATCCGAGCTGGACGCGCCGGAACGTGGGCTCCGAGACGAGTCGGTCGACCGCGCCCGCAGCACCCGCTCGGAGGAGCGCTCCCCAGGTCGCCGTCGGGAGCTTCTTGCTGCGGACGATGTCCTCCGCGACGGCGGAGACGCGGGCCCGCTCGCCCAGGTCGAAGAGCGCCGCGGCGGCGATGCCACGGAGCGCGTCATTTCGCGGATTCTCCGCGACGTTCGCGAGGAGCGAGCGGAGGTCGTCCCGGCCGTGGTCGCGCGCGAGGTACATGGCGGCGCGGATCGCCGTGTCGGTCCGGAGCGGACCGCGGGCGAGGCCCTCGAGCATCGGGCGCGCGGACGCGCACCCCGCCTCGGCGAGGCGATAGAGGAAAGTCGGGTCGCGATCGGCGCTCGGACGATCGGAGAGGCGCGACACGATCTCCACCGTCGGGCGGATCGTCGGCGGTTCGCTCGCGTCCGAGAGCGCCCAGGCGACGAGCGCCCAGGCGGCCCGAGCGCTCGAGGGTCCGTCGCTCGCCCGTTCGCGCGCCTCGGCGAGGGGGCCGCTGTCCCCGGCGCGCGCCGCGATCTCTCCGAAGACGAGCCAGCGACCGAGGTGTCGCTCGGCGTCCCTGAGCACCGCGAGGGCCGGCGTGATCGCCGGAGAGAGCGCCGGATGGCGCAGGAGGGGCACGAAGATCTCCACGCAGAGGGCGATGCGGTGGCTCTCCTTGATCTTCGGGGCGAGCGCGGCGACGTGCGCGCCGTCCGACTCGCCCCGCGCGATGCGCGCGACCTCGGCCGCGAAGGCGAGGTGCGGGTGGCGAGAGGCGGCGACCTTCGCGAGCGCGCCGCCGAGGTCCCCCCCCGGCAAGCAGCACGCCGAGAGCGTCGCGAGCCCCCCGGCGTCGTCGGTCTGGAGCGCGCGGGCGAGATCCGGCGCCGCGCGAGCCGGGTCGATCTCCGCCACGGCGCGAACGACGCCGGCGTAGAGCGGACGCTCGAACGAGCTTCGCTTCACCAGCGTGCCGAGCGTGCGACGGAGGAGGGACGACAGCCGCTCGGAGTGGGGCGAAAGGACCCTGAAAGCCCCGGCGAGGCGCGCCTCCTGCGACGGTTTCCGCCGGAGGGCGGCCTCGATGACGGACTCGAACCGGGCGACGGGCTCCTCTCCGAGAACCTCCCGCGGTTCCCCCTGCTCCGCCGTGCTCGTCATGAGACCGAGCGCCGGACGATACCACCGGGAGCTCCCGGGCGCTTACGGATGTATTGCGGGTGCTCCCGGTGCTAGGGTCCTCTGCGTGTGAGCGCCAGGAGGCGCCCGAGGAAGTTTCATGCAGAAGGCCCTAGGTTTCGCGAGCATCTTCATCGTTTCGGCCATCGTTCTCGCCGGCTGCAAGAAGAAGGACGAAGACGCCCCTCCGGCCCAGGGCGGATACGGCGCGCAGCCGGGTTACGGTCAGCAGCCGGGTTACGGCGCGCAGCCGGGTTACGGTCAGCAGCCGGGCTACGGGCAGCAACCGCAGCCGGGCTACGGGCAGCAGCCGGGTTACGGGCAGCCGGGTTACGGCCAGCAGCCGCAGCCGGGCTACGGCCAGCAGCCGCAGCCGGGTTACGGCCAGCAACCGCAGCCGGGCTACGGGCAGCAGCCGGCGCCTTCCGCGACCACGTCCACGCCGTCGTCGATGGCGTTCCCCTGCCAGTCGGACGCGACGTGCCTCTCGCACCGCTGCAACATGCAGGTCGGCCGCTGCGCGTGGCCCTGCCAAAGCAACAACGACTGCAACCCCGGCTTCCAGTGCGTCGCGCCGGCGTGCGTGCCCGCGATGGGCGGCACCGCGGCTCCCCCCGCGCACTGACCGACGAGGAGGCGCGGCGCTCGAGCACGTGCGTCGCGCCCCCCTCACGGGTCGCCGATCGGGCGCGCCTGAGGTAATAAGCGGCTTCTTCCGATGGCCGCTTCCCCGATCGAAAAAGTACCGCCCCAGGCCGACTTCCCCTCGCAGGAAAAGGCGATCGTCGCGCTCTGGGAGCGGCTCGACGCGTTCCGGGAGTCGAACCGCCGGCGTGCCTCCGGCGTGCCGTTCGTCTTCTACGACGGGCCGCCGTTCGCGACGGGCAAGCCCCACTACGGGCACCTCCTCGCGAGCACCATCAAGGACATCGTTCCGCGCTACTGGAACATGCGCGGGCATCCGGTCACGCGCCGGTTCGGCTGGGACTGCCACGGGCTTCCGATCGAGGCGCTCGCGCAGAACGCGCTCGGACTCGCCGGACGAACGCAGATCTTCGAGCACGGCGTCGCCGCGTTCAACGAGCAGTGCCGCTCCATGGTCCTCGAGTACGTCGCGGAGTGGCGGAAGACGGTCACGCGCATCGGGCGCTGGGTGGACTTCGACGACGACTACAAGACGATGGACCCGGGCTTCATGGAGTCCGTGTGGTGGGTCTTCAAGCAGCTCTGGGACAAGGGCCGCATCTACAAGTCCTATCGGATCATGCCGTACAGCTTCGGGCTCGGGACGCCCCTCTCGAACTTCGAGGCGAACAGCAACTACAAGGACGTACAGGATCCCGCCGTCACCGTACGGTTTCGCGTGACGCGGGGCGCGGACGCGCTCGGAGTCCACGAGCCGCTGTACGTCCTCGCCTGGACGACGACCCCGTGGACGCTGCCGTCGAACCTCGCGCTCTGCGTGGGCCCGAAGATCGAGTACTCGCTCGTGCGCGAGGCGGCGACGGGATCGCCGTACCTCCTCGCGACGGCGCGCCTCTCCGCCGTGTTCCCGAAGAAGGACGAGTACACCGTCGAAAAGACGTTCCCGGGGACGGAGCTGGTCGGCCTCGGGTACGAGCCACTGTTTCCGTACTTCGCGGACCACGAGAAGAGCTTCGTCGTCCTGTCGGACGCCTTCGTGACGACGGAAGACGGCACCGGCGTCGTGCACCTCGCTCCCGCCTACGGCGAGGACGACTTCCGGGTCTGCCGCGCGGCGGGCATCGAGCTCGTGGATCCGCTGGATGCGGAGGCTCGTTTCACCGATCGCGTGCCGGACTTCGCCGGAGAGAACGCGAAGGAAGCCGACAAGGGCATCATCAAGAAGCTGAAGGAAGACGGAAAGCTCTTCCGGCAGAGCACGCTCGTGCACAGCTACCCGTTCTGCCCGCGCACGGAGACGCCGCTCATCTACCGCGCCATCGACGCCTGGTACGTGAAGGTCGCCGATCAGCGTGAGGCGCTCGGCCGCACCAACGGCACCGTCCACTGGGTTCCCGAATCCGTCGGAGAGAACCGGTTCGGCAACTGGCTCCGGGACGCGAACGACTGGAACATCAGCCGGAACCGCTTCTGGGGCTCCTGCCTCCCCATCTGGATCAACGAGGCCGACCCGAACGATCGGATCTGCGTCGGCTCCGTCGCGGAGCTCGAGGCGCTCTCCGGCGTCCGAGTGACGGACCTCCACAAGCACGTCGTGGACGAGGTCCTGATCCAGAAGGACGGAAAGACGTACCGGCGAACGCCCGAGGTGCTGGACTGCTGGTTCGAATCCGGCGCGATGCCGTACGCGCAGCAGCACTACCCCTTCGAGAACGGCGATCGCTTGAAGGAGACGTTCCCCGCGCACTTCATCGCCGAAGGTCTCGATCAGACGCGCGGGTGGTTCTACACGCTGCTCGTCCTCGGGACTGCGCTCTTCGACCAATCGCCGTTCCGGAACGTCATCGTGAACGGGCTCATCCTGGCCGAGGACGGCCAGAAGATGTCGAAGAGCAAGAAGAACTACCCCGATCCGAACGGGGTACTCGAGGCGTACGGCGCGGACGCCCTGCGCGCCTACCTCATCGACTCGCCGGTGGTTCGCGGGGAGCCGCTCCGGTTCTCCGAGCGCGGGCTGAAGGAGATCGTCCGCACCGTCGTGCTTCCGTACTGGAACGCCCTCTCCTTCTTCACGACTTACGCTTCCGTGGACGGCTTCGATCCGCGGGCGAGCTCCGCGCCGGCTGTTTCCGAGCGCCCCGACATCGACCGCTGGGTGCTCTCCGTCCTCCAGAGCCTCGTCTCCGACGTGAACACGGAGATGGAAGCGTACCGGCTCTACAACGTCGTTCCCCGGCTCGTCGCCTTCATCGACGATCTCACGAACTGGTACATCCGCCGCTCGCGGCCCCGGTTCTGGAAGTCCCAGGACGACAAGGACAAGGCCGCGGCCTACGCGACCCTCTACGAGGTGCTCGTCACCTTCGCGAAGGTCCTCGCGCCGTTCATGCCGTTCCTGACGGAGACGGTGTACCAGAAGCTCGTCCGCCCGGTGGATCCGGCCGCCCCCGAGAGCGTTCACTTCGCGGACTATCCCGTCGCGAACGTCTCGGTCATCGACCGCGCGCTCGAGGAGCGCATGTCGATCGTGCGCGCGGTCGTGACGCTCTCTCGCAAGGTTCGAGAAGACCACAAGGTGAAGGTCCGTCAGCCGCTCCCGAAGCTCACCGTGGTCCACCGGGACGCGAAGGTCCGTGAGGCCGTGGCGCTCTCCGCCGCGCTCATCGGCGACGAGATCAACGTGAAGACGGTGGACGCGGTCGCCGACGAGAGCGCGTTCGCGGACGTCGTCGTGAAGCCGAACTTCAAGACGCTCGGCAAGCGATGCGGCCCGAAGCTGAAGGAGATCGGCGCGGCGCTCCGCGAATTCGACCATGCGTCGGTCGGGAAGCTAGAAGCCGGCGAACCGGTCGTCATCGCGGGAGAGACGCTCACCCTGGAAGACGTGATCCTCGAGCGAAAGCCCAAGGGGGACGCGGCCGTCGCGTCCGACGGGCACGTCACCGTCGCGCTCGACATGCACCCGACCCCGGCGCTCCTCCGAGAGGGCGTCGCGCGCGAGGTCATCAGCCTCCTCCAGACGGCGCGAAAGGATCGCGGGCTCGACATCACGGATCGGATCGCCGTCCGCTGGGGCGCGGAAGACGCCGAGGTGAATCAGGCTCTCCGGGAGTTCTCGGACGCCATCTCGAAGGAGATCCTCGCGCTCGAATTCGCTCCGGGGCCCGGCACGGACACGCTCGACGTGAACGGCGTGAAGGTGACGTACTCGCTCGAGAAGAAGCCCGACGGCTCGCCCCTGCGAGATTCGTGAGGGACGCGGCGCCGCCGCTTTCGGAAGTCCTCACGCAACACCAGAGCGGACCGCGCCGAGCGCGCGAAGGAAGCGGCCCCCGCGCCGCGCGAGCTCTCGTTCGAGCTCCGCGACGCGCGCGAGGGGGTTAGCCGCCGCTCGGAGCTGCGCCCTTCCCCCGCCGGATCCCGAGCGCTTCCAAGAGCGGCATCGCGTCCCTTCCGTCCAGGACGGCGCCGATGACGGCCACGCCGTCCGCGCCCGCTGCACGGAACGCGGCGGTGTTCGCCGCGTCGATTCCGCCGAGCGCGTAGAGGAGGGGCCGCGATCGCGCGGAAACGGCCTCCAGGGACGCTCTCGCACGCCGGAACGCCTCCGGTCCCAGCGGGGAACGGCCCTTCCTGGGCGCGGCCGCAGGGGACAGCAGGACGGCATCCGCGTCCTCCCCCGAGACCGCGTCGGCGGCGTGGCACGCCCGGGACACCCAGATCTCGTCCAGACCGGGAATGCGCCGGGCCTCGGCGCTCGAAACGGACGCCTCCCCGAGGTGCACGCCGTCCGCGCCGAGGAGCACGGCGACGTCCAGCCGGTCGTTCACGACGAGGAACTGCCCCTCGGTCCGACACGCCGAGGCCAGCGCGCCGCCGAGCTCCAGCCGCTCCCGAGCGCCCCTTTCGAGATCCCGGAGCTGCACGGCGACGCTTCCCGGCGTCGCGCTTCGAAGCACGGCCCCGACCCGGGAGACCAGCAGGTCCCAGGGCGCGACGTCGAGGTCCGTCACGACGACGAGCCGCGGCGGGACGCCGGCGCGACACGCCTCACGGAGCGCGCGGTTCATCGTCCGCCGTCGACGGCGCCGAGCTCTTCCTTCGCGCGGACGGCGAAGCGACTGCTCGGATAGCGCTCCACGAGATAGCGAAGCGTGTCCCGGTGGGCCGCCGTCTCCCCCTTCGCCTTGAAGCGCTCCGCGAGATCGTAGAGGGCCTCCGGCGGCGTCTCGTACTTCCGGAGTGCGGGGTCCTCCTCGTGCGAGCACTGGAGCGGCGCCTGGGAGAACGCCGCGAGGAGCAAGATCGCGGAGAGGCGCAAGACCGGCGTCCTCCGTCAGCGCTCGCCGCGGCGCGACAGCTCGGTTTCGAGCTCCCGAATCCTGGCTTCTGCCGCCTCTCGGGCCTTCGCCTCGGCTTCCCGGGCCCTTCCTTCCGCTTCACGGGCCTTCGCCTCCGCTTCCCGGGCCCTCGCCTCGCTTTCGGCGCGCGTGGGAAAGAGATCGGCTCCGTCCGCGTCCGACGCGAGGCGGAGCGTCTTTCCGCATCGCGGATCCTCCGCGATCACCCAGGGCTCGGGCACCGTCATCGACGTCGAGTGTAACATGCTCCTCCACGCCCCTTCATCGGGCGGACGGCTCTCCGGATTTCGCCGCGCGGACCCCGAACAGGACGAGGAGCGCCGCCGCCGCGCCCATCGTGTCCGCGACCCAGTCCCAGACGTCCGAGCTCCGCCACGGGATGAACGCCTGCCAGACCTCGAGCAAGGCTCCGGCGCCGGAGGAGAGCGCCGCGGCGAGCAGGAGAGCGACCACGGGCGAGACGCGCGGCGCGAGATGCCGAAGCGCGCGAGCGAACAGCGGCACCATGAGGCCGAACGCGAGGAAGTGCGCCGTCTTGTCCGAGACGTGCATCGGGGTGTCCGCGCCGCGGATCGAGCCCATCACGAAGATGTACGCGACGTACGCGAACGCCGGACCGACTCCGAGCAGGAGCGCACGCGTGCCGCGGTCCGTCACAGCGCCGCCGTCTCCTCGAGCGAGCGGCCCTTCGTCTCCGGGAAGAGCACGTAGATGAGCCCGATCCCGATGAATGGGAAGATCGCCGTCAGACGCAGGACGGGTCCGTAACCCATCGTCTCGGCGAGCGCCCCGACGGCGATCGGCGACAGCACGTATCCGAGCCGTCCGATGAGGTTGTTCGCCCACGCGAAGCCGTCCGCGCGCATCGCAGTCGGGAAGAGCTCGGTCGTGAACGAGTTCAGGATGGGGAGGAACGCGCTCGACGCGAAGATGCCGGCGACGAGGGACACCGTGAGCCCGGCCTGGGACGTGAGCGTGTAGCAGCCGATCGTGCCCACTCCGCCGACGGCGAACACCACGGCCGCGGCCGGACGCCGGCCCCACGAATCCAGCGCCTTGCCGACGCCGAAGACGAGCGGGAGCGCCACGACCGCCGCGAGCGCGACCGACGCGGCGACCTGCTTGTCCGTGAGCCCCCGTTCGTTCATGGCGAAGTCCTTCCAGAACGTCACCGTGTTCTGCGTGGACACGTACGCGAAGATCCAGACGACTCCGAGCTCCAGGACTCGCTTCCGGTACGGCGTCCGGAACACGTGGAAGACGGATTCGGCGCGGTGCGCCCCCTGCTCCTCGAACCGCTTCGTCTCGTGGAGGCCGCGCCTCGCGTACGCAATCGTGACGAGCGGGAGGAGCGCGACGAAGTACACCGTCCGCCAGCCGTACGGCGACCTCACGAGGAACGGAACGAGCCCCGCGCAGAGGATCGCCCCGAAGCTCGAGAACGCGGCGACGGTGCCGATGGCGAGACCGCGCCGCTCCTTCGGGAACTCCTCGGCGGCGATGACCATGCTCGTCGCGTACTCTCCGATGAGGAAGATCCGGGCGAGCATCTGACAGAACGCGAACGACCAAGGCCCGGGAGCCAGTCCCGAGACGAAGGTGGAAATGGTGTACCCGGTGATCGTCACCGTGAGCACGCGACGGCGGCCCCACTGATCCGCGCGCCGGACCAGAGCGTACGCGAGCATCGAACCGAAGTTGATGAGCGCGACGAGCCTGCCTGCCACCTCGGGCCCGACGTGCATGTCCGCCCGGAAATTCGGCAAGATCTGCGCGAGCGCGATGAAGTCGTAGCCTTCGAAGAAGGTCGCGACGCTGAGGAAGACGAGGAGCCGCTTCTGATACGTCGACAGCGGCGGCGGGGCGGGCCGCTCCCCCTCCCCGGCCGGCTCGCTCAAATGAGCCCGCTCTCCGGGCTCGACGCGCTCGCGTGGAGACGCTTCGGCATGCGACCCGCGAGGAACGCCTTCCTTCCGGCGCTCACCGCTTCTCGCATCGCTTCCGCCATCAAGATCGGGTGTCTGGCGCCGGCGATGGCCGTGTTCATGAGCACGCCGTGACAGCCGAGCTCCATCGCGACCGCCGCGTCGCTCGCCGTCCCGACGCCCGCGTCCACGATGACGGGGACCTTCGCGCTCTCGAGGATGATGCGGAGGTTGTACGGGTTCCGGATGCCGAGACCGGACCCGATGGGCGCCGCGAGCGGCATCACCGCCGCGCAGCCGAGGTCCTCGAGCTTCTTGCAGACGATCGGATCATCCATGCAGTACGGGAGCACCGTGAAGCCCTCCTTCACGAGGATCTTCGCGGCTTCGAGCGTCTGCTCGTTGTCGGGGTAGAGCGTGCGCTCGTCCCCGATGACCTCGAGCTTCACGAGGTCCGCGATGCCGAGCTCCCGCGCGAGCCGGAGCGTGCGGACGGCCTCGTCCGCCGTGTAGCAGCCCGCCGTGTTCGGCAGGATCGTCCAGCGCTTGCTCATCACGAGGCTCATGAGGGAGCCCGCGGCGCGGTCCTTCAGGTCCACCCGCCGGAGCGCGACGGTGACGACCTCCGCGCCGGAGGCCTCCAGCGCCGCGCGGGTCTCGTTCACGTCCTTGTATTTCCCGGTGCCGACGAAGAGCCGGGAAGAGAAGGTGTGGCTACCGATGCGGAGCGCGTCGTCGTTCGCCATGGGGGGCGTATACCACCGCCCGGAGGCGGAGGAACGGCTCCGCGTTCAGGCCGCTCCCTTCCAGCGCCGGTGCATCCACAGCCACTGCTCGGGGCGCCGGCGGACGTGCTCGTCCAGGAGGCGGGTGACGGCGATCATCGTCTCTTCGGCCCAGGCTCGCTCCGCCCGCGCGGGGGGCTCGAAGACGCCCGCGAGCGTCACGCCGTGACCGCCGTCGGCGTCCCGGTACGGGAACGCCGCGACGAGCGGCGCTCTCGCCCGCATCGCGGCATATGCCGGAGCGAGATCCACGAGGGCAGGAGCTCCGAGGAACGACGCGCGGACGACGCCCCGCGCCCGCTCGGGCGCCTGATCCACGAGCATCGCGACGACCTCTCCGCGTCGAAGCGCGCTCGCGACGTCCCGCGCGGCGCGTCCCGCTTCCGTGAGCCGGACCCCTTCCCGCCTCCGCGTCCCTTGCCAGAGGCGGTCGAGGACCGACACCGACAGGCGCTTCGTGACGACCGTGAGCGGCGCGACGCGCGCCATGGCGCAGGCGGCGACGTCCCAGCTCCCGGTATGGGCCGTCGCGACGACGACGCCGCGACCGCGCGCCCGGAGCGCCTCGAGTTCCGCGAGCGGAGCCCGAACGGCGAGCGCGTGGCGACCTCGGCGTATGGATAGACGGAGCAGCTCGAACAGGCCCCGTCCGAGGGAGCGGTACATGGCGCGGACCGTGTCCGACGGCTCCGCGACGCCTGCTCGCGTCATCGCCCGTTCGGCGTGCGCGCGCCGCACGCGGAGCAAGTCCCCGACGACGAAGGCCGCGACGGCCGCGAACAGCCGCGCAGCCCGAGAGCGGTCGCGTTCCGGGCCGCGTCCCACGGCGCGTTCAGCCGAATCCGGCGCGGCGCCCACCCTGCGGCTGAGGCTCGACGGCGCCGGCGAACACGTCTTCGAGGGCGAGGATGTAGACCTCGCCGCGGACGCTCCGGGCCTTCACGAAGCCCCCGTCCAGCCGAAGGGCCTCGACGCGGCTCACGGTGAGGCTCGACCCTTCCGCGGAGACGTACAGCGTGATGTGCCGGCCCTCCTGGGTGGCAAACCAGCCCTTGTCGTCCTTCTTCGCCTCCGCGGCCTGAACGATCGCGGTGAAATGCTCCTCGGTCATACCGGTTTACTTCGCGCGGGGGGCCGTGAAGGTCAAGGCTTTGGTATCGTCCGGCGGTGGCTCCTCAGGCTCGCCCCACCGCCGAAACCCCGCCCGAAGCGGGCGCCGGGGCCCGGGGGGAGCCGCACGTGGTCGTCCAGCACATGACGAAGCGCTTCGGCGATTTCGTCGCGCTGGACGACATCAACATGACGATTCGCCGCGGCCAGGTCGTCGTCGTCATCGGAGGCTCCGGGGCCGGCAAGACGACCCTCCTCCGCCTGCTCATCGGGCTCGACAAGCCGACGAGCGGGTCGATCTTCGTGGACGGCGTGGACGTCGCGCCGCTCTCCGAGCGGAAGATGAACGAGGTACGGCGGAAGTTCGGCATGGTCTTCCAGTACGCCGCGCTCCTCGATTCCTTGAACGTCCTCGACAACGTCGCCTTCCCGCTCCGCGAGCACACGAAGCTCTCGGAGAAGGAGATCCGGAAGCGCGTCATCGAGAAACTCTCCATCCTCGGCCTCGAGAAGATCGAGACGCGGTTCCCCAGCCAGCTCTCGGGCGGCATGCGAAAACGCGTCGGCCTCGCGCGCGCCCTCATGCTGGACCCGAAGATCGTCGTCTACGACGAACCCACGAGCGGCCTCGACCCGCTCACGAGCCGGATGGTGGACGAACTCATCCTCGAGACGCGGGACCGCTTCGGCGTCACGAGCGTCGTCATCTCCCACGACATGGCGAGCGCGCTGAAGATCGCGGACTACGTCTTCCTGCTCGCGAAGGGACGCCTCGTGGGACAGGGGACGCCGGCCGAGCTCATCCGCGAGAAGAGCGGGCTCGCGAAGGAGTTCCTGGACGCGAGCGGGATCGCGGCGGAAGAGGTGGTGAGGGAGCGGGGGC